>JAJRXR010000077.1 GCA_024276195.1 Planctomycetota bacterium
CCGGACCAGCGGCAGGTGGGTGTACGTCGGCTCGGGCGCCAGCGCGAGCCTCCGGGCGAGCACAAGCTGGCGGGCGGTCGAGGGGAGCAGGTCATTGCCGCGGACGATCTGCGTGACGCCCTGGGCGAAGTCGTCCACGACGACCGCGAGCTGGTACGCCGGGGCGGCGCGCTTGGTCCAGACGACAAAGTCGCCGATCTCGCGCGCCGGGTCGAAGCGCTGCTCGCCGGCGAAGGCGTCGGAGAACCCGACGGCGCCGGGCTCGACAGCCAGGCGCCAGTTGGCGCCGGCGTCTTCGAAGGCGCCGGCGACGATCTCGGGCCTGAGCGAGCGCGGAAATGGCGTCTCGGTGTCGCCCTCGTTGGGGGCGCTCGAAGCCTGCGCAATCTGCGAGCGTGTCAGCTCGCACGGGTACGCGCTCGCGCCCTTCGCCAGCGTGTCCATCGCCCGGGTGTAGCGCGAGAGGTCATTGCTCTGGATGAACGGTCCCTCGTCCCAGTCGAGCCCGAGCCAGCGCAGGAGGTCGATGGTCTCTTCGACGGCGCCGGGCACGAGGCGCGGGGTGTCGAGGTCCTCGATGCGCAGGACAACCTTCCACCCGCGCTGGCGGGCGATGGCCCAGTTGATGGCAAAGGTGCGCGCGTTGCCCAGGTGCAGGACTCCCGTGGGGGAGGGGGCTAGGCGGGTGACGCCCGTCGCCCCTGGCGCGTCGTCAGGGGCGTTTCGGGCGGGCGGGTTGCGGGGCGGGCGGTCCATGGGAGGATTGAAGAGTAGACTCCGCCCCGGAGCCGACGGATCGGCGGGCGATGTTTGACTGTGGAGGCAGGACCGATGGACAAGCTGACCGACGAGCAGATCCAGACCGAGCTGAGCAAGGCGACGGAGTGGTCCGAGACCGGCGGGCAGATCGTCCGCACCTATCAGTTCGACGACTTTGTCAGCGCGATCCGGTTCGTCAACCGGGTGGCCGACGCGGCCGAGGCCGACGCGCACCACCCGGACATGCTCATTAGATACAACAAGGTGACGCTGACACTCTCGACGCACGACGCGGGTGGCATCACGGATAAGGACTTCGCCCTGGCCCGCAAGGCCGACGCCTTCGCCGGGGCGCTCGTCGCCTGAAGGACGGCTTGCCCGCAGCACTGACCCGTCTTCGGGTCAGTGGCACGCCAGGTCTACCGAAGTTCCGCAGACCAGTACGCCTCGTCGAGGAAGGCCTTCCAGCTCGCGTATTTTTCGTGCCCGAGGCGCACCGTCACGAGCGGGTTGCGCTTGGGCTGGATTGGCTTGGTCATCAGCTTCATCCGAGCTTCCGCGGGCGTCCTGCCGCCCTTGCGGGCGTTGCACCGGATGCAGGCGCACACGAGGTTTTCCCACGTGTCCGGCCCGCCCTGGCGGCGCGGGACGACGTGGTCGAGCGAGAGCTCGCTCGTGGGGAACAGCTTGCCGCAGTACTGGCACCGGTTGCGATCGCGCGCGAACAGGTTGCGCCGGTTGAGCTTGACGCCGTGCGCCGGGAGGCGGTCGTACCCGAGCAGGCGCACGATCCTCGGGACCGGGATCTCGAGGCGGACGGTGCTGATCCAGTCGTGCTTGTCGGGCTCGAACTCTTTCTTGAACTCGGCGACCTCGAGCCATGACTCGAAATCGTGGTTCGAGTAGACGCCCTCGTCGTGGTCGATGACCTCGGCCGTCTCACGCGCCAGCAGGCAGAAGGCCTGGCGCGCGGTGACAACCCGCACAGCGACGTAGAGCTTGTTCAGAACAAGAACCTTGGCGTCGAGGCCTTCGGGGCCGTCCATCGCGGGGATGCCGTAGCGGGGTGCGGCGTCGAGCGACACCGACCCCCTGGCTGGTCCCGAGGTCTCAGCCTTGCCCGTTGTGCGGGCGCGTCGCGTCGATTTGGTGCGTTTGGATCTCCGGCGCATGGTCTGCTCATCGTCTGTACGTCCCCTGTTGTACGGGGTTCAGCGCGAAGAAACAACAGCAGACCCGTGCAACGCCCCGCACGAGCGCTTCATGGCGTGAAACCGTCGGTCTGAAGCGCTGTTTATCGCCCGCTCAGGCGCTCGTTTGGGCGTCGTCGTTGCGGGCGTCGCGGGCGGCGCGCAGCAGTTCCTCGGCCTTCTTGGCCGAGATCATGCCCCAGGCCACCGCGTCGCCCATTTTCTTCTCGAGCTCCTCGCCCAATCCCATTGCGATCAGGCGGCGCGCGTCGTCGGGCGTGATCGAGCCCTCGGCGACGTACGCAGCGATCTCCCGGCGCGTGGTTTCGCGGGAGCGAGTTTCGAGCACCTTGCGGACATTCGTAA
>JAJRXR010000078.1 GCA_024276195.1 Planctomycetota bacterium
GAGCGTTGCATCGGGTGGCTCAAGCACAACCGGCGTCTCGGGACTAGGTACGAGAAGCTCGCCACCAGCTTCCTCGCCATGGTCAAGCTCGCCTTCATCAGCCGATACCTGCGACTCTTGGAGCCGTCAGACACAACCTAGCAGGGCGGGGGCGTCGCGTCAGACGCCCGGGCGGCGCGCCACGCTGGCGAGCGATGGCAGCGGCGCGGCGGCGGTCGCTTGCTCGTCGATCGAGTTCAACGCCCAGCGCGTGAGGGCGGCGGCGATGATCGCGTTCCAGAGGATCGCGCCGACGATCAGCGGGATCGGCTCGATCGGGATAAGGGCGATCGGGGTGGCGACGAGGGCGCCCATGAGGGCGGCGCCGAAGTTCGTGGCGGACGATGTCACCAAGTAGAGCGCCCAGGCCATGACCAGCCCGGACGTGAGGATCGCCAGCGCCTGGGGTGTGGTGGCGTGCAGGACGCTCGGGACGTAGCTGAGCGGGACGTTCCAGAGTGTCAGGGCCTCGGCGATGCCCTCGGTCCAGATGGGGATCCAGAGGCCGAAGGTCGCCGCGAGCAGGGCGAAGGCGATGGTCGAGGGTGTGACCAGGCGCTTGGCGACGTGCGAGGCGGCGACGAAGTAGGCCGCGAAGACCCCGCCGAGCAGCGAGATGGCGACGCTGGGCATCTCGGCGAGTGTGCCCAGGAGAACGCTCAACGCCAGCACGCCAGCGCCGACAAGCCACCCGGCGCAGAGCACGCCGGTGGCGCGCCCGCGATGCGAGATGGCGACCGGAGCGGGGGCGGGGTCGGAGGAGGTCGCGTTCTGGAGCGTCTCGGTGTCGCGCAGCGTTTTGCGTGTGGTGGAGAGCTCGCGCTTGAGGCGCGTGCACTCTTGTTCGAGCGAGCGCCAGCGGCTTTCGAGCTCGGGGTTGGCCTCGGTTGAGGTCGCGTTCTGGATCGCGTGGGCCTCGGCCTCGGAGAGGCGCTCGAACAGCGAGGCCATGTCGCCCTGGAGCTGGGCGTACTGCTCGCTGTCGCGCTCCATGTCCCGCTGCTGCTCGGTGAGTTCGGCGTGGAGGCGGTCGAGCTCGGCGGTGCGGGCGTCGAGCGTATCGGCCTGGGCTTTGAGCTGGCTCTCTCGCTCGCCGTGTGCTTCGCTGTAATCTTCAAACTCGCTCTCTCGCTTGTGAAGCTCGGCGGAGCGTCGGGCGAGGTTTTCGCGGGCATCTTTGATCGCGTCGGCGCGCTGGCGGAAGGTCTCTTTCTGCTCGGTGAGCAGAACCCGGGCCTGTTCGAGCTGCTGGCATTCGTGGTCGATGCGCTCGGTCTGGGCGAGGAGGAGTTGTTCGCGTTCGCTGATGTCGCGTTCGCGTCGGTCGAGCTCATCGCGCCGGGCCGAGCTGGCGGTGTGCTCTGGGCTTGGGACGGTTTCGATGATGCGATCGGATGTGGGCGCGGGGGGCGGGGCGTCGTGCTCGGGGAGGGCGAGGGTCGCGTCGCGGAGGTCGCCCAGGCGAGACTCGATGCCCGAGATCATGTCGAGCAGCTCGGTCTCGTCCACGCCGTCGTCGAACCCGATCTCGGGCGGGACCGGCGGGTTGGTCGGTGCGGGTTTGGCGCGGCCTTGTCCCATCGGTGCTCCACACGGGCGCAGCTTGCGCCGAGATACCACCAAGATCGGGTGTGTACGCCCCGGTGTGGAGCGGGGGTCTGTTCGGGGCGATCTGGGCGTTGGTCTGGGCAGGGTGCGACGGATATCGGGGAGCCCGAGCGTCCGGATAGTAAGGCGAGCGTCGCTCGTCGAACAGGCGCTCTCAGACCGGACGAGCCGGTGTTCTCAAGGGCGGGTTGCGTGCTCGGTATGCTCGGGGCGACCCGCAACGCACGCGGGAGTGAACGGAACGCAGGATGACCGGATCGAGCTTCCAGAGGGGGCGAAGACCTTGAGCGGCGACACACCCATCGGCGTTGGCGTGCTCGGGCTCGGGTTCATCGGCGCGACGCACCTGCGCGCGTTTGCGGGGGCAGCGGGCGGGCGCGTGGTCGCGGTGTGCGACGCGGACAGCGCTCGCCTCGACGGGCGAGCGGGCGAGCACGGGAACCTGGGGGCGAGCGTCGGCGGCGAGCTGTTTGACCCCGGCGCTGTCATGGCGACGACCGAGGTGGGGGCGCTGCTGGGCGACGAGCGAGTTGAGCTTGTGTGCATCTGCACGCCGACGGATACGCACGTCGATCTGGCGATCCGGGCGCTCGACGCGGGCAAGCATGTGCTCGTCGAGAAGCCGGTTGCGCTTTCGTCGGCTGAGGTCGGGCGGTTGGCCGAGCACGCGCAGGGCGCGGGGCGCCTGTGCATCCCGGCGATGTGCATGCGTTTCTGGCCCGGATGGGATCTGCTGCCGGGGCTTGTCAGGGGCGGGCGGTACGGACGGGTGCTGAGCGCGCGGTTCGAGCGTCTGGGGGCGGCGCCGGCGTGGTCGGGGTTTTACGCGGATGCGTCGCGCTCGGGCGATGCGCTGTTCGACCTGCACATCCACGATGTGGACATGGTTCATCGGTGCTTCGGGGCGCCGAGCGAGGTTCGTTCGAGCGGGAGCCCGGGGCATGTGACGACGAGCTACACGTTCGGGGGTGAGGGGCCAGCGGCGGCAGTTGCGGAGGGCGGGTGGCTGAGTGATCCCGGCGTCGAGTTCCGGATGCGGTATGTCGTCGAGTTTGAGCGGGCGCTGGCGGAGTTTGACCTGGGCAAGAGCCCGGCGATGAGCCTGTTTGTCGGCGGCGAGCAGCACCGACCGGCGCTTCGCAGCGAGACCGGGTGGGAGGGGCAAGCGCGGGCGGTGATCGAGGCGGTGCGCCGGGGCGACGGGCGCGGGACGCCGACGCTCGCTGAAGCGATCGAGGTCACACGGACTGTCGAGGCGGAGGCGCAGTCGCTTTTGACCGGGCGCCCGGCGACGCCTGAGCGAAGTTCTTAGGCTCTGCGCCGGCGCACGCCCAGGAGCGGCGTCAGCGCAAAGGCCGTGAGGATACCGGGCGCGGGGACGATCGAGAAGCTCTGGTTGCTGACGTCGAAGTAGTCGGTCCCGGCGTTGTCCATGCGGACGCGGATCCAGACGTCGTCGGCGACGATGCCGGGGAGGGACCACTCGAAGGAGTGGACGCTGCCGGAGCTGGTGCTGCCCGGGGCGAGGTCCATGATGATCTCGATCCAGGCGCCACCGGCGGACTCGGTCGAGTACCAGATGTCCCAGTTCTGCTGGTTGTGGGCGATGTCGATTTCCCACTCGATGGTGATGGGAGAGTTCGAGTCGAAGACCTCGCCGCCGTTGGGGGTGTTGAGGGTGATGTGTGCGGAGGCGGAGCACGCGGTGATGGCGAGTACCGAGGCCGCAGCCCAGCCGGATCGCCTCGTCAGTGTGGATGTCATCTTCGTCTCCCGTTTGGTGTCATTGGGCGCAGATCCCGATACAGCTGGCGCCGGCCCATAACCGAGGGTACTCCGGGTCTGCGGGTATGCCAGTGATCTTGGGCGCAATGTACCGATGGGCGAGCGCCCGGCGTGACCGCGAATCGAACGGAGTCGGTGGTCCTGAATTGCGGGGGCGTGTGTTTCTCTGCGCGTGTGTCAGGGGCACCCGAGGGTGAAGTCTGAGAGGAAGGCCATGACATCGGCGAAGTCGTGCACGCCGAGTGGCGGGGCGGTGTCGGCCCAGGGAAGCTCGGCGCCGAACCCCGCGAGGAAGGTGGTGACGTCTGAGACGCCCACGGCGCAGTTGAGGTCGAGATCCGCCGGGCAGGTGAGCGATCGAAGGTCGTAGCTCTCGGCGTGTCCTGCGTCCTCGCCCGCGCCGTCGTCGAACGGGGCGCCGACGAGGAGCACGCCCAGGTCCAGCGCGAGCGCAGCGCCCGCGTAGGCGTCGGGGGCGGCGCCGTGGATGGTGGCGATTTCGGACCAGAACCCGGCGGTGCGCCGGAAGACGAACGCGGCGCCTGTGTCGGGCAGGGCAGTGTCGGCGCGGACGGCGCCGGCGACGAGCAGGGCGCCCTCGATCGTGACGCTGGCGCCGAGCATGTCCGAGGCGCCCGCGTTGGCGACGACGAGCTTCTGCTGTTCGATCCAGAGCCCGCCGATGCGCCGGAGGACGTAGACGCTGCCGGCGTTGGGGGCCTGGTCGTCGTCGGCCCAGGCGCCGACGCCCATGGAGTCTCCGTCGAGATCGACGGATTGGCCGAACGAGTCGAAGACGGAGGCGTCAGCAGCGGTGATCAGGTCCGTGAGCGACCACGCTGCGCCAACGCGGGTGTAGACGAAGACGGCGCCAGCGTTGGCGGCGATGGTGTCGTCGCCGGGCGCGCCGACAGCGAGGGTGTCGCCCTTGAGGGAGATCGACGTGCCGAAGGCGTCCATGGGGCTCGGGTCGGGCGGGGAGAGGGTCTGCTGGTGGATCCAGACCCCCGCGATGCGGACAAAGATCGAGACCGACCCGGCGTCGGGTGCGAAGTCATCGTCAGAGGGCGAGGCGACCGCGATGGTGTCGGCGTCGATCGCGACGGTACGCCCGAACCAGTCGTTGGCGCCGGGCGAGGGGTGGTTGAGAAGCTGGATCAGGACCGCGTCGCCCTCGTCGAACTCATAGACGGAGACGCTGCCGGCGTTGCTGGCGAAGGTGTCGTCGAGCGAAGCGCCGATAACGAGCGTGTCCGACGAGAGCGCGGTTGAGACGCCGAACAGATCATCGGGCGCGACGCCCTTGCTGAACACGAGCGGGACGCTGGACCAACGCCCGTCGGGCTGGCGGCTCAGGATGTAGACGCCGTAGACGCCTCCGATGGCGGCGAGATCGCCCTCGATCGCAACGCTGGTGCCGAGGCGTTGTGCGCTGGCCGGGGCGAAGCTGTCGAGCTGGAGCTGGACAAATGGGACGCACTGGGCGCCGGCGCTTGGGGCGCCCAGTGCGAGGGCGGCGAAACTCAGAGCGGACAGTGGTGTCGGGGTGCGGCGCATCGAGAGGCCCTCCGACCCCTCGGGCGCACGCTGACGACGCCCGCTGGGTAGAGGGTCCAATACGTCTGTGCGCCGGGCTACCCGAATGTGGGCGAATCTCGTGCGAGACGGGCGGCGAGTCCTTGGGAAAGAGCTTCAGGGGCGAGAATCCTGGGCATTGGAGATCTGAAGGGGGGTAGGCGTCCGGGCGCCGGTGCGATTCTCTGGCGTCAGGGCGTGCTGATTGTGTAGAATGGGCGCTTGGTGAGAAGGGCAGGGCGATCGGCTTGGGCGGTACGTCCCGAGTCTGGCTGGTGTGAGCGTGATGAAGACCAGAGGCGCAACGAGCGAGAGGATGACGGCTTCGGGCTTCACGCTCGTTGAGTTGCTGGTGTCGATCGCGATTATCGCGCTGCTCATCTCGCTGCTGCTCCCGGCGCTGGGAGCCACGCTGCGGAGCGCGCGGGCGTTCAAGTGTCAGATGGCGCTGCGGTCGGTCGCGTTCGATTTTTCCGTGTTCGCGGACGACTCGCTGCACGGTGATCGTGGGGACGACGCCAACTCTGGCCCGGGTTCGTTTACGGTTGAGACGTTCCAGGAGAGCATGTACGGGGTTGATGAGTTCTGGCGTTGGGGCGATCGCGAGGTCATCGAGCTGCCCGACAGCGCCGGGAACGACCCGATGCGGTGTCCCGAGGTTGCCGGCGCCCTGACGCTGCGTCCGAATGCGCCGTGCTCGGGGGGAGCGGTTTCGCCGCCCCAGAGCGTGTCGTTCGCGTTTAATCTGCGTCTGTACCGGGCCGAGGTCATGACGCCTTCCGGGGCCGTCCGCATGGCGCGGGTGAGATTGACAGAGCGGATCACGGCGGAGGGAAGCGTGCCGCTGGCGATCGATGTTGACGGCGCGGCGGCGGAGCAAGGCGGGGCTCCGGCGACGTACATCGCGCCCTCGGCGGGGAGCACGGGGCCGCTCGGCGGAGATCGGTTCTGGTTCCCGAGCGCACGCCACTCCGGGCGATCGAACGTCGCGTTTATCGGGGGGCACGTGCTCACGTCCAAGACGCCCAGCACCGAGCCCGGGTGGCGCTGGGACTACCAGCCAGTTCGCTAGGCTGCTCTTGGCATGAGTCTTCAGATCAAGTTCCTTGTCCTGCTCGCGGCGCTCGCGCTCGCGGTCGGGATGAGCATCGGCGTGTCGCTGTGGTCGCTGCGTGTGCTCGAGCGTGAGCTTGCGGACCCGCTCCAATCGACGCAGCAGGTGATGCAGGGGTTGTTCCTGGCCAAGCGGGGCCTGGGGGATCAGGCTGGCGCTTTGGGGTATCTCCGTGGGCTCGCGGCGCCAGCGGGTACGGAGGGGGAAGCGCTAGAGCAAGGGCGGCGGGAACGCTTTGAGCGGGCGTCGGAGGTGGTCGCGACGAACCTGGACACGCTCGAGTCGCTGGATTCGTACCGGGTGCGGTCTGGCCCGAGCGTCAGCCGGAACCTGCGGGCCAGGGCGGAGCGGACGCGAGAGCTGGGACGCAGGTGGTTCGATGGCGCTCGGGACGTGGAGGATGAGCTGGCCTTTGAGATTGCGCAGACGCACGAGCTGATTGAACGCATGGAGGGGCGGCTGATCGAGGACACCGCGCTCACGGCGGACTTCGGGAAGGATCTGCGCCAGCGGGTGCTGGTGGTGATGGCGTTTGCCGCAGCGCTGGCGGTGTCGTGCGTGCTGCTGGGTGTGCTGTTTGTGCGTCGCTGGGTGATTGCGCCGGTGGCGGAGCTGCGGGTCGCGACGGCGATGTTCGCGCAGGGGCGCCTGGACCATCGGATCCCCGTTCGCGGTCGTGACGAGCTCGGGAGGCTTAGCGCTGAGGTCAACCAGATGGCGGGCGCGGTCGAGCAGATGCAGCGTGAGCGGGTCGAGCGCGAGCGCCTCGCGGCGGTGGGGGAGATGCTCCGGCGGATTGTGCACAACGTCCGCTCGCCGTTGGCCGGGATCCGGTCTTTGGCCGAGACGACACGCGACGAGCTGCCCGAGGCCTCGGACCTGCGCCCGATCCAGGGGCGGATTGTTTCGACGGTGGATCGGTTTGAGGTGTGGCTGCGCGAGTTGCTGCGCGCCACAGCGCCGCTGAGTCTGGAGTTCAGCGAGCACGATGTCAGTGTGTGGGCGCCCGGCGCGCTCGAGAGCCAGCACGCGGCGGGCGAGGGGCGTGGGGTGCGTCTGGAAACAGATCTGGTCGAGGCGCCGCCGTCAGCCCGGTTCGATGGGCGCCACCTCGAGCACGCCCTGGTGGCGGTGGTCGCCAACGCGATCGAGGCCTCGGACCGGGGGAGCACGGTCCGGGTGCGGGTGCTGAGCGATCAGGAGGCGGGCTCGTGGACGATCGAGGTCTCCGACGAGGGCTCCGGGATTGATCCCGAGATCCTGGATCGGATCTTCACGCCCAGCTTCACGACCAAGGCGACGGGCACTGGCATCGGACTTGCATCTGCTCAGGCAGTCGTTCGCGGGCATGGAGGGTCGATCAGGGCCGAGAATCGTGTGGATGAGGCCCGTGATGTGACAGGAGCGGTCTTTTGTATCAGTTTGCCTCTAGACGCCGGAGTGGGTTTGGCTAATACTGGCCAATGAAATGAGGTCCAATGGCCACAGTTCTGGTCATCGAAGATGAAGAGAACATCCGCTTCGCGGTGAAGCGATCGCTGTCGAAGCGCGGGCACCGGGTCGAGGAGGCGGACTGCGTGGCCGCCGGGATGGCTGCGTGCGATCGGGTCGCGTTCGATCTGGTGCTGACGGATCTGCACCTGCCCGATGGCGACGGGAGCGAGGTTGTCGAGCGCCTCCGGGACGACGGGTTCGAGGGCGGGCTGGTGGTGATGACGGCGTACGGCACGGTCGAGAGCGCGGTCAACGCGATGAAGCTCGGCGCCGACGACTACCTCCAGAAACCCGTGAGCCTCGATGAGCTGGGCCTGCTTGTTGAGCGTCTGCTCGAGCGACGGGTTGACAAGCGCCGTCTGCGTCTGTTTGAACGCCAGTCGAAGAAACGGGGCGCCGGTGAGAGCCCGCTTGGTCAAAGCAAGGCCTGGCTGGCGGCGTTGTCGCTCGGCGAACGCCTGGGCGGGGCGCCCATGCTGACGCGTCAGGATTGCTCCGGCTCCGGGGGCGGGGGCGGTTCGGCGCTGACCACGGTTCTTATCCTGGGCGAGACGGGATCGGGCAAGGGCGTGCTGGCACGCCATATCCATGCACATGGGGCGCTGGTTCCGGACAAGGATCCGTTCGTGCATGTCAACTGTTCGACGCTGCCAGCGCAGCTTGTCGAGTCTGAGTTGTTCGGGCACGAGAAGGGCGCGTTCACGGATGCGCGGGAGGCGCGACAGGGGCTGGTGGAGCTGGCCGATGAGGGGACGCTGTTTCTCGATGAGATCGGGGACATGCCGCTGGAGATGCAGGCGAAGCTGCTGCTGTTTCTTGAGAGCGGGCGGTTCCGGCGAGTGGGCGGGACGCGCGAGCGGACGGTGCGCTGCCGGGTGATCGCGGCGACGAACCATGATCTCGAGGCCGAGTCAAGCAATGGCGCGTTCCGGCGAGACCTGCTGTACCGGATCAACGGGTTCACGATCAATGTCCCCCCGCTGCGTGAGCGCGGGGAGGATGCGCTGCTGATCGCGCGGGAGATGCTTGCGCGTCTGCGGGCCGATTACGGGCGAGAGGCGTGCCGCCTCTCGGGCGAGGCGGAAAGAATGATCCTGGGGCGCCCGTGGCCCGGGAATGTGCGAGAGCTGATCAACGTCGTCCAACGGGCGGCGATGCTGTGCGACAACACCGAGGTAAGCGGGCATGATCTTGGGCTCAGTGCGGCAAGTGCCTCTCGCCCGACGCCGGGTGGGAAGGGAGAGGCGCAGGCCAACGGGGCGGTCCGGTTCGACTTTGACCGCGGCTCGCACCGGGCCGACGAGGTCGAGAAGGAGCTGATGCTCCAGGCGCTCGAGCGCACGAGCGGGAACGTCTCGAAGGCGGCCCGCCTGATCGGGATGCAGCGGAGCAGCTTCCGGTACCGGATCGAGCGGTACGGGATGGAAGACGTGATCCGGGAGATTGCCAGCCGATGAAGTGCGGGCGAACCATCGTGTGCTTGTGCGTGCTGCTGGGCGGCGCGGGTCTTGTCGTTGCGGGCGATGACCCTGATATGGTGGACCCATCGGGTGACGCGGTCGCCCGCAGGACGGACGCGGGCGCCGACGGCGTAGTCAACCCCGCCTCGGTCTTGCCTGATCTGGTCTCGGTGGTTCTTGAGGGGTGGTTGGCGCCGAACCCTGTAGCGGACCCGTACACCGGCGCGCCTGACCCGTCGGATGACCCGGATCTGTTGAGGATCGAGGTCCGGTTTGCAGGGCTTGTGAACCCGCCCGGGACGATCGGTCTGGGCGGGCATCCGTTCAACCCGTTCGAGTTCGGGCCGAGCCCGGTGTACGGCTTTGTCGAGATCGACGTGGACGACGAGATCGAGACCGGCGGCGAGCTGACCCCCGAGGCGCTCTCGCGGTACATGGCGAACGTCGGACGGTTCGGCGTCGGGGCGGTCGGCTCACTCGATGATCGGATCGTTCGCAGGCCAGGCGAGGCGGATGCGGACTTCTTCAGCGACCCGCAGTTCGAGCGTTCCGGAGCCGAGTTCGCATTGTCCCTGTGCGGGTGCTGGAGCGTCTCGATCATCGATGAGGATGGCGATCTGGACGGGAAGTTTGACGCGGGGGAGCAGTGGCTCGTCTCGGGGCGGTTCTTCGAGCGAGCCCAGGCGTTCGAGTGCCTCAGCGGCGTGTTCGGGGGCTCGGCGTTTGGGCTGTACGACCCGGTGATCGAGGCAAGGTTTACGCACGAGCTTGCCAGCGACCAGACTGTGCTCGAGATTGTCTACCCGTTGACACCTGAGGGGGCGGGGGCGCTGCTCGGAGAGCCCGAGCAGGCGATGGACTTTGATGTGTCGAATCATTACAGCGTCGCCGAGGCGCTCGACGATCTCATTCTCGGCGCCGGGTTTATGCCGGGGGCTGTGTGCAACGTGCTGGGGTCGGGCTGGGACGGGCGGACTTACAGCGAGTTTCTCGATCCGAGCGGGTGGGAAGCGGTGGCGATCTTCGGGACCGCGTACAGCGTGCAGGAAACGTTTGCGCTGTATGTCTGGACCGATACCGGGTTCGGCGAGGTGTTGGGTGATTTTGACGGAGATCAACGCGCCAGCTTGCTCGACACCGAGGAGTTGCTCGATGAGATTGATGACAACGACGGGACGCTGGACGACGCCGACGGCGTGGTCAACGGGCAGCTCGGCGTGCTCGAGTTCGGGACCGAGTTCTCGTTGTACGATCTGGATTACGACGGAGTTGTGGGCGACAACGACATCGCGTTGATGCCGTGCAACGACGCGGACCTCGCGTTGCCGCACTGGCTGCTGGACTTTACCGACGTGCTGGCGTTCCTGGGAGCGTTCGGGGGCGCCGAGCCCGCCGCCGATCTGGCCTCGCCGCAGGGCGTGTTTGACTTCGCCGATATGATCGCCTTCCTCAGCGCGTTCGGCGCTGGCTGCCCCTGAGAGGGGGCGCCCGGCTCCGTGTGGCCAGCGATGGCCAGGCGCAGCCACCTCCGGTCTGCAAAAGGCCAGTCCAACGTTCGTGATCGCGGATCTGGGGGCGTCGGTGTGCCGGGTCTGTGGCGCCCGGTTTGCATCAGAGAAAGCCCAGTGGGGTTGGTTCTCGGTCCGTGCATGGCGTCTGGCGTCCTTAGACATGAGCAGGAGAGTTCAAGTGAAGCTACTTCGATTCAGCCTGATCGGCGCCGTCATGCTTGCAGGCTCCGCATCGCACGCCAGCGCACAGCAACTCGAGACCCGTGCGGATCTGGAGCTGATTCTCGACGACGCGATTCAGGCGGAAAACTTCGAGGGGGTCAGCCTGCACGCCGGGGGTCAGCTTCCGGTGGCCAACCCGCTGAACTCGGACACCGGCGCTGCGTTCCTCGGCATCCAGCCGGGCGTCACCTACAGCTCGCCTGAGAGCCTCGCAATCGTTGGCACATTTACGAACGGGAAGGAGAACAACATCCTTCGCAGCGATCTGCAGCTCGATATCGTGTTCGATGAGCCGCAGCGGGCTGTCGGCTTTGACCTGTTTGGGAGTTCGGCGATCAGCACGGTCTCGTTCTTCGGCGAGAGCGGATTGCTCGGCGTAGCGGTGATTGATCATGCACAGGTCGCCGGCGCCCCGTTCGCCGGATGGCAAGATCAGATATTCGGTATCACCTCGGTCCGCGCCACGGTTGTCGGGGTGAACGCGGTATTTACGGACAACATCACATGGGGGCGTGTCGTCCCGCCCTGCCCGGCGGACTTCGCCTTGCCCGCTGGGTCGCTCGATTTTTCGGATGTTCTCGCGTTCCTGGTCGCGTTCGGCGATGGCGAGGACAACGCGGACCTCACGGTTCCGTACGGCGTCTGGGATTTCTCAGACATCGTGTTCTTCTTGACCGCGTTCGGGGCCGGGTGTCCCTGAGCGTGCAGCTGCTTTCCCGGAGTCCGCTTCATGAGGCGCAAACGCCGCTCTCATCCCGATGTCGAAGATGCCGCGTGCGTGCGCCATCGCCAGAGTTTGCCCGAACCCCCCCGGGGCGTGTGTCAGCCGCCCCAACCAACGCTCCGCCTTTGTTCTGCGGAGCAGTTTCCCGGCCTCCGCGTGGGGCCCGACCGCCCACTCCCCCCCTCTCAACCGGAGATGCTGCGGCCTTGTCCAAGGGCCTCGGTTATGTACTTCTCTTCGGTTATACCTCGGGCGCCGGGTCCCCACGCCGGCCGGGTTCAGCACTAGGCGAGCCCGCTCGCTGGCGCGCACGGACAGACGCAAGGCATGCCCTTCGCGGATCAATCAACTGAGCGGTGAGACCTCAAGAACCCGTAGGACCCGTAGGACCCGAGCTGCGAATGCGTTGCTCTGCGCCGGAGCGCCAACAGACCAGAGAAAGCGGGTGATCGGGATCGAACCGACGACATTCAGCTTGGGAAGCTGACGTTCTACCACTGAACTACACCCGCCAGGTCTGGGACGCTGTTCTCGTCCCGGCGTGATTCTAGAACGGGGTCAGCACGCCCTCCACCGTTGGGAGTTCGGTCAGTTTGATTGCTGGCAGGTCTCGTTGAGCGTCGCCGCCTCGCGATGGGCGGACTCGCGGCATTCGCACCGGCGCAGCGTCGCCCAGCCGTTGGCGCCCAGGCGCCGCCAGACGTACCAATCTCCCGATTGATCCATGTCCGCCCGGAACCCGGGCTTGGGCTCGATCTGTGTGTCGCCCCTGGGCGTCTCCCAGCGGAGCGATTGGTTCTCGATCATGAGCTGTCCTCTCGTCCTGATTGAGGGTGGCCAGTGGAGACCGATCGAAGAACTCCTCCACACCCCAGCTTATCAGAATCTTCGCGATCTTGTGGTGCGAAAGTGAATACGCGATCCGTTCGGGCTCCCCGCGTCCGAAAAAACGCCCATTCCATGGGGGTTTACACCCGTTTCAGGGGCGAGAAGGGCGATTGGGGATGAGGCGGGCGATTGCCTCGCTATCGTGGCGGACCACGCAGTTTGATCCATTGCGAGCCCCTTCCCAGGTGAGGGGGCCGAGCCCGAGAGGCGCCGCCCTATGACGAGAGCACAACGACGAGCGCGGGCGCCCATGGCCCTGTGCTCCGCCCTGATCCTGATCTCGGGCGCCAATGCCCAGAACTGGTCATCGAGTACCGTCATCGGAACCAGCCGCGCCGGTCGCCCCATCGAGGTCCGCACGCTCGGCGCCCCGGGCACGGACGACCTGGGAAGGACGCGAGATGAGCGTCCCGCCCTGCTCATCGTCGCCGGGGTCCAGGGGCAGCACGCCATCGGGCGCCTCGCGGCCCGGGGTGTGGGCGAGCGCCTGCTCGAAGGCCACCGCGACCTGCTCGAATCGCACACCGTCTACATCATCGACACCCTGAACCCCGACGCCGCCGGCTGGCTGAGCGGGCGCGTCGCGATGGAGTTTGGGCGCACACTCACGCCCACCGACGCGGACCACGACGGGCGCTTGGACGAGGACGGCGCCGACGATCTCAACGCCGACGGACAGATCACGATGATGCGCGTCGCCAACCCCGGGGCGGGTTCGGGGCTCACCGCCGAGTGGGTGATTGACGAGGTCGAGCCGAGACTGATGCGCAAGCCCAAGAGTGAGGACGGCGAGGTCGCGACCCACGCCCTGCTCATCGAGGGCACCGACAACGATGGCGACGGCGCCTTCAACGAGGACGGACCGGGCGGCTCGGGCGGCGGCGGGGTCAGCCTCGACATGAACTTCCCGAGCCACTACGACGAGCACAGCGACGGCAGCGGGCTCTACACCACCAGCGAGCCCGAGACGCGCGCGATCATCGACTGGCTGCTCACGCGGGACAACATCGTTGCGAGCGTGGTGTACGGAGTGCACGACAATCTCGTCAACACGCCCGCGACGGGCAAGTTCGACAAGTCCGGGCGCATGCCCACCGGCCTTGAAAAAGGCGACGAACCGATGCACAAGGCCATCGGCAAGGTGTTCACCGAGATCACCGCCATGAAAGAGGCGCCCAAGCTGGACACCGACGGCTCGCTCGTGAGCTATCTCTACTCCGATTTCGGCATCTGGGCGTTCGCCACGCCCGTCTGGGTTCGACCGGATCTCGTGAAATCGGATTCGGACGAGAAGAGCGATGATGAAGGAGCGGATGCGGGCAAAGAGGGTGACGCGGACGCGCCGCCCGATGAGGCGGAGATCCTGCGGGACCAGGGCGTGCCTGAGTTCATCGTGGAGTTTCTGACGGCGAGCGAGGAAGACCGCGCCGACATCATGTCCGGCTTTGAATCGCTCTCTCCCGACGAGCAGGCCAGCCGTATGCAGCAGATGAGCGAACTGCCCAAGGACATTCGCACCCGCGTGATGGCGATCGCCCAGGGAGGCGACGACCCGGGGATGGTCATGCCCGATGGCGCCGAGGGCGATGAAGAAGACGGGGAGAAGGACAAGAAAGACAAAGACAAGAGCAAGGGCGACAAGGACGAGCTGGCCTGGCTCAAGTACTCTGACGATGAGCGCGACAGCAGCGGCTTTGTTGACTGGGTCGAGGTGGACCACCCGCAGCTTGGCGCGGTCGAGGTCGGGGGCTTTGTCCCCGGGTTCCGGGTCAACCCGCCCGAGGAGAACGCCGAGGCGATGTTCATGCAGCAGACCGAGTTCATCTCGGCCCTGCTCGCAAAGCTCCCGAGCCTGATCGTCTCGGAGCCAGAGGCTCAGCGCCTGGGCGAGGGCTTGTGGCGCATCCGCGTTCGGGCGGAGAACCCCGGGCTGCTGCCGACGCGCAGCGCGATGGGCGCCAAGGCCCGGCGAATTTCGCCCGTCGTGATCTCGATCGATCTTGAGCCCGACGCGATCGTCTCCGGCGCCCGCAACCGCCAGTTCTGGTCCATCGAGGGCTCGGGCGGGCACAGCGAGTGCGAGTGGATCGTTCGGGCGCGGGCGGGAGAGACCATCACCATCACCACGCGCTCAAGCGTCTTTGGCGACCGGACGGGTCGCGTCGAGCTGAAGGAGGGGCGTTGACATGAAACGCACACGGAACATGCTGATCGGCGCCGCTGCAGCGCTGCTGACTTCGCCCGCCATCGCCCAGGAGCACATCCCGGGCAAGGTCGAGATCCCGTTCAACCGGTACAACACATACGTCGAGCTTGAGAGCCACCTCAAGGCATTGGCTGCGGCGTACCCGGATCTGATCGAGCTGCGCTCGATCGGCAAGAGCGGGCAAGGGCGCGACATGTGGCTCGCGATCATCAACAGCCCCAAGACCGGCCCGCACGAGTCCAAGCCCGCGATGTGGATCGACGGCAACATCCACGCCAACGAGATCCAGGGCGCCGAGACCGTGCTGTATTCCATCTGGTACCTCACCAAGGCCTACGGCGTCAACGAGGACCTGACCAAGCTCCTCGACACCTACTCGTTCTACATGCTCCCGTGCGTGAACCCGGATTCACGCTCGTACTTCTTCGAGCACGAGGGAACACCACACTTCCCGCGATGGAACCAACGCCCGGTCGATAACGACCGCGACGGGCTGGTCGATGAGGACGGACCCGACGACCTCGACGGCGACGGCTCCATCACCACGATGTGGAAGGAAGACCCCAACGGTCGCTGGCGGCGCGACCGCGACGACCCACGCATCTTCACGCGCGTCGCCGCCGATGAGAAGGGCGACTGGACCTACCTGGGCCAAGAGGGCATCGACAACGACGGCGACGGTCGCACCAACGAGGACGGCCCCGGCGGCGACGACATGAACCGCAACTGGCCCGGCGACTGGAAGCCCAACTACATCCAGTACGGCGCCGGGACCTACCCCTTCTCCAACCCTGAAACCCGGGCGATCGGGACCTGGATGTACGACCATCCCAACATCGCCGCGTACCAGAGCTACCACAACTCGGGCGGCATGATCCTTCGCGGCCCAGGCGCATCGTACATGGCGCCCCGCTACCCCCAGCAGGACAAGCGTGTCTACGACGAGATCGGGCGTCTCGGCGAGCTGATCCTCCCGTACTACGACTATCTCATCATCCACAAAGACCTCTACGACGTCCACGGCGGCGAGGCCACCTGGGCCGGCGAATCGCTTGGCATCATCAGCTTCACCAACGAGCTCTGGACCGCCGGCAAGTACTTCCAGCGCGACAACGAGCGCCCCAGCAGCGAGCAGATGTGGACCTTCCGCGACAAGCTCCAGTTCGGGCAGGCCTACACACCGCTCACCGAGTACGACCACCCCGAGCACGGCAAAGTCCTCATCGGCGGGCTCAACAAGTATTCAGCGCGCAACACCCCGACGTTCATGCTCGAAGAAGAGTGCCACCGCAACTTCGCGTTCACCATGTTCCATGCCGATCAGATGCCGACGCTTTCGTTCGAGAAAATCGAGGTCGAGCACGCCGGCGGGCGTCTGTGGACCGTCACCGTCGAGGTCCGCAACGAGAAACTCATCCCGACGCGAACGGGCGTCGCCAAAAAACGCGGCATCGGCGCCAACGACCGCATCGTGCTCGAAGGAGCGCAGGTCGTCGCGTCGGGCTCGCTCTCGAGCTGGCGTGACAAGACCATCAGCGAGGTCCGGCACGAACCCGGACGCGTGCAGCTCGCCTCGGGCATCGGAAGTCGATCGAGCGTGATCCACCGGTTCTATGTTCAGGGCGACGAGGGCGACCGCCTCACGGTCCGCCTTGAGTCTGAAAAAGCCCTCAACATCGAGACCGAGATCACCCTCAAGACCGACGAATAGCTGCAAAATCCTGGTGGAGCCGGTTCCCAACCGGCTCAGTTCATATCCCCGCGAATTACCCCTCGGGCGCCACCATCTCAACCGCCGTCTCGGGTACCCACGTTTCCTGATCGTTCGCCAGGCGAACATGCGCCCAGCCGTCGCGCCGATCCAGGACGACAAGCTCGACGCCGGCGCGCATGGGCTCGGTGAACGTGGGGGGGTAGACATCCCGCGAAGGCCCGTTGTACGCGACCGTCGCATCTTCGATGAGGACCGCCTCGCGGCTCGCCTTGTCGAGCATGCGCTCGCTGGCGAGCGCCCCGCCCCCGACGCCAGCAGCCACCAGCAGCACCGCGATGCTGATCCCGCCTCGCTCCCACCGGCGCAGGCGCCGAACGATGGCGAGCGACCACGCGCCGCCCCAGGCGAGCAGGGCGCCGACAAGCAGCGCCGGGCGCGGGATGTACCCCCGCCACCAGAGCACGGCGTCGCGGACCCGCGAGCCCGGGCTCGGCGGCGCGCCAGACCGCACCTGCGAGCGTGCATACTCGAGCGTTTCGCGCGCGTGCGCATCGGTCGGGTCCAGGCGCACAGCGCGGCGCAGGTGCAGCACGCCCCGCCCGGTATCGCCCAGCATCAGCGATGCGCTGCCCAGTGTCCGCTCCAGCGCAGCGCTGCGGGCCGTGCCCGTGCTCTCGAGGCGGAGGTAGATCTCGACCGCTTCCCGCAACTTCGCATCGGCCCGTTCTGGGTCGGAGGCGCGAAGCGCTGTCGCCGCCCGGACCAGCTCCCCGGCGCGCTGGGCGAGTTCTCTGGGCGATTCGCTCTGCGCCAGCGATGGTGGCGCAATGAGCAGCACGATCAACGGGGCGAGGAGGGTCATGCTTCGGATCAGGCTCAGGATCATCGGGCGCCTCCCTGTCTGGCACTGTGCTCGATGCGGCGCATCGCGCCGAAGAGCTCACCCCGATCCGCCTCGTGGGCGCCAGCGCCCGAACCGAACCGCCCGGCCTCGGCGCTGGCGAGTGTCTGGGCGAGCAGGCGAGCATCGCCGGACCCCTCGGGCGCGAGCTCGAGGCAGTCCTGGCCTGTGATGCTGGCAACGGGGCGGTTGAGCAGGTCGCCGGTGAACGTGCGCACGCTCTCCCCGGCGCCGCGTTTGGTGTAGACACGCCGGGCGTGCGCCAACGCCCTGCGCCGACGCGCCGCAGCGGGATCGCGCTTCCTGCGCACAAACCCCGCAACAACGACGCCCGCGTACAGCGCCGGCGGGGCGCCGAGCGCGCCGATCGTCAGCGGCATAGAGACCACCTCACGCAGATCGAACCCGTCCACCCGCAAGAGGCGATCCGGGTCCGTCTCGAGCGCCCAGATCCCGTCCGTCGCCCGCTCGAGCGGGCTCCCGAGCGAGGGGGCGCGCCGCCCGGGCCCGGTGATCGCATCGGCCAGCGTCACCTCACGCACCGCGCGAACCTTGAGCGGGATCGCCTCGCTCAGCGCATCTCGATATTCGCCGCCCCGCGCGTCGAAGTATGGCAGACGGATCGGCGGGATCTCGGTGACGCTGTCTGAGCGCGCGCGGACGGTGGTTGTGAAGCGCCGGTACCCGCGCGATGTTATCGGCTGGCGGCGCCACCCGTCGGGCGAGGCCTTGAACGACTCGCTGAACCCCGCGTCGAGCGAGAGGTCCGGCGCGTCGAGACGTGTGAGCGGCTCTGGCCCGGAGATCGTCACGCTCAGCTCGATCGGGTCGCCGACGGCGATGCTCGTGGGCGAGGCGTGGGCATCGATCGTGTACACGCCGACGAGTCCCGAGAAGTCCGCCGGGCGCCCGGAGGTGGGCAGCGGGAGCACATCGAGCACCACGGTGTTGGAGATGCTCTGGCGTCGTTCGACCCGCATCCCGTTTCGCCTGCTGAACACAACGTTGAGCGGCCCGACCGTCTGGCGCCCGACTTCCTGCGGGATGAGCGTAAAGTCAAAGGTCAGGACCGCGTAGTCCACGTTGCCGCGCCGGGCTCTGGTCTGGACCGCGCTGACGCGCTGGGCGAACAGCTCAAAGTCGATCGTGCGGGCGTTGGTCTGGTTGGTCTGGGGCAGGTAGACGTCGAACCCGGGCGGGACGGGCGAGGCCCGAAACGAGAACTCGTTGACCCCCGCTGCGATGAACCACGTGACACGCGCGCGCACGGGCTGCCCGAGATACACCCGGCTCTCGTCGATCGCCAGCTCCAGCGAGAACTCGGTATCGGTCGGCGGCTCGACCGCCTCCACCTCGATCGGCTCGGTCCTGTACGTCTTCCCATTCAACTCGACAACGAACGGCGGGACCACGATGCGCCCCGGGCGCGTCGGCGTCAGGGCATACTGGAACGTGAAGCCCTTGGTGCTGTTGCTGGTGCGCTTTCCGCCGATGGTGACGGTAAAGCTGCGGCTGATGTTGCTCCCGCCCAGGAACCGGATCGCCGCCCCGTCAACGCTGGGCGTGGCGGGCTGGCGCGGGCTGCTGGCGCCCTCGACGAGCACCTCGACAAGCAGCTCGTCGCCCATATAGATCCGGCTCTGACGTGTTGAAGCGGTCACCCGGATATCGTCTTGTGCGCGCGCCAGCGTGGGGATTGCTGCAGTGAGCAGCAGCGCGAACAGCATTACGATGGTGTGTATTGATCGGTTCACCAGTCTCGCTCCACGGGGACGTATCGCGGCAGGTACGCCCGCCTGCGCCGGTCCCGGATCTCACGTTGGATCGATTCCTTCTCCAGCAGATCTCTGACCATCCGTTCGAGCGGGCTCTGGGGCTCTTCGCTCGCCTGGGGCTCGCCCTCGGAATCCGAATCTGCGGAATCCCCCTGCTCGCCCTGCTGGTCTTCTTCGCCCGGCTCGCCTTCTTGCGATTCTTGTGCGCCCTGGCGCAGTCGCTCGGCGCTCTCGCGCAGGCTGTCGGCTGCGGACTTCTGCGGCTCGCTGGCGCTCTTCTGGTCGCCCTGCTGGAGTGACTCGTTCGCCTGCTCTTGCTGCTGGCGGGCTTGTTCGAGTTTGTCGATCGCGTCCTGCATCGCCTTGGCCTGCTCGGTGTCGCCGCTCTGCTGGGCCTGGTCTCGGAGGGCTTCGAGCTGCTGCTGAACCTGCTCGCTCAGCTCGGACTGGTCCTGCTGAGCCTGCTCGGCGGATTGCTGGGACGGCTGGCTCTGGTCGGGGCTGTTCTGCTCGCTCTCCTGCTCCTGCTTGTCGGCGAGCTGTTCGAGCTGATCGGCGGCGTCGTTCATTTGCTGACGCTGCTGCTCTTGCTCTTGCTTGGCCTGCTCCATCGCGTCCTGAATGCCCTTGATCTGGCGGCGGACCCGCTCGACGTTCTTGGCCGCCTCGGTATCGCCGGGGTTGATATCGAGGCACGACCTAAACGCCCGCTCGCTCTGGCGCAGCGACTCAATGAATTGCTCGGGCGTGACCTGATCCCCGCCCTGCGCAAGCAGCGATCCTGCGGCTTCGGGGTGCAACGCAAGCCCAAGGTTGAATCTCGCGGCCGAACGCAGGGCGGGGTCGGTTGCGATCAGGTCCGCACGCCGGTACAGCTCGAGCGATTCGGGCGTCAGCCCGGCGTCAAGAAGCTCGTCAGCCAGCGCCAGGCTCTGGCGGGGCGAGAGCGACTCGATCTCCTCCGGGCTGGGCGCCTCGATGGCGGGCGCGTCCGCACGGGCAGGGGCGCCAAGCAGCGCAAGGGCGAGCAAGAGCAGCGCAAGAGCGTTCATCGCGTCCGCCTCCTCTGCCCGATGAGCGATTCGATGAGCAGCAGCGCGATCGCCGGGATGAGTGTCCAGACAAACCGGTCGGTGTAGCGTGTGATCTCGGCGCTGCCTTGGTCTGTCTGCTCGGCGCTGGCGATTAGGTCGCGGTAGACCTCGTCGAGGGCGATCGTGCCGTCGCCGACGTTGAGAAAGACGCCCGCGTCGGAGGCTGCGGCGATCTCGCCCAGTGCCTTCGCGTTGAGGCTGGTGCGCACGACCTGTCCGCCCGAGGTCTGGTACTGCCCGGGGTCATCGTCGCGCGCCGGGACCGGGGCGTCGGCGCCTCCGATGCCGATGGCGATGATACGCACGCCCAGCTCGCCCGCGGCCCGGGCGGCCTCGACCGGGAATGAGTCCTGGTCCTCGCCATCGGTGATGAGGATGATGTCGCGGAAGGGCGCTCGCTCGTCGGGGGCGCTCTCGTCCGGGTCGAGCGCAAAGACCTGGGTGATGGTCTTGCGGATGGCGTCTCCGATGAGCGTGCCGCCGCGCGGCGCGACATCGGGCGAGAGCTCGTCGATGGCCATCGCGAGAAAGTCGCGGTCCATCGTCAGCGGGCTGCGGACGACCGGCGCCCCGGCGAACGCGACGATCCCGGCACGATCGCCCTCGAGCGCGTCAACCAGATCCTTCATCCAGACCTTGGCCCGCTCGAGTCGGTTCGGCGCCAGATCCTCCGCGAGCATGGACCGTGAGACGTCCACGACGAAGACGATGTCGCGCCCGCGCCGCTCGACCTCGCGCCGCTGGATGCCCCACTGGGGCTGGGCGAGCGTCAGGGCCAGGGCGCCGACGCCCAGCGAGAGCAGGACTGCTTTGGTCCAGCGCCTGGGCCAGCTCACGCTGGCCGCGAGCGTCGCGAGCATGACCGGGTTGGCCAGGCGCGTCAGCAGTCGGCGCGTGCGGTAGAACGAGAGCGACAGCACCAGCATGATCGCGGGGGCGACCCAGAGCGCGTGCAGCCACACCGGGGCGCCGAGGTTGAACGAGTCGATCATCATGGGCGGCGCAGCGCTGGCGAGCGTCATGGCAGCCTCCGGAGCCAGGTGGCGCTGAGCAACACTTCAAGGCAGAGCAGCGAGAGGGCGCCCAAGGCCCACGGCGTGAACCGCTCGCGGTAATCCGTCAGCTCGTCGAGCTGGATCGTGGTCCGCTCGAGTGAGTCGATCTCGCGGTAAATCTCGCGGAGCTGATCGCCCGAACTGACTACCCAGAGGCGCCCACCGGTAGTCTCTGCGATTTGCGTCAGGAGGCCCTCGTCGATATCTGGGAGTGGGCTGAAAATGCGCCGAGAGCCTCGTATCCCGATGGCGTAGATGCGAATCCCGAAGTCGCGGGCCATGGCCGCAGCCTCCAGTGGATCTTGGGTGCTATTTGTGTCGGCGCCGTCGGTCAGAAGAATGATTGCCTTGCTTTTGAGCGTAAAAGAGTCATTGCCATCAACGCGCTGTACTCTGGCAAGCTCGTCCTCAGTTCGTTTGAGGCGGGCGGCAGCCAGTGCCAACGCATCGCCTATTGCCGTGCCTCGCTCCATCTCGATTCTTGGCGATTTGATCTCGCCCAGTTTATCGAGAAGTGTGTCGTGGTTCCGAGCCATGGGGGCGACAGTGTCGGCGAAAGTGCCGAACGTGATGAGCCCAACCAGATCACCTTCGCGTCCGGTGAGGTCTAGACCGTTGCCTCTCACAAACTCATCAAGTACAAGCTTGGCGCCCTCAAGCCGATCCATGCGCTGGCCATCGAGAATGATCTGCGAATCTTCCATCGAGCCCGAGCGATCGAGCACGAGCTGCAGCGCGACGCCCTCCGTTGTGCGTTTGGTCCGGTCATCGCTCGACTGCGGGCGAGCCAGCGCGGTGAAAAGCAACGCCAGCGCCAGCAGGCGGAGCGCCGCGGGCAGCCAGGCCAGGCGCGCCCGGAGCGAGGGCGGAACCCGTCGCGCCATGGCGGTCGCCGAATAGAGCACGCTCGCCCTGCGCGATCGGCGCGCCCAGACCAGCGCCAGCACGGGCAGCAGCGCCAGCGCCGCAAAGGCCCAGGGCCAGGCGAAGCGGTCGATCCCGGTCAGCGCCTCGATCATGCGCGCGCCTCCCGCTGGTCCAGCAGTGTTCGGCAGTGCTCGATCGCGTCGGTGATCAGACGCCGGGCGTTGTTGCTGGCGCCCGGGTGCGGCTCGAAGCGGGCGTCGTCGAGGCGGTCGATCAGTGCCCTGGTCGCCTCGGGCGGGTGATCGCTTGAAAGAGTCCGCAGGGCGATAGCCGCCTCGGCGCACGCGCTCGATACCTCGCTCGGCTCGCTCGCAACACGCTCGAGGCGGGCCAGGATGGCCTGCACCGGGTCGCGTTTGTTCCGCCGGATCAGAAGCCAGACGACGAGTCCGATCGCCAGAACACCAACCCAACCGAAGCGCGTCGCGATCCAGATCAGCGTGCCATTCACCCCCGCCTCGTCCGGCTCGCTCTCCGGCGGCAGCTCGCGCCGCCCGCTCAGCTCCAGCGTGTCGTCCTCCTTGAGCACGGACTGAACCGAGATCGTCATCGGGTCGCTCAGCATGACGCCCGATTCCTCGCCTCGCGTCCACGCCGCCCGAGCGCTGGGGATGGTGTACTCGCCTTCGAGGAATGGCTCAAGCACGAGCGTGCGCTCATGGAGGACGCGCCCATCGGGCAGCGATTGAGCAACCAGCAGGCGATCGGAGATGACGGTCCACCCCTCGCTCTCGGCGTCCAGCCCCAGCTCTGTCAGCGCTGCGCCCGTGTCGAGGCACGCCTGAATCCGGACCTCGACGCGATCAACGGTCCGCATGGAGGCGTCGCTGGATGAGACGCTGAGCTGGACAGGGCCAGACTCGACCTCGCTGACGAGCGCCGGCGCAGCGGCATCGGGCTCCGCATCGCCGGTGCAGCCCGGCGCAGCGAGATATGCCCCGGCGAGCAGCAATGAAAGGATGGCGCCCCAGACGCGTCGCATGTTCACCGGCGCCTCTCCCGCGTGTGAAAGTACCGGACCAAGTCGTTGGTGAACGGGCGGTCGGTCGAGATGTCAACCAGATCAACCCGGTCTCTCCGGAAAAGCGTGCGCAGGCGCCGGTCGTGCTCGTCGGCGACCCGCCTTCGTCTGGCCCGGCGCGAACGCCCGGAGGTATCGACGAGCGCCCGCTGCCCGGTCTCGGGGTCTTCCAGCTCGATCAGGCCCAGGGCGGGCAGGTCGCGCTCGCGCGGGTCCGAGACGCGCAGCGCGATCACGTCATGGCGGCGCGCCAGAAGTCGCAGCGGCAGCTCCCACTCCGGGTCCTGCTCCGACTCATCGAGAAAGTCAGAAATCACGAACACGATCGAGTGCCGATCCAGCACACCCCGCAGCGTGGACAGCGCATCAGCAAACGCCCGCCCGCCGCCGCGCGGCTCGGCGTCGAGCAGTTCACGCATCAGACGCAGCAGCCCGCGCCGCCCCTTGCGCGGCGGGATGAACAGCTCCACCTGGTCAGAAAATGTCATCAGCCCGACGCGGTCGTTGTTCCGCGTCGCCGACATCGCCAGCACGGCGCCCATCTCCGCCATCAGCCGCGCCTTGGACCGGTCGCCCGAGCCGAACAGCCCCGATGCGCTCAGGTCCACCGCCAGCACCACCGAGAGCTGGCGCTCCTCGGAAAACCGCTTGATGAACGGCTTGCCGGTCCGGGCCGTCACGTTCCAGTCGATCGTGCGAACATCATCGCCCGGCTCGTACTCACGCACATCGGCGAACTCGATCCCCTGGCCCTTGAACGCGCTGTGATACTCGCCAGCGAACAGATCGCTCACGCGCCGACGGGCGCGGATCTCCAGCCTCCGAACCTCACGCATCAGCTCTTCGGTGAGCATCGGGGCGCTCTCCCTCAGGGCACCGGCACATGATCGAGAATCGTGCGCACCACGTCCTCGCTCGTGACGTTCTCGGCCTCGCCCTCGTAGCTCACCGTGACGCGGTGACGCAGCACGTCCATCGCGATCGCCTTGATGTCCGACGGGGTCACGAACGTGCGCCCGTCGAGGAACGCGTGGGCTCGGCTCGCCTGGGCCAACGCGATCGAGGCTCGGGGCGAAGCGCCGAACTCGATCAACCGCCCGAGCTTGAGGCCCGACGCCTCCGGCTCGCGCGTCGTGTGGATCAGATCAACGATGTAATCCCGCAGGCGCTCGTCGAGCTCGATCCGGTCCACGATCGCCCGCGACGCGCGGATCTCATCGAGCGAGACCACCGGGTTGACCTCAACCTGCGGCTGGCTCGACGCCATCCGGTCGATGATCTGGCGCTCGTCGTCCTTGGACGGGTACCCGACGCGGATCTTGAGCATGAACCGGTCGATCTGGGCCTCGGGCAGCGGGTAGGTGCCCTCCTGCTCGATCGGGTTCTGCGTCGCGAGCACGAGGAACGGGTCGTCCAGCGGGTAGGTCGTGTCGCCGATCGTCACGGACCGTTCCTGCATGGCTTCGAGCAGGGCGGACTGCACCTTGGCGGGCGCCCGGTTGATCTCGTCGGCCAGCACCAGGTTGGCGAAGATCGGCCCCTTGCGCGGGCTGAATGTCCCGTCCTTGGGCGAGTAGATCAGTGTGCCGGTCAGGTCCGCCGGGAGCAGGTCGGGCGTGAACTGCAGGCGTGAAAAATCCGCGTGGATCGCCTTGCTCAGTGTCGAGATCGTCAGCGTCTTGGCCAGCCCCGGCACGCCCTCGAGCAGCACGTGCCCGCCCGTCAGCAGCCCGATGATCAGGCGCGAGACCATCACCGACTGGCCCACGACCACCCGCTCGACCTCGTGGGCCAGCGTGCGGATCGGGGCGGCGTGGATCTCGACCTCGCGGGCGAGCTCTGTCTCTGTCGCGCTCATTCGCATGGTCTCCGTACGACCTGTGCGCGTCCGCGGTTCGTACCCGCCGAACCGGCTCGACGCTCGACGCGGGGATGCGCGACGGCGCTCTTCCCGTCAGCAATCTCGCCCGCGATCAACAAAGATCGGGTGTGCTCAGGCGCCGTCCTGGTCTTGAGGCTGGCCCAGCGGGATCTCGCCGTTGCGCTCCTCGAACTGGCGGACAGCGTTGCCGATCTGCATCGCCAGACGCTTGGCCGCGACCCAGTTCATGATGACCCGCGAGCCGATCGTGATCATCATCATCGGCTCGTTGTTCGGTCCCTGCATGGGCAGGTTCATCCCGAAGTCCAGCACGACCTCGTCGCCGGTGCTCATCGAGCGGATGGTGTTGGCGTAGGTGGACTGCATCTTGGACTCGTCGAAGCGGACCTGGACCTGCTGCTGGGTGTTCTCGCTCATCTCAATCGGCTCCGGGAAATGGTGTGCGGGCAAATCGCCCGTGGGGGAAGGAAGGGTAGGCGGCGATCGCCTCCGCACGAGCAATACCGGAGGGGGGACTCGAACCCCCAAGCCCTTTCGGGCAGCGGATTTGAATCCGCCGCGTCTGCCAGTTCCGCCACTCCGGCCGCAGGACCGGGGATTGTTGCACCTCAATCGGGATGTGTCGCGGTGTCTGCGGGGCGATCGAGTAGAATCGCGTCCGAGCGTCCCCCCCATGAACGATCTCACCCGCACAACCACCGCCCTGCTCAAGGGGCTCCACGACGTCGAGAACGCCGAGGCGTGGGCGTCGTTCTACGGGCGCTACGTCCCGATCATGATCGGCGTCGCCCGGCGCCTGGGTCTGAGCGAGGCCGACGCGCAGGACGCGGCCCAGGAAACGCTCGCGACCTTTGTCAAGGAGTACAAGGAGAACAAGTACGACCGCGACCGGGGGCGCCTTCGATCGTGGCTGCTGACGATCTTGCGTACGCGCGTCGCCGGGCAGTACCGGGCTCGTGCGGTCCGCAAAGAGCAGCAGGGTGTGACGTTCGTGGGCGGCGTGCCCGATGAGCGGACCGCGAGCGACGCCTGGGATACCGAGCGAAGGCGGACGATCCTGCTCCAGGCGATCGATGAGCTGCGCAAGGTGAGCAAGACGAGCGACCAGTCGGTACAGATTTTCGAGATGCTGGCCCGGGACAACCGGTCCGCCCAGGACGTGGCCGACGAGCTGGGCCTGACCGCGCAGGACGTGTACCGCGCCAAGAGCCGCGTGACGCAACGGCTGCGCGAGGTGGTTGTGAAGATCGAGGGCGTTTATGACGCGGAGGAGTAGGTGGTGAGCGAGTCGCCGCGCCATGACGCCGACGACGACCTGCTTGCCGAGTTCGGGCAGGTCCTCCGCGAGCAGACCGGGCAAGACAGCGTCTGCGACGATGCCATCGACGGCTACCGCCTCGAGCGCGAGATCCACCGCGGCGGGCAGGGCGTCGTTATCGCGGCCTACCAGGAATCCACCAAACGCCCCGTCGCCATCAAACTCCTGCTCGACGGCGCCCTCGCCTCGGACCAGGACCGCGCCAGGTTCGAGCGCGAGGTCGAGCTCGTCGCCCACCTGCGCCACCCGAGCATCGTCACCGTCCACGAGAGCGGCTCCACCAGCCGGGGGCGACCGTACATCTCGATGGAACTCGTGGACGGCGTCCGCTTTGACGTCTTCGTTCAAGAGCACTTTCAGGATGGGGGGAAGGCCAGCGAGGGACAGTGTCGCGAGATTGTCCGCTTGTACCTGGGCATCTGCGACGCGATCGAGTACGCCCACCGGCGCGGCGTGATCCACCGCGACATCAAGCCCGGCAACGTGCTCGTCGCCGACGACGGGCGCCCGGTCGTGCTGGACTTTGGCATCGCCAAGGCCGTCGGCGCACAGGCGGGCACGACCAAGACCGGCGAGTTCCTCGGCACCCTCAGCTACGCCGCCCCGGAGCAGCTCGGATCGAGCCCGGACCTGATCGACACCCGGGCCGATGTCTATGCCCTGGGCGTGATGCTCTACGAGGCCCTCACCGGCGCCCGCCCGAGCGGGGGCGACGAGCTCTCGCTGGCCGAGACAGTGCGCAATGTCACCGGGCAGGACGCCAGGCGGGCGTCGTCGGTCAACGCGTCGGTGTCGCGCGATCTGGACGCGGTGCTGCGTAAAGCCCTCGAGCGCAGCCCGGCGCAGCGCTACCAGACCGCCGGCCAGCTCCGCGACGAGCTTTCGAGGGCCATCTCGGGGATGCCGGTGAGGGCGAGAGAGCACGAGCGGGCGTACCTGCTTCGGCGCTACCTGATGCGGAGAAAGCTGCCGATCTTCGCCGCTCTCGTTGTGCTGGGCGGGGCGTTGGCGATGGGCGCTCTCTGGCTCGGGCAACGCCAGGAAGCGCGGATCGCGGCGATCGAGTCTATGCGCGCGACTGCGTTTCTTGATTCGCTCAGCGGCGTGGACTACCAGACCGCCGGCGACGGGGTTCACGAGATCATCTCGATCGAGGGGCTGCTCGATGAGATGTCCGTCTCGGTCGCGGCTGGCCTTGAGGGGTTCCCGAAGTACGAAGCGCCGGTCCGGACCAAGCTGGGTTTGGCGTACCTGGGACTGCGCAAACAGTTTGAAAGCGCAGAGCGAGAGCTCCGCCGTGCGAACGAGCTCTACCGGGAAATCTACAGCGCTCCGCACGAGCTGATCGCCTCGTCATATCACGACCTCGGACGTGTGCTGTACCGCCGGGGTGAGTACGAGGCCGCGTTCGACGCCTACCAGCAGGCGTATGAGATGCGAAAGGACCTCTTCGGTGAGATGAATCTGGATGTGGCGCGATCAGCGCAGCACTTGGCTGTTGCTTGTCGTCCTTTAGGCCGCTTCGAGGAGGCGGGCCGGCTTTGGCCCCAGGTGCTCCGCATTCGGACTGAGTTGCTTGAACCAGACGATCCGTGGATCGCCAGTGCGCTCTCGGGATACGCGTGGCTGTTTATGGACCGATTTGAGTATCAGCGAGCCAAAGAATACTTCGAGCAATCCCGCCAGATCCTTGTGAATCGGTACGGCGAGTCCGACTGGCGATTGGCAACTGTGCTTCACGGGCTCGGCCTCAGCGAGTTGGAACTCGGAAACTACAAGGACTCTTGGAAATGGCTGCGCGTTGCCGAGGCGATCAAACGCGAGCGATCGGACAATCTGTCGCTGGCAAACACTCGCCTTGCGATTGCTCGCCTTGCGTACTATTCCAGAACAAACATCGAGCAGGGGTACGAGCACGCAGAATGGGCGGCGGAGACCTTTGAAAGGCTCAACGGGCCGGAGTACACGGATGCCATCCTTTCACGAGTGTTCACCGCTGGGCTGGCTGGCCTGAGCGGTGATCTCCCGAGCGCTGAACAAATCGCGGCGGAAGCGATTGGCGTGCTCAACAGACATAATACTCGGGGCGAGAACCGCATTGTTGCGGAGGGGGTCTACGCCGACATCCTCTGGGCGCTTGGGTCGTACGAAGAAGCCCGCCGTCACGCATTGACGGCGGGCTCATTGCTCGGAGCGCAGCCGATTCCTGAGCGGCTGACTCAGGAAGCGCAAGAGCGCATTCGGAAGTTCGAGTTCAGATCAGCAAGGGATGGCGGTTAGGGACACCCGTCGGCGTACTCCAGCAAGAATGCGATCACGTCGGAAAAATCGAGTGACCCGAACGGCGGGGCCAGGTCTGTTAGGTCAAGGACGCCCATTCCGAACTGCGAGAGGTACACCAGCACGTCGGTCATATCGTGCAAGCCGAAGGGCGGCGCGATATCCGCCGGGTCGCACCCGAGCTCTCCGATCGGGATGCTGACCACGCCCCGGAGGCCGATTTTGTACTCGCCGGTCTCGCCCGGGCCGGACCAGTCGCTGATCGGGTCGAAGCCGCCGTTGCCGTCCGGCCCGGAGACCTCGGTGGGCGACGCAAAGTTGAACATCGGGCCGGCGATGCTCAGGGGCGACGACGGGCGTCCGGTGATGGCCAGGAAGTAGAGCCCGGGTTCCTGGATGCTCACATCGGTGCCGTCGGTCGAGAACGGGAGGAGCAGGGGGTCGGTCGTGCCCACCGTCGCGTCCTGGTTGGCAAGGAGAGCGAAACCAAGGAGCCCGTCCGGCTGGAAAAGGAACATCTGGGCGTCGAACTCGGCGAAGCCGTCGAACTCCATCAGCGTCGTGGCCCGGAACGCCTCGGGGTCGTCGATCCGGATCAGGTACATGTCTTGAAAGTCGCCGCCGATGCCGCGACCGGGCAGCGCCCCGGGGCCTCCCAATCGCCCAGAGATCACGAGCACGCCGCCGCCGGTTCCGGTGACGACTTGGGCGCTCCCTGGGAAGCTGCCGGCATCGCCACCCCCGCCCTCGCCCTCGTCCCAATCTGGCCCTGCGGCCGCGCTTGCCCCCAACGCCAGAGCGATCGCCAGGCTGTATCGACGGATTGACATATTCTCTCCTCCTCGGCCCGGATCGGGCTCCCCTGACCCTATCACATCGCCCGATGCGAGTGAAGCGCCCGCTCGGTTCCATCGGTTCTCCGGGCTTTCCGGGGGGATTTCTCGGTCGGCGGGCGGGGCAGTGAGTGGGGCTGCGGGCGTGGGCGGCTCTGGCTCAGAATCGGGTGGGCGACCCTCGGTGCGTAGACTCCCGACCTGCCGGCGCTGGTCTGGGGCGCGTCCTGGGGCGTCGGCGACTCAATCCACACGCGCGGAGACCGAGACATGACGGATGTAATGACGGAAGGGTCGTCCAACAAGGTGACGATCGAGGACGCCGGCCCGTGCCGGAAGAAGATTGTGATCGAGATCCCCGCCGAGGTCGTGAGCGCCAAGCTCACCGAATCGCTCGACACCATGATCCACGAGGCGCCCGTCCCGGGCTTTCGCAAGGGGCGCGCCCCGCGCCGCCTGATCGAAAAACGATTCGGCGCCTCCCTGCGCGATGAGACCAAACGCCAGCTCATGAGCTCGGCCTACGCCGAGGCCATCGAGCAGAACTCGCTCAAGGTCCTGGGCGAGCCCAGCTCCGAGTCGTTCGCAACCGCCGAGGTTGAGCTCGGCAAGCCCCTGGCCTTCGACGTTGAGGTCGAGGTTGTTCCCGAGTTTGATATGCCGAGCCTCGAGGGGATCAAGATTCTCAAGCCCGCCGCCGAGGTTCCCGAAGACCTGGTCAACGAGGAAATCGACAAGCTCTGCATCAACGAGGGCTCGCTCGAGCAGCGTGACAAGGCCGAGCCGGGCGACTACATCACCGGGCGAGGCACGATGACCGGCAAGGTCAAGGACGACGAGAAGACGTTCCACGACATCGAGGGCGCCGTCGTCCGTGTGCCCGAGAAGGATTCCGACGGCAAGGGCATGATCCTCGGCGTGATGGTCGATGATCTCGCCAAGCAGCTCGGCACGCCCAAGGCCGGCGACACCGTCTCGATCAAGGTCAAAGGCCCCGAGAACCACGAGGTCGAGGAGATCCGCGGGACCGACGTGACGATCACCTTCGCCGTCGAGCGGGTGGACACGATCATCCCGGCTCCGCTGACAGACGTCATCGCCAAGTTCGGCCTCGAAAGCGAGGCTCAGCTCCGCGATGGCATGTCCTCGCGCCTCCAGCAGCGGGCCGAGACGCAGCAGAAGACCGTTATGCGTCAGCAGGTCATCAAGCACCTGCTCGAGAACACGGAGTTCGAGCTGCCCCAGCGTCTGACCGCAGGCCAAGCCGCACGGAACCTCGAACGCCGACGCATGGAGCTGATGTACCGCGGCGCCGACGTGCAGCAGATCGAAGAGCACATCGCAGAGCTTCGCGCCGCGAGCGCGACCGACGCGGTCCGCGAGCTGAAGATGCTCTTCATCCTGGCCAAGGCGGGCGAGGACCTCGGTGTTCAGATCGAGGAGGCCGAAGTCAACGCCATGATCTCGCAGATCGCCCTCGAACGCGGCGAGCGCCCGGAGAAGCTCCGTCAGGAGCTGATCCAGAACAACCGCGTCCAGTCGCTCGTCCAGCAGATCCGCGAGCACAAGACGACCGACGCCATCCTCGACAAGGCCGAGATCGAGGAGGTCAACGCCGACGACTTCAACGAACGTATGAAGGCGGAGGGCGAGGGCGCCGACAAGCCCGCAGCAAAGAAGAAGACCACCACCAAGAAGAAGGCGTCTACCAAGAAGTCTGACGACTGATTCTTCCTGGTCTGATTGAGAACACCAATCGGGCGCTCGCCTCCTCGGCGGGCGCCCTTTCTCATGCGCTGTGCTCTGGCTCAGGCTTTGCGAGACTCGCGCTGCTCCGGGCTGGGCAGCGGCAGGTTCACCGAGCCGCAGTCCGGGCAGATCAGCCCGATCGACGCCTCGGGCAGCCCGGTCAGGTCATGCCCGCAGGCGTGGCACGTCGGCGCCGAGAGCTTGTGTGTCACGCGGTGCACCATCGCCGCGACCGTGATCACCGCGACCCCGATGATCGGCAGCGCAGGCCACGACACGAGCGACAGCAACCCGAAGACGGCAAGCCCCGAGCCGACGAGAATCGCCAGCACCCGGAGGCGCAGCTTGTGCAGAAAGCTCAGGTGTTTCAGGTTCATGACGCTGCGGGCCTCCTGCCCTTCTCCCGCCCCGAGCCTCCGGGGCATGCGTATTGAACCCGACCCGACGCGCCGCGTCCAGCCCGCAGGAAAGGCGGGCTAGAGGGGGCGGTAGAGGTCGATGACTTTGCGGATCTCGCCGGGGCCTTTGAGGTCGTTGAGCTGGATCTCGATGCCGTCCTGGCCCGAGCTGGAGATCCCGATCGACCCCACGCCCCAGACCCGCTGCCAGAAGGTCTGGTCGATCTGGATGTTGCGGATGTTGTCGTGGACCACCTCAGAGCTCGATCGCGCGAGGATGCCCTTCTTCTGGATCGTCCGCTTGTTGGTGATGACCAGCGCGGCGGACATGGTCTTGAGCCACCAGACAAACAACACCCCGAACCCCACGACCGCGACAAACCCGCCCAGGATCGCCAGCCACGTCCGCCCCTCGGTGCTCAGCCCCATCACCACGCCGACCAACCCCGCGATCATCCCCAGCGCTACGCCGCTGAAGCTCAGCGGCCTCGCCCTGACCATGCACGGGCGGAGGGTGCGGACGGTCTGCTCCGGGCCAGAGTCCGCCGGCAGCCCAGCGGCCGTTGCCTTGTCCGGCGCGGGGGCCGCCGCCTCGGCGCTCGCCTCGGGGACACGGTTGATGTCGCCGCAGTGCGGGCAGGCGACCTTCGTCCCCGCGGCCTTGTCCTCGAGCTCGAGCTCCCGCTCGCAGTTGTCGCAGATAATCGTGATCATCGGTTCCCCATCGTCCTCAGAGCGTACCACAAGGCTTGTTCGGAGATCGCCGGCGCACATTCCGAGGCGCCGGTCGCAAACAACTCAGAGCGGGAGCGCCAGCGACCAAGGAGAGCGACAGGAGGTCAATACCCACGAACCGGATTCCCGTGGTCGCTGGCACTCCCGGCTCGGTTTAGGTCACCCGTTCCAGGTCCGCAGCTCTGGCCCCGTGTACGCGACGCGCGGGCGGATCAGGCGGTTGTTGGCGTGCTGCTCGCTGATGTGCGCACACCAGCCCGACATGCGGCTGGCGACGAAGATCGGCGTGTACTGAGGAACCGGAATCCCCATCGTGAAGTACGTCATCCCGCACGGGAAATCGACGTTCGGGAAGATCTTCTTCTGCTCTTCCATGATCGTCTGCACCGCCTCGCCCAGCTCGAAGAGGCGGACAAACTCCTCGCCGCGCGCCTCGGCCGCCTTGCGCCCCAGCGCATGCAGGATCGGCGCCCGGTGGTCGCCATTTTTGTATACTCGATGCCCGAAGCCCATCAGCTTGCGCTTGGTGGTGAACGCGTTGTCCATCCACGCCTGGATTTTGCCCGCGTCGTTCTCGGGGCCGATGTCCTTGCGGATCTCGGAGAGCATCTCCATCGCCGCCTCGTTGGCCCCGCCGTGCAGCGGGCCTTTGAGCGCTGCGATCGCGCCAGTGACGGCGCCGTGCATGTCGCTGAGCGTCCCCGCGATCACCCGCGCCGTGAACGTGCTCGCGTTGAAATCGTGCTCGGCGTACAAAACAAGGCTCACATCCATGACCTTGACGGCCTCGGGCGTCGGCTTCTGACCCGTCATCATCCACAGCAGGTTGGCCGCGTGGCTGAGCGAGTCGTCCGCCTCGATGAACTCGCGCCCGTCGATCGAGTTCTGCATGTGCCCGATGATCGTCGGCGTCTTGGCCAGCAGGCGGATCGACTTGCGCAGGTTCGCCTCGGGGGTGATGTCCTGGCACTCGGGGTCGAGGTGCCCGAGGATGGAGACCGCCGTGCGCAGGATGTCCATCGGCACCGCGCTGTTGTTCTTCACCAGCTCGCCCGAGGTCATGAGAAACTCTCGGACCGTCTCGGGCAGGCCCCGCTCGCTGATGAGAATCTTGTTGAAGGCCTCAAGCTCGCTCGTGCTGGGCTTGTCGCCCTTAAGCAGGAGGTACGCGACCTCTTCGAACGAGGCGTTGGCCGCGAGATCGGCGATCTCGTAGCCGCGGTAGATCAGCGCGTCCTGCTCGACCTTGCAGATGGCGCTCTCGCCGGCGATAACGCCCTCGAGGCCCTTGGCCATCGTGGGGGGGGTGGGGGTGCTGGTGCTCATCGGTCCTCCTTGGTGAGTGGAGCGGATTATAGGAGGCGCCCTCACCCCTCGTTCCTCCCTCGTACTCCACCTCTTGTGGCACGGGCGTCCCGCCCGTGATCTCGGTCTTCCCTTCTTCGTGCCTTCTTCCTCGCGCAAGATAGGGAGAATGAAGAGAAATCACGAGTACACGGGCGGGACGCCCGTGCCACGAGGGGGAGGAGTTCGGAGTCGGAGATCAGGGCGCGGCAGCGCTCTTCTCACGCCTCCAGCCGCACTCGGGGCAGCCGGAGCGGTAGTCGTTGGCGAGGTCGTAGGCGCAGGTGGGGCAGCGCCCTTGGCGCTGGCGTACGCGCCCCCGAGCTGAGAGCGCGGACATTGGGACAATCCAGGCCATGATCGCGAAAATAGAAACGTCCAGGGCGAACCCAATGGGCCGAACTCGAAAGGGGATGATGATCCAGTCGGGTAGGCCGTCGGACCTCCGTCCGACTCGACTGGGATCGAGCGGGTGAGCATTGATTAGAAACCAGCCCCCCGAAACCTGATAGTCATTGGCGCCCTGGCCAGCAATTGAGCATTCAAGGGAACGGAACGGGAAACCAAACCGATGGTCCCCTCCGCCAAATGCGTCGCCAACTCTTAGATTGTCATGGCGGCGTAGTAGCCGTTTTGCCCGCAACTCGGTTGCTGGCTCGCAGAGTAAAAACGTTTCCGTTTCAGGTGGATCTACTCCAATAGACGGCATGAAAAACTTTGTCACAGTGAGGAACTCGTGTACATAGCCTCGATGGTGGATCGTTCTGAACCGGCGATCGTAACTGGTGAAGTATCCGGCCTCTCTCCATGGGCTATCTAACCAGCTACGGAGATACGGTGTGTTCGACGGAATAATCGCAACAGCAATGGTCGCGAGAAGTCCAAATAGCGTGCAGTAGAGCACCTGACGACGCCTTGTGAGTCTCTTTCTCATCCCGCAGGAAACTCCCACGCCGTCCCGGGCGTGTATCCCACCAAGTCATACAGCTCCTCCCGCGTCTGCATCTCGCCCACGAACCCCTCGACCGTGCCGGTCTTCTTCAGCTCCGCCAGCGCCCGCGAGACCGCGCCCATCGCCACGCGCAGCGTCGTGACGGGGTAGATCACCAGGTGGTACCCCAGCTCGCCGAATCGTTCCAGCGGGATCAGCGGCGTCTTGCCGAACTCCGTCATGTTCGCAAGCAGATATGGTCCTGCTCCCTCTCCCCTCTGGGGAGAGGGTTGGGGTGAGGGGCTCCCCGTCTTCATCGCCTCGCTGAACCGCCCGAACTCGTCCTCGCTCGCCAGCCCCTCCGGGAAGATCATCTCGGCGCCCGCTTCAACGTACGCCCTGGCCCGCTCGACCGCTGCGTCAAACCCCTCGACGCCCTTGGCGTCGGTGCGGGCGCAGACGATGAACTCGCCTCCCGAGCAGTCCTGGCTCGCCTTGGCCGCCCACTGGACTTTGCTCACAGCTTGTTCGATCGGGATCAGTGATTTGCCGTCGAGGTGTCCGCACCGCTTGGGGAAGACCTGGTCCTCGATGTGCAGCCCCGCCGCTCCCGCCCGGGCGTACTCGATCACCGTGCGCCGGACCATCTCCTCCTCGCCAAACCCCGTGTCGGCGTCCGCGATCACGGGCAGGCCCGAGCCGTCGCATACTTCCCGCACGACGCGAGCGAAGTGGTCCAGCGTCAGCAGCCCGACGTCCGGCACGCCCGCCGCGACGCTCGTCGCCCCGCCCGAGACGTAGCACGCCTCGAATCCCGCTTGGGCGACCGCGCGGGCGACGAGGGCGTTGAAGGCGCCGGGCGCCGCGACGACGCTCTTGTCCATCAGTTCACGCAGACGACGACCGGGGTGCGGTGTGCTCATGGGTCACTCTAGGGGGGACTTGTGCTGCTCACCCGTCCCCGGGTCAGTGCTCTCCCGGCGCATGTGCGGAAGTGATTGTCTTGGCGCTCGATCGAACGGGGTGATTGCGGTTGTGGCGGCGTCCTGCGACAGGTAGCATCGGGCCATGAATATCCGCATTCGATCCGCTGTCGTCGTTGTCGCCCTGTTCACGATCACCCTGGGCGGGGCGTGCTCGCACCAGCGGGCCGAGACCGGGGAGCGAGCGTTCCGCTCGGGCGCCGAGCGTCTGGACCTCGAGCGCCGGTCCGGGCGGGTCTACATCTCGGCCCAGCCCAGCCCGGAGGCGTTGCGCGAGTTCGCCGACATGGGCGGGGCGACGGTGATCAACCTCCGGCGAGAGTCCGAGATGGACAAGTACGTCGGCTACCACGAGGACCGTCTGGCGGCGCAGCTGGGCCTGGAGTATGTCCACGTCCCGCTCGGTGCGTCGTCGTTGAGTGACGATGATGTGCGGCGCGTTTCGGATGCGATCAGCTCGACGCAGGATCCGGTGCTGCTCCACTGCGCCTCGGGAACCCGGGCCTCGGCCCTGCTCGCGACGCACCTGGCCTCGGGCGAGGGCATGGCGCTGGGCGAGGCGATGCACGTTGCGGCTCCGCTCGGGCTCGACGGCAAGGGCTCGATGATCGACGCCGTGCTGCGTGTCATGCTCGACGAGGTGGACGAGGTTGTCAACGCCATCTCGCCTGAGCGGATCCGTGCGGATGTGGACACGCTCGCGGGCTTTGGCACTCGCCACACGCTGTCAGACACCGAGAGCGAGACCCGCGGCATCGGCGCCGCCCGCAGATGGCTCAAACGCGAGTTCGAGACGATCGCCCGCGAGAGCGGCAGAACCGGCGCCGAGGCGATGCGCATCTCATTCGACACCCACCGCGTCCAGGCGGACGGGCGCCGGATCTTCGAGGATGTCGATGTTGTTAACGTCGTCTGCGAGATCCCCGGCTCGATGCCCGAGGCCCGCGAGCGTCTGTACTACGTCATTGCACATTATGACTCGCGGAACCTCGACGCCAACGACAGCGAGGGGGATGCGCCCGGCGCCGACGACGACGCCTCGGGCGTGGCGCTGTGCCTCGAACTCGCCCGCGTGCTCTCCAAGCAGCGTCTCGATGCGACGGTGGTCATCATGCCCGTCGCGGGCGAGGAGCAGGGGCTCTTCGGCTCACGCCTGCACGCCAAGGCGCTGGCCGATGCCGGAAAGAACGTCGCCGCGTGTCTGAGCAGCGATGTGGTGGGGGATCCGACAGGACCCGGCGGGCGCGAGGCGCGGGATCAGATCCGCCTGTTCTCTGAGGGCCTACCCGCGAACCTGTTCCAGGGCGACGACGACGCGATGAAGAAGCTCGGCTCGATCCGGCGCTACGCGACGGAGAGCGACTCGCCGAGCCGACAGATCGCTCGCTACATCGACCGGGTCGCGCGGATCCACGACCTGCCCGTCAAGCCGATGCTCGTCTTCCGCCCGGACCGATTCCTGCGCGGCGGAGACCACACCGGCTTCAACGAGGCGGGCCTGCCCGCCGTCCGCTTCTGCGAGGTCTACGAGACCTACGAGCGCCAGCACGAGAACGTCCGCACGGAAAGCGGCGTCCGCTACGGCGACGAGCCCGAGTTCGTGGACGAGGGGTACCTTGCCGATGTGACGCGCCTCAACGCCGCCTCGCTCGTGCATCTGGCCAACGCCCCCGGCTCGCCCGCGAACGTGCGTGTGCTCGTCGCCTCTCTGGCCAACGACACGACGCTTCGCTGGGACGCCCGCCCGGAGCCGGATATCGCGGGCTACGAGGTCGTCTGGCGCGAGACCACATCCCCGGTCTGGCAGCGCAGCACCGACGTGGGCAATGTCACCGAGGCGACGGTGGACCTGAGCAAGGACAACTGGGCGTTCGGGCTCCGGGCCTACGACCGGGACGGCTACCGCAGCCCCGTCTCCATCCCGCGCGCCGCTCGGGAATAACACGGCTTGGAGGGGAGGGCTTCCAGCCCTCCCATTTTCACTCTCGCGAGCGGTTGCGCCTCGCTTGTGGGAGGGCTGGAAGCCCTCCCCTCCGGGGATTTGCTCGTTCAGCCCATGGGTGTCCGGATAGAATGACGCCAATACAACCCCCTCCCTCGCTGCTGCGGGCCAGCGCGCCCCAGGACCAGTGCAGGGAAGATCGAGGACGGATCGATGCCGTATTACACCAAGCTCGGCAAGCTCCCGCGGACCCGCCACATCCAGTTCCGGCGTCCCGACGGCGCCCTCTACTCCGAAGAACTCTTCGGCACCGAGGGCTTCGACGGCCCAAGCTCCACCCTCTACCACATCCACCCCCCGACCCAGGTCTCCGGTTGGAAAAGCCTCTACTCCACCAAGCCCGAGTACGTCGAGCAGGGCGTCATGCGCATGCGCCACGCCAAGACCCAGCACATGAAGCCCGAGGGTGACGCCATCACCGGGCGGATCGTGCTCTACGGCAACGACGACGTCGAGATGTCCGTCTGCAATCCCGCCGAGCAGGTGGCCTACCACTACAAAAACGGGCAGGGCGACGAGTGCCTGTTCTTCCACTACGGCTCGGGCATCGCCTACACCATGTTCGGCGCCGTCAAGTTCGCCAAAAAGGACTACCTCATCCTGCCCAAGGGCACGATCTACCGCATCGAGTTCGACGAGCGCCCGGACGACGGCTCAGACGTCGAGGCGTTCGGCGGGTACACCAAAGAAGAGATGCCATTCGGCAAGTTCGTGGGCTTCGAGACGTGCAACGCGAGCCACTTCCTGCCCCCGCCGCGCTACATCTCGAAGAAGACGGCCCAGTTTCTCGAGCACGCGCCGTACTGCGAGCGCGACCTGCACCCACCGACGGAGCCGATGACGTTCGACGAGACGGGCGAGTTCGAGGTCCGCATCAAGGCCCGCGACCAGATCCATAGCTACATGTACCCGTACCACCCGCTCGACATCGTCGGCTGGGACGGGTGCTACTACCCGTACACGTTCAACATCGACGATTTCTGCCCGATTGTGGGCAAGGTCCACCTGCCGCCGCCGATCCACCAGACCTTCGAGGGGCACAACTTCGTCATCTGCTCGTTCTGCCCGCGGATGCTCGACTTCCACCCCGAGGCCATCGTCGTTCCGTACAACCACTCGAACATCGACTCCGACGAAATCCTGTACTACGTCGAGGGCAACTACAAGGCCCGGCGCGGGATCGAGTCTGGCTCCATCTCGCTCCACCCCCAGGGCATCCCGCACGGCCCGCACCCGGGCACGGTCGAGGCCTCGCTCGGCGCCAAGTTCACCAACGAGCTGGCGGTCATGTGTGACACCTTCCGCCCGATGTTCCCGACGAAGGCCGCGCTCGGAATCGACGACGTTGAGTACCCCGAATCCTGGCGCCAGGACCACTTCGCCCCGGGCGAGGACCGGTCCGCCTCGACCAATGAAAACGGGCAGTCCACCAAGGGCGCCAACACCTGGGATTGACCTTTTTGCACGCCCTAGAAACCCACGGAGCTTGAGATGTTGAAGCGCGCCGCAGTTGTATTCGTTCTCGCATTGTCCGCGTGCGCCGTCGGGGCGCCCGAGGTAGTCGCCAGCGCCCCATTGACCGATGTTGATGTTCCGTCAACGGGCGCCTTGGCCAATGTCACATTCTCGGGCGTGAATACTCCGGTCACGGGCGTTGCGCTCTCCGGGCAGTTCGTCTCCGTCGTCGCGGACAACGGCGGGGGCACATACCCGTGGTCCGTCGAGTTCTCCGCCAGCGCGACGGCCCCGGGCGGGCAGGTCGCGTCCTCGCCCAGCCCCTGGTTCGGCGAGATCTCGATCGCCAGCTACCCGCTGAGCGATGGCTTCACGGGCCTGCCCGGTGTGGACGCCAACGGCGAGTGGTCGCTCGCGTTCGGCTCTGGCGCGCCGGCGCCCTTCGTCGCGGGCCTGCGCGATGTCCAGGTTCACCTGCTCGCCGACGGGCCGGACATCACCTACCAGTACACCGAGAGCACGGGCCAGGGCAACAGCTGGAACCGCCCGTTCTCAATCGTCGGCGTCTCGGGCCTTGGTCCCGTTGACTACCACGCGCTGAGCTTTACCGTCTCCCGCTCGGGCCTGTACGACTTCACCAGCGTCCTCGCCTCGGGCGACGACCACTTCACCATCCTCTACATGGGCGCCTTCGACGACACGCTCCCGATCACCAACATCCACGAGTACGGGCTCGGTAACGGATTCTCACCTTTCGGCGTGCCCGAGGGGACCAGCGCCTTCGCCCAGGTGCTCTTCGCGGGCGAGACCTACATCTGGGTCACGAGCCAGTGGGCCAGCTTCCGCCCCAACGGGCTGTTCACCAACACCATCGTCGGGCCTGGAGAGGTGCTCGTCGCGGGCGGCGGGTGCTCGCCGGCGGATCTGGCCGAGCCGTTCGGGTCGCTGGATTTCTCCGATGTCGCCGCGTTCCTGGGCGCCTTCGGGGCGATGGAGCCCGCTGCGGATCTGGCGGCGCCGATCGGGTCGTTTGACTTCTCCGATGTCGCCGCATTCCTCGCGGCCTTCGGCGCGGGGTGCCCATAGAGCGTGTTGAACACCGGCGCTGCGCTCATTACGAGCCAACGACACCGAGTCTGAGGCGTGCAAGCTCAGTTGAGCCAGATCCAGGCGAGCGCGCCCCAGGCGATGAGATGGATCGCGATGATGAGCCAGAGGACGGTCCGGTAGGGGCGTTTGCTGGACTTGTGCCTGAGCAGGCGCATCGCCAGGAGGGCGCCGGGCCAGCCGCACGCGAGTTCTAGGGCGTGGAGGGTGCGCTCGGGCACACGCCTGCGCCCGCGTCTGGCGGCGCGTTTGTCGCTCGCGAACACGATGAACGTCACCACGCTGAGCACGGCGTACACACTGGCGATGAGCGAGAGCGTGAGCACGGGCGAGCCTATCCCCAAAGTCGCGCCCGGGCGGGCGCGGGTGAAACGCGGGGCGCCTGAATCGGTAAGACTCTCCATACGGCGCCCGCGATCTGCGGGCTCTCTGGAGGGGCTCGCATGCTGACGCGACGTGGATGGCTGGCGCTTGGTGTCACTCTGGCCGCGATGGTGCTGGCGCGACCCGCGCCTGCCCAGGAGCTCGACATCTCCGGCGTGTGGGAGGGCGAGATCACACTCCCGGGGACGGCCCTGCCGATCGAGGTTCTGTTCGAGCGCGAGGGCGATGGCTGGGGCGCGTCGATGACGATCGCGGTTCAGGGGCTCATCGGCAGAAAGCTGACGGGTGTCTCGCTCGATGGGCGGAGCATCGGGTTTGTGCTGCCCGGGATACCTGGCGACCCGACGTTCACGGGCGAGGTCGAGCAGGACGCCTCGCGGATGGGCGGGGCGTTTACGCAGGGGGCGCTCAACGCGACGTGGTTCCTGGAGCCGACCGGGGTTCGGGGCGAGGCGCTCGCGGCGGAGCTGGACGAGTTCGCGGAGTGGTTCGAGGGGGCGCGCCAGGCGTGGGATGTTCCCGGGGCGTCGGTGTGCGTGGTTCGTGGGGGCGAGATTATTTTCAGCCGCGGGTTTGGGCAGCGCGACCGCGAGGGCGGGCTCGAGGCGACGGAGGACACGCTGTTCGCGATCGGCTCGTGTTCCAAGGCGTTCACCACGATGCTGCTGGCGCAGCTTGTGGAGTCTGGCGAGATCACCTGGGACGACCGGGTGCAGGAGCACCTGCCGGAGTTCGCGCTCGAAGAGCCCGAGCGCGCGTCGGCCATGACGATCCGCGATCTGGTGACGCACCGGTCCGGGCTGCCCAGGCACGATCTGGCGTGGTACGGCAACGAGGGGGCGTCGCGCGACGAGCTGCTCGCGATGATGGCGCGCCACAAGGCCACGGCGGGGCTGCGCTCCGTGTGGCAGTACAACAACCTGATGTTCATGGTCGCGGGGATGGTCGTCGAGCGTGTGACGGGCGAGAGCTGGGAGAGCAACGTCCAGAGCCGAATCCTGGCGCCGCTGGGGATGGACAGAAGCACCATGAGTATCGGGGCGCTCACCGCCGACGCGGACCACGCCAGGGCCTACTTCGAGGTCGATGACGAGGTACGCCTGATCGACTACCGCCCGATCACGGCGGTGGGGCCGGCGGGGTCGATCAACTCGTCGGCCACTGAGATGGGTGCGTGGCTGATCGCGCAGCTCGGCGCGAGCGGCGCCAACGGAGAGCAGATCATCGGAGATTCCGGGCTCACCGAGATGCACAAAGCGCAGATGATTATGTCCAGCGCCGACGCCGGCGGGCTCATCACCTCGCTCGGGTACGGGCTCGGGTGGATGGTCGATATCTACCGAGGGAACCTGCGCGTTAGCCACGGCGGGGGCATCGACGGCTTCAGCTCGCTCGTGACGCTCATCCCGGGCGAACAGCTCGGCATTGTGATCCTGACCAACTCAAACTCGGGCTTGCCCGGGGTCGCGATGCAGCACGTGCTCGATCGCATGCTCGGGCTCGAAGAGCAGGACTGGAGCGCACAAGCCCTCGCCTCGATGGCCAAGGTCAAGGATCTGCAGGCCAAGTCCGACGAGGCCCTGGAGGCGACCCGCGCAGGCGATGCCCCGCCCTCGCGCCCGCTCGAAGCGTTCAGCGGGCGCTACGAGCACCCGGGGTACGGCGTGATCGAGGTCGAGCTCGATGGCGACACGCTCGTCGCGCATGTCAACAAGATGGAGGCGCCGCTCGAGCACTGGCACTACGACGTCTTCCGGTTTGGCGATTCGGACGACCGGGTGCTGCGCCACCAGCTTGTTCAGTTTGTCACCGCGTTTGACGGCACGGTGCGCGGCGTGCGCTGGCAGGTGGAGCCGAGCGTTGAAGCCGTGGTCTTCGAGCGAAGGAGCGGGGTCACGCTCGATGCGAAAGCGCTGGCCGGGTATGTCGGGACGTACAGGTTCGAGATTGGGCAGGAGGTGACGCTCGAGGTGCGCGGCGAGCGTCTGGTCGCCTCGATCCCGGGCCAGCCGGTGTTCGAGCTGACCCCGGTCGAAGCGGACCTGTTCGAGATCAAGGGGATGAGCGGGTTCCGGGTGCGGTTTGAGCGGGGCGATGGCGAGAACGTTGAGACGGCGGTCTTCATGCAGCCCAACGGGGTGTTCCGGGCGGAGCGGGAGGGCGCCGTCGAGGCGCCGTGAATCGCACCCTACAGTTGGGCGAGCGACACCGAGCCCCCGTTGTGCGGGCGGCGATTGAGCGAGACCCATGGCCACCACCCTCGGGACGGCGACGAGCGAGTTCGAGAAGAAAGACCGCGTCAGCGATCTGGACCACCGCCCGCGCGTCCTGCTCGGCAAGATGGGCCTCGACGGGCACGACCGCGGCGTCAAGGTGATCGCGCGGGCGCTGCGCGACTCGGGCGTGCATGTGATCTACTCCGGGCTGTGGCAGACGCCCAAAAGCCTGGCGGTCTCTGCTCGGGACGAGGACGTGGACGTCATCGCCGCGAGCATGATGAGCAACTCGCACCTCTCGCTCGGGCCGAGGCTCATCGAGCAACTGACAAAGGTCGGGCGCCCGGATATCCCGGTGCAGATGGGCGGGATCTTGCCGCAGGAAGACATTCCCAAGCTGCTCGCAGCGGGGGTCAGCCGGTGTTTCACGACCGGGACCGGGCTGCTGGATGTCGTCGAGGCGGTCCGCGATGTGACGCGGGCGTACATGAGCGAGATCGAGGGCGACAACGCCACGGCGCAGCTGGCGCGTGATATCTCGATGGCGCACGAGGGCAAGGCGGTCCGCGCTGGCGCCGCGCGGCGCAAGCCCACGCGGGTGATCGGGATCACCGGTTCGCCCGGCGCCGGCAAGAGCACGCTGGTGGCCCAGCTCGTCGGCGAATACACACGGCGCAGCGAGGCGGACCCGGCGTCCGGGCTCGGGCGGTGCGCCGTCATCGCCTTCGACCCCATGAGCCCCATCACGGGCGGGGCGCTCCTCGGCGACCGCCTCCGCGTGGACTTCAACTCCCTCGGTGAAAGGGTTTTCTACCGCTCGCTGGCGATCGGCGGCGAAGATTATTCTTCGCTCGGTGAGATCATCGGGTTGATCGGCGGAACGCACGAGGGCGCTGATACGTTCGAGACGGTGTTTGTCGAGACCGTCGGCGCCGGCCAGAACGAGACAAAGATCCGCGAGCACGTGGACCAGACGGCGGTGGTGCTCACCCCCGGGATGGGCGACGCGGTGCAGATGGACAAGGCCGGGATCCTGGAGATCGCGGACCTGTTCGTGTGCAACAAGGCCGACAACCCGGGCGAGAACGAGCTGGTGCGCGACCTGCGAGAGGTCGCGGGCAAGCGTCCGATCGTGGAGACAGTGGCGACGCACGGCAAGGGCGTGCCGGAACTTTTGGATGCGCTGCTGGGGTAGGGGGGGCACTGACCTGAAGACAGGTCAGTGGCACGGGTGCTCAGTCGCCCAGGCTGATGCCCTCGTTTGAAGCGACGCCGTACGCGGCGCCGACGGCGAGAAAGAGCCAGAGCACGTCGAACAGATTGAAGCTGTCCTTGAACCCATCCTCGGTGACGGCGGCGGTGATGGTGCTCATCACCTGGTTCCTCGCCGAAGCCATGCCCTCGCGGAGTGCGTCTATCTCCTCGGGAGACATCGCGTCAAACCTGGCCTGGGCGATCTCGCGGATGTCTTCGGGATAATCATCGGGCCACGAGGCGGCGTTGACGACGAGCAAGGGATCGGGCCAGTCGAGCGCCACGCCATTCTTGACGCGGTCGCGCACGGTTGACATGGCGAGCTCGCCCATGACCCATTCGTCATCAATCTCGCGGTATGAGACCTCTTCACCCCACTCATCCGAGAACTCCTGGGCGAGGCGTTCACGGAGCTGACGCATCTGATCGTCGGAGAGGGCGTCGAAACGCGCTGTCGCGGCGATCCGGATGCTCTCGGGATAGTCGTCGGGCCACTGCGCCACCTCGGCGACCATCTCCGGGCGGGGCCAGTCGATGGATTCACCGCCCTCGAGTCGCTCGGTCGCAACATCATCGGCGTGGCTGGTGAGGATCCAGTCGTCATTGATATCGATCGCATCTACCATCAGCTCGTTGGTCTCACCCAGAAAGCTCTTGACCTGGAAGTGGATCGAGGCGTACTTGCCGACACCGATTGAGGCGAGAGCAATTACGGCGGCGACAACGCCAGCGATGACGCCCGCGCCGCGACCCATCGAGGAAACGTGGACACCCACGCCGACGAGGAATCCGACGAGGACCGCGATGAAGCCGATCTCGAAGTGTGTGTAGTAGGAGATGGCGCCCCAGATGGCGGCGCCGACCGCGCCGCCGATACTCCCGCCGATGATCCAGAGAACCGGGAGTATGGCCGCGCCGCCCGCCTTGGCGGCGACGCCCGCCGCTGCGGACGGATCCTTCTGGACAATGACCTTGGACTTGAGCGTCTTGCCGGTCTGGGTGTTGTGCCCGCAGCTCATGCAGACCACGGCCCCCTCGTTGAGCGAGCTCCCGCACGACGGGCAGGCGGCGCGGATGCCCGGCTCATCGGCGGTGGGGTCCAGGTCGCCGAGCAGGTCGCCCATCGCGAGCCCGTCGTCATCGTCGAACGCGGTGGGCTCGGGCGCGGGGTTCTGCTTCTTCGCGGCGCAGGCTTTGTGCGCGTACTGGCCCTTGTCGTTTTTGATGCGCGGTTGTCCGGCGCAATCTTGCCCGCAGATGACACAGGTTTTGTCGGGTCCGTCTGGCATGAAATCCCCCGTCTCAGGTTGGCGCTCCGGGCGCCGGAGTCTGAAGGGGCAGCATATTGAATTGTGCCGCAGGTTGATAGGGGGCTACATCCGGCCTGTTTTGCGTGAATCCACCCGTGCGGGGGAGCAAAGGCGGGGGCCTACGATCGCGGCTGGGCATGATGTGTCGCGGCTGGGTCATGGAGGACAGGATCGATGGGGCGCGAGGCGGAGGACACAGCGGGGGGGGCGCCCGGGGGCGAGCCCCAGCGGATCGAGCCGCTCGAGTGCGAGAGTGTCGAGCTGACCGAGGGGCCGGCGGTCCGGGGTGGGACCAGGGGCGTGCGCCGCGGGGCGGGCGGGCTGACGCCCGATGGGCGCCTGAAAACCGGGCGCCTTGCCGGGCTGACCATGTGGCAGGCGGTCTGGGTGCTGTCGTGGCCCGTGATGATCGAGAGCTTTCTCAACTCGCTCGTCGGGCTGACGGACACCAAGCTCGCTGCGGGGCTGGGCGTTGACGAGACCGACGCCATCGGCGGCGCGAGCTACATCATGTGGTTCATCGGGCTGGTGGTGATGGCCCTGGGCGTCGGGGCGACGGCGCTCATCGCGCGCTCGGTTGGGCGCGGGCGCCTCGGGGTGGCCAACGCGGTGCTGGGGCAGTCGGTGATCCTGGCGATTGCGGTTGGTGTGTTCGTCGGAGCAGCGGTGTGGTTTCTCGCGTCGCCCGTCGCGGTGGTTCTGAGCATGAGCGAGGGGGCGACCGAGGCGTTCGAGCGGTACATGAGTGTGATCGCGTTCGGGGCGCCCGGGGCGTCGATGCTGTTTGTGATGATCGCGTGCGCGCGCGGGGCGGGCGACTCGAAGAGCCCGCTGATCGCGATGATCGTGCGCAATATCGTGAACATCTTCGTGAGCTATGCGCTGTCGGGGTACGAGATCGAGGGCATCGGCAACCCGTTCAACTTCAATATGGGTGTGACGGGGATCGCGCTGGGTACGGTGGTGGGGGACGTGACGGGCGGGGCGATCATGGTGTGGATGGCGCTCAACGGGCGCTGGGGGATCACGCTCAAGCGTCGCTGGCTCTCGCCCCACTGGCACACGGTGCGCCGCCTGGTTCGCCTGGGTTTGCCGAACTTCTTCGAGACGTTCGGGATGTGGATCGGCAACTTCCTCGTGATCGTGATGGTGGGGCTGCTCGGGGCGCAGTCGGTCGCGCGGGGTGGGGGGAACGGCCTGCTCGGGGCGCACATCATCGGCATCCGCATCGAGGCGTTCAGCTTCTTGCCCGGGTTCGCCATGGGGATGGCCGCGGCGACGCTCGCCGGGCAGTACATCGGCGCAGGCAGCGAGGCCATGGCCCGGGCGGCGGTGCTGCGCTGTGCGTGGTTGGCCGCGGGGGTGATGGGCGTGGTCGGCGGGGTGTTTGTCGCCTGGCCTCACGAGATCACGGCCATGCTCTCGGATCAGCCCGAGCACCTCGAGCACACGCCGATGCTGTTGGTGATCTGCGGGGTGGACCAGGCGCCGTTCGGGTTTGCGATCGTCTTCCGGGCGGCGATGCGGGGCGCCGGGGATGTCAAGGCAGTCATGGTCTTGACCTGGGGCGTGACCTACCTCGTCCGCCTGCCCGCGGCGTACCTGCTCAGCGGCGTGGACATCCCGCTGCCCGATGGCTCCATTCTCGTCAACCCCTCGCCCGTGGACTGGGGCCTGAACGGACTCTGGATCGGACTCTGCGGCGAACTGCTGATCCGGTGCCTGATCTTCAGCGCCCGTTTCGCTTTCGGCGGGTGGACCCGGGCTCGCGTGTAGCGCAAGCCGGATCAATCGGGCGCCAAGGCCTCAAGACCGTCAACCCTCCGCAGGGGCGTCCGCCGGCTCGTCCTCGGCGCTGTCGTCGGCGCTGTCGTCAAAGTCATAGTCGTCGTCGCGTTTGACCTTGACATAGTTCAGACGCTCGCGGATGGCGGCATAGCTGAACGGGTTGATGTCGTCCTCTTCGATCGCGGCGACGAGCAGGTTCATCGAGACCGTGCGCGCCAGCGAGGCCGAGCGCGGGCGAAAATCCTCGACCGTCATCGGGCGGAAGGCTTTGAGGCGCGCGATCACGAGCAGGCGTGCGCTCGGGTCGCTGGCCGCGACGATGGATTCGGCCTGCGGGCTGGAGCCGATCGGGGCGGTGGGATCGAGACGCTCGGCGGCGGCCTCGATGATCGCCTCTCGCACATCGGCTTGCTGCAGGCGTCCGTCGATCAGACGCGGGCGGACGAGCGAGCGGATGTCGGAACGCCGGAGCTGGACCATGTGATCGACCTTGGGGCCGAAGTTCTCGCCGAGCGGGATCTCATTGCCCTCGTCGTCGAGCTTGGGCTCGCCCGTGTTGGTCGCAAAGTGGGCCTCAATCGCGACGAGCCCGTCGGTCTGGGCCAGTTCGACGAGGCGGTCTTGCTCTGCGAGCAGACGCTCGTACGCGAGCTTCTCGCGGACATCGGCGAGAACCTGCTCGCGGACATCATCGAGCGAGTCGGGCGGCGACTCGGGGCGGGCGTCGAGGATCGTGAAGTAGAAACGCCGTCCGCCGGGCTCGAAGCCCGGGGTCTCGATCATCGGTATCCCGACCTGGACCTTGAGCGGCGATTCCACGCCCGTCTTGTTCTCGCGGACGATCGCGGGCAGGTTGTAGACGGGAACGGTCTGGGCGCCCATGCGGATGCCGGCGCGACCGATGGGCATGATCTGGCTGATCTCTGAGGCCGAGAGCCAGTCGGCGCTGAGCGACTGGACCTCGGGGCGGGGGATCTGGACCCCTGCGGATTCTTCGAGCTGCTCGGCAACGGCTGCCGCGATGATCGACCAACGCGGGCGAAGCTGGCCCCAGTCATCGGGCAGGACGGCGTACCCCTCGTCGTCCTTCGGGAGGCGGCGCGTCGAGGCGAGCACCTCACGCCGGATGATCTGGTCCGCCTCGACCATCAGGTTCTCGACCTGGGCGCGGCGCATCTCGGTCTCGATCGCGAGCTTCTCATCAGCAAACTCGCCCGGGTACCGGTCCCGGTCCTGGGCGTAGCGCTTGCGCACCTCGACCGGATCAAGCTCGAGCGCGGCGCCGATCGGGGCCGGGTCGAGCGTGAGCCAGGCGAGCTTGATCGAGGGGGGTTGGCGGTAGCCAAAGCCCATGTCGCCCGAGCCGGGGATCTCCGCGGCGAACTCGTCGAAGTGGGCCTGGAGCTGGGCCTCGGTGGGCTCGGGGATGTCGTCTTTGTAGAGATCGGCGCCGAGCGTGATGATGTCCGCGACGGCGGAGTTCATGTCCTTGCTGGCTTCGCTGATGGCCTGGCGATCGGAGAGTCGGATGGCGGTGTTGTACTCGGCGCGGAGGCGAGTGATGCCGCGTGCGTTGGCCAGGGCTTGGTCGAGGCGCTCAACGGGGACGCCGTACCCGCCCGCGGTGTTGATGCGGTGGTTGTTGAGCTGGGGAAGGATCTCGACGGCTTGCAGTGCGATCTGCTGGATCTGGGCCGGGGAGTTGAGGAACTGGTCCAGATACTGATCCGGGATGCCCTGCTGGCGGAGCGTGCGTGCGGCCTGGATGCGGGCTTGTTCGGCGGCGAGCTCTGGCAGCCAGGAGGCGCCGTCGCCGGCTTCGCCGACAAACCCGGATTGCTCGGCCTCGTGGAGCAGGAGCAGGTAATGGTCGGAGTCATTTTCAAGGCGGAGGTTGAAGATCAGAAACGGGAGGAAGCGTTCGAGGATGTTGACGTCGCGTGAGGCGTCGGCCAGCTCGGCGCGCGTGATGACCGTGCTGCCAATGGTCGCCGCCTTGCGCTTGCCCGGGTCGGGCGAGAGGCGTGTGAGGATGGGCTGGAGGAGGAAGACGACCATCAGCAGCGAGCCGCCGATGACCATGATGATGAGGTTGTACTTGCGGAGGAACTTGAGCATGGTGGCTCCGTGCCCTTGGGTTCGAGAGTGAAAGGCGAACCCTCGGGGGCTCCCGAGGGTTCGCGATGGATCGCGCAGGCGCCAAGCGCGTGCGAGGGGGTGGCGGTTTTAGCCGTAGTACTCGATGATGAGGTTGGTATTGACGTCGAAGGGGATCTGGTCGGCGGTGGGCAGAGAGACGATCTTGGCGGTGAGCTCGGAGGGGTTGAAGTCGATCCAGGCGCCGATCTCGTGCCCGCCCATGGTCTCCATGGACTCCTGGGCGAGCTTGTGGATCTTGGGCTTGAGGGTGATGGTGTCGCCGATGGAGACGCGGTAGGAGGGGCGGTCAACCTTCTTGCCGTTGATGAGCACGTGCCCGTGGGCGACCATCTGGCGCGCGCCCCAGATGGTGCGCGAGACGCCCATGCGCCGGATGCAGTTGTCCAGGCGTCGCTCGAGGTACTGAAGCATCAGCTCGCCCGTGTTGCCCTGGCCTCGCTTGGCCTGGTCGATGGTGCGCTTGAACTGCTTCTCCATGACGTTGTAGTGGTAGCGGAGTTTTTGCTTTTCCTGGAGTCGGATGCCGTAGTCACGCAGGCGCCGACCGCGGTAGCCGTGCATGCCCGGGGCGTTGAGCTGGCGCTTGGAGGTGTGCTTGGGGATGTCGGCGATGGGGACGCCGACGCGTCGGGACAGACGGACCTTGGGACCGGTGTAGTTGGCCATGGGGCCTTTCCTTTCTTCCGTCCCCGCACGCAACAGGCGCGGGGTGCTGGGTTGGTCAGCGACCGGGCAGGGGGCCGAGGCTTCGGTCTGCGTCCGGTCCGGGCATTTCGATGCCCAAGGGGTGATTCAAGGGGGGGCGGGGGGGAGGGTCAAGCGGGAGAAGGGAGGATGGAAGTGGTCAGGGGTAGTGGAAGGTGGCTGGGCGCGGTGGGGCTGGAAGCCCCACCCTCCGGGGGGAGGGCGGGAGAGGAAGGGGTGGGCCGCTATGCTTCGTTGCCGCTGCCCATAGTCACCGATCGCGAGAGCTTGCCGTGCCCGATCAGAGACCGCCCCGCCGGATCCCGCTGGACGTGCTGGGACCGATGCGCCCTCGATCAGTCGGGGACAAGGGCAAGGAGAAGTGTGCGGTCTTCGGGGTGTGGGGCAGCGCCGAGTCGGTGCAGCAGACGTACATGGGGCTCTACGCCCAGCAGCACCGCGGGCAGGAATCGACCGGCATCGCCGTCTCCGACGGCGAGCGGATCCGCGGGCACGTCGGCATGGGGCTCGTGCCCGAGGTCTACACCAAGCGCGTGCTGGCTGAGCTGCGCGGGCACGGCCCGAGCGAAGGGGCGGGCGCCAGCCCGGGCGCCAACCTGCGTGGCGGCGCCATCGGGCACAACCGATACTCCACCGCCGGCGGCAGCGAGCCCTGCAACGCCCAGCCCCTGATCGAACGCTACATCGAGGGCGAGGTCGCGGTCGCGCACAACGGGAACCTGGTCAACGCCGAGGCGTTGCGCCGGATCTTCGGCGAGGCTGGGCGCCTGTTTCACACGACCAGCGACACCGAGGTGATGATCCATCTGCTCGCCTCGCCCGAGCAGCGATCGACGAGCGACCCGCTCGCCGCGACGCTGCGCCGCCTTCAGGGCGCGTTCAGCGTCGTCTTCCTGTTCCCCGACCGGATCGAGGCGGCCCGCGACCCCTGGGGCTTCCGCCCGCTGGTGCTCGGCGAACTCGCCGACGGGCGGGCGGTGGTCGCAAGCGAAACCGTGGCCTTCGACGTGCTCGAAGCCCGGTTCGTCCGCGAGATCGAGCCGGGCGAGATTGTGACACTCTCCGACGACGGCGTGAGCTCCCGCAGGTTCGCCAGCGAGGCCTACCGACGCGCGATGTGCGTCTTCGAGCATGTCTACTTTGCCAACCCGGCCAGCGATGTCTTCGGCCAGAACGTGCTGGCCGCCCGCGAGGCCATGGGCGCGGCCCTGGCCCGCGAAGCCCC
>JAJRXR010000079.1 GCA_024276195.1 Planctomycetota bacterium
ACATGATGCGTGAGATTTCGACGCTGGGCCGGACGCTGGGGCCGAAGGGTCTGATGCCGAGCCCGAAGAACGGGACGGTGACGCCCAAGGTCGCCGAGGCCGTGGCGGAGTTCGCCGCGGGTAAGGTGGAGTACCGGACGGACAAGGGCGGGAACATCCACGCGGTCATCGGGAAGATGAGTTTCCCGGAGGATGATCTGGTGGCGAACTACAACCACTTCGCCGAGACGATCGAGCGGGCGCGCCCATCGAGCGTCAAGGGTGAGTATGTCAAGAAGATCACCGTGTGCGGCACGATGACGCCGGGCGTCCAGGTGGCGTTCGAATCTGTCGCAAGCGAGTAAAGGAGGATCAGCGATGTCGAAGCCTGTGAAGGAAATGCTGGTCCGCGAGTACCTCGAGAAGCTCGATGGTGTGGAAGAGGCCGCGATCATCTCGCTGCGGGGTGTGAGCGGGACGAACAACACCAAGATCCGTTCGGACCTTCGCGAGAAGGACATCCGGGTGACGATCGTGCGGAACAAGCTGTTCGGCAACGCGTTCGGCGAGCGGGCGATCGGGTCGTTGTCGGAAGTGATGACGGGTTCGAACGCGATCGTGTACGGCGCCGAGTCGATTGTCGAGGTGGCGCGAGAGATCGTCGATCTTGTCAAGCAGTTCCCGGAGATCGAGCTCAAGGGCGCGATCCTCGACGGCGAGCTGTACGCGGGTGAGGACGGCGTCAACCGCCTGGCCAAGTTCCCGACGCGCGACGAGGCGATCGCCGAGGACGTGGCGTTGATCCTGGGCCCGGGGCGCACGCTCGTGGGCGCGATCAAGGGCCCCGGCGCAGGCCTGGGCGGGATCATCAAGGCGATCGAGGAGAAGCTCGAGAGCGGGCAGGAGATCAGCAAGGTGTAGAAAAGAAGGCATCAGGGATTAGGCATCGGGCATCAGAAGCTGTTGCCTATTGCCGGATCCCTGATGCCTGTTCGAGACATCCGACGTCCGACTGGCCCGGGACCCCTGCGGGGGTGGGTGAAAGAGGCGGCGACGTGCCGTCCCCTCTTGGACGCGAGTGTGAGTGCCGGGCGATGTGCCCGGCGTGAAAGGTGGTTTGTGATGAGCGACGAAGCGACAGCGAAAGAGTTCGACAAGAAGATTTCCGACCTGGGCGACCAGCTCTCCGGGCTGACGCTCAAGGAGGCGGTGGACCTTGGTGATTACATGAAGGACACCTACGGCATCGAGGCCGCGGCGGGCGGGGCGGTCGTCATGGCTGGCGGCGGCGGTGACGCTGCGCCCGAGGAGAAGACGGACTTCGACGTGGTGCTCAAGAGTGTGGGCGGCGAGAAGATCAAGGTCATCAAGCTGGTGCGCGAGATCACGGCTCTGGGGCTCAAGGAGGCCAAGGAAGTCGTGGACAGCGCCCCCTCGAAGGTCAAGGAAGGCCTGTCGAAGGAGGAGGCTGAGGCGATGGCCGAGAAGTTCAAGGAGATCGGCGCCGAGGTCGAGCTCGCCTAAGGGCGTACTCGATCGGGCCTGGATCCGACCGAAACGCGAGACGCTCTCGACAGGGGGCGTCTCGATTTTAGGATTATGAGCGGTATTGTTCGATGATCCGGCGATCTCAGGGCTGGCGCCTTGGGGGAGGATCGGGTAGAATTGGCTCCGATCAGCGAGCACGGAGTTGCATTGACGCGGACTCTGCGGAGGTCAGAGCGGGCGAGTGGTGTCGCCCTGACGGGATATTCCCGGACGGGCGTGAGTGGCAAGTGCGCTCCCAATGGGCTACCATGTTCGATTGGGCGCGGCGCGGGGCCAGCAGCAGAAAAATTCCTTGGACGACACGCCAGCGGCTCATGCTGCCGCCGGGGTGGTTCCCGACCCATCGTGAGGGACTAGATGGCCAGTACATCAGTGCGCGATGATGCGCATCAGCGGGCGGTGCGCGACTTTTCCAAGCGGGGCGACGGGACGACCATCCCGAACCTGACGCAGGTCCAGAGGGACGCGTACGAGCGTTTCTTGCAGTACGGCGCTGAGCCGGATAAGCGTAAAGCCGATATCGGCCTCGAGTCGCTCTTGCGGGAGATTTTCCCGATCGAGAGCTACGACGAGACGATGAAGCTCGAGTACATCCAGTACGAGCTGGAGACTCCGCGATACACATCTGACGAGTGCCGCGAGCTGCGCCTGACCTATGGGCTGCCGTTCAAGCTGCACCTGCGCCTCAAGCGCGAGACCCACGGGGACCTGCCGGAAGAGGGCATTTACCTCGGTGAGTTCCCGGTGATGATGGGCGGGGGCGAGTTCATCGTCAACGGCGCCGAGCGCGTCATCGTCAGCCAGCTCCACCGCTCGCCTGGCGTGGACTTCTCGATCCTCACGAGCGAGGGCGACCGCCCGCTGCACTCGGCGCGGGTGATCCCGGAGCGGGGGTCGTGGATCGAGCTGGAGGTGACGAAGAAGGACGTGCTGGCGATGAAGATCGACCAGTCCACGAAGCTGGCCGCGACAACGTTTCTCCGGTGCCTCGATGAGTCGGTCGCGACGACGGACGCGATCATCAGTCTGTTCTACGAGGTGACGGAGATCAAGGCGGCGGATGTCCACGAGGAGGACTGGGCCGCGGCGTCGATCATTGATACGGAGTCTGGCGAGGAGCTGGTGCATGTCGGTCGTCAGATCGGCGAGGAAGCCGCCGAGTCGATCCGCAGCAGCTCGCTCAAGACGATCAAGGTGGTCCAGAACCCGTCGGACTCGTTGATTCTCAACTCGATCGCCGAGGAGCGTCTCGAGCAGTTTGACGGGATCAACGGCGTCGAGGGCGAGTACGAGAAGGCGCTGCTCAAGGTCTACTCCCGCCTGCGCCCGGGCAACCCGCCGCAGGTCGAGAAGGCGCGACAGCTTTTCCACGAGAAGTTCTTCGACGAGAACCGCTACCGCCTGGGCAAGGTCGGGCGTTTCCGCATCAACCGCAAGTTCAACCTCGACACGCCCGAGAGCATGATGTTCATCCGGGGCGAGGATTTCCTGCGCGTTATCCAGTACATCCTGGACCTGCGATCCAACCGCCTTGATCCCGACACGCAGCGCCCGGTCGCGAACGTCGATGACATTGACCATCTCGGCAACCGGCGCCTGCGCACGCTCGACGAGCTGGGCGTCGAGGAGCTCCGCAAGGGTTTCCTCAAGCTCCGGCGCACCGTTCAGGAGCGCATGAGCGTCAAGGATCCCGAGGAGGTGACGAAGATCGCGGACCTGGTCAACTCCAAGTCCATCAGCAGCGCCATCGACTTCTTCTTCGGTCGCAGTGAGCTGTCGCAGGTTGTTGACCAGACGAACCCGCTGTCCTCGCTGGTGCATGAGCGCCGCCTCTCGGCCCTTGGCCCGGGCGGGCTCAACCGCAAGCGGGCCGGCTTTGAGGTGCGGGACGTTCACATCTCGCACTACGGGCGGGTGTGTCCGATCGAGACGCCCGAGGGCACGAACATTGGTCTGATCGTTTCGCTGGGGATCTTCTCGTCTGTGGATGAGTATGGGTTCCTGCGCACGCCTTACCGCGTGGTTAAGAACGGCAAGCTCACGGGTGAGACGGTTCACCTCCGGGCGGACGAGGAGCTGCGGTCCGTGCTCGCCCCGGCCGACGTGCTCAACACGTCGGGCCAGATCAGGGAGGGGCTGGTCCTCGCCCGGATCGACGGCGAGCTGGCCGAGGTTCCGCCCAAGGAAGTCAACTATGTTGACATTTCCCCCAAGCAGATCGTGGGGATCTCGGCGGCGCTGATTCCGTTCCTCGAGCACGACGATGCCAACCGTGCGTTGATGGGCTCGAACATGCAGCGTCAGGCGGTGCCGCTGATCAGGGTGGACCCGCCGTGCATTGCCACGGGGATGGAGCTGCCGGTGGGTATGAACTCGGGCATGGTCGTCAAGGCGGAGCGACCGGGGACGGTGACGTACGTCGATGCCGAGCGGATTCTTGTTGATAACGCGGATGAGTATGTGCTGCGCAAGTACGTCGGGCTCAACGAGCGGACGTGCCTGAACCAGCACCCGGTGGTCAAGCCGGGGCAGAAGGTCAAGACGGGCCAGATCATCGCCGACGGGGCCTCGACGCAGATGGGCGAGCTGGCCATCGGTAAGAATGTGATGGTCGCGTTCAACACCTTCGACGGGTACAACTTTGAGGACGCGATCGTGATCTCGGAGCGCCTCGTCAAGGACGACGTCTTCACGAGCATCCACATCGACGAGTTCGATGTGGAGATCCGCGAGACGAAGCTCGGGCGCGAGGAGTTCACCCGGGACATCCCCAACGTCTCCGAGAAGATGCTGCGCAACCTCGACGAGTCGGGCGTCATTCGCATCGGCGCCCGCGTCGGGCCGGGCGACATCCTCGTCGGCAAGGTCAGCCCCAAGTCCAAGACCGAGCTGACCCCGGAGGAGAAGCTGCTGCACGCGATCTTCGGTCGCGCGGGCGAGGATGTGAAGAACGACAGCCTCGAGGTCTCTGCGGGTGTGGACGGGGTTGTCATCGGCGCCAAGAAGTTCTCGCGCCGTGTCCACATGAACGACACGCAGAAGAAAGAGCTCAAGCAGCAGATCGAGGCGTACGAGTCCGAGCAGGACACGCAGGCGATCAAGATCTTCAAGGAGATGACCGACGCCATCGAGAGCGCGACGGGCTCTGAGATGGTTGACCCGATGACCCGCCAGAAGGTGGGCGCCAGCGACATCCCCGAGGTCATTCTTGAGCAGATCAAGACGTTCAACATGAAATGGGTCAAGGGTTCGAAGGAGGCCAAGGAGCAGGCCTCGACGATCCACGCCCAGTTCTGGCCGCGCATCTCGGCGGTCGAGACGGAGAAGAAGCGCAAGGTCGCGCACATGAAGCGCGGCGATGAGCTGCCCACGGGCGTGCTCGAGATGGTCAAGGTCTACATCGCCACCAAGCGCACGCTGTCGGCCGGCGACAAGATGGCCGGGCGTCACGGCAACAAGGGCGTCATCGCCCGCGTCGTTCCTGAAGAGGACATGCCGTTCATGGACGACGGAACCGCCGTCCAGGTCCTGCTCAACCCGCTGGGCGTGCCGAGCCGCATGAACGTCGGGCAGATTCTTGAGACGCACCTCGGGTGGGCGGCGCAGGTGCTCGGGTTCCAGGCCGTCACGCCCGTGTTCGACGGGGCGCTCGAGGACGAGATTCACGCGGCGGTCCGCGAGGCGAACGAGTTTGTCCGCGATCGCTGGGCGGATCTGGAATCGAAGAGCGAGTGGCCGGACCACCGCGAGCTGCTGGCCGAGATGCCCCAGGGCGGCAAGATCCAGCTCTACGACGGGCGCACGGGCGAGGCGTTCCACCAGAAGACGACCGTCGGCTTCATGTACCTTCTGAAGCTGCACCACCTGGTGGACGACAAGATCCACGCGCGTGCGACGGGGCCGTACTCGCTCATCACGCAGCAGCCGCTCGGCGGCAAGAGCCGCACGGGCGGTCAGCGGTTCGGCGAGATGGAGGTGTGGGCGCTCGAGGCGTACGGCGCCGCGTACATCCTGCAGGAACTCCTGACCGTCAAGTCCGACGACGTCGAGGGACGCACGAAGATCTACGAGTCCATGGTCCGGGGCACGAACACGCTCGAAGCCGGCATGCCCGTCGCCTTCGACGTGCTGTGCAACGAGCTCAAGGGCCTCGGCATGAACATCACGCTGGAGAAGAAGGAACTCGAGGGCGGGAGCCTGTTGTAGGGTTTTTCGGGGAGCGTGCCTTGATCGCAGCGACGAACCAATCCAGAGTCGAAGGGCTGCGACGCGCCTCGCAGGCGCCTGCGGTTCGCCTGATCTGGGGCGCGGTCATCCGTGCAGCATGCGGGTTTGTGGGCGCGTTCGTCGCGAGCACGTGTGTCGATGCTTGGTCTGGGAAGTCGTTCTCGATCGGGGGTACGGCGAGATTTGGCGTCATGGGCGCAGTCATATTCGCGATCTTGCCGGTTGCTGATTTGCTTGTTCGTGGAGGCGTCTTTGTCGGTCGGGTACGTTGGCGAGAGTTGAGCGAGAGGCGGACGACGGCCGATGAGCGTCGCCGCCATATGCACGAAGAGATCGAGCGGCGTCGATCTAAGAACTGAAGATGACCGGACGGACTCTGGCGCTCCGCAAAGGAACAGCCGGGTCTGACCGGAGGAGAAGCAGCTCATGGTTGAGAGCGTCTACGAGCGGGTGAACGATTACAGCACCGTCAAGGTGACCCTGGCGTCGCCCAATGACATCCGCGCCTGGTCCTACGGCGAGGTCAAGAAACCCGAGACCATCAACTACAGGACCTACCGCCCCGAGAAGGACGGCCTGTTCTGTGAACGCATCTTCGGCCCCGAGCGCGACTACGAATGCTCCTGCGGCAAGTACCGCGGCACGAAGTACAAGGGCATCATCTGCGACCGGTGCGGCGTCAAGGTGACGCACTCGCGCGTCCGCAGGAAAAGGCTCGGGCACATCAACCTCGCCTCGCCGATCGTGCACATCTGGTTCTTCAAGAGCCTGCCGAGCCGTCTGGGCACGCTGCTGGGCATGAAGACGGGTGATCTTGAGAAGATCATCTACTACCAGGACTACGTCGTTATCGATCAGGGCGACACGGAGCTCAAGTTCCGCCAGGTTTTGACTGAGGACGAGTACCGGGCGGCGGTCGAGCAGTACGGCAACGC
>JAJRXR010000080.1 GCA_024276195.1 Planctomycetota bacterium
GCCGACCCGTCGGCCCCAGCCGAAACCGCGCGCAAAGCCGCTACGGCTCTCCTCCTCTCCTCCCCCGCCCCAGCGGGGGAGGTGTCAAGCGCAGCGACGACGGAGGGGGTCCGCCTCTTCCTCCCTCTCCCCCCTGAAAAAAGTGCCGGGGCGCCGGGCTCCAACCGCTCCTCTCCCTCTCCCCCAAAGAAATCTCTCCGCGCCCTCCGCGTCCCTCCGCCGCCTTCGCGTACCTCTCTCCTAAACTCCCCACCTGACCATTCGCCACCTCACCACTCGCCTTCCCCAGATACCCTCTCTCCATGCTGCCAACCCTCATCTGGATCTTCGCGACCACCCTCGCCGCCCTGCTCGCCGCCGCCTTCCTCCTCCACGCGCTGCCCAAGGTCGGCCTCGCCGTCCTCACGCGCTGGCTGGCGCACGCCCCGGGGCTCGACCTCGCCGTCGCGTACTTCACGGTCGCGCCGCAGGTCGTCGGGATCGTCATCGCGGTCAACGCGCGGGGCGAGACCAACGCCTGGCTCGCCGCCGGTCTCGGGCTGCTCGCCGCCGTGCTCGCCCAGATCGCCGCCACCCTCCTCTGGGGCTGGGCGCACGAACTGGCCAACCCCAAAGCCAGGCGCGGCCCGCGCATCGTCGCGACCCTCAACCGCAACGTCGGGCGCTTCCGCAACCACTCGGCCGTCTGGTGGACCGCCTGGGCCGTGCCCTTGTTTGCGATCGTCCGCATCGCCGAGTTGTTCATCTACCCGCCGCTGATCTGGCTGGTGAAGTTCCCGAGATACAAGCAGGGCGAGTGGGTCAACATCAGCCGCCACAAGTTTGACGGGCTCGTCGGGCACGACCTGATCTGGTGCCTCTACTGCGACTGGATGACCGGCGTCTGGTCGCTCGGGACCGAGATGCTGCGCAACGTCGAGAGCTTCTGGTGCCCCATCAAGTTCGACTCGACCAAAAAATGCGAGAACTGCACCCTCGACTTTCCCGACATCGACAACGGCTGGACCGACGCCGCCGGCGATATGAGCGACGTGGTGAAAGTCCTTGAGCAGAAGTACCCGAAAGAGCAGGCCACCAATGCGTGGTTTGGGCACCCGGTGCGCCTGACCCGCGAGGGGGCGGATCTTTCTGCAGCGGGGCGGAGCGACGTAAGCGAGTGACAGGCAATGTCTTGGAGAATCGGCCTAAGATTTTGTATCAGGATTTTCCATGAGGTTCGGGAAAACGGAAACGCCGGGATTCGAGTCCCGTACAAGGAAGACCATGAACACCACACTCCGTACTGTCGCTGCTGCGGTTCTTTTCTCGGCTGTCCTCATAACCGGGTGCGTTGTCTCCGTAGGCAACCGGGGCTACTCGAAGCTGGATTCCGGAACCCGGCGCGTGGTCACCAAGGCCCAGTTCGACCAGGTTGTTGAGGCCAACAAGTCCGTCTATCTGGGCATGGACCAGCACGATGTGCTCGCGACCTACCCGGCGGACCTGCTCACCAAGTTCGAGACCGGCTCCTACGACGGACGCGACCTCGAGGTCTGGCAGGTCCGGGCGGTTTCCCGCTCTGGCGGCAACAGCTTCCAGCGCTGGCTCTACTTCGTGGACGGCTCACTCGTCGAGATGGCACGATCCGAGGTGGACTACCGCGACGAGCCCGACACGCTCGAGCGTTGGCTGAGGAACTGACCGAGCGCCGGCGCCGATCGGTCCGGGCTAGCCCCACCAGCGCTCGCCCCAGAGGGCGATGTTGATCATGGGCCAGGCCATGTGCCAGGTCTGGGCGGGGTTGTGGTTCACGGCGGCGCGGGCCGCGTCGGTGAACAGCTCGCGGGCGAGGCTCGAGCGTTCGAGCGCGGGCAGATGGCCGTCGAGCCATCCCTGGAATGGGAGCGGGAAGCTGGCCTTGGGGCGCGACACGATCTGCTCGGGTAGATCGGGAGCGAACGCTTCGCGCAGGGCGAGCTTGGTGTGCGCTGGCGCGGCCAAGGTTGGCGGGGTGTACTTGCGTGACATCGGGAGGCGCTCGCACAGCGCGGCGATGCGGGCGTCGGCGAAGGGGGTTCGGCTCTCGACAGATTCGAGCATGGTCGCCGAGTCGAGTCGCTGGAGCAGGTTGGGCAGGTTCATGCGCCGGTGGAAGCGGAGATGATCTTGCAGACGGGCCTCACGCTCTGACTCACGCGGCATCTTGGAAGGGCGGGTCGCTTCGACCCAGGCGAACTCTTGCTGGTAGGCGTCGATGAGGGCGGAGTCGCTTTCGATGGCGCGCAGGGCGGGCTCGTTGAGGACGCCGGCCTTGGCGCTGGGGGGGATCCAGGCGTTGGCGAGGATGTGGAAGAGGCCCGGGTCGGTGGGCATGTGGGGGGCGGCGTTGATGTGCTCCCAGGCCTGGAGCATGGGGATCTCGTAGCCGCCCAGGAGCTCGTCGGCGCCCTCGCCCGAGAGCGCGACGACGTGCCCTTGTGCGCGCAGCGTGCGCGCGACCTCGTTGATGGCGACCTCGTTGGGGGTCGAGAGGGGCAGGCCCTGGCGGGCGATCATGTCGGGCCAGCGTTCGAGGAAGAGCTCGCGGGTGATGGGGGCTTCGGTGTGGGCGACGCCCAGATGATTGGCGACGAGGCGGGCTGCGGGGAAGTCGTCGGAGTCGGCGCCGGTGTTCGGGGCTCCCGAGCAGTAGGTTCGCAGCGATGGGCAGTGCGGCGCTGCCGAGGCGACGATCGCGGAGCTGTCGAGCCCGCCCGAGAGCAGGCAGCAGGTCGGGACGTCGGCGCGGAGGTGCAGGCGGACCGAACGCATGACCTGTGAGCGGAGATCGTCGGCGGGGGATGGCGCCTGTGCGGCGAGGGTCTCCCAGAGATCGGACGAGGTTTCGCGCAGCGTGTCGGCGCGGAGGTCGATGGTGATGCGCTCGCCCGGGCGGAGGGAGCGGACGCCCTCGAAGAGGGTGCGCTCGCGGGTGACGGTGCGGATGGTCGTGAGGTAGGCGCTGACGCCCAGGATGTCCGGGCGGGCGCTGATGTGCGGGTGCGCGAGGATCGCGGGGATTTCGGAGGCGGCGACGGCGTGGGAGCGTCCGGCGATTTGGCCGGTCCAGAGGTAGAGCGGCTTGATACCGAGCGGATCGCGGGCGAGGGTGAGGGTTTGGTTTTTGGCGTCGTGGAAGGCGAGGGCGTACATGCCGCGGAAGCGCGGCAGGGCGTCGGCGCCCCAGGCGATGAGAGCCTGGAGGACGGTCTCGGTGTCACAGCTGGAGCGGAAGCGGACGCCCGAGCGTTCGAGCTCGGCGCGGAGGTCGGCGTCGTTGTAGAGCTCGCCGTTGTAGATGAGCGAGTAGCGGTCGTCGGGGCTGGACATGGGCTGGCGCCCGGCGGGGGTGGGGTCGATGACGCTCAGGCGGCGGTGGGCGAGCAGGACATTGGCGCGCCGGAGGAGGGTGGCGTCGTCGGGGCCTCGGTGGGCGAGGCGGTCGCGCATGGCGATGGCCTGGGCATCGGAGAGGTCAACGGGTGCGCCGGCGAGGGTCGCGATGGCGAGGATGCCGCACATGGGCGGTGTATCGGCTCGGCGGGGGTGATCGGGGGAATCGCGGGAAGGGGAGAAGAGCGCGGAGATCACGGGCGGGACGCCCGTGCCACGAGGGGGAGGAGGGGGAGGAAGAAGAACCCTCACCCCGGCGCTATCCCTGGGAGGGAGAGGGAGGGAGATCAGATCATGGGCAGCCGGCGGCGAAGGCGGTGAGGAAGGCGAGGACATCGGAGAAGTCGAAGACGCCGAGCGGGGAGGAGAGATCGGCGGCGGGGTCCGATGCGGCGAAGGCGCTGAGGAAGGCGATGACATCGGAGAAGTCGAGCGTGGCGAAGGGCTCGGCAAGGTCTGCCGGGGAGCAGCCGGCGCCCGCGATGGTGAGGGTCGCGGGGTCGGAGTCGGTGATGCCGCAGGGGGTGTTGGCGCGGCAGACGTAGACGCCCGCGTCGTCCTGGGAGACGTTGTTGAGGACGAGGGTGTCGGAGCCGAGGCCATCGAGGATGAACTGGCCGTCTTTCGCCCAGAAGAGCTGGGCGGCGGCGGCGGAGAAGTTCGCCGTGAACGTGACTGTGTCGCCTGGGTTGGCGAGCTGAGATTGCGGGCTGAGGACGAAGACGGGGCTGGTGATGGAGACGAGGGCGGGCTGGGAGGTAATGCTGAGGCAGTCGCTGGTGATGACGCAGTCGTAGAGGCCAGAGTCGGCGCTCTGGGCGTTGGGGATGTCGAGGGTTTCGGTGGTCGCGCCGGGGATGGGCAGGGCGTTGAAGCGCCACTGGAGGGAGATTGAGCCGGGGACGGACTCGAAGGCGCCGACGCTCAGGGAGAGGGTTGCGCCGGCGCAGATGTCGGTATCGAGGGGGTCGGCGGTGAGGGCGAAGGCGGTGCAGCCGAGGGAGGCGCGGTGGTCGGCCATGATCGAGCCGGTCTGGCGATGAGTCTCGGCGTTGTGGGCGGCTTGGGGGCTGCCGATGGGGACGCCGGTGACGCCGCCGCTGAACGTGACATCGGGGTTGGAGAAACGGGCGATGCGCGAGCCGCTGGAGGTGGCCATGATGGTGCGGCGGGTGGCGCCGCCTGAGATGGTGAAGACGTGCCCGAAGGAGTAGGGGAACCAGCCGAAGTTGGTGACGGCGCGGTCATGGGAGCAGCCCATGGTGTGCCCGATTTCGTGGGGGAAGGTGAGGTTGCCGATGGCGCAGTTGCGGACGGAGACGGAGAAGGCGAGGTTGGCGTTGACGGGGTTGATGGAGGCGGCGGTGCCGCAGGCGTTGGAGGCGGAGTTGACGATCATGGCGATGTTGTCGGCGGCGACGGCGTTGCGGATGGTGACCGGGATCTCGTCCATGAAGCCATCGCTTGGGACGCGGAGGCGTTGGAGGTCGGTGCTGGTGTTGCCGCTCTCGGTGTAGCTGACTTCCTGGACGTGGACGAGGTTGAGGACGAGGTTGTTGATCTCGGAATCGAGGTAGTTCTGGTTGGTGAGGTCAACGGCGTTCTGGCAGAAGGCGATGGCGCCGTCGTGCCCGCCGAGGGTGTTGCGGACGGCGGGGGTGTAGACGATCATCTGATCGACGACGGAGAGGCCTCGGGGCGTCGGGGCGACGGGAAGATTCGGTCGCTGGAGGTTGGCCTCGTCAAGAGCGCAGGGAGCAAAGGCGGTGGGGTCGATCTCGATGAGATGGTGGAGGCGTTGGCCCTGGGCGCTGCGCATGCCGGTGGGCTCGATGACGAAGGTTCCGAGGTCGGGATGGTCGAGGCGGGCGGAGACGGCGTCAGCGACGATGGTGATGACGGCCTGAGAATCGGGGCTGGAGTCGATGCGCGCGAAGACGCTGGTGGCGCCGTTGGGGCGGCGCTCGACGCGGTTGATGTTGAGCGCAGCGGGTAGCCCGAGCAGGTCGAGCTCGAGCGTGTCGCTGGCGGCGGTGCGGGCGGCGACGAGGGCGCGGTGGTCGATGGTGATGAGCGAGACGCGCCGGGCGGAGGGGAGGTCGGTCGCTGCAACCATCCTGCCCGAATCGGTGAAGATCGGCTCCTGCGCGGCGGCGGTCTGGACAGCGAAATGCAACGAGAAGGCGGCGACGGCCAGCGCGGCGAGAGAGCGTCTCATGGCGGCTCCGGGTGTGAGAGCAGGGTCAGAATGGGCACAGCGTCCAGTGACGGACGCGAGGGGCGCTACGCAAGCGGCAAGGCGCCGGTTCCGGGAGGGAGGGGTGGGTTGGCGGGCGGTGGTTCTCTTCGGGAGTCACTCTTCACTCGTTGGAGGTAGCGAAGCACAGCTTGCCGCAGAGCCGGTCAAGCTGTGGCGCCGGTCGGAGGGCGCGGAGTAAAGAGAAAGAAGAAGGAGAAGAGAGGGGGCGGAGATCACGGGCGGGACGCCCGTGCCACGAGGGGGGAGAGGGAGGAAGATCAGATCATGGGCAGCCGGCGGCGAAGGCGGTGAGGAAGGCGAGCACGTCGGAGAAGTCGAAGACGCCCAGGGGAGCGGCAAGGTCGGCGGCGGGGTCCATCGCGCCGAAGGCGGTGAGGAAGGCGAGCACGTCGGAGAAATCGAGGACGCCGAAGGGGGCGGCGAGGTCGGCGGGGCCGCATGTGCAGGTGCTGTTGAGCGGGGTGCTTGCCGGGTCTGCGGGGTCGGCGCAGGCGTCGAGCTCGTCGCGGTCGAAGTGCATGTCGGAGTCGCGATCGACGCCGATGCGGAACTCGGAGCCGGCGGGGACGAGGGTGAAGGTGATCTCGGAGCCGGGGGCGGCGAGGGCGAGGAGGTCGCTCTGCGAGAGTGTTTCGGAGGCGCGGTCGGACTGGTAGGTGTCGGAGCCGATGTAGGTGTAGCCGCGGAGCTCGCCGGCGATGAGGCCCTTGGCGACGAGTGCGACATCGCCCGAGTTGGCGAGGGCGGTGAACTGTCCGAGGAGGATGATCTGATCGATGGGGGCGGCGCCGAAGTCGATGAGGGTGGTCTGGGCGCCGACGCCGGCGTGGGTGTCCTGGCTCAGGGGGCCTGGGGGTTCGAGGATGGAGTTTCCGGTGGGCAGGTCGGAGCCAGAGAAGGCGAGCATGAAGGCGGTGAGATCTGCGAGCTGCTGGAGGTTGTCGATGTCGAAGGCGGGCTCGGCGAGGAAGCGTTCGATGGAATCGACGGAGCCGTCGTGGAGGAAGCCGAAGCCGGCGGTGTTGCGGAGCTGGGTGGTGTTGAAGCCGTTTTTTTCGTAGGTGGAGCGGAGCTGGGGGATTTTGATGGAGGTGTTGGTGGAGCCGTCAACGGAGACGAGGGCGTGGTGGAGTTCGCCGAGGGGGCCTGGGGGGATTGGCTGGAGGGAGACGCCGACGATTTCCATGCCGGTGCCCATGCCTGTGGGGAGGGTGTGGCATGTGGAGCACTGGGCGCCGTCGAGGAAGGAGAAGCGGTAGGCGTTGAGGCCGGTCTGTGCGTTGCCGTTGGGCATGGGCTGGCCCGGGGCGCTGAAGCGGCCGGTGGTGAAGTGCCCGGTGAGGGGGAGGTTGGTGGGGAGCGAGTTATCAAGAGCGCGGAAGGGGTTGGGGGGGAAGGCGATGGTGCTGAGGAAGTCCTCAAACTCTTGCATCTCTGCGGGGGTGAGGTCGTCGTCGTCGCCGAGGAGGGAGATGAAGGCGCCGTTGAACTCTTCGATGCCGGTGCGGTCGCCGCGCCAGTGGTGTGGCTCTTTGCCGATGATGTCCTGGAGGGTCTGGGTGGTCATCGGCCCCTTCATGGGGTGCCATGCGTCGCAGCCTCCGTCGAGGCAGTTCTGGTCGAAGGCTCGCATGTCACCTGCGGGGTCGCCCAGATCCCAGGCGAGGCGGTCGGTGCGGGCGTCGATGTGGCACGAGGCGCACGAGGCCTGACCCAGGCCGGAGTTTTTGTGGGTGTCGTAGAGGTGCTTGCGTCCGACGACGATGGCCTGGGGTGTGGGGTCGAAGAGCTGGACCTGGGCGAGTTCGGTCTCGGTCAGGAGATCGACGACGGAGATGGAGCCGTCGAACTTGTTCATGACGTAGAGGCGGTCGCGGGGCTCGTCGAGGGAGAGGCCAGTGGGGCCTTGGCCGACTTCGATGGTGTCGTTGATCGTGGTGCGGGTGAGGGCGGAATCGAAGACGCCGACGTTGTTCGAGCCCATGGCGGCGACGTAGGCGGTGACACCATCGGAGGAGAAGACGACGGCACGGGGATCGCCCAGGGATTTGTCGCGCTCGGATTGGGCGATGGGGGAGAAGCCGGGGCCGGGGGCGTAGGTGAGGTGGGGGTTGAGGTCGGTGATGGCGGCGGAGGCCGGGTTGAGCGGGTTGACCACGGCGCCATGGACGCGGACGAATCGCCCGTTGACGACGGGCTCGAAGCGGGTTTCGTTGGTGGCTTCGAGGCCGACGACGGCGATCTCGCCCGTGACGGGGTTGACAGCGACGCCCATGCAGGCGTTCATCAGGCCTGTGGCGTAGGAGACGGAGAGCGCGGAGGTGTCGATGATGGCGAGGTCCTGATCGACGAGCGTCCAGCCGGGCTGGCGCCCGGAGAGGGCGGCCTGTGGACCAGAGACGAGGTCGGTCCAGTCGCCGGCGTTGTCGTCCATCCAGCGCCCGGAGTCGTTTTCACGAACGATGAGGCCGACGCGGATGGGGGTGGGGTTGGCGGCGTTGACGGGGGGGCTGAAGGAGGCGCCGTCGTTGGGCGGTGGGTTGAGCCCGGACCATGGGCCGGCGGGATCGGAGACGACGTTGGGGGGGAAGGCGATGATGCCGGCGTTGGCGATGCCGCCGCCGAGGATGGTGGTGGCATTGCCGGACTCGAAGATGGCGGCGTAGACGGTCATGCCATCGGGGCTGACCGCGAGGGCGCGCGGGTCTTCGCCCTCGATCTGGATCTCGGTGAGCGGCGATGAGGGATCGGCGGGGTCGAAGACCTGGATGAGGTTGGCCTGCGAGCAGGTGACGAAGGCGCGCTCGGGGATGCCCGCGAAGACGACGTCGGCGGGTTCGTCGGCGGTCTTGATCGTGCGCACGACGTGCATGGTCGTCAGATCAACAACGGAGATGGAATCGGAGATGTGGTTGACGACCCAGGCCTCGGTGTTGGACCTGGCCCTGACGGAGACGGGGTCGAGCCCGACGGGGACGGAAGCCTCGACGACGGGCAGAGGCCCGGTCAGGTCGAGGACTTCGAGGCGGTTGTCGGGGGTGTTGACGGCGAGGAGGCGAGAGCCGTCGGGGGTCGCGTGGAGCGGGTGGACGTGGGGGGATTCCCAGTTGACGAAGGTGTCGATGAGCCCCTGCTCGATGATGTGGACGCGCGGGTCGGCGGTTGGGACGCTCAGGGCGAGCGCGACGATGGCGGCGCCGGCGGCGAGCGCGGCGAGGGTGGGTGCGGCGCTGGGCATGAATCTCTCTCCTGGGGACTGAACCGAGACCGGGCCAGTGTCTCAGGGAGTACGGCGAGCGTCAAGGGCTCGTTACGGGCATCCGGCGGCGAAGGCGCCCAGGAAGGCGATGACGTCGGAAAAGTCGAAGACGCCTGTGGGCGGCGCGAGATCGGCGGCGGGGTCGCCAGCTGAGAAGAGCGTGAGGAAGGCGATGACATCGGAGAAGTCGAGCGTGCCGAGCGGCTCGGCGAGGTCGGCGGCGTTGCAGGCGGGGCTCTGGCCGTTGGCGACGATGTTGATCGCGCCGGTCGCGTTGATCGTGGCGCCTGCGAACTGGAGGCTGAGGAGGACCGAGGCGGTGTCGGCGCCGAGCGTGGGCAGCTCGAGGGGGATGTTCTCGACCGGGGGCGTTGCGCTGAGGTCGATGAGCTGAGAGAGGTCGGCCAGGTCAATCGTGAGGGTGACGGAGGCGGAGGCGTCGGGGTTGATGACGAGCTGGCCCGTGAGGGGAAGGACGGCGTCGAAGACGGTCTCGGGGAGGGGGAAGGTCGCGGAATCGGCGCTGATGGTGAGGCTGACGGGGACGGCGCCGAGCATGGTGAAGGTGTCAACGCCTGCGGGGGTGAGGACGCCCGGCAGGGCGCTGGGGGCGGTCTGGGCGAGGGAGAGGGCGGTGAGCTGGGAGGTGGAGATCGGGAGGGTGATGGGGACGCCGCCGGGGAAGATGAAGGTGGGGTTGATGGTGTTGAAGGTGCTCCACTCGAGTGTGACGTCGATGCCTGAGTCGGCGACGCCGGCGCTGATGAGATCGAGCGCGAGTGCGGAGATGTCAAAGGTGAGGGCGTCGGTGTCGAAGGCGAGGTCGAAGGCGCCCGAGGGGCTGGTGTCGATGGTGGTGGAGGAGAGGACATCGAGGCTGAGGGGGATGGGATTGTTGCCGGAGCCGCCGAAGAATCCGGGGCGGGTCTGGGTGCCGACGGGGTTGGTGGCGGCGTCGAAATCGCCGATGAGCGTGCCCTCGGAGTCGGCTAGGAGTGAGGTTGTGGCGAGGACGGAGCTGGCGTTCTGATCGACGACGAAGGCGAGGTCGCCCCCAGCGAAGGCGGGCAGGGCAAGGGCGGCGACGATGGCGATGGGCATGCGGGGCATGTGAGACTCCGGGTGTGGTTTGGTTTGCTGGGAGGCTTTTTACGGGCGGCTGGCGGTCAACGCAGCTCGATGAGTTGTATCACGCCCCCACGTCGAGGCGGCGGGGGTGTGGGCGGAACTGGTCTGGGGTGAAAGAGACGGTTGCTGCGCGTCGGGCGGGTAGACCACGCACTGGGCGGCGGCGTTGGAGGCGGTGAAGGTTTTGATGGCGATGACGGCGGCGATGAGGAGAGTCTCGCCCGCGTAGGTCGGGGGGACGGATTGCTTGCGTCGAACTCTCATGGACGCATTGTCCTCTGTCGGGCGGCTCGATCAAGGGCGAAGATGGGGGTTGCGGGCGGAGATGGGCTATCGGGCGTGGGGTGGGGGCGTGGGACGGGAAAGAGAGGCGGCTTGACGAGGCGCTGGGGGGAGGTATTGTTGTCGCTCAGCCCGCGACAGCGCGGGCGGCGGGCAGGTAGCTCAGTTGGTAGAGCACCGCATTGAAAATGCGGGTGTCGGCGGTTCAAGTCCGCCTCTGCCCATTTCGGAGCCTCTGATTTGAGGCTTCTTTTTTATGCGCTCTCGTTTGACGGCGCGTCTTCTGGCGCGAGCATGTCCGAGTAGCTGACCGCGACGGGCTCGCCCGTAGCGGGCATGAAGGCGGCGCGGATCTTTTCGTTGCGCTCGCGGCACTGGACCACGGTCCGCTTCTGGCTGACCGGGGCTTCGCACTCGATGAAGTCGCCAAGACCCTCGACGTGGTCGATGTGGATGCGTACGGCGTCGAGCATCCAGAGCTCTCGGCGTTTTTTGACGACGACCCAGACGGGCATGGGGCGGAGGCCGAAGCGTTGGCGGGCCTCGTCCTCGGTGTAGATGGTGAAGTTGGAGAGCTTGGGGCGGACGATGTTGGCGCGGTCGTAGAAGATGAACTCGACGGGCTCGGGGGCGCCCGTGTCAACAGCGACGGACTCGCGTTTTTTGAGGCGCCCGTGGGGGACGCGGAAGTAGGTGTCGGTCTGGTCGAGGGTGGTGGTGAGGGCGGCGCCGAGGGTGCGCGCGATGCCGCGGGCGAGGTCGGGGTCTCGAAGCTCGGCTTTGAACTCGACGTTGTGCATGGGGCAGGTGACCGGCGGACGCGCCGAGGTTATCCGATTTGGGAGAGGCGCTCGAGGAGGCGCTGCTCGTCCCAGATTTCGATGGCGAGTGATTGGGCTTTGGCGAGCTTGGAGCCGGGGGAGGCGCCGGCGATGAGGAGGTCGGTTTTAGAGGAGACGGAGTTGGTGACCTTGGCGCCGAGGGATTCGAGGTGTTGCTTGAGGTCGGGTCGGTCGAAGGATTCGAGGGTTCCGGTGAGGACGATGGTCTTGCCGGCGAAGGGGGAGTCGGGGAGCGGGGCGGCGCCGGGCTTCTGGTAGTCGCGGCTGGTGAGATCGACACCGGCGGCGCGCAGCGCGTCGAAGGCGGCGCGGGCGGGCTTGGAGGCGAGGTACTGACAGAGGATGGGGGCGGTTTTGGCGCCGAGGCCTTCAACGTGCATGAGCTCGGACTCAGTGGCGTTCAGGAGTGCGTCGATGTCGGGGTAGCGGCGCGCGATGGCCTTGGCGGTGGCGGCGCCGACGTGGCGGGCGCCCATGCCCGCCAGGACACGGGCGAGGCCGCGGGACTTGGCGGCCTCGATTCCGGCGAGGAGGTTGTCCACCTTTTTCTCGCCCATGCGTTCGAGCGTGAGCAGAGCGCCGGCGTGATCCTTGAGGCGGAAGATGTCGGCGAAGTGATCGAGCGGGATCGGGGGGGCGCTCTCGGGAACGCCAAGCTCGGCGCGACGCGGGTCGGCGGGTGGCAGGTGTGTGGCGCGGATCTGGTCGATTGTGGACTCGCCCAGGGTGTCGATGTCCATCTGGTTGCGCCCGGCGAACCAGACGAGTTTCTCGCGGATCTGGGCGGGACATTCGGGGTTGACGCACCGGCGCGCGGTTTCGTCGAGCGGGCCAACGGGCGGAGGCTCGCCCTTGGCCAGGCGCTGCTCCAGATCTTCAACTTCGGCGCGGCGCGCGATGACGGTCTCGTCAGACTCGGGATCAGCGCCCGCTTTGACCGCCTTGGCGATCGCCTTGTCGAGCGAGGCTCGCTTGGTTGCGAGGCGGTCTGGGAGCTTGGGCCAGCTCTCGATATCGGTCAGGCGTTTGCGGTCGAACTCGATCTCGACGGGTCCGGCGCACAGGGGGCAGGCCTTGGGCGGTTTGATGCGCCGGGCGCTGCTCTTGCGTTTGGATTCGATGACGCGGACGACGTAGGGGATGATCTCGCCGGCCTTCTCGATTTCGAGGGTGTCACCGAGGCGGATGTCTTTTTTGCGAAGCATGCCGTAGTTGTGGAGCGTGGCGTGCTCGACGGTGGAGCCGGAGAGCAGGACGGGTTCCATGACGGCGCGGGGGGTGATTTTGCCGGTCTTGCCGACCTGATGATCGACGCGGAGGAGGCGTGTCTGGGCGCGCTCGGCGGGGTACTTGTAGGCGATGCACCAGCGGGGGCTTTTGCTGGTGACGCCGAGCTGGTCTTGCTGGGCGAAGGAGTTGACGCGGATGACCATGCCGTCGGTGGCGTAGTCGAGTGTGTGGCGTACGTTGTCGAAGGCGCTGATGCGATCGAGGATCTGCTCGGGGGTGGTGGCTGTCTTGGTGTGGGGGCTGGTGGGGATGCCGAGGGCGCTGATGCGCTCGAGGAACTCGGTGTGGGAGGTTGCGAAGGCGGGGTCGGAGATTTCGCCTCGACCGTGGGCGAGAAAGCCGAGGTCGCGTGAGGCGGCGACCTTGGGGTCGAGGTTTTTGATGGTCCCGGCGCAGGCGTTGCGAGGGTTCATGAAGAGGTCTTCGCCGGCGGCCTCGCGCTCTTTGTTGATGCGCTTGAAGGCGGAGAGGGGGAGGTAGATCTCGCCTCGGATTTCGAGGGTGGGGGGAACCCCACGACTCGAAGCCTCGTCGTCGGCGTGGGGGGGGGAGGGAGTAGGCGAAGACCCCTCACCCCGGCCCTCTCCCCAGGGGGGAGAGGGAGGAAGAGTCAGCGGGAGGGAGCGGATGGTGCGGACGGCGTGGGTGACGTCGTCGCCTTTGAGACCGTCGCCGCGGGTGAGGGCGCGGACGAGGTTGCCTGATTCGTAGCGGAGGGAGACGGCGACGCCGTCGATCTTAGGGTCGCAGACGTAAGTCGGTGGGACGAACCCAGGGATGGCGTCAATGCTGTGACCGCCTGTCGGCAGCGAGCCGAACAGTTCCTCCGCCTCTCGTTTCGACGAATAGCCATAGGCCTCTGGATCATCTGCGATATCCGACTTGATCGAATCTCTGACCAACTTGTCGTGCTGCTCGTCGAGCCTCCGGAAAACCCTTTGCATCCAGGCACGGACCTCGGTCTCGTCGTAGGTGTTGTCGATCGAGAGCATGGGGAGGGCGTGGGGGAGGGTGGTGAAGCCTTCGATGGGGTCGCCGCCGACGCGCCGGGTGGGGGAGTTGGGGTCGTCGAGGTCGGGGTGGGCGGCTTCGAGGTCGGCAAGTTCCTTGAGGAGGGTGTCGAACTCGGTGTCGGACATGACGGGGGTAGCGTCGGTGTAGTACGCGCGGTTGGCACGCTCGAGCAGGGCGCGGAGTTGGGCGACACGTTGGGAGGGGCTGGGGCTGGGCACGGGGAGATGGTATTGGAGGGAGCGGGTTGGTGGGTGGTGCGGAGAGGAGAGAGAGGAAGGCAGGAAGCAGGAGGAGAAAACGGAGCCCGGCGTTCCGGCCCTCTTTCCAGGGGGAGAGGGAGGGAGGCAGGGAAGAGAGAGGAGGAGAAAGAGAAAGAGGAGAAGGAGATCACGGGCGGGACGCCCGTGCCACGAGGGGGAGGAGGGAGAAAGGAAGACCCCCTCCGTCATCGCTGCGCTCGACACCTCCCCCGCTGGGGCGGGGGAGGAAGGCGGGACGGCTAGGATGTTTGCAATGAGCGCACGAGTGATTGATGGCAAGGCGCTGGCCGCGGAGGCGCGGGCGGGGATCGAGCGGCGCGTCGCGCTGGTTCGTGAGTCGGGCGGGGTGGTCCGTCTGGACGCGGTGCTGTCGTGCTCGGGCGATTCGCCGTCGCGGGTGTACGCCCAGAATCAGGCGCGGACGTGCGCTGAGCTGAGCATCGAGTATGTCTTGCACGAGGTGGGGGGCGGGTGCTCGCTGGAGGCGATCTGCGAGAAGGTCGTGGCGCTGAATCACGACCCTGCGGTCATCGGGATGATGGTCCATATGCCGCTGGCGGATGGAGTGGACGCGTACGAGGTGCAGCGGCTGATTGATCCGAGCAAGGACGTCGAGGGCGTGAACCCGGCGAATATCGGGAATGTGGTCTATGGGCGGAGCTCGCTGGCGCCTTGCACGGGGCTGGCGGCGGTACGGATGATCGAGTCCACGGGGGCCGAGCTGCGCGGGGCGCGGTGCGTGGTGGTGGGGGCGAGCGATGTGGTGGGCAAGCCGATCGCGGTGCTGCTGATGCGGCGCGAGGCGACGGTGGTGAGTTGCAACGAGTGGACGTGGGGGGTCGAGGAGCTGTGCGCGTCGGCGGACGTGCTGGTGTCGGCGGTGGGCAAGCCCGGGCTGATCCGGGCCGAGATGGTCAAGCCCGGGGCGGTGGTGGTGGACGTGGGGACGAGCCGGGTGACGGACGAGAGCGGGAAGACCCGGACGGTGGGGGATGTTGAGTTTGAGGGGGTTTGCCGGGTCGCGGGGTGGGTGAGCCCGATGCCCTGGGGGGTGGGGCCGATGACGGTGGCGGCGCTGCTGTCGAACGTGGTGGAGGCGGCGGAGCGGGCGAACGGGATCGGGCGGCGATGAAATGGGAGCGCGAGAATCGTGTTGACGCGGCGGAAGCGGGTACGATGAAGCAGTGAGAGCGGGGCAAGGCGGCCCCGAGTGCCCGGGCGATGGCTCGGGAAAGGAGTTCGGATGAACACGCTCGGAATTATTCCGAACCTGGGCGCCCCGGAGCTGTTGATCCTGGGGATCATTTTGTTGCTGCTGTTCGGGCGAAGGCTGCCCGAGGTGGGCAAGAGCCTGGGGCAGGGGATCGTGCAGTTCAAGAAGGGGCTGCGCGATATCGAGGCGGACGTGGATGATGCTGTGGCTCGGCCCGAGGCGGCCCGGTTCGAGAGCGCCAAAACCCCGACCGACGCGAGCGGGCAGGATGTTCGTGTCAGCCAGACGGACGCGGTCGAGACGGCGCGGCCCGAGGGTGGGCAGGCGCCGACGGGCCAGTGACGCCCGATGCGATGGATTCGGGGGTTGCCGATGGGCGCTTCCGGGCTAGGATCCGCCCAGACCAGACCTCTGGCGAGGTAGCTCAGCTGGCTAGAGCGGCGGATTCATAACCCGCAGGTCGGGAGTTCAAGTCTCCCCCTCGCCACTTTCGACCAGGCCCCGCCCTCGCGCGGGGCCTTTGTCGTAGGGGACGCAATACCGGGGTATGCTCGGCGTTGAGCGGGCAGGCCCGGGGTCTCGCTCGGCGATCGTGCGGACTTTTTTGGCGCCCGGAGAACTGACCATGAACGGGAAGATGATCGGCGCAGCCCTGGGCATTCTCGGCGCGGCGGGGGCTGGAGCGGTGGTCGCGTACCAGGCGTCTCGACCTGCGGCGGTCGAGGAGGAGACGCAGGCGGCGGAGGCGGAAACGCCAGAGATCGTGGTCCCCAAGGCGCCGACGCGGGAGCGACTGCGGGATGAGCGCGGCTCGTTCGAGGGTCGGGGCGGGTTTGACCGGTCTCGGTGGGATACGGACGGGGACGGGGAGTTGAGCCAGGAAGAACGGCGGGCGATGATCGCGTCCATGCGGGCCGAGCGGATGGCGCGCATGGATCTTGATGGCGATGGCGAGGTCAGCGATGAGGAGCGTCGGGCGGCTCGGCGCGAGTGGTTCAAGAACTCGCGGCGCGGGCGCCAGATCGCGAGCCGGTATGACATTGACGGCGATGGCGAGCTGAGCGATAGCGAGATGGCGGTGATGGAAGAGGCGAGGCGGGCGCGCGAGCAGGAGCGTCTGGATCGGCGGATCGCGGAGTTTGATCTTGATGGGGATGGAGAGCTCGATGACATAGAGGAATCGCTGGCGCGAGACGCCGAGCGGGCGCAGCGCCAGGAGTTCATGGACCAGCTCACGCAGCGGTTTGACAGCGACGGCGACGGGCGACTCTCGGGCGATGAGCGTCAGGACGCCTTTTCCCAGTTCCGTTCCGCCCGCGAGCGGCAGAGCTTTCGCGAGCGGTACGACGTTGCGGCGGACGGGAGCGTGGACAACCAGGATTTCGAGTCGTTCCTGATGCGGTACAACGAGGGGGCGATGAGCGCGGATGTCAACAGCGACGGCGTGCTCGACCAGGGCGACGTGCAGGCGTTTCGTGATTTGATGATCGAGCACGAGATCGCGGGGGAGGACGAGCTGAACCTCGACGAGTTGTTTGGGGGCAGGGGCGGAGGCTTCGGAGGGTTTCGGGGCGGAGGCGGCGGCGGGCGAGGTGGGGGTGGCGGTCCCTGAGCCTTTGACCCCCGGATCTTCGCGGGGCGGTACCGTGTCTGAATGGACTGGCGACTGCTCGCGACGATTGCGCTCATTGGCGGGGACTGGGTGCTGCGGATCGGGCTGTCGCTGCGGGTGGTGATGCGCCGGCGCGAGGCGTCGGCGTCGCTGGCGTGGTTGTCGTTGATTTTCTTTGTGCCGTTTGTGGGTGGGGTGGTGTACCTGCTTGTGGGCGAGAGCCGCCTGGGGGCGTCGCGGGCGGCGCGGTATCAGCAGGTGACCAAGTCGCTGTTCGAGCAGGGGGCGGGGCTGTGGATTCAGCGCCGGGCGTGGGGCGGGGCGGCGGCTCGGTTCGAGCAGATCGCGCGTCTGGGGATGGCGCAGACGGATCTGCCCCCGTTCAGAGGGAACACGATCGACCTGTTCGGGCGGAGCGGGAGCTTTCTGGGGGCGCTGTGCGAGGACATCGATCGTGCGCAGGATCACTGTCATGTGCAGACGTACATCTGGCAGGTTGGCGGGGGGCCGGACCGGGTGGTCGAGGCGCTTGAGCGGGCGGCGGGGCGCGGGGTGGCGTGCCGAGTGCTGGTTGATTCGTACGGGGCGAAGGGGTTTTTGCGGAGCGATCGGGCGAGGCGCCTGCGGGGCGCCGGCGTCGAGGTGCTCGGGGCGCTGCCGGCCAACCCGGTGCGGATGCTGTTTCGGAGGCTGGACCTGCGCAACCACCGGAAGATCGTGGTGATCGACGGGAAGATCGCGTACGCGGGTAGCCAGAACATGACCGACGACGCGTTCCGGGTGTCGCGGCGCAAGCACGTCGGGCCTTGGATCGACGCGACGGCGCGGATCGAGGGCGTGGCGGCGCAGGCGCTGGGGCTGGTTTTTTTGCGAGACTGGCAGCTCGACAGCGGGACGGACATTGACATGACCGCGTTCCTGCCGGAGATCGAGATCGGGGAGGGGGCGGAGGCGCAGGTGCTGCCATCGGGGCCTGGGGGGGCGCCGACGGCGATCAGACGGGCGGTGCTGGAGATGATCCACGCGGCGCGGGAGGAGTTGATTTTGACGACGCCGTACTTTGTGCCGGACGAGGCGATCAAGACGGCGCTCGAATCAGCGGCGATGCGCGGGGTGTAGGTGTCGGTGGTGGTGCCGCGGAAGCTGGATGCGCCGCTGGTGCAGCTCGCGAGCCAGTCGCACTTTCTGGACCTGCTCGATGCGGGGGTGCGGATTTACCGGCACGGGGCGGGGCTGCTGCACGCGAAGACGATCACGGTGGATCGCGAGCTGGGCGTGATCGGGTCTGCGAACTTTGATACGCGGAGCTTCCGCCTGAACTTTGAGGTGACGCTGCTGATCTACGACACGGACGTGGCGAGCCGGCTTCGGATGCTTCAGCGTGAGTACATGGGGGAGTCGGAGGCGGTGGAGGCGAGCGCCTGGGCGAAGCGGGGGGCGCTTGCGGAGCTGGGCGAGAATATCGCGCGCCTTGCGGGGCCACTTCTTTAGGGCGATGATTCAGGGCGACCAGAGTTCGCCCGGGGCGGGGGCGATGATTCTGGAACGGTCTTGCCCGGCGGCGCGGACGAGGCGCTGCATGGGCTCGTCGAGGTGTTCGTCGGAGAGCTCGAAGGTGGAGTGGTGGACGGGCAGGAGGCGCTGGGCGTTCATGGCGCGGAACATGGACCAGACCTGCTCGGGGGTGGCGTGCTTGTGCTCCCAGGGGTCGTAGGCGCCGATGCCGAAGATGGCGAGATCAACGCGTTCGATGGAGCGGAAGGAATCTGTGCTGGCGGTATCGCCTGAAAAGAAGGCGCGCTGTGAGTCGGAGTCGATGAGGTAGGCGTTGTAGCCGCGTTGGCGATCGACGGCGGTGCGGGCGCCCCAGTGCGCGGGCTCGTGGGCGGTGACGCGGACGCCGGAGACGTTGAGGGATTGGTTCCAGTCGAGTTCGATGACGTGGCGGAAGCCTCTGGGGATGAGGCGGCGAGTGCCACGGGCGGTGACGACGTTTGTTTTGGAGCTGAGCAGGGCGCTGAGGGTGGGACGGTCGAGGTGGTCGAAGTGGGCGTGTGAGATGAGGATGAGGTCGATGGGGGGGAGGCGGTCGGGGGCGATGGGTGGGATGAGGCGGTGGGGGCCGAAGACGAGCGGGCCGAGGCGCATTCCGATGCGGCGCGAGAAGACGGGGTCGATGAGGATGGTGGAGCCGCCCTGGCGCAGGAGCACGGAGGCGTGCCCGAGCCAGGAGGCGGCGAGGGGGTCGTGCTCGTGGATATCGAGGAGTGAGGCGGGGGAGCGCCCGAAGGTGGGCTTGATGGGGCTGATGACGGATTCGGTCAGGACGCGGGGATAGCGGCGCAGCCCGGAGCGTGTTGCGGCGGCGGCGCGGCGGAGGCGTCTGGAGCGTGGCTCGCTGTTGCCCATCACAGCATTATTCGCGGGTAAATCGCTCAGGGGCAGCCGGCGGCGAAAGCGCCGAGGTAGGCGATGACATCGCTGAAATCGAAGACGCCGATGGGGAGCGCGAGATCGGCCTGGGGGCTGCTGGTGCTGAAGGCGACGAGGAAGGCGAGGACGTCGGAGAAGTCGAGGGTGCCGAAGGGGGCGGCGAAATCGGCGGGGCAGGAGATGTCGTTGTAGATGATGGTGATGGTCGCGGTGGCGGAGGAGCCAGAGGGGGTGGAGACGCTGAACTCGAGTGTGTCTGTGCCGGAGGCGCCGGGGTCGGGGACGACGACGCGGTAGGGGCCGGAGGCGTTTCGGAGGGTGGCCTGGGCTGGGGGGGCAGAGACGGTCCAGGTGGCGTCGGGGAGTTCGTCGGTGAAGGTGGAGGGGAGTTCGAGGACGAAGGACTCGGTCGCTGCGACGGTTCTGGTGTAGGAGAACGAGGTGGGGGCGCCGGCGACGATACCGGCGCTGTTGGTGACGGTGAGGGCGATCGGGTCGGACATGGCGGAGACGCCATCGTCGAAGACGACTTCGGCGCGGACCATGACGGGGCCGACGCCGAGGAGGCGCCCGTGGACGGTGAGGGGGGCGGCGGCAGAGTCACTGGTGGCGACGATGCGGGCGTTGTGCCAGATGCGGACTTCGGAAACAGGGGCGCCGGAGGCGGAGACGGTGAAGTCGAAGGGCGTGGTCAGGTTTCCGGTCATGGCGCTGACGCTCAGGGCGGCGTCGTGGGGGGAGTTGTCAACATCGAGCGAGCCGAGCCAGCGTCCGACGGTTCGGATGGAGGTGTCGTCGAAGGCGATGACGCGGATGTCGTGGGCGCCCTCGCTGAGGGTGGTGGTGTCGATGGTGAACGAGTCGCCTGGGAGGATGGTGGCGATGGAATCGGCGTCGATGAGGAGCTCGAAGGAGTCGATGCCCGCGGTGGGGTGGGTCGTGATGGCCTGGGGGGTGAGCGTGACGGAGCCCGAGACGGGGGCGCCCGGGGCGTCGGGGACGGTGACGGTTGGGATGTAGGCGAAGGGGCGGGTGAGGGGGTCACCATAGATGAGGCCCTGGTAGGGGAAGAAGCTGAGGGAGCGGAATGCGGCTTCGCCCATCGTCATGCCCTGCGCGTAGTTGGCGTGGAACTTGGCGCGTGGGAACTTTCCGATGTAGTTGCAGGGCTCCTGGACCGTGCCGAGCGAGCCGGAGGCGCCCTTGCGGATCCACTCGGAGACCTTGGTCTGCGAGCTGTTGTCGAAGTTGGCGGCGAAGCTGGTGAGGTGATCGGTGAAGGCGCCGGGGATGAGGGTGAGGTCGGCGTTGAAGACGTCTTGGGTTGCGAAGCCGGACATGACGCCGAGGACGTCGTGTCTTCCGAGGGGGAGTGTGCCGTTGATGATCTCGCCGGTGGCGCCAAAGTCGGTCAGGGAGGTGAGGGCTGCGGCGAACTGGGGCGAGCGGACGTTGCGCGCCGGGTCGGCGGCGTTGTTCATGTAGTAGAACGTGCCGGCGGGGAACGTGCCGTCGGCGGCGACGGAGCGGTCGATGAGGGCGAGGATCTGGCCGATGTTGTTGCCGCGAAGCCCGGTGTACCCGAGCAGGGAGCCGATGAAGTATCTGCGGGCGGAGGAGGACGTGCTGGGGGAACCCCCAAGGTAGGCGATCGAGCTGTCAAAGGCGGGGGGGTTGTTGGCGCCGGCGAAGTATCGGTTGGTTTCGGAATGGCGCATGCCACCGGCGAGGATGTCGTCTGCGATGAAGGCGGAGGTGTAGACGGAGCCGATGGAGAACTGGGTGATGCCACCGGGGCATGGATCGGTGATGAGCCCTGAGGCGCTAACCCTGTATGTGTCGCTGGCCATGACGAGGATGAAGTCGATGTGGTCGTCGATGTTGCGTCCTGTGAGCGTGCCGAAGAGGCCTTCGAGGTTGACGGAGACGAACTCGGCGTAGTCGACGGCGCCGTGCTCGATGTAGAGGACGTTCTCCGGCGGGACATCGCGGGCGTCGCGGTAATAGTTCGCGGCCCAGAGGGCGAGAGGATCGGTGGGGTCGGCGATGATGAGGAGGTTTTCGGGGCCGCCGCCGGCAAGAGCGGGCGAGAGGGTGAGCGTCAGGGCGCCCAAAGTCACCAGCGGGTTCGTCATCTTCATCGCTCGCTCCGTGGAATGCTCGAATCAGGCTCTGCTGGGGCAGGTGGGGGCCAGAGACCACCCAATGAGACCATGCCCAAGCACACACGCTACCCATTCGGGTGAGGGGTGTGCAAGGTTCGTCTGAGCAGGCGTCTTGGCGAGGATAATCGGACGCTGAGAATCCGCCCGGAGGGCGGGTGTGGGGGAATACAGTTGCCGCTGTGAGCCCGCTCGAACAAGAAACTTCGTCAGCGCGAGATATGGAGACGTGGTCCCCCGGGGACAGCGAGGCGCTGTACCGCGTCGGGGCCTGGGGTGGCGGGTTCTTTGGTGTCAATGACCGGGGGCGGGTGGTCGCGCGGTGCGCCGGGACGGATGTCGAGCTGCAAGAGGTGATCGAGGGGCTGCGGGCTCGCGGGCTCGAGACGCCCGTGCTGCTGCGGTTCAGCGACATTCTCGATGAGCGTTTGCGTGAGCTGCGCGACGCGTGCGACGGCGCCATCCGAGAGAACGAGTACCGGGGGCGGTACCGGGGGGTGTACCCGATCAAGGTCAACCAGCAGCGACATCTTGTGGAAGAGGTCAGCGCGGTCGGGCGGCGGCTCGGGTTCGGGCTGGAGGTTGGATCCAAGCCGGAGCTGCTCGCGGCGCTGTCGCTGACGTCCGGCGCGGATGAGCAGTTGATTGTGTGCAACGGGTTCAAGGACCAGCGCTACATCGAGCTGGTCATGCACGCGCAGCGTCTGGGGCGGACGATCGTGCCGGTGGTTGAGAATGCGGCGGAGCTGGACAGGATTCTCGAGGCGTCCGAGCGGTTCGGGGCGCGGCCGACGATCGGGGTGCGCGTCAAGATCGGCTCGGCGGGGACGGGGCGCTGGAAGGACTCGGTCGGGGCGCGGTCCAAGTTCGGGCTCACGACCGAGGAGTTGCTCGGGGCCGTGGGGCTTTTGCGCGAGCGGGGGATGCTCGATTGCTTGCAGTTGCTGCACTGCCATGTGGGGAGCCAGGTGCAGGACATACGGACGATCAAGGACGCGATCGGGGAGCTGTCGCAGGTGTACGCGGAGCTGTCGCGCCTCGGCGCGCCGATGGGGATGATCGACGTGGGGGGCGGGCTCGGGGTTGATTATCGCGGGGACCAGTCCGACGCGGAATCGTCGATGAACTATTCGCTGCGCGAGTTTGCGAGCGATGTGGTGTACCGCGTGGGCGAAGTGTGCACGAAGGCGGGCGTGACGCACCCGGCGATTATTACCGAGTGCGGGCGGGCGATGGTGGCGTACTCGAGCGTGCTGGTGTTTGATGTTGTGGGCTCGACGCGCCGGGCCGAGGAGGCGGAGGAGCGGTGTTCGGGCGTTGCTGCAGAGGCGAACGCGGACGATGAGCCGGCGCCTGTGCGTGACCTGCGTGAGGCGCTGCGGATGATCGGCCCCGGGCGGCTGGTCGAGTGCTGCCATGACGCGAAGAAGGCGATCGGGGATGCGGTCAGCGGGTTCCGGATGGGGTACCTCACGCTCGAGCAGCGGGGCGAGGCGGAGCGGCTGTTCTGGGAGACGATGCGCCGAGCGCGGGAGGAGCGGGACCGGCTGGGGCTCGAGGGTGAGGAGCTGGCGGATCTGGATGAGATTCTGGCGGACGTGTACTTTGCGAATCTGTCGGTGTTCCAGTCGCTGCCGGACTCGTGGGCGATCGGGCAGGTGTTCCCGGTGATGCCGATCCACAGGCTCGACGAGCGCCCGACGCGCCAGGCGATCTTTGGCGACATCACCTGCGATTCCGACGGCAAGCTCGATCGGTTCGCCGGCGAGGGGGGGATCCGGTCGACGCTGCCGGTTCACCCGCTTGAGGGCGAGGCGTACCGGATCGGGGTGTTTCTTGTGGGGGCGTACCAGGAGACGCTGGGCGATCTGCACAACTTGTTCGGCGATGCGCACGCGGTCCACCTGCGGGTGGTTGATGGCGACTGGACGATCGAGCAGATCGTCCGCGGCGATACCTGCGGCGAGGTGCTCGGGTATCTCCAGCACGACTCCGAGCAGATGCTCAGCACGCTGTCGCGCGATTGCGAGCGGGCGGTCCGCCTCGGGCGGATGTCGGCGGCGCAGGCGGGCGGGCTGGTGCGAGACTTTGAGCGTGAGCTGGGCGGGTACACCTATCTTGAGCAGCGCGCAGGGCCAGAGCACGATGGCTGAGGCGGCGGGGTTCACGCGCGATGAGCTGTGGGAACAGGGTGGGTTCCTTGAGATCGAGGAGTCGCTGCGCGACCCGGAGCGGGCGCGGGTTGTGGTGATCCCGGCGGCGTTCGATGGGACGAGCACCTGGGTCAAGGGGGCGGACCGGGGACCGGGCGCGATGATCGAGGCGTCGCAGCACCTGGAGAACTACGAGGCGGAAGGCGGGTGGGAGCCGAGCGCGCGGGGGATCGTGACGCTCCGGGGCGTGGACGGCTCGGTCGGGCTTGAGGGCGTGGTTGACGGGCTGGAATCGCTGGCGGGTCGGGCGCTGGACCTGGGCAAGATCCCGATCGTGCTCGGGGGAGAGCACTCGGTTTCGATCGGCCCGATCCGGGCGGCGGCGGAACGGTCGCAGCGCCTGACGGTCGTGCAGATCGATGCGCATTCTGATCTGCGCGAAACGTACAACGGGTCGCCGTTGAATCATGCGTGCGTGATGGCGCGGGCGCGCGAGGTCGCGGACATCGTTCAAATCGGTTTGCGCAGCGTCAGCTCTGAGGAGCTGGCGACAATGGAGGCGCAGCGCACGTTCTGGGCGCACGAGATTGTCGATGCGCCTGACGAGGCGTGGATGGGGCGTGTCGAGGGGCTGCTCGGTCGTGATGTGTATGTGACGATTGACCTGGACGGGCTGGACCCGTCGGTCGTGCCGGCGACGGGGACGCCAGAGCCGGGCGGGCTGAGCTGGGGGCAGGTGAGCCGGCTGCTGGGGCGGATCGCGGCGCGGTCGAGGATTGTGGGCGGGGACGTGGTCGAGCTGTGCCCGGCGCCGGGTCATCAGGCCAGCGCCCAGACAGGCGCGAAGCTGGCGCAGCGGCTGATCTCGTGCGCGCTGCGGAGCCAGGGCTTCGGGCCATAATCCTGACTCAGGCCCATGATCGAATGATATAAGATGGCTTTGGGAGCCCGTACACGATGTTGAGCGGTTCACGCCAGCGTATGTGTCTTGTATGCGCAGGCTCGATCGTTTATACATACTCGAATAGCAACAGGGCTGGTCCATTTATGAGGGGGTACGAATATGTCACGGCTTCGCGCACTTCTCCGCGTCAGCATGATCGCAATGCTCAGCAGCAGCGTGCATGCTCAAACGGACACGACGATGACCTATCAGGGTGAGCTCAGGGAATCGGGGGCGCCCGCGGACGGGACGTACAACATCGACATCTCGCTCTGGGATGCGGTGACGAACGGCACGCAGATCGGGCCAGAGGTTATGTTCAACGGTTTGCCCGTCTCTGGCGGGCTGTTCAGCGTCGAGCTCGATTTCGGGGCGAGCGCGTTCGACAACACCGATCGCTGGCTCGAGATCAGCGTCAACGGGACAGAGCTCTCACCTCGCCAGCCGGTGACACGCGCGCCCTACGCGATCCAGACGCGAGGGATCTTTGTGGATGATGTCGGAAACGTAGGGATCGGCACGACGACACCGACCTTTCCTCTCCATGTTGAGTCAAACGGGACTGCCATCTACGGCCGTACCAACTCCACCACCTCCGCCTCTGGCGTCTACGGCGAGGCAACCGCCAGCGGCGGCTTCACCTACGGCGGGCGGTTCTTGAACGCCAGTACGTTCGGGCGCGGCGTCCAAGGCGAGGCAACCGCCAGCAGCGGTACCACCTACGGCGGGCGGTTCGAGAGCAGTAGCACGGGCGGGCTCGGCGTCTACGGCTTCGCCAACGCCGGCACCGGCACAACCTTTGGCGTGTTCGGCCAAAGCTTCAGCTCATCCGGGACCGGCGTCCACGGCGAGGCCAACGCCACCACCGGCACAACCTTTGGCGTGTCCGGCCGCAGCATCAGCTCGTCCGGACGCGGCGTCTACGGCTTCGCCAGTCGCGCAACCGGGGTCAATTACGGCGGGTGGTTCGAGACCAATAGCTCGTCCGGGCACGGCGTCTTCGGCATAGCCACCCGTACCAGCGGCATCACCTACGGCGGGCGGTTCGAGACCAATAGTACGGTCGGGCGCGGCGTCTTCGGCCTCGCCTCGGCCAACAGCGGCGTCAACTTCGGTGTGGTCGGCCACACCAACAGCTCAAGCGGCTTTGATTTCTGGGCGTCGGGCGCCGGGACCAACTACGGATCGCCATCATCACGTCGGTTCAAGAGCAATGTCGTGCCCATCGGCGATCCACTCGACAAACTCGCAAAGCTTCAGGGCGTGTACTTCGACTGGGACGAAGAACACGGCGGGTTGCACGATGTCGGCATGATCGCAGAAGAAGTGGGCGCGGTGCTGCCAGAGATTGTCAACTACGAAGAGAACGGCGTTGACGCCATCGGCATGGACTACAGCAAGCTGACGCCGCTGCTGGTTGAGGCGGTCAATGCGCTCAACGAGCGGCACGAGGCGGAGATTGTCAGCAAGAACGCACAGATCAGCGAACTCGCTGAGCGGATCGCCCGGCTCGAGTCATTGATCGAACAGAGGGATGCTTATTCGGTCGATTGAGTCATGTTGGTGGGGGCGTCCTGGGGTGAGACGCGGGCGAGAAGTGGCCCCGGAGGGATTCGAACCCCCGGCCTGAGCGATTATGAGTCGCCTGCTCTACCGCTGAGCTACGGGGCCTTGCGTGGCAATGGTATCCGAAGCGGGTGATGCTCAGGGGCAGCCGGCGCCGAAGGCTCCGAGGAAGGCGACGACGTCGGAGAAGTCGAACGTGCCGAAGGGCGCCGCGAGGTCGGCGGCGGGGTCCATGGCTGCGAAGGCGCTGAGGAAGGCGACGACGTCGGAGAAGTCGAGGACGCCGAAGGGCGGGGCGAGGTCGGCGGGGCAGGTCCCGACGGTCAGGGGGTAGGTGAAGACTGAGGCGCGCCCCGAGTGCTCGAAGGTCACGACGGTGAGGGTGTGCTGCCCGTTGCTGAGCGGGGTGTCGGGGGTCGAGCGCCATTCGAGGCGGTCCCAGCGGGCGGCGGCGTTGAAGGGGTCGGCCAGCGCGACCGGATCCTGCCCTGCTGGAAGGTCGAAGAAGGTGTGCAGGGTGGTGACGGTTCTGTCATCGTTGATGAAGCGGAACTCCATGCCGCCGTCTTCGATCGGTCCGTCAACGCCGGGGACGTCGAGGACGGGGTCGAGGCGGTCGATGTAGACGACCTCGCGTTCCTCGGTGAAGAGGGCGCTGGTGAACTCGGGGCGGGTGCGGAAGATGAGCGCGGAGATGTAGTGGAAGCCCTCGCTGAGGGTCGCTGCGTCGATCTCTTGCGAGTAGACGCCGGTGGTGCCGCCCGAGGTGAAGGTGGGCTGGTTGATGGTGACGAACTGCTCGTAGCCGCCGAAGAGGGCGGCGGCGAGTGGGATGTCGGGCGAGCCATTGCCGTTGAAGTCTTGCGTGCCCTGGTCGATTTTGAAGATGGCGTTGTCGTCGGTGTTGGGGTCTTGGGAGTCGGTCTGGGAGGTGTTGACGGTGATGCGGAAGGAGTCCGCCGAGACGACGGGGATGTCATTGAGGCGGCGGAAGAATGCGGGGAAGTTGGGCGGGTCGGCGGGGATGACACCTGACTGGTTGGAAACACCCAGGGCGGCGGTGGGGAGAGCTTCGGAGTAGACGAGGTAGCCCTTGGCGTGCTCGACGCCGGTGTTGGAGACGTTGCGGGGGACGACGAGAGAGACGGCTCCGCCGGGGCCGACGGTGATGGTTTCCTGGATGAGGCCGAAGGGATCGACGATGGGGTCGGCGGCGTTGCCGGTCTGCTCGTGGAGGCGGGCGCCCTCGGGGTAGCGGGTGGTGACGTTGACGACATCGACGCCCGCGTCGAAGCGGTCGCTGACGGCGACGAGGCAGTTGGCCTGGTTGTTGGCGTGGCGCTCAAAGACGAGCACGTCGGTGATGGTGGGGTTGAGCTGGTCGTAGGTTCCCCAGGCGAGCTGGTTGTGGAGGCGTACGAGGGTGGTGATGGTGTTGTCGAGTGCGTTGGCGGCGGGGTCGAGGCCGAGGGCGATGGGGACGCCTTCGCGGGGGAAGAAGCCGCTGGCGCGGGGGACGCCCCGCCCGTGGTGGTAGACGATGGTGCGTCCCGGAGCGAGGAGCATGTAGGCGTGCTGGGGGTAGCCCTGCTGGCGGTGGGTGGGGAAGACGGGGATGGAGGAGCCGTCGCCTACGGAGCCGTTGTCGTGGCTGAAGACGTGGTTGACGCCGACGGAGCCGTTGGAGAGACCATCGTCGGCGATGTCGAGGAGCCCGGAGTCGGGGTTGGAGAAGAGGGCGTTCCAGGAGCCGAAGCCGCCGGCGTTGATGAGATCGCGCAGGCGCGCGGCGCCCTGGATGTCGAGCGAGTCGCGGTTGGCGAAGGCGTCTTTACGGATCTGGTTGGCGAGCATGTCGAAGTTGCCGGTGACGTTCTCGCCGAAGGAGAAGGGGTTGACGAGTTCGCCCGAGGGGGCGAGGCGGATGCGGTTGATGGCGGCGTCGTAGAAGGTGTCCCAGAACCATGTGTCCTGGTGCTTGTGGGCGTCGAGTCGGAAGCCGTCGATGTTCTGGGCCTGGAACATCCACTGTGCCCAGCGCATGAGCATGCCGGTGGCGTTGTCGGTGACGGGGTCGCCGGCGAGGGGGGTTGTCGTGTTGAAGGGGTAGCGTGTGAACTGGGTGGCGCCGGGGTTGCGCGAGGTGCCCGGGTTGTTGACGATGGTGGGGGCGAGGGACTGGTCGGGGTAGAAGCGTGCGTTGTCGGGGTCGGGAAGGTTGCGGATGGAGCCGGGGGGGATGTTGTCCGGGTCGCCCGGGGCGACGGGGTGGCGGATGAAGAAGTTGACGGACTCGGGGGCGATGTCGATGAGCGCGACGAGGTCGCCCTGGGTCAGGTTGTAGTTGAAGCCGCCGGGGTTTTCGGATTGGAGGAAGCCGGAGGCGTTGCCGGCGTGAAAGTCGCCCCAGTCGTCGGTGGGGAGTTTGTTGCGGGGCGGGTTCTCGCGGGGGATGTGGAAGCCGGGATAGCCGCCGTCGGCGAGGAAGGCGTCGGACGTGGTGCGTCCGGAGTTGTGGTTGAAGATGCCGTCGACGTAGACGAGCGAGCTGGAGCGGTGAAGCTCATCGACCATAGCGGCGAAGGATTGCTCGGTGCCGTAGGTGGTGCGGGCGCGGTTGGAGGCGGTGGCGGTGATGGGGGGCTTGCCGAGGTCGAAGCGGTCGAAGACGTCGTAGCCGACGCTCTGGTAGGAGGCGACGGAGGGCGGGGGGAGCCAGACGGCGTTGTAGCCGGCGAGGAAGAAGTCGGGCGTGCGGCGTTCGATGTCGTCCCACTCGGTCTCGAACCATTGGAGGATGACGGGGTTGGCCTGGGCGAACGCGGCGCCGGTGAACCCTGCGAGAGCGAGAGCGGCAATGGCGGCGAAGCGGCGTGGCATCGGGTCTGGCTCCGTGTGATCGGGCGCGTCCATGAGAAGGACGCTCTGAGTGAGTATGACGGGTTTGCGGCGAGATGTGGAGCGCCGAACGGGCAGAATCGTCGGTTCCCGGAGGGGTATACGCGATTCGGGGGCGTCTGGTTGTGTTCAAGGTCCGGGAAGGGGATACTCCCGCGAGGCGCCCGGGTGCGGGCGTGCAGAGATACCGATTCCTCGGAGGTTCCCCGTGCTGATGGTGAAGAAGACGGTCGTGCCCCTTTCGGCGATGTTCCTGGTCTCGGTGGGCTGCGCCCAGCAGGTCAGCGAGTCGATCGGCGAGTCGATGGTCCGCTACCACGCGAGCACAGAGGCCCGGGACGAGCGGTTCCCGTCGATGGCTCTGGAGACGCCCCGGGCCTCCGTCGGAGACGCCCCGGATGATTTCCCGGTCGTGGTGAGCTTCGGGCGGGACGGGGACCGGTGGACGGCATCGGTGAAGATTGACGAGGGGACAAGCCTGTACGGCACGGGTCAGGTCGCGGGGCCGCTGCGGCGCAACGGGCGAGTGGTCGAGACGTGGAACACCGACGCGTACGGGTATCAGGACGACGCGGCGAGTTTGTACACGTCGCACCCGTGGGTGCTGGCGGTGCGGGCGGACGGGAGCGCGTTCGGGGTGCTGGCGGACACGACGTACCGGTGTGAGGTGGATCTGCGCGAGGGGATCGTGTTCCGGGCGGAGGGTCGGGAGCAGCCGGTGATCGTGATTGAGGGGGAGTCGCCGCAGGAGGTGTGCCGGAAGCTCGGGGAGCTGACGGGGACGATCACGATGCCGCCGAAGTGGGCGATCGGGTACCACCAGTGCCGGTACTCGTACGACCCGGACGACCGGGTGCGCGAGATCGCGCGGGAGTTCCGCGAGCGGAAGATCCCGGCGGATGTGATCTGGATGGACATCGATTACATGGACGGGTACCGGTGCTTCACGTTTGATCCGGTGGACTTTCCGAGCCCGAGCGCGCTCAACGCGGACCTGCTGGACATGGGATTTCACAACGTGTGGATGATCGACCCGGGGATCAAGCTCGAGGTCGGGTACTCGGTGTACGACGAGGGCACGAAGCTCGATGTGTGGACCAAGAAGGGCGACAAGACGACGACGTTCGAGGGCGAGGTGTGGCCCGGGGTGTGCGTGTTCCCGGACTACACGAACGCCGATGTGCGGACGTGGTGGAGCGGGCTGTACGAGGAGTTCATGGGGCACGGGATCTCGGGGGTCTGGAACGACATGAACGAGCCGGCGGTGTTCAACACGCCGACGAAGACGATGCCCGAGAGCAACTGGCACAACGCGGACGAGGCGCTGGGGGGGCCTGGTGACCACGCGCGGTTTCACAACGTGTACGGGATGCTGATGGTCAAGGCGTCGCGCGAGGGGGTGATGGAGACGAACCCGGGCAAGCGTCCGTTTGTGCTGAGCCGGGCGAACTTCATCGGCGGGCACCGGTACGCGGCGACCTGGACGGGGGACAACAGCGCGAACTGGTACCATGTGGACGTGTCGATCCCGATGACGCTGAACCTGGGGCTGAGCGGGCAGCCGTTCGCCGGGCCTGATATCGGGGGGTTCGCGGGCAACGGCGATGGCGAGATGTTCGCGCGGTGGATGGGGTTCGGGGCGTTGATGCCGTTCAGCCGGGGGCACACGGCCAAGGGGAACATTGACAAGGAGCCATGGGCGTTCGGGGCGGAGGTCGAGGCGACGAGCCGGCGGGCGCTCGAGCGCCGGTACCGGCTGATCCCGTACATCTACACGCTGTTCCGCGAGTCGTCGCTGACGGGGATGCCGATTGCGCGTCCGACGTTCTTCGCGGATCCGACGGATGCAGCGCTGCGGTCGGAGGATGATTCGTTCCTGCTCGGGTCGGATCTGCTGGTGGTGGCGCAGCTGCAGCCGGCGCGGGATCGGGTGTCGGTGTTGCCCAGGGCGGTTGGCGGGGTGGCGTGGCGCGAGCTGGACTTCCCGAGCTTCGACGGCGGGCGCGACAGCAAGGACCCGGACCAGCCCAGGCTGTATATCCGCCCGGGGAGCGTCATCCCCAGCGGCGCGGTGATGCAGTATGTCGATGAGAACCCGCTGGACCCGGTGACGCTGATCGTGCATCTTGACAGCCAGGGACGGGCATCGGGACAGATGTACGAGGACGCGGGCGACGGGTGGGGGTATCTCGAGGGCGAGTATCTGCACTCGACGTACACGGCCGCTCGCGAGGGCAAGCTCGTGCGTGTGCGTCTGAGCGCCAGCGAGGGGGACATGCCCCGACCGGAGCGCGGCGTGCGCGTGCGTCTGCTGCTGCCCGATGGGCGCGAGGCAACGGGGTTCGGGCGCGATGGGGAGGAGATCCTGATCCCGACGCCGTGAGCGGAAGGCTCAGGCGAGCGCGGGAGCGGTTTCCTGGGTCGCGAGGGTGAGGATGTTGGACTGGGTCATGTCGGCGCCCGAGAGTTCGCCGCGGACGTGGCCCTCGCCCATGACGAGGATGCGGTCAGAGAGGGCGAGCAGCTCGGGCATCTCGGAGGAGACGAGGAGGATGGCGTCGCCTCGCTGGGCGGCGTGGTTGATGAGGCGGTAGATCTCGGTTTTGGCGCCGATGTCGATGCCGCGGGTGGGCTCGTCGAGGAGGAGCACGCGGGACTCTTTGTGCATCCAGCGGGAGATGAGGAGCTTCTGCTGGTTGCCTCCGGAGAGCTCGTTGGGGAGCGATGAGGGCGAGGCGGCCTTGACGCGGAACTCGTCGAGGCGGGATTGGACGAGGGCGCGTTCTTGCTTGAGATCACGGACGCCGGCGGGACCGGCGAGCGAGCGCATGTACGGCACGACGATGTTCTCGGCGATGGAGAGATCAAAGAACAGACCCTGCAGGCGGCGGTCTTCGGGGACGTAGCCGACGCCGGCTTTGATGAGGTCGGTGGGGTTGGTTCGGGGGTTGGGTACGCTGTCGATGAGGACCTGGCCCGCAGCGCGGGGGTCGATGGCGAAGATGGCGTCGAGGAGCTCGGAGCGCCCCGAGCCGACGAGGCCGCCAATACCCAGTATCTCGCCCGGGTGGACCTTGAGGGAGACATCTTGGAGCTTGCCCGGTGAAGAGAGGGAACGGACCTCGAGCAGGGGCTTGGTGTGCGTCGGGCGCTCTCTTTCGTGTCCGTCGGCGAGTTCACGCAGGGCGCTGGCCTCGCCTCCCGGTGATTGCTGTTTGGCGGGCGCGGCGCCCAGGCGGCGCCCGATCATCTGCTCGACCAGGTCGGCCTCGGTGATGTCCTTGACCACGGACGTCGCGACGAACTTGCCGTCGCGCAGCACGCTGACGCGGTCGCAGCAGGCGAAGATTTCGCTCATGCGGTGGGAGACGTAGATGATGGTCAGGCCGTCGCTGGCGAGCTGGCGGATGATTTTGAGGAGGCGGTTGGTCTCGGAGATCGAGAGGGAGCTGGTGGGCTCGTCGAAGACGATGACGCGGGCGGTGTGGGCGCCGGGCTTGGCCTCTTCGTCGAGCGATGCGGCGATCTGACAGATCTGGCGATGACCCGGCGAGAGGGCGCCGAGTTCGGCGTTGACATCGATCAGGGGCTCGATGCGGTGGACGAGGCGGGCGGCGCGCCGGCGCATCGCGGCGCGGTCAACGGTTCGCCAGGGCGTGCGCGGGAAGTCATGGAGGCAGAGGTTTTCGGCGACAGACAGGTTCGGGCACTGGGCGAGTTCCTGGTGGACGATGCGCACGCCCGCGTTGAAGGCGTCGTCGATGGAGCCGGGGCGGAGCGTGCGTCCGTCGATGGTGATCTGGCCCGAGTCCTGGCGGTGGAGACCGGAGATGACTTTGCCGAGAGTGCTTTTGCCGGCGCCGTTCTCGCCCATGAGGGCGTGGACCTCGCCCCGGAAGAAATCAACAGAGACATCGTCGAGGGCCTGGGTGATTCCGAATCGCTTGGAGACGCCCGAGGCGCTGAGCAGCACCCGGTCGCTCCGTTCGGGCGCAGGATCGCCGGCGCTGTCGGACATCGGCTGGGTCTCCGGGGAGAGGCGGGGCGCGGTTACGGCGAGTCCTCGTGGCGCCCGAGCCAGTTGTTCCACTGGCCCTCGAACTCTTCGACGTTGTCGGGTGTGACGACGTCGAAGTCGGCGTAGATGAACTCGCTGGGCGGGTTTTTGGCGTTGTGGATTTTCTCGATGATGTAGGTGACGGACTCGTAGCCCCAGCCGTAATAGGGCTGGCCGATGAGGACGGAGACTTGGCCCTTTTTGAGATACTCGAGGGGGAGGGGGAGGGGGTCGAGGGAGACGACCTTGGCGTGCTCGTAGATGCCGTCGAGGGCGTTGTCGGTGTAGAGGGGCCAGCCGCCGACGAGGGCCCAGCCGGAGATGTTGGGGTTGAGGTTCTGGACTTCGAGCATTTTGGCGACCGCAGAGACGGCGTCTTCTCTGTGGTAGTAGTCGTCGAGGATGGTGATGCCCGGGTGCTTCTCGGCCTCTTCGCGGACGCCGGCGACGCGGTTCTGGAGGTTGGTGGCGGCCTGGTTGCCGGCGAGGATGGCGACGGTTCCCTTGCCGCCCATGACCTGGGCGAGTTGCTTCATGACCTCGGCGCCGGCGGCCTTGTCGTCCACGCCGAAGTAGGCCATGCGCCCGGAATCGGGGGCGTCAGAGTCGAAGGTCATGACGGTGATGCCGCGCTCGACGGCGTCCTTGAGGACGTCGTTGAGGAGGTTGGCGTCGATGCAGGAAATGGCGATGCCGTCAACGCCCGAGTTGACGAGCTGCTCGACGTACTGGGCCTGCTGCTGGGCCTCCTCGGTGTTGGGCGTCTGCCAGCGGATCTGGATGTCGATGTTGTATTTTTCGCTGAGGTCGGCGCCGGCGTCTTCGGCTCCGACGCGGGCGGCCTTGAAGACGGGGTTGATCTGGCTCTTGGCGACGACGCCGATGACGTAGCTTTCTCGCTCGCCCGAATCGGCGGCGTTGTTGTCTGCGGACGCGCTCGAGTCGGAGTCGCTCTTGGAGCAGGCGCCGAGGGTCAGTGCGGTCGCGGCGAGGGCGAGGGTCATGCCGCGGGCGAGGCTCAGGCGGTTCATCAGCATTCTCCGGTGCAAGGTCGTGGAACTTGGCGCGCCTGTGGGGCGGCGCCGGTCAGAGAGTGTATTGCATCGGCGCCCGGCGGGGAAACGGGCAGGGGGTGGATCCGCCCACAGCGGGGATCAGGAGCCTGAAATGCGGCGTTTTGCCTGGTCAACGACGACAGCGACGATGATGGCGCTGCCCATGACGACCTGATTCCAGGACTGGTCGATCTCGAAGATGATCATGGCGTTGTCGATGAGCTTGATGACGATGGCGCCGAGGACAGCGCCCAGGGCAGAGCCGCGCCCGCCCATGAGCGAGGCGCCGCCGATGACTGCGGCGGCGATGACCTGGAGCTCGTAAGCCATGCCGGCGCCGGTTTCGGCGGAGCCGTAGTAGCCGATGTACATGCAGGCGCTCAGTCCCGCGAGGGCGCCCATGATGGTGTAGACGAGGATCTTGACGCGCCCGACGGGGATGCCGGCGTACCTGGCGGCGGTCTCGTTGCCGCCGATGGCGAAGACGCGCCGCCCGAAGACGGTCCGGCTGAGAACGAACCAGCCGATGAGGGCGACGACGAGCATGATGATGGGTGGGACGGGGTAGACGCCTGCGATGTCGAGCTTGAAGAAGCCGGAGGTGAAGCTTTCGGGAAAGCCGGTGATGGATTGTTCGCCGTAGATTTTTTGAGGGATGATGATGGTGAGTCCTCGTAGGGCGGCCATCATGCCGAGGGTGATGACGAAGGGGTGGACGCGGAGGCCGACGGTCATGGCGCCGTTGGCCAGGCCGCAGAGGGCGCCGATGCCGGTGCAGACGGCGACGCCCACGAGCACGGCGAGGATGCCGTTGGCGTCGGGGCCGAGCGAGTTCATGGCGATGGCGCCGACGATGGCGGAGAGGGCGTAGATGGAGCCGACGGAGAGGTCGATGCCGGCGAGGATGATGACGGCGGTCATGCCGACGGCCATGACGGCGAAGAAGCTCGCGTCGCGGGCGATCTGGACGAGGTTGTGCTTCTCGAAGAACTTGTTTTTCTGGACGTCGGTGAAGAGTGCGGGGGCGCCGTTGGGCTCGTCGTAGCGCCAGGCGTTGGAGTAGGTCAGCTCTTGGCCGTCGGGGGTTGTGACGACGATGCGATCGAGGAGGCGCTGGGGGAGAGACCCGGGCTGGTGGGCGGAGCCTTCGGTGTCGTAGACGATGACCGAGGAGCCCTCGGGGATGGACTGGCGCTCGGTGACGAGCTTTGTGCCGCCGAAGAGGGTGAGGGCGAGCATCATCAGTGCGATGACGATGACGAGGCCGGATTCTTGTGCGGAGAAGAGGACGCGCAGAAATGACCTGCGGGGGGCGGAAGATGGGGCGGCGGGGGTGTCCTCGGGCTCGGGCATGGGCAGGGAGTGTAGCAACCGGCGGGGGAGCGACGCCGGGGCGAAAGATGAGGGTCGGGGCGAGTTGTGGGCGCGGTCGGATGGCCGTAGCATCGTCGCTCAGGTCCGCCAGTGGGGCCTGCAAGGATGCTTCAACACCGCCGCGCCATCTCCGTGTTGACTCGACTTGCGCCAGTTGTGGGCGTGTTGCTATCACTCGGGATCGCGTCGGCCCAGAGCGATGAAGCGCCGGCGGTGGATGGACGCGCGTTCGGCGGGGTGCGCCTGCCGCTTGGGGTGAGCGATGGGCTGATCGGGTTTGATGCGCAGCGGGCGTGGGTGTGGGAGGAGCCGCCCGGCTCGGGCTCGCGCGGGACGAGGCGCCTGCTGCTCGAGGGCGATGTGCGGGCCTCGCTCGGGCGGTACAGCTTCCGGGCCAAGCGGGCGTCGGTCTGGCTTGAGAAGCTCGGCTCGGAGACGGGCGGGTCGGTGTATCAGGTGTATGCGCTGTTCGAGGGGCTCGAGACGCTCGAGGGCGACGCGGCGGTTGCGGTGCAGGCCGACCGGCTCCCGGTGCAGGGCGTGATCCGTTTGACCGAGCCGATCTGGCTGCGGACGGATCTGACGCGCGCCGTCCGCCCGGATGGAAAGGCGCAGGCGGCGTTTCTTGAGAGCGCCGAGCTGGCGTTCGCGCAGCGACTGACCCAGGCGTCGGGGGTTGACGAGTCGATCCTGCCGGAGATTGCGGACGAGCCGGTCGCACGCCCGGGCGGGCTTGCCGACGCGGGGCGTTTGCGTGAGATGATGGGCAGCGGCGCCGACGGAGCCCCGCCCGCGCCGCCCCGGCGCGAGGCGGCGGAGGGCGAGCCAGCGGCGCTGGTGACGACCCCGACGGAGGCTCCGGCGCCGCCGATCTTTGTGGGCGATGGGGTGTTCTATCTGTCGGCGGGGGATCGGTTCTCGCTCCAACGGGGGGAGGCGTCCAACACGCTCACGCTCACGGGCGGGGTGGTGGTGCAGTATTCGGATCCGCGGGAGGGCAAATCGCTGCAGATTGACGCGCAGCGGGCGGTGGTCTTCCTGCGCCCTGGGCCTCTCGGCGAGACGCTCTCGAGCTTTGCGGGCGAGGATGTGCTGGGGATCTACCTCGAGGGCGGGTTCCAGGCGAGCGACGGGACGTACACGGTCCGCGGGCCTCGGGCGTACTACGACGTGCAGCGGGACAAGGCGATCCTGGTGGACGCGGTGTTCTGGACGTACGAGCAGCGGGTGTCGATGCCGCTGTATCTGCGGGCGGCGGCGATCCGTCAGGAGGCGGCGAACCAGTTCCGCGCAGAGAAGGCGGAAGTGAGCAACACGGGGTTTTTCAACCCGCACTTTTCGATCGGCGCCAGCTCGGTCAGCGTGACACTGAAAGAGCGTGAGGGGGAGGAGCGTCAGCTCGGCGGGCGTTCGTATGTGGACGCGAGGAACATCACGCTGCGGGGCGGGGGGCTGCCGCTGTTCTGGCTCCCGCTGTACAAGGGAGATCCCGAGCAGTTCCCGCTGACGGGGCTGGCGTTCAAGAGCTCGAACCGGACGGGCGCGGGTGTGCTGACGACGTGGAACGCGTACTCGCTGCTGGGGATCCTGCCGCCCGATGGGTTGTCGGCGGATCTGCGGGTGGACGTGTTCACGAAGCGCGGGCTGGCGCTGGGGGGCAAGTACGAGTGGAACCGCCCGGGGCACCAGGGGTCGATCTTTACCTATCTGTTGCCGGACGATCGGGGGACGGACCTGATGCCGGGCGGGCAGGAGATCGACCGCGACGGGGAGTTCCGCGGGACGGTGCTGGCGCAGGAGAGGTGGCGGTTCCGGGAGTTCTGGACGCTGGTGGCGGAGGGGGCGTACTTCTCAGATGAGGCGTTCGTCGAGGCGTTTGACCGTGTGGCGGCGCGGACGCGGCGCGAGTACACGAACCGGGTGTACCTGCGCCGGGTTGAGGGCGGGGTTGCCGGGTCGATCGAGCTCAAGGGGGCGATCAACGATTTCATCCCGAACCAGGACATCGTGCAGGCGCCGGGGTATCTGGTGGACAAGCTGCCCGAGATCGGGGCGCGGATGGCCGGGGCGGATTTGTTCGGGGATCGTGCGCCCGGGCTCGTGACGCACACCTGGGAGGCGACGTACTCGCGGATGCGACAGCGGTATAGCGAGGTGGACGCCTCGGCCCAGGGCTTTATCACCGACGCGCGGGCGAGGCGGGCGCTGGGGATCGACGCGGACATGTCGCTGGGCGACCGGTTCCGCGCGATGGGGTTCAACGAGGCGTTTGTGAATCGGTTTGACACGAGGCAGGAGCTGAGCAGCCCGCTGCGGGCCGGGCCGATCAACGTGACGCCGTTCGTGGTGGGTCGGTTCACGGCGTACGACACGAGCTTTGAGGTGTTCAGCCCGCAGGAGCGGGAGAAGAACCGATTGTGGGGGGCGGCGGGGGTGACGTTCTCGACGTCGATTACGCGCGTGAACAACTCGGTGGACAGCCGCCTGTTTGACCTGCACCGGATGCGTCACATCATTGAGCCGAGCATCACGCTGTGGGCGGCGGGGACGAACCTGTCGAGCGCGGCGCTGCCGGTGTTTGATGATGATGTCGAGGCGCTGGTTGACGGGACGATCGTTCGGGTCGCGCTGAACCAGACCTGGCAGACCAAGCGCGGCGGCCCGGGGCGGTGGCGCTCGGTTGATGTGCTCAAGCTCAACACCGAGGTCGTCTGGACCAGCGATGATAATGATCGGGCGGGGACCATCCCGAGGTACTTCGGGGCGAGGCCGGAGCTGTCAACGCCCGGGGACCATGTGCGGGCGGAGGGTGTCTGGCAGGCGACGGATGTGGTGTCGCTCGCGGGCGAGACGATCTTTGACCTGGAGATCAACCAGCAGGCGAGGTCGGCTGCGGGCATTCTGTTCCGGCACACGCCCGAGTTCTCGTCGAGCGCGGACATCAGGTACATCAACTCGCAGAACGTGACGTACGGCGGCGCCAGCGCCCGGTACACGCTGACGGACAAGTACGACCTGCTCACCCGCGTGACGTACAACTTCCAGCTCGAAGATTTCCAGACGTTTGTCGCGCAGATCAACCGGCGGTTCCCGAACCTGACGCTCGGGATCGTGATCCGGTATGACAATGTCCAGGGCGAGACGAGCTTCGGGTTTACGCTGCGTCCGCTGGGCTTTGGTGGGCGCGGCGCTGGCCTGAGCGGGACGAGCCCGGGCCTGGGCGGCTAGCGGTCTTCGGTCGCGAAGCGGAAGCCGGAGACGAGATCACCGACGCGCAGGATGGAGAGCCCGTCCTGGGCCTGCACGGAGCCGAGGGGCTTGCCGGCGATGAGGACGACCGAGTCGCCCTCGCTGGCGAGGGCGTGCTCGACGACGTACTGCTCGACGGAGCTGGTCCATTGGCGGAGGGTGCCGCTGGGGCTCGGGTCGCGCCGGACGGGGATGACGCCGCCGAGCAGGGCCATGCGGCGCGCGGCAACGGGGCTCGAGGTGTACGCGAGGATGGGGACGCTGACATCGAGACGTGAGAGGTACCCGGCCATGCCCCCGGCCTGCGACCAGACGGCGACGAGCTTGGCGTTGGCCTCGCGGGCGATGTGCATGGCGCCGTTGGCGAGCGCGCCCGAGCGGTGGGCATATTCGGGCAGGCGGGGCTTGGGCAGCTGCGTGCGCGGGAGGTCGCCCATGCGGTCCTCGCTGACGGCGACGATGCGCACCATGGTCTCGACGACGATCTGCGGGTATTTGCCCACGGCGGTCTCGCCCGAGAGCATCACGGCGTCGGTCCCGTCGAAAACGGCGTTGGCGACGTCGCTGGCCTCGGCGCGCGTGGGGGTGGCCGAGTCGATCATGGTCTCGAGCATCTGCGTCGCCACGATCACGGGGCGACCGATGCGGTGGCAGCGCGCGATGATGTGCTTCTGAGCCACGGGGACCTGGGCGACGTCCATCTCGACGCCGAGATCACCCCGCGCGACCATCACGGCGTCGGAGGCCTCGATGATCTGGTCGATGTTCTCCAACGCCTGGGGCTTTTCGATCTTGGCGATCACGGGGATCGGCAGCCCGACGTTCTCGTCCGTCCACGGGCGATCGCAGGTGCAGATTTCAAGCAGGCGGCGCTTGAGCGTCAGGATTTCCTCGGCGGTGCGCACAAACGAGAGCGCGAGATAATCCAGCCCGTGCTCGGCGGCCCAGTCCACGCAGGCCCAGTCGCGCTCGGTGATCGCGGGGATCTGGAGGTCTGAGTCTGGGAGGTTGATGCCTTTTTTACTGGTGACGCGTCCGCCGAACGTGACGCGGCAGCGCAGCTCGCGCCCGTCGATGCGATCGACGGCGAGGGTGCGGATGGCGCCGTCGTTGATGAGGACGCGCTCGCCCGGCTGGACGTCGTAGGAGATGCGGTCGAGGGTGGTGTCGAAGACGGGTGAGGCGCCTTCGATCGAGGCGTCGCCGTGCCCGGGGCGGAGGATGATGTCCTGGCCCGCTTCGAGCATGATGCCGCCGTCGGGGTCGATGTCGGGGACGGAGCCGATGCGGATTTTGGGGCCGGAGAGGTCGCCCATGATGGCGATGGGGCGGTCGGCGCGCTCGGTGACGGCCCTGACGCGCCCGAGGCGGGCGGTGAAGTCGTCGAACGTGCCGTGGGAGAAGTTGAGGCGGAAGACGCTCACACCCGCGTGGATGAGACGCTTGAGGACGCCCGGGTCGTCGGTGGAGGGGCCGAGGGTGGAGACGATTTTGGTTCTGGAGGCGTGCATGGCCTCACGCGCGGCCCATGCGCCGGGCTTGGTTGCGCTCATGGCGCGGCTCCTTGCGCCAGACGACGATGGCGCGCCAGTTCGACGATCTCTCGGTAGTTCCTGAGAAAGTACTTGGTGTATGCGATCTCGGCCCGCGCCTGGGCGCCGGGGGGGCGCCAGCTGTTGCGCACGCGCCCGTAGTTGGCCTCGGTCCAGGGAATCAGCTCGGCGGACTCACCAACCGTGTATGCGCCGTCGGCGTCCACGGGAGTGTCGGGCCAGGCGAAGTAGAGACGCTCCATCTCGGCGAGGACATCCGCGGGGAAGCTCTCGTCGAGCTTGGCTCGGGCGATCGCGCCCCAGGCCTTGCGGCACTCGGGCGCGATATCGACCGCGAAGCACCCCATCATGACCTTGACGCCGGTCCGCCAGCCCGGGTTTTCAACATCGGAGACGATCTCGAAGGGGTTGATGTGGTCAACGAAGTACTCGCTGTACTGCTCGTACATGATGCGCCGGACGGGCATGCGGCGCAGGGCGTTGTGGGCGGGGCCGAGGGGCGCGTCGTTGAACGTGGGGTTGTCGGCGCCCTCGGGCGAATCGAGCGGGGCGAACTGCCAGAGGGCCTGACCCTCGATGGACATGCAGAACTCGACGAAGCGTCTGGCGAGCTCGGGGTTCGGGGCGCCGTTGAGGATGCTGACGGGGTCGGCGTCAACGTAGACCGAGCCGGCGGGGTCGGTGTAGCCGACGCGCCCGCCGCCGACGGTCTGGGCCTGACCGCGCCCGTAGAAGTCGATCGCGAGGCCGGCGGCGGCCTCGCCCTGGGAGACGTCGGAGGGGGGTTTGGTGGAGCTGCTCGTGAAGTAGCGTGTGTTGCCGCTCATGGCGCGGAGGATGCGCCAGCCCTCGTCCCAGCCGGAGTTGCCGAGGATGGAATCGAAGGTGGTGGTGATGGAGCCGGACTGGCGTGGATCGGCCAGGGCGATCCAGCCGACGAGGCGTGGGTCTGTGAGGTCGTCGAAGGTGTCGGGCTCGTCGATGGCGAGGTCTTGGAAGACGTCGCGGTTGAAGACGATGCCGAAGGAACTCAGGGCGGTGCCGAGCCAGTGCTGGTCGGGGTCGTAGAGCTTCTGCGGGCCGATTTTATTCTCGCCGAACCATTCATCGAGCTGGGCGTGTGTAAAGCCGGCGGGGGCCGAGAGGCTGACGGTGACGTCGCTCTGGAAACGGATGGTGGTGGAGCCGGTCTCGGAGCGTCTGTCGATGTGCTTGGCGAAGTCGCGTTTGAGGAGGTTGTGGTCGAAGGAGCCGCCGCCGAGCATGACATCGAGGCCGACGCTGCCCGGGCTGAGCCAGAGGCGTTGGTGCTGGTCGATGGTCCAGGAGGCGTCATTGTCGAGGTTTTTGACGACGGAGAGGAACTGGGCCTCGAGTTGTTTGCGGATCTCGCTGGTGCCGCCCGGGGTGCGCCAGTCGATGCGGGCGGGCTCGCCGTACTCTCGCTCGTGCCAGGCGGCGAAGGCGCGTCCGAACTCGTCGCGGATCTGCTGGACGTGCGGGGTGACAACAATCAGCGACGGTGCGGACTCGGGGATGGACGAACGCTCGCGCGAGAGGCTCAGGGCAAAGGGGGTCCCGATGATGGCGGCAAGAAGCAGGAAGATGACCGAGCTGGCGCCTCGCATGATCGCCAGTGTAGCCCGGAGCGGGTTTGCCCGGACTGGAGGTGTGGCGTGACAGACAGACCGGTCGCGATCATCACCGGCGCGGGCTCTGGGATCGGGCGGAGCGTCGCGGAGAATCTGGCTGGGCGTGGGTACCGCCTGGTCTTGGCAGGGCGACGCGAGAGCGCCCTCCGGGAGACGGGCGCCCTTTTGCCCGGGAGCGAGGGGCAGGACTGGGCAGCGATCCGGGCGGATATTGCTCAGACCCAAGACTGCGAGGGGCTGATCCGGGCGTGCGCCGAGCGGTTCGGGCGGTTGGATGGTCTGGTGAACAACGCCGGGTATGCGCCGCTGGCGGCGATGGGCGAGATCGACGCGGACCAGATCGAGCGGATCTTCCGGGTCAACACGCTCGGGCCGACGCAGCTTGTCCGGGCGGCGTGGGCGTTGCTCGCTGGGAGCGCATCACCCCGGATCGTGAGTGTGTCGAGCCTGGCGAGCCGAGACCCGTTCCCCGGATTGGGGGTCTACGGGGGCGCCAAGGCGGCGCTCAACCTGCTGGCGCTGGCGTGGACGCGCGAGGGGGAGTCGATCGGGGTGCGGGCGTTTTGTGTGGCGCCGGGGGCTGTGGAGACGGGGATGCTCCGGTCGATCATCAGCGAGGACGACCTCCCCCCGGACCAGTGCCTCAGCCCCGAGAGCGTGGCTCGCGTCATTGTCTCGTGCGTTGTGGGCGAGCGAGACGACCTGGCGGGGCGGACCATTGTCTTGCCCGGGCCCGGGCAGGGCGAGCTGATCCACGATCCGACCGCGTAACTGGGGATGTGTTTGCGCGTACCCTGTGGAGTCATGACAGACGCCGAGCAGAGCACGGGCGGGGACACGGGGGGCGGGTCGGGGTCGCTGTGGGTCTCGGCGGCGGTTGTCGGCGCGATCGCGGTGCTGACCGCGGCGATCGCGCTCGGCGGCGTCCTGCTTCGTGAACGCCCGTACACCTACGACCTGAGTACGCCCGAGGACGCGATGGCCAGCGCCCGCCTCATGCTCGAGCGGGGCGATGCGCGCCGCCTGGGTGATCTGATCGAGGCGAGCAACGAGAACGAGCGCCGTCTGTACCGCCAGCTCGGCGCAGCGCTCGGGCATCTGCAGGATCTGGCGATCACGGTGCGCGAGGAGATGCCCGAGGAGCTGGCCCGGTATCAGAAGGATCTGGAGGATGCGGCGGCGCGGGGCGAGCCGGTGACGTTCTTTGACCGCATCGCGGCGCGACGGCGCGGCGAGATCAAACGCGCGCCGGACCAGCGCGGCGCCGAGATATTCCGGGGCAGCCCGGCGCGGGCGCGGATCAACGCGGTGCTGCAGGGGATGATGGCGGATCCGTATGTGTGGATCGAGTCATCGGAAGAGCGACTGACGTTCGCCGAGATGGACGAGGACATGGTGGCGCTGCTGTGGGATGAGCGTCCGGTCCCGCCGCTGGGGTGGGTGATGCGCCGCCAGACGGACGGGCGTTGGCAGCTGGTGCTGCCGCTGCATGCGCCGGGGATCTCGCAGGCAGCGCCGCAGAGCGATGATGAGTTCTTGATCTGGGGGAGCCTGCTCGCGTCGCTGGACAACGTGCTCGTCGAGCTGGACGAGGAGATCCGCGCGGGCAGACACAGCACCTTCGAGAGCGTGTCGGATTCGATGTTCGAGAAGATCGCCATCCCGGCGGTGATGATTATGTACGCCTACGGGCAGGCCATGGAGGCCCGCGGAGAACCGTAGCGGACGCGCCCATAAACTCGCGGCATGAGCGAACCGCACCGGACCGCCTCGATTCTTGCGATCGGCGACGAGCTGATCCTCGGGCAGAAACTCGACACCAACTCGCGGTGGATTGCGGACCGCCTGACCGGGCGATCGGTCCGGGTTGTTGAGCACGCAACGGTTGATGACGACGAGCGCCAGATCGCGGGGGCGTTGGCACGCCTGGTCCTGGGCGCTGATCTGATTGTGTGCACGGGCGGGCTCGGGCCGACGGCGGATGATCTGACGCGCCGTGGGCTTGCGCTGGCGATGGGGGAGGAGCTGGTTGAGGACGCGGACGCGGTTGGCGAGATCGAATCGTGGTTCAGGGGGCGCGGGCGTGACATGCCCGAGACCAACCGGGGGCAGGCGATGCGCCCAGAGAGCGCACGGCGGCTGACCAACCTCAACGGGACGGCGCCGGGGCTGGCGGGGACGATCCGCGATGGGGAGCGAAGGTGCGAGGTGTACTGCTTGCCGGGGCCGCCCGGGGAGATGCGCCCGATGTATGAGGCGGAGGTCGAGGCAAGCCTGCGCCCGGAGGCGGGGCGGGTTGTGCGGACGCGGATGATGCACACGTTCGGGCTGGGCGAGTCGGAGGTGGCGCGGCGCCTCGGGGAGTTGATGGAGCGTGGGCGGACGCCGCTGGTGGGGACGACGGCGTCGGGGGGGGTGGTGACGTGCCGCCTGCGGTTTGACGCCGGGGCCTCGGAGGACGAGGCGGAGGCGGCGCTGGGCCAGACCGAGCGGCTGGTCCGCGAGCACCTGGGCGAGGCGGTGTTCGCAACGGGAGGCGAAGCGGACGGGGCGCTTGAACGCTGCGTGGTCGGGCTGTTGCGATCGCGTTCAGAACGTCTGGTTGTCAGTGAGAGCTGCACGGGGGGGCTGCTGGGCGAGATGGTGACGCGAGTGCCCGGGGCCTCGGGCGTGTTTGTGGGTGGGTGGTTGACGTACACGGATGCGATGAAGACGGCGCAGCTGGGTGTGCAGGCGGAACTGGTGCGCGAGCACGGCGCGGTGAGCGGCCCGGTCGCTCTGGCGATGGCGCGCGGGGCGCTGCTGGGCGCCGAAGCGGCGGGCGGGAGCGAGCACGCGCTGGCGATTACGGGCATCGCAGGACCCGGCGGCGGGACGAAGGACAAGCCCGTCGGCACGGTCTGGATCGCGCTCGCGTCGTCCGGCGAGACCGACGACGTGCGCATGTTCCGCTTTGGGGGCGGGCGCGAGGCGGTGCGGGCGTGGTCGGCGCGCACGGCCCTTGGGCTGCTCCGTCTGAGGCTCGCGGGGGTTTGCACTCCTTTGCTCGGGCAGGTCGATCCGCCTCAGGGAGACTGATCGAGCTTGTTCTCGATGCGGAGCAGCGCGTCGCGGATCTCGGCGATGAGGGCTGTCGCGTCATCGGCTGCGGGCTGGTCGCTCGGCGCCTGCGAGGCGGGGGCGCCTTGGCTGGCTGCGAGGCGATCACGTTGATCGAGCACGGCCTTGCGGAAGCCGGGCGTGTCTTTGATGCCGAGCATGTTGACGAGCGACCCGGTGGCGGTGGCGGACTGCCCGGCGGTCTCGACCTTGAAGCCGTGCAACCCGAACATGCGCATGATCGGGCCTTGGTACATTTGCAAGTCGGTGATTTTTTCGAGGGGGATGGTGCTCTCGACGCGGTTGAAGATGCCGCGTTTGATCTCGAGGGTGCGCTCGGTGAGCGTGCATTCGAGGCTGGCGAGGTACTTGTCGAGAAAGAAGAACGTGATGAGCAGAACGAGAGGGATAAACGGGATCCCGATGATGGTGAGCGTCAGCACGATGATCGGCTGGACGAGGTAGTATTTTTTGACGCTCGAGTCGAACTCGCTGGTGCGGAGCACTGAATGGTCGCTCATGTGGGTCCCCTTTGTAGAACGCTGAGACTACTCATTGGGAGGGGGCGGCGCCGGATTCCAGGCGCTGTACTTGGAGTAGATTTTCGAGGGTGCTTGAAAGTGTGGCAGCTTCATCCGCCCAGTAAGCTCGTGGTGATGAACCCCCGGATGTACCAGCCAATGTACAGGATAACGCCGGACCACATGAGAACGGCCAGAAGTACCCAGATGGCTTTGGGGGTTGGCAGGTGAGTGGCGACCCAGACCGAGATTCGGTTTCGGACGATCAAGAA
>JAJRXR010000081.1 GCA_024276195.1 Planctomycetota bacterium
ATCCAGCCCGTTGGCCAGCACGATTTGTGCCGCGAGTATCAGGTTAAGGCGTACATTCCTGATGTTTTCATCGTCCACGAGAAACTGCTGCGAGTTGTAATAGGAATGGAACTCGGTCGCAAGCGCTTGTAGGTAATGGGCAAGTTGGTGCGGCGCACGTAAGCGGGCAGAGGCCTCAATAATTTCCGGGTACCGGCTCAAAGCCCGCAGCAGTTTGATCTCATTGGGCTCGGTCAACAGATTGAGGGCAGCCTCGCCAATGGCCTGGTTGTGTGTTTCATTCATTTGTTCGAGGTTGCGGAACACACTGCAAATACGCGCATGTGCGTACTGGATGTAATACACCGGGTTTTCATTGGTTTTGGATTTGGCCAGGTCAAGATCAAAATCCAGATGCTGCTCATGAGACCGCATCACATAAAAGAACCGATCCCCCTCGTCCGCGTGCTCGAGCACAAGGCCCAGCTTCTTCGCGGCTTCGAGCGAACGGCTCTCACGCAACATCTGCGGCAGGCTCGACCCGTCCTTCAGGCTGAACACTTTAATCACCACGCGGTCCAGGTCCGCCTGCCCCCGGCGCTCAAACGCGGCGCGTTTCATCGCATCCGGCTCGGCGATGTACAGCTTCCCGCCCGAGCCGCCCCCCTGGAGCGAGCCGATGATCGTGTACCCGTCGAACATGCCGACGCGCTTCTTCGATGGCTTGTCGCGCCCGGGCGCCGCCGCCATGACCTGCGGCAGCCTCTGCTCGAACCCCTCGGTCGCGCCCCGCAGCCCGATGAGCGTCAGAGGGCGCCCGATCAGGATCCGGTAGAAGCTCCCGAAGACGCTCGACATCTCGGCGTTGAACGCCCTGCCGTAGTGCCCCGCGGCGCTCCATCGCCCGATCAGGATCGAGCCGGTGACGAGCAGCGTAAAGATCGGCAGCAGCACGACCGCGCCGACGATCCGCCCCGCGTCGCCGATGACGCCGAAGATGAACGAGAAAATGTGTGAGGTGAGCCTGCCCACGCCCGTGAGGATCTTGCCCAGCAGCGCGATGCCCAGCCCGATCATAACGATCAGCAGAACGATCCCGAACGCGACCGCGAGCAGAGTGACGATCAGACCTGCGATGCTCATGTCCAGCTCCTTCGGTCTACCAGCAGGCTCTTCACCGACGCTCAGTCGGCCAAGGCCCGCTCGTCCGCCCGCCGAAGCTCCATCTGCTGATGGTAAATCTCAGCGATCGCCTCGTCGAACATGGCGTCCATCCCCTTGTCCGGGTCGCCGTCTGCACCATTGGGATTCCCGCTCAGCCCGTTTCGCTCCGCCTCGCCCAGCTCCTCCTGTGTGAACGAGTAGGTCGCGACGACCTCGTGCAGCCTCGCCCGGAGCACCCCCCGGATCTTGGTCAGACGCCTAGAAACGGTCGGCTCGGACACCCCGACGTTCACCGCCACGTCCTTCCCGCTCATCCCGTCCAGGACGCGCATCCGGTAGATCGAGAACTCGGTGAAATCGCTCTGGCGCTCGACCATGCGGATCGCGGCCTCGACCTTGGCCCGGAAGACCGCCGCCTCGTACGCCTCGTCCACGCCCAGGCCAGAAGCCTTGCCCATCCAGGCCTCGTCGAGCGAGGCGTTGGGCTTGCCCCCGCCGCGTTTGAGCGCGTTGCGCCGGTCCATCTCATCGCCGAGGACATGCTTGGCGATCGCCAAAAGCCACGTAGAGAACCGCGCCCCGCGCCCGGGGTCATACCGGTCGATCGAGTTCGAGAGCGCCGTCAGGGTTTCCTGCGAGAGGTCGCGGACGGTCTCGACGCCGATGCGTCCGCGCCCCCACTTGGTGAGCTGGGCGCGGATGACGGGGCCGAAGGTCTCCCACAGCTCAAACCACGCGCTCTGGTCGTTGGCGCGGAGGCGGCTGATGAAGCTCGTCGTCAATGAGTTGAGCATGCGTGTTCGACCCCTGCTCGCCCGGCTTCCCCCTCCGGGCGGCGTCCAACTTGTTCCGAGTCTGGGTGGGGCAATTACCCCGGTTCGTCCATCTCAGTATGCCCCAAGAGGATACGCCAGGCGCCCCCCATCCTGCGATCCGCCCCCGACATGCAAAAACTTGGTCCGAAAACCCGTGAATTCGACGCCGCGCTTGAAACGCCCCGCCCCGCCTTCCCAGCAACTCCACGTCGGGGCGTCTTTCGGGCACAGGCCCACAGCGCCAGAAACAACACGCACGGCAGGCGTCCCCCTCGGACGCTCGCACACGACAGGCGCCGGACTCAACACCCGGCATATCGGGACCAGGTCCCAGGAGATCAACATGGCTTGCGTCACGAAAACAGTGGTTCGGGTTGGATTGCTCGCGGCTCTGGCCGGAGGCGCCCTCATCGTCGTCGCTGGCCCGGACACCGCCCGCGCTCTCATGCACCAGGCGCGTTCGAGCGTCACCGGCGCGATCAACGGCATGGTCGATGACCCCATCGCCCTCCGCGCCCAGCTCAAGAGCCTCGAAGCCGAGTACCCCAAGAAAATCTCCGAGGTCCGTACCGACCTGGGCGAGGTCCAGGGCCAGATCTCACAGCTCGACCGCGAGCTGCGCGTCTCGGCCAAGGTCGTCGAACTCGCCAGCATGGATCTGGCCCAGCTCGACAGCACCCTCTCCCACGCCCAGCAGGTCCAGAGCGAGAACCCGGGTTCGCTCGTCCGCCTCGTCCTCGACGGTCGCAAGGTTGACCTCGACAACGCCTACGGCAAGCGCGAGCACGTCGTCCAGACCCGCAGCATTCACGCCTCGCGCGTCTCCGAGCTGAGCACCGACCTGACCTACCTGCGCCAGCAGGAGGACCAGCTCGCCTCCCTGCTGACCAAGCTCGAGACCGAGCGCTCCGAGTTCCAGGCCCAGCTCTTCCAGCTCGACGCCCAGATCGACTCGATCGCCCGCAACGAGCGGATGATCGACATGATGGAGAAGCGTCAGGAGACGATCGACGAGCACAGCCGCTTCGAGGCCCACAGCCTCGACCAGATCACCTCGCGCCTCAACACCATCCGCGCCGGGCAGCGTGAGATGATCCAGTCCATCGCCAGCAGGGATCGCCAGACGGATTACGTCAACGCGGCCCAGTTCGCCCTCGATCAGGAGGTCATGATCGATGTCCCCGTCCAGTCCCAGCCCGTCCTCCAGCGGAACTTCACGATCGGTCCCGATGTGATCGACGTCCCGGCGATCGACGAGGCCGCCCCGGTCGCCAACCGCGACTGATGCTCAACCCTCATCCCAGAGGGACTCGGATCTGAATCCCCAACCCGCCCCGGGCGCCGTCTGGCGCCCGGGGCGGTTGCGTTTGAAACCATCCACAGACGCCGACAGGCGGCGGGAAACGCCCGGTCCTGCTAGGCTCCGCGTGGATGACGGACCCGCCCGGCGTGGCGGGCTCGTTCCCCATTGACACGAGGCCCCTCGGGGCGACTCGCCTCGGTCGAACCAACGGACGGGCACGGACAGGCCCGCCGACCGGGGCGTGAGCAGAACGGAGATCGCTCGGGCGTGTGGCTGGATTCGCTCATCGGAATGTTCAGCGTCGATATGGGCATCGACCTGGGAACCTGCAACACGCTCGTCGCGGTTCGCGGGCAGGGCATCGTTCTCAACGAGCCCAGCGTGGTCGCCGTCGCCAAGGGCACCAACCGCGTGCTGATGCGCGGCGGCCAGCCGGCCGTCGGCTGGGTCGCCAAAGAGATGCTCGGCAAAACCCCGGGCTCCATCACCGCCGTCCGCCCGCTCAAAGACGGCGTGATCTCCGACTTCGAGATCACCGAGGCGATGCTCAACTACTTCATCACGAAAGTCACCGGTCGCGTGCGCATGATCGGCCCGCGCGTCGTCATCTCGATCCCCTCGGGCATCACCGCAGTCGAGAAGCGTGCGGTGTTTGATTCCGCCGAGCGGGCCGGCGCCTGGCGGACGTACCTGCTCGAAGAGCCGGTCGCCGCGGCCATCGGCGCGGGCCTGCCCTTCGCCGAGCCGACCGCCTCGATGATCGTCGATATCGGGGGCGGCACCACCGAGGTCGCGATCATGTCCCTGGCCGACATCGCCACCTGCGAGTCCGTCCGCGTCGCGGGCGACGACATGGACGAGGCGATCATGGCGCACATGAAGCGCGCCTTCAACCTGATGGTCGGCGAGCAGACCGCCGAGCGGATCAAAATCCAGATCGGCAGCGCGGCGCCGACCGACGATGACGACGCCACCATCGAGGTGCGCGGGCGCGACATGATCTCGGGCCTGCCCCGCAAGGCGACCATCACCGCCGCAGAAATCCGCGAAGCCCTCCAGGAACCGATCAACGCGATCATCGAGACCGTCACACGCACACTCGAACGCGCCGAGCCCGAGCTCGCGGCGGACCTGGTCGAGAACGGGATCACACTCGCCGGGGGCGGCGCCCTGCTCCGGGGCATGCCCGAGCAGCTCGAACGAGCCACCGGCCTGCGCTGCGTCCTGGCCGAAGACCCCCTCACATGCGTCGCGCGAGGCACGTCCATCTTTCTGGAGAACATCGAGGAATGGAAGAACACGCTCGAAAATAGCATGGACATCTAGCGTCCACGCCGAGCACCCGCGTCGGCGCCCGGTCGCCCTCGCCCTCCTGAACTCGCCAGTGCGCAGGCATGCACAGACCCCTGCACAAATCCCGCCTTTCCCGGTTCGCGTTCCCTGTCATCGTGATGCTGCTCCTCCTCTTGAGTGTGCTGCCCGCGCGCGCTGTTCGCTGGACGCACTGGTTCGGGGGCGTCGCCGTGGGCGCCGTCTCTCCCGTGGCCCACCCCGTCACCGAGCTGAGCCTCTGGCTCTCGCCCGGGCGGACCGGCTCGCGCCTGGGCGAGGGCGACCGCAACGCCCTGATCGAGGAGGCCCAGCTCTGGGAGCGCAAGTACCTGCTCGCCCAGATCGCCGTTGACGAACTCAATGACAAAATCGCTCGCCTCTCCGGCGCCATCGCCATCAACCCCAGCGCCCCCGTCCGCCCCGTCACCGCCCCCGTCATCGGCGTCTCCTCCGACCCCTCCGCGAGCACGTCGCTCCGCGTCCGCGCCGGCTCGAGCCTGGGCATCCGGGTTGGCGATGTCGTCACCCACGGCGCCGTCCAGCTCCTCGGACGCGTCGATCTTGTCCAGGGCGCCTATTCCGAGATCCGCCCGATCACGGCCCGCTCCATGCCGCCCGTTGAGGCCGTGCTCATGCTCGATGCTCGCTCCGGGCGCACGCTCGCCTGCCTGCTCCGCCCGGTGGGCGACGGCACCCTCCGGGGCGATGTCGAAGACCCCGGCGACGGACCATCCCCGATTGATGTCGGCGTCGCCGTCCGCCTGCGCGATGACAACTGGCCAGACAGCGCCCAGATGCTCATGATCGGGCGCGTCGTCCGGGTCGATCGTTCGCCGGACGGGCCGCTGCGCAAGGTCGTGATCGTGCGCCCTGAGCGTGACCTGCGCCACGCGACGGAGGTCATCATCCGCGTGCCCGAGCCGATCACCAGCGTGAGCGAGGGCGCCCCCTGATGAACTGGATCGTCTTCGCACTCGTCGCGTGGATCGCCTTCGGGCTCGAGATCGGCCTGCGCCCGCTCATCAGCCCGGGCGACGGCTCCATCGCCCCGAGCTTCGTCATCCCCATCCTGGTGTACATCAGCCTCTGGGCGCCCGCCCGGACCGCGCTCTGGGGCGCGCTCATCCTGGGCCTGGGCGCCGATCTGCTCTCCTCGATCGACCTGGCGCCCAGCGGCAGCGCCACCATCATCGGCCCGCGCGCCATCGGCTACCTCCTGGCCGCCCAGCTCGTCATCGCAAGCCGCGGCGTCGTCATCGGGCGCAGCCCAGTCACGCTGGTCGTGCTCTCGATCGTCGCCGCGTTTGTCGCGGGCGTTGTCGTCGTCGCCTTCTACACCCTCCGCAGCTTCTACGACCCCGTCGTCTGGAACCCGGGTCGCCAGCTCAGCGTCCGCTTCTTCTCGGCGCTCTACACGGGCCTGAGCGCCCTGGGCATGTCGCTCGTGCTCATCCCCCTGGGGTCCGCCTTCCGCTTCCCGCACGCACCCGGCGCCCGATTCGCCCGGCGCGCATAAGCCCCGTGCCATCGACCGATCACCCTCCGGGGCGCCCCCCGCCAAGCCCGCTACACTCGCCCTATGGCCAAGGCGATCGTGTTCGACGACGGGCGGGGCGAGCTGGCGCCACTGACTGACCTCCGCCCCAGCTTCGATATCCGCACCGGCGCCCTGACCACCCTCGAACGCCTCACCCGCTCGCTCGAGCTCGATCTGCTCGGGCTCTACGTCCCCGACGCGCTCATCGAGCTCGCCTCCGACACCCACGACGAGCCGATCAACCAGCCGATCGAGGGCGACGACGACGAGCCCGTCGTCGCCATCAACGGGCGCTGCGCCCTGCCCCTCCAGATTTTCGCCGACCTCGAGACCGGGCAGGTGCTCATCGAGAAGAGCACGGGCGATATGGTCGCCGCGGCCCTCACCCTCAGCGAGATGCGCTCCTTCCTCACCGGCGGCAACCCGGGCCTGAGCTCCATCGAAATCGACGACGATGTCCTGCTCAGCCGCCCGTGGCACTTCCGGCGTGTCCGCGACAAAGCGATCCAGATGGACCTCTCCCTGCTGCTGAGTAAGCAGGAGCAGGAGGACGACCTCGTGCCAGAGGGCGTGCTGTGCCTGGGCGATCACCGGATCATGATCGACCCCGAGGCCCAGGTGTACCGCGGGGCTGTCCTCAACGCCGAGCACGGGCCGATCGTCATCGCCCACAACACCACCGTCCGCCCGCTCGCCGTCGTCAACGGCCCGTGCGTCATCGGGCGCGGGTGTACCATCTTTGAACACGCCAACATCAAGCCCAATACCGCCATCGGCCCCGTCTGCAAGATCGGCGGCGAGGTCGGCGGGTGTGTGTTTCAGGGCTACGCCAACAAATCTCACGACGGGCATCTCGGCGATAGCTGGATCGGCGAGTGGGTCAACCTCGGCGCCGGCACGACCAACTCCAACCTCCTCAACACCTACACCGAGATCATCGCCAAAGCCTCGCCCGATGCCAAAAACGAACGCACCGGCGAGACCTTCCTCGGGTGCGTCCTGGGCGACCACACCAAGACCGCCATCGGCACGCGCATCATGACCGGGGCCATCGCCAACACCGGCGTGATGTACGCCGCCAGCGCCGCGCTCTCGGGCACGCTCCCCCCCTTCGCCTGGATCACCGACGCGGGGACCAAGCCCTTCCGCATCGCCAAATTCGTCGAGGTCGCCATGATCGCGATGAGCAGGCGAGGCGTGGACCAGACCCAGGCCTACGCCCGCCGATTGACCCTGCTGCACGAACAAGCGACCGGGCAGGACTCGGCCGTGAGCTGGCCGGGGAAGCCGAGTAGTTTGACGTGAACTCTGGCCCGACGATTCTTGAGATCGTCAGATGGGGACTTGGCGGATTACTCCTTGCCGTTGGTCTCTTATGCGTGATCGGCAACTACGTCGGGAGCGTTCATGCGATGGTGACCAAAAAGAGTTTTTCGATGGCGCCGTTCGTGGGTGGGATCGCTCTTGCTCTCGGGATACTGACATTGCCTGTCTGGGAGTTCAAGACCCGCGCATTCTGGGCGGGCGTAGGGCTTGTGGCTGACCTCTCGATTCTTGTTTTTATCCCAACCATGATATACTTAGTATGGAGCCGCGTTCGTCACCGTAAATCTGGCGATGAAGGATGACAACGAACACATGAAACGGGTTCCTACAGCCAAAGCACAGATCCGAAAGATTGCAATCGTGTGCATTCTTCTTGTGATCGGCGCTGTTGCGCTCCTCTTCGCGATAGGCATGCTTCTCTTCTATTGGGAGCAGCATCTTTCAACCGACTTCGGCGCCAATTCCGAACACTTGGCTGTGAAGCAATGGTCTTGGACGCTCGCATCAGCAATCATTTTCTTCGGTAATTTTTATCTGTTTGCACTCCTGATCTCGGAAGTCCAAATGTTGTGGCGGCTGAAGCATCCCCCAAGATCATGCCGGAAGTGCGGGTACGATCTCAGCGCTTCGCCATCCAAGTGCCCCGAGTGCGGCGCCACCAACAGCGCACGCTCCTGATCCCATTTCCCTTGCCCATTCCCCATTACCCCCTCTCCCATGAAAACCCTTTACCTCATCGACGCCTACGCCCAGTTCTTCCGGGCCTACCACGCCATCCGCACGCCCATGACCAGCCCGGTCACCAAAGAACCCACCAACATGACCTACGGGTTTGTCGGCATGCTCCTCAAGCTCCTCCGCGGCGAGGGCCAGGTCGGCGGCCCCCCCGACTATGTCGCCGTCGCGCTCGATGTCGGCGGTGACAAGGGCACGTTCCGGAGCCAGCTCTTCCCGGAGTACAAGGCCAACCGCTCCGAGCCGCCCGATGATCTGTTCGTGCAGGTCGAGCGGGCGCTGGCGCTGCTGCGCGAAATAGGCGTGCCCGTGATCGGCGCCGAAGGCTTCGAGGCGGACGACGTCATCGCCACGCTCGCCACTACGTTCTCCGAGCAACACCCAGACGTGCGCGTCCGGATCATCTCCAAGGACAAGGACTTCAAGCAGCTCCTGGGCTCCGGCGCCCCCCCCACCGAGATGTACGACATCCACACCGATGTCGTCATCGACGAGGCGGCGCTCAAGGCGGACCTCGGGTTGTCTCCGGGCCAGATCATCGACATGCTCACGCTCATGGGCGACACGGCCGACAACATCCCGGGCGTCGAGGGCATCGGCGCCAAGACCGCCGCGGCCCTGCTCGCCGAGTTCGGAACGCTCGACAGCGTGCTTAGTGAGGTCCAAGAGGACAAGCCCAAGAAAGACTGGAAAATAAAGGGCAAACGGCGCGAGCGGATCCTCGAAGCCGCCGACAGGCTGCCGCTGAGTAAAGCACTCGTCACGCTCCGCCACGACGTCCCGATCGAACTGGACCTCAGCGCCGCAGCCGCATCGTCGTTCGAGCTGTCAAAGCTCATCCCGATCCTCAAAGAACTCGGGTTCAACCGGTATCAGGACGACGTGAAGGCGCTGCTGGGTGGGGAAGAGAAGACGAACGCGGAGGGCGCGGAGGGGGCGCGGAGTTCGCGGAGGGATTCAGGGGATGGGTTTGGGGGGTTGTTTGATCAGGCCGCGAGTGATGAGGCGCGCGAGGTCGATGGGGACTACGAGTGCGTGACAACCGAGGCGCAGCTCGCGAAGGTTGTCAAAGCCCTCGCGAAAGCGAAGCTCGTCGCGATCGACACCGAGACGACGAACATCCGCCCGATGCGCGCCGACCTCTGCGGCGTCTCCCTCAGCGTCGAGGCAGGCAAGGCCTGGTACATCCCGACCCGGGCGCCGGAGGGTGAACCGCATCTCGATCAGCAGACTGTCCTCGAAGCGCTGCGTCCGGTGCTCGAAGACGCGGCTGTGCCCAAGGCGGGGCACAACCTCAAGTACGACCTGCTCGTGCTGCGCCGGGCGGGTGTGGAGCTGCGCGGGCATGTGCCGCTGGATGCCAAGTCGCCCGCCGGGGATTCGATGGTCGCGAGTTATGTCGTGGACGCCTCGCGCTCGAGCCACTCGCTCGATGCGCTCTCGCTTGCGCTGCTCGGGCGCCAGAACATCTCGATCAAGGAACTCATCGGCAAGGGCAAGACCCAGAAACGCTTCGACGAGGTTCCGCTGGCCTTGGCCTCGCCCTACGCCGCCGAGGACGCGGACGCGACGCTCCAACTCATGGGCAAGCTCTCGCCCGCACTCAAGCAACTCTCGCTCGACACGCTGTTTCGCGAGCTGGAGATGCCGCTCGTCGAGGTGCTGGCAGAGCTGGAGTGGAACGGCATCCGCGTGGACCCGGACGAGCTCGACCGCCAGCGCGAGAAGCTCCAGGTTCGCATCGAAGAACTCAGGCAGCGCATCACCGACGCGGCCTACGAATCCTGCGACCGCGGGTTTGACCCGGACTCGCCCAAGCAGCTCTCGTCGATCCTGTTCAACGCGCCCGACGACGCCGAGGCGGGGCTGGGCATCAAGCCGGTCAGAAAAACCAAGACCGGCTACTCGACCGACGCCGAGGTTCTTGAGAAGCTCGACCAGGACCCGGGCGTCGAGAGCGAAATCCCGGGCCTGATCCTCGAATACCGCCAGCTCACAAAGCTGGTGAGCACATACCTCGTCGCGCTGCGCAACGAAATCCACGACACCGACGGGCGGATCCACGCGAGCTTCAACCAGACGGTCGCCGTCACGGGGCGCCTGTCGAGCTCGGACCCGAACCTACAGAACATCCCGATCCGCACGGAGGTCGGGCGCGACATCCGGCGCGCGTTCGTCGCGGACGAGGGGCACGCCCTCATCTCAGCCGATTACTCGCAGATCGAGCTGCGCTTGCTGGCGCACCTGTCCAAGGACGAGGCGCTCAGCGCCGCCTTCCACGCGGGCGAGGACATCCACACCGCCGTCGCGGCCCAGATCCACAGTGTCAAGCCCGAAGAGGTCACCCGCGAGCAGCGCTCGGGCGCGAAGATGGTCAACTTCGGCATCATCTACGGCGTCACCCCCTTCGGGCTCGCACGCCGCCTGGGTGTTTCCAACACCGAGGCGAGTGAGATCATCGACGGGTACATGGCCCGCTTCCCGGGCATCACCACCTTCCTGCAAGAGTGCGTCGATCAGGCGCGCACACTTGGCTATGTCGAAACGATGATGGGACGGCGCCGACCAATCCCCGACATCGACTCAAATATCCCGGCCCGGCGCTCGATGGGCGAGCGGATGGCGATCAACTCCGTCGTCCAGGGCTCCGCCGCCGACCTGATCAAGATCGCGATGCTCGACCTGCACCAACGTCTGAGCGTTCACGCCCAGGACCGGCGCGCCGGGAAGGCGCCCGAGATCGAGGGCGTGCGCATGCTGCTCCAGATCCACGACGAGCTTGTTTTTGAGGCGCCGGTGGGCGTTAGTGAGAGCGCCCGTGGCCTGATCGTCGCGCGCATGGAAGCGGCGATGGAGCTGGACGTCCCCCTCAAGGTCGATTCCGCCATCAGCACAAGCTGGTATGACGGCAAGTAGAACGCCGGTAGAATACTCAGATGATCTCATACGCCGACATAGTTGGGAGCATAGCACTCGTATTATCTCTTGCGCTCGCTAGCTGGCAGATCCGCACAAAGAGGCGAGATGATAAGCGAAAGGAGCAAACAGCCCAAGTGAGCGTGTCCGGCAGGGCAACGGTTCGGAAGGGTGTATCTGTTGCTTCAAACTATGCAGATATCACAGTGGTGAATACGGGCCTAGTACCTACACGCATAGAGGCAGTAGAACTTCGATGCTGGAGACTGCCAAACACGGACGATCTTCGCGAGGAAACAAGTACCGAGAAAGGGCAATCCAGCAATTTGGTCAAGTTGATCAAAATCAATGACGAGTCAACAGACAGACCCGCGTCCAGCACCGAGCCGTTCATTCTCGATCCCAGCGCATCTCGCGTGTTTCGACTCTGGGGTTGGGAAGTAATGTCGTTCTCAAACGAGCTACACAAGAGTGAATGGCGATTCTCTATTTCGGTCCGCAGCGGATCGAAAGTGCTCTGCCTCGCTCGCGATTCTGAGATCAGGACTCAGCTTGAGCATGCAGCGGCTATCACCAAAAGGGACAACCGAGTCGAGGCATCGGGAGGAGTGTTGGGTATGCCAAATCGAGACGAAGGGGTTACCGAGTTATGAGGCTAATAATTATCATCCTCTGTGCACTGTTCTCATCAGTATCCGAGAGAACCACAGCAAGAACAACCACCATCTATGTCAACGCCCGCATCTACACCGCCAGCGACGACCTGCCCACCGCCGACGCGATGGCGATCGCCGACGGCAAGATCCTCGCCATTGGCGCCCGGCGCGATGTCATGCGCCACGCCCACGAGGGTGTCGAGTTCATCGACATGGACGGCCTGACCATCCTTCCCGGGCTCATCGACGCGCACGCGCACATGAGCGGACTCGGCGCCCTCGACGCCGGCGTCATTGACCTCTCTCGTACATCCAGCTACGACGAAGTGATCGGTCTCGTGCGCGCGCACGCGGCCTCTGTTCCACATGGAACATGGATC
>JAJRXR010000082.1 GCA_024276195.1 Planctomycetota bacterium
CACGACAGATAGGGACCGACCTGGCTCACGCCGGTCTGAACCCAGCTCGCGTACCACTTTAATAGGCGAACAGCCTAACCCTTGGGACCGCCTTCAGCCCCAGGATGTGATGAGCCGACATCGAGGTGCCAAACCGCACCGCCGCTATGGACGCTCGGGTGCGATAAGCCTGTTATCCCCGGGGTACCTTTTATCCGATGAGCTACGCCCCTTCCACACGGAAGCGCAGGATCACTAGAGCCCTCTTTCGAGACTGCTCGACCCGTCGGTCTCGCAGTAAAGCCGGCTTATACTCTTGCATTCTAAAACGCGGTTTCCATCCGCGCTGAGCCGACCTTTGCGCTCCTCCGTTACTCTTTAGGAGGAGACCGCCCCAGTCAAACTACCCAGCACCAACTGTCCCCCGCCCTGGTTCAAGGGAATCGGGGTTAGGCCACAAACTCAAGAAGGGTGGTATTTCACCAATGGCTCCACAAACGCCAAAACGCTCGCTTCAAAGCCTCCCACCTATCCTACGCATCTTATGCTCGTGACCAATAGAAGCCTGCAGTAAAGGTCCACGGGGTCTTTCCGTCTTGCCGCGGGTAGGCGGTATCTTCACCGCCACTACTATTTCACCGAGTCGGTTGTGGAGACAGTGCTCCGGTGATTACGCCATTCATGCGCGTCGGAACTTACCCGACAAGGAACTTCGCTACCTTAGGACCGTCATAGTTACGGCCGCCATTGACCGGTGCTTGGGTTCCGAGCTTCGCCGAAGCTAACCCGGTTCCGTGACATTCCGGCATTGGGCAGGCGTCACACTGTATACATCCTCTTGCGAGTTAGCACAGTGCTGTGTTTTTGATAAACAGTTCCCAGAGCCTCTTCTCTGCGCCCCGAAGGGCCCCCTTCTTGCGAACGTACGGGGTGATTTTGCCTAGTTCCTTCACAACCGTTCTCTCGAGCGCCTGAGGCTATTCGCCTCGCCCACCTGTGTCAGTTTTGGTACGGGCTCCGCTTTGCCCACACAGCTTTTCTAGGAACCCCCTCCCCCTTCGTCGGCCCGAGGGCCTGGACGTCTAACAGTCCTGAAGGGCTTGGAGATCCGCACTGTGCTTTGATCGCCGCGGAGGTGCAGGAATATTAACCTGCTGTCCATCGACTACGCCTTTCGGCCTCGCCTTAGGTCCCGACTTACCCTGGGCGGATTTACCTTCCCCAGGAAACCTTAGGCTTTCGGCGACAAGGATTCTCACCTTGTTTATCGTTACTCAAGCCTGCATATGCACTTCCACGCGCTCCACCTCGATTTCCATCTCGGCTTCGCTGCACGTGGAACGCTCGCCTACCACTCCTTGCGGAGTCCGCGGCTTCGGCGCCCTGCTTATTCCCGATCATTATCGGCGCCAGATTCCTCGACCAGTGAGCTATTACGCACTCTTTAAATGATGGCTGCTTCTAAGCCAACATGCTGGTTGTCATCGCAATCTGACTTCCTTAAGAACTAAGCAAGGCTCTGGGACCTTAGCCGGCGGTCTGGATTCTTCTCCTCTTGACCACGGATATTATCACTCGCGGTCTATCTGCCAGGACTTGGCCAACGGTATTCGGAGTTTGGTTCGATGGGGTACCCGGGTAGGGCCCACCACCGATCCAGTCGCTCTACCCCCGTTGGTTGCAACCTGACGCTAACCCTAAAGTTATTTCGGCGAGAACAAGCTATCTCCCGGTTTGATAAGACTTTGACTCCTCCCCACAGCTCATCCCATAACTTTTCAACGTTAACGGGTTCGGGCCTCCAGAAGGTCTTACCCCTCCTTCACCCTGGCCATGGGTAGATCACACGGGTTTCGTGTCTAGCCCCACCGACTGAACGCCCTGTTCAGACTCGGTTTCCCTACGCCTCCGGACTGGTAGTCCTTAGGCTCGCCGGTGAGGCTAACTCGCAGGCTCATTATGCAAAAAGCACGCCGTCACCCCGAAGGGCTCCGACCGCTTGTAGGCACACGGTTTCAGGTACTCTTTCAATCCCCTCATCGGGGAACTTTTCAACTTTCAGTCGCCTTACTGATTCGCTATCGGTCGTCAAGGAGTACTTAGCCTTGGAAGGTGGACCTCCCATGTTCAACCCGGGTTCCACGAGCCCGAGCCTACTCGAGGGCTACGATGCTACATCCGCTTACAGGGCTTTCACCTTCTTTGGCCAGGCATTCCAGCCTGCTCAACGGGTTCACATCTATCCGATTTCGCTCGCCGCTACTGACGGAGTCGCTGTTGCTTTCCTTTCCTCCGGGTACTGAGATGTTTCAGTTCCCCGGGTTCGCTTCACATGCCTATGCATTCAGCACATGATGACCCTAACGGGCCGGGTTTCCCCATTCGGACACCCACAGATCACAGCCTGGTTACCGGCTCCCTGTGGCTTTTCGCAGGTTCCAACGTCCTTCATCGCCTCTTGACGCCAAGTCATTCACCGTATGCCCTTCGTGGCTCGATCACACCTGCCGGTCGCCGCGATGGCTCCCAACAACTGCTCTCTTACGCCCGCCCTTCCGAGAGTAACGTGTTCTCGGCGGGACAAACGATCCAGACCATATGCCCCCTAAGCAGTGGGACACATCTCTGGACGCCAACCTCTGACGCTGCAGAATTTCTCGTCGTATACCACCCCCCAAACCTTCGCGACTCGTGCAAAGACCTCGCACTCGTCAGCCCGGGGGGCGTCGTTCGTCATGATCCGGTTGTCAAGGTGGCTGAGCCTTGGCGGGGTCCCCCGCGTCCGACTCACGCCCCATCTCTGAGGCGGCGGGATAGTAGGCCGCAGCCCCGCATCGTCAAGCAATACCTTTGATAATTCGACCCAGTTCTTCGTCTTTCGGCGCAGGATCCGCCGACTCCGGCGCCATCGCTCCGCCGTCCGGGGCGCCACCAAGCCGCGCAGGCCCTCGCCCCCGCCTCAGGGGCCTTCTCTGCCCTCGCCGAAGCCTTCCCCGAACCCGCCGCCCTCGCCGAACGGATTTCGACCGCCCTGAGGTCTGCGACGGGCCGAACGCTCTGAATCCGGCAGGCGCAGGTCCATCACCTGCCCGCTGATGGCCGAGCTCTTGGCCGAGGCGTACCCGGGGTCCTCCAGATCCGCCGACGGGCGACGCACCTCCAGACGCCCGTCGGGCGTCCGGATCACGACCTGGCGGATCGTTTCCCGCTCGCCCAGCGCTCCCTCGCGCGTCAGCGGCAGGTCGCTCACATCCAGCAGGAATGCCGGCACGCTCACCTCCAGCTCCGTCGGCGTCCACTCCACGCCCTCGGGCAGGCTCTCGCCCGGCTCCGACTGGTTCGTAATGTACCGGCGCATCCCGTCCTCGCCCAGCACCGTGGTATCGAACACCACGAACCCCTCGGGAACATTCACCTCAACACGCACCGCGTCGCCCGGCTCGAGCAGCATCCGGTCCGAGCGGTAGTGCCCGTAGTACATGTGGAACACCTCGACCGTCGCCTGGGCGCCCGAGCGCGAAAGGCGGCTGTCCTTGGACGCGTTGGTGACAAAGTAGTACGTCCGGTCCCCGACGCGAATCGGCTCGGTCCAGTCCGACCAGGCGCCGTCCACCAACGCCTCACGCGCCAATGACTGCTGCTGCTCGTCGGACTCGTCAAGCTGCGAGCCCTTCTTGTAGAGCGGGTTGTTGATCACCACCCGGATCCGGTACCGGTACGTCGCCCCGGGCTCTACCCCGATGTCGTGCGCCCACAGACGCAGCTCCTCCTGCTCGAACAGCGGGCCCTGAAGCGTCTCGCCCGACTCGGCCCGCTTCTCTTCGAGCTCGCTCTCCTTCTCGTCGATCTTGTCCTCGAGCTCCTTGATCGTCTCCTTCGCGTTGCCGATGCGTCGGTCGATGCCCGTGGCGCCGGGACGCGGACGCGAGCCCGTCCCCGTCGGGCGTGCCGAGCCGCCCTCGCCCCCCTCTCCCCCGCCGCCGCCGAACCCGCCGCTCGGCCTGGTCTGTCCGGATCGCGCGGCCTTGCGCTCCTCAAGATCATCAAGGTTCTTCTCGGCCCGCACCAGATCAGCCTGGAGACGCGGCAGGCTCCCCGCCTCCGACATCAACGCCTCCATCTCCCTGGCCCGCGATGGCGCCACCCACTCGGCGCCCGCGATCAGCCCCACCGAGCGCGGCTGCACCACCGACTCCCGGTCCCGACCCGCGTCGCTGGCAATCCCCAGCAGCGTGCTCAGACCCACGTCCGCGATGTCCACGTCCTCAAACAGATCCAACCCGCCCGGAACCGGTGTCCCCGCCTCAGACTCGCCCCAGCTCCCGTCGTCGAGCAGGCGCTGACGCTCGAGCGTCACGCCGACAATCTCGACCGATCGGCGCCAGGTCCCGGGGATCGGGCGCACCCCTTCGCCGCCGGACGACAGCATCGCCTCAAGCTCCGTCCCTGAGAACAGACCCTCGACCGACACGCTCGCCAGATCCAACGGCTGCACCCCGGGCACGAACGCCGCCAGCTCCGCGTGCTCATCGAGTGAGAACGGATCGATCGTCCCCCACTGCGCGTGCGCGACCGCGTTTGTCGGCGCCGGAACACGTGGCGCCATCACCGGGCCGTCGAGCAGGTCCGACCCCGCCGCATCGATCTCGACGTTGCTCATCACATCAACCGCCCGGGCCAGCACCGGAGCCAAACTCCCCACGCCCGACGGGCGATCGCTCCGCCCCGCCGCGAACCGCTCTTGCAGGTCCGTCTCGGGCACGTCAGGCAGCGACGGGCTCTGGTCCTCGATCTTGCCCTTGAGGATCTTCGCCTCGCTGGCCAGCTCTGTATAAATATCCTGCGGCGGAATCTTGCGCGAGCCGTCCACCGGCACCAGGTTCGGCTGCACCAGGAACTGCATCGCCAGCGCCCCGAGCAACGCTGCAAAGACCACGCCCAGCACGATCTTCTCTATGTTCTTCTCGATCGGGTTGATGCCCTTGAGCTTCATCGCGTCGTCCTCTGCGGCAAGTGTGTCTCAGCCATCGCTCTCGGCGTTGTCGCTCCCGGGGAGCACCACACCCAGAGCCGTGCGCACGGACTCGGGCATATACGGAACAATCCAATCCCGGAGATACGCGCACTCCAGATCCAGCTCGACGCGGACAACCGCCTCCGAGCCGTAGTAGTACCCCTCCTGCAGGTCCGCCCAGGGGTCCACGCCCGTCATACGAACCCCCGTCACGCTGATGAAGTTCGTCTCCCCCAGCGCGTCGATAAACTGCGGCAGTCGCTCGGCGGAAACCACCGCCGTCAACCGCCCGTGACGCACGTCGTACACCTGGTTGGTCTTTGACGTCTCGCGTCCCGTGTGTGTGCTCGGGGCGCCGAAGATCGTCCCGTCCTCCGGGTTGACCTCAAAGCCGTAGAGCTGAACCGACTCGACCCGCTTGACCACCGAATCACGCACGCCCACGCTCTCGCTGTTCGCCCGCTGGATCGACGCGAGGATGTCCTCGAAGACCCAGATATCAAACTGCCAGCGGAACGCGTCGTCCTCGGTGTACCCGCGCTTGCGCGGGTCCGGCTCGAGCGGACCAAAGCCCCCGCCCGGGAGCTGCACCTGGAACAACTCAGGCGTTGCGTAGACCGAAAGGTCCGCCGACCGCGTCGCGTACGCGCCCAGGCGCCTGCGGCGCAGGTCCGCGTCCAGCTCCTCCTGCTGCTCGGGCGAGAGCTTGCCCGTCGTGGACTCGCCCTTGAGCTTGTCCTCCTGCTGCTGCTGAAAGTCGTACAGGCTCTCGCTGAGCGTCTCGTCGTCGATCGCCCCGCCCGCGCCGATCTTCTTGAGCATCCGGCTCATCAGGGGCAGCTCCCCGTCCCTGCCCGAGATCATTTTCGCCATGTGCTCGGCCAGACGCCGGTCGCGCTCGTCCGCCGGCTTGGGCAGCAGCCCATCGATCAGCGGCTCGCGTCCCTTGCTGTTGAACTCGCTCGCCCGCTCGACCACATCGCTGACCTGGCGCGTGCGCTCATCGCGCGCCTGCGCGTAGAACGCCGTCACCCGCGCGTTGGGCGGGCGCGAGTCCGAGATCGGCTCCTCGCCCTCAAAGATCGCCGGCAGGTTGTACCCCACCTTTGACTTGCCCCGCAGCTTGCGCTGCTCGGTCTTGAAGTTGTCCTCGGCCTTCTTCTGGATCTTCGAGTTCAACATCCCGCTCACGACGTACCCCGCCGGCAGCATGACCACGATCAGCACGCAGCAGATCACGATCAGCAGGCGAGACTTGATCCATGCGATCACACCCTTCACGAGTCGTCCTCCTGCTCAATAGGATCAAGCACCGCGTACCACGTCACGACGTACCGCTGACGCTCACCCTTCGCCTCCGCCGCCGGCGCTTCGATCGGCGCGAGCTGATCGAGGGCGGGCGCAGGACCCGTTCTGCCGGTCGTCCCCCGAGTCGGAGTAAAGCCGCCGCCCTCTCCACCACCGAACCCGCCGCCTTCTCCGCCTCCACCCTCTCCGCCGAACGCCCGGGGAGGACGCAAGCCTGGGCGGCGTGAACCTGGACGCACCGCGCCGCCTCTGGTCCCCGTGCTCGCCCCGATGCTCTCGCCCTTGATCCACGGTTTGTCTGCAATCACGATCGTGTACGGCGCCCCGTCACGCTTGCCCATCTGCTCCTTGAGCCAGACCATGATCGTGTCGTCGATGATGTAGTTCGACGTCGAGCCCGTCTCGATCTCCATGCGCACGCGGATGCGCCGTTTGTCCTTGATCTTGCTCATTGGATCATCGTTCTCAGGCTCGGCCGTGGGCTCCGGGCGCGCCGGGGGGCGTCCGCCGCGCCCCATGCCGCCCTCGCTGAACCCGCCTTCACCAAACCCGCCCTCGCCGAAGCCGCCTTCCCCTCCCCAGCCCTCGCCCCCGCCGCCGCCCCAGCCTCCGGCTGCCGGCGCGGCGCTGCCGATCTTCTCCTCGTCCGAGACAAACTGCGCATCAAGAGTCACGAGCGAGAACGCCTCCTCGCCCTCGGGGACCTCCATCTGGGCATCGCCCGCCGCGAGCAGGTTCGCGTGCGTCAGCATGTGCCCGGCGTCGCTGAGCACCCGGGCGTACACCTCGCGCCCCTCAAAGAGCTTGACGATCGCGTCGGCCCGGAGATCCGCCTCGCCCGAGGCCGTCACCCCCGCCTCCTCGGCCCGCTGCGCCTCTCGAGCGGCGTCGCGCACAACCTGGCTGATCACCGGCGGGGTCTCGGCGCCCGTCAACGCGGTGTTATCCATCAGAGGCCTGATGAACATCGAGCCCGACGCCGCCGCCGCGAGCCCCGCCGCCGCCGCGAACCACGGCGCCTTCCGCTTCCACATCGCCTCTCGCACCACCGCCACGGGCATCAGGTTCGCCTGCAGCGTCCCCTTGCCCAGCGCCTGGACCGCCAGCCCGTACGCCGTCGCCAGGTTCAGGCTCGCGCCCTGGAACTCGCCCGCCTGCGGCCCGTCCACACTCAACCGCTTGAACTGCTCCATCCGGTACACGTCGAGCTGCAGCTGCTGCTTGAGATACTTCCGCAGCCCCGGCAGCTTGAACGTCGAACCCAGCCCGATCAGACGCTCCAGCTCCGCCTCCGGGTGGATCGACTGGTAGTACCCGATCGAACGCTGCACCTCCTGCACCAGATCACCAAACACCGGACGCATCGCCTGGAACACGTGCCTGGCGTGCTTGGTCTGCTCGGCTTCCTTCTTGAGCTTCTCCGCCTTGGAATAGCTCAGCTTGAAGGTGTTGACCAGCGCCTCGGTAAACTGGTGCCCGCCGATCGGGAACGTCCGCACCCACACCCGCCCCGCGTCGGCGATGATCAGGTCCGTCGCGACCGCGCCGATGTCCAGGATGATCGTCCCGGGCGTTTTCTCCGTAAAGGACAGGTCGTTGGCCAGCGCGTTGTACGCCGCGATGGGCGAGAGCGTCGCCAGATCGGGCGTCACGCCCACATCGCCCAGCATCGTCAGCAGGTCGTTGATCCGCTTGGTCGTCACCGCGAAGATGCCGACCTCGACCTCGGGCGTGTCATCGCTGGCGAACGTCTGGAAATCCCACTCCACCTCGTCGAGCGGGAACGGAATCTGCTGGACCGCCTCAAACTTGACGATGTCCGGGATCTTCTTCGCCTCGACCGGCGGCAGCTTGGCGAACCGCGCGAACGACTGGTGCCCCGGGATCGAGATAGCGATCGTGGCGCCCGACAGATCGTACCTCGACGCCAGCGTGCCCAGCGTGACGCGCATCGCGTCGTCCTTGTCGATCTCGGGCGTCGAGAGAACCTTGGGGTGGTTGATGATAGCGAAGTCGAGGACCGTCAGGTCGTCGCCGTCCGCCTGGAGCTTGAGCGCCTTGATCGCGCCGTACCCGATCTCGATGCCCCAGCAGATGTTCGATGATGGCATGGTCTGGCCTCGCTATGGGGATCCCGCTTCGGACCCCGTGGGGGGCGGATGGTACACGCGACCCGGGCGGGCGTGGAACACGTTCCAGGCCCCGGGGACGCTTCAGTCAATTTACGGTCTGTTCCGGGGCGTGTTCCGCCCCGACTCCCCCCCCGTGACACAGGCGTGACACTCCGCCCGAAAAGCCAGGCTCAGGAAAGGCCCGGCTCAGGCAATGACAGGCTCAGGCGAAGAAGGCCGCCGCCGCGTTGGTCAGCATCGCGGTCCCCTGCTGGTCCATCGAAGCCGCGTAGTTGAGCACCTGCCCGCGCCCGGGCGAGGCCGCCTTCGCCGCCGCGACCAGAGCCCCCGTCGAGGACCAGCGCGTCGGGTTCTGCTGCCACGCGAGCGAGCTGACCAGATCGTCCACCTTGCCCTCGACGAGCAGCTTGAGCAGCTCCTGGTCCTGCTTGGCGACCGCATTTCTCGCCTCGACCGCCTCGGGCTCTTCACCCGTGAGGGCCTGCTGGTCCCCGAACGCCGGGCCGACGTGCGACAAATCCGCCGACGCGACGATCAGCGTCGTGCCCCCGACCTCGTCGATCGCCCCCCTCAGAGCATCCACAAACTCTTCCATCCCAAGGCCTTGCTCGTCGTACGACGCGCCCGAGTTCCGGGCCGGGTCGTGGACCAGCGCGCTGAACACGGGCACGAACGACCCGTCCTCGCCCGCCCCGAGCACATGCTGAATCCACGGGATCTGCAGCTCGATCGAGTGCTCCCGCTCATGATCGAACCGCTCGGCGTACAGCCTCTCCGCCCCATCGGCCCCCAGCTTCGCGTCGAGCGCCCGCTTGAACTCGCTATCGAGCTCACACGTCCCCAGGGGCGTCTCGTAGGATTTATCGCACCCACAAACCCCCGTCGCCGAACCGAAGTGGTTGGTACCCAAGACAATAACGCGATCCGGGCGGTCCGAGACTCGCAGACGCCCCCAGGCGGCGGCGTAGTTGATCCACGAACGGGCGTACTCGTTGCCCGGGACGACGATCGCGCGGGGCAGCTCGTCAAAGGCCGGGTTGTCCACCTTTTCGAGGGCCTGGCCCATCCACTGGTCAAAGACCTCACGCATCAGCCCGGGGCCGAGGTCCTTTTTCTGCTCGTCGGTCGCCTCTTTGCCCACCTTCTGCATCACCAGGGCGTCGGCGAACTGGGCCGTCGTCGCCGGGGGCAGGGTGTCGCTGGCGTCAAACTCCGCCCGCATGCCCGATTCAAGGGCCTCGAAGGCCGGCCCCTGGATCAGGGCGGCGTCGTCGAGCTGGGCCACGAGCGAGTGGAGCGCCTCGATGGTCAGACCCCGCCCGACCTCGCCGACGATCTGGTCCACCGTGCGCGAGCCGTCCATCAGCGGGAGCAGGTGCTGGACCGCCGGGTGGGTCGCGACCACCTTGGACGAGATCTGCTGGGCGTCGGCCAGCCCCAGCAATACCTGCTGCTTCCCGTCCGGCCCCTGGACAGGCATCGGGAACGTCCGGACCCTTCTCAGGTGCGGCTGGACCTGGTGCGGCGCGTTCGGGTCAAAGGTCGGCTGGGCGGGCGGGTTCTGATCGGTCATGACTGGCTCCAGTGGATCGGCCTGATCCTAGGGAGCCCCCGCGAGATGGCGCACCCCCCGGCCTACACTTTCCGCCCGAGACTCTTGCCGCCTTGTTTGTGCGGACGCCCGGGAGGCGATGCGAGACTCGGCTGATTCAATCGACGACGGAAGGACGCGCCATGCTCGACGGCATCAAGGCTGGGCAGACCATCAAGTGCACCATCACGGACAAGCCCAAGGCCCAGGACGCGACGGACACCATCGTCCGCCTCATGCGCCGTGACCCGGACATCAAGCGCGCCCTGGCCCGCGCCCAGCGCCTCCGCCGCCAGCGCATGCACACCTACATCCGCGGCAACCGCGTCTGGCACGCCCGCGAACGCTGCTCGAACATCGCCAAGGTCACAACCGGCGCCACCTGGCAGATGCCCTTCACCGTTGACATCGCACCCGACCTCTCCTCGGTCGGCGCCTTCGTCAACGTCGAAAAAGCCTGACCAGCCCGTCCCGCGCCCACAAACAGGAACACCGCAATGACCACCCGCTTGAAGAGGTCGCGCCCGGTTTCGGGCGCGATTGTCACGCTGTGCGCCCTGAGCCTCGGCGCCCTGCTCCCCGCCTGCGACCGATCGCCCGCCCCGCCGGTGGACGCCCCGGAGACGCAGGCCAGCACGAACACGCACTCGTACACCGTCCGCGGGCGGATCCGGATGATGCCCGACCCGGGCAATCCGATGGCCGAGTTTCAGATCCGCCACGAGCATATTCCTACCTACATCGGCTGGGACGGCGCCCTGCACGTCAACGCCGACGGCGTGCCCGGCATGAAGTCCATGACCATGCCCTTCCCCGTCGAAGACCCCTCGCTCCTCACGGGCTTCGAGGCTGGCGACATCATCGAGTTCACCTTCATCACCGATCTCGATGAACACCGATTCTGGATCAGCTCGATGACACAGCTCGACGACGACACCGAGCTGGATTTCAGCGTCAAGATCCCTCCAGCGCAGAACCCATCGCCCGAGCCCGAGCCCGAAGGCCCCTGAAACACCAAAGCCCGTGCGTGCATAAAAAAACCCGGCACTCAGCCACAGGCCGAGCGCCGAGTCTCGTGGGGGTCATTCTTCAGCGTGCCGAACGTGACCGAAGGGCTCGATCACCAGCACACACCATGGGATACGGATCGCCCCCGCACCGGTTTCAGATCCGATGAAAAACATCGTCAGTCCGCTTCTCCGTACGCTTTGCACCGTCCGATGACTGCCCGAACGGTTCAGGCCCCAGCCCCGAGCCCAAGACGCTCCATCACCAGACGCAGATCCGCCCAGACCTTGGCGCGGTTCTCGGGCGTGTACGAGCGGAGCAGGAACGCCGGGTGGTACGTCGGCATCACGGGCGTCCTTCCGGGCGTCTCGGACGCCTCCGCCGGCTCGAACTCGCCCCCCGGGGGATATGAAGCCCATCGCCCGCGCATCTGACGCATCGTTGACGACGTCTCGAGCAGCAACCGAGACGCCGGCAGCCCCAGCGTGACAATCACCTCTGGCCCCACGATCCGGATCTGCTCATGCAGATACGGGGCGCAGCGCATCGCCTCCTCGATCGTCGGCGTCTGGTTGTTCGGCGGGCGCGTCTTGAGCACGTTGCATATATACACCCTCTCCCGCGACAGCCCCATCGCCACGATCATCTTCTCGAGCAGCTGCCCGGCCCGCCCCACAAACGGGCGCCCGGTCCGGTCCTCGTCGGCGCCCGGAGCCTCTCCGACAAACATCAGCCGCGCCCGCGGGTCGCCCTCGCCGAACACGATCTTCGTGTGATCCGTCACAAAGTGCTGGTGCGGGGCGTCCTTCTCATATCGTGCCCGCAGCGCGTCGAGCTGGCCCTGGGCCTCCTCGGGCGTGCTCGGATCACACTCGGCGACGCGGATCTCCGCGGCCCGTGCGCTCATTGCTGGCGGGGGCGGCGTTGGCGCTGGCCCAGGCGCCGCCGCCTCGGGCGCCTCCACCCGCACAGGGCGATCCGGAGCAATCGCGCTCACACCCTCGCCCAGCGACATCGCGTCGGAGGCGTACACCGGGACAAAGTCAACCCCGAGCAGCCCGGACGTCCGCGCGTGCTGCGCGACGATCCGGGACTGGCGTGCAAGATCAGGTGGGCTCGTGGACATCGGCGGATCGGTCAATCATCAGAAGCGGGCGGGTCGGTCAGGTCGCCCACCGCCTCATCAACCTTCTCGGCGCCCTCGTCGAGCAGGTCTTCACCCTGCTCCTCCGCGTCGCGGATCGCCTGGTCGATCGCGCCCTGGTCGAGCACGCTGCCAGCGTCCTCTTCTCGATCGCGCGACGAGGTCCCGCTGGGGTTGTCGGAGCGTTCGATTTTGGGTCGGCTTTCGAGCAGCGTCGGGAGGATGGCGCCGCAGACGCCCCCGATGACCAGTCCCAGCACCAGCCCGGGCAGGAACGCTCTGGCGAAAGCGCCGCTCTGGTCTCCGGTTGTGTCGCTCATGGCTGTCTCCGCTGGGCTGCCCGCAGGCAAGCCTGGTGTGGTGGACCCCCTGGGGACGCCGCCCGCCCCACGCACAGAGACAGCGTAGCACACTCCCCGCCCGCCGGACCCTACGAACTCGCGCCCTCGGCTCCAGCCGATGGCCCCCTCTACGCCCCCCTTTACGATCCCCCTAACGACCCAGACGCCGGGTTCGTGAGATCCAGCGGGCGTACATGAGCAAGGCCCGGGCGCGGTCGCCGGGCGAGCGGGGGGGGGCGTCTCCGAAGGCCGTGCTTGTACGCCACGCCCAGTACGCGCTCGAGCGCCCAAACCCGGAGCGCGCGAGCATCACGAGCAGACACCCCAATCCCCGGGCGGTGTCGAGCGTGTCTCGCAGAATCGCCATAAGAAAGCCTACGCCCCGTGCTCGCTCGCGCGGCGCTCGGCCTCGACGAACCACGCGACCGTCTCCTCCACGCCCTGCGCCAGCGACGCGATCGGGCGATACCCCAACAGCTCTTTTGCGCGCGACAGATCCGCCTGCGAGTGGCGCACATCGCCCGGGCGGTTCGCCTCGTGCTCCGGCGCGATCCCCTCCGCCCCGAGCTGCTCAGCAATACGCGACAGCAGCTCGTTGATCGTGATCCGATCGCCCACGCCCACGTTCACGACCTCGCCCCGGGGCTCGCGCTTGGACGCGCCCGCGAGCAGGTTCGCAGCAACCGCGTTGGAGACGTAGGTAAAGTCGCGCGACTGCTCGCCATCGCCATAGATCACGGGCGCCTGCCCGGCGCTCAGGCGCCTGATAAACGCGGCGACAACCGCCGCGTACGCCGAGTCCGCCGGCTGGCGAGGACCGAAGATATTGAAATACCGCAGGCACATGGTCTGGAGCCCGTAGCTCTCGCTCCACGCCCGGCACAACCCCTCGCCCGCGAGCTTGGCCGCCGCGTAGGGCGACGCGGGCTGGGGCGCGTCCGACTCGCTCTTGGGCAGCTTGGCGGTGTCGCCGTACGCGGAGCTCGACGCGGAATAGATCACACGCTGCGCCCCGAACTCACGGGCCGCCTCGAGCACACGCAGCGTGCCCGTCGCGTTGACGTCCCACGTCCGCTCGGGCTCCTCGATCGAGCGCGGCACCGAGCCCAGCGCCGCCAGATGGAACACACACCCGCACCCGTCCACCGCCTCGCGCAGCGCCCGGTCCTCGAGGATGGACCCGTGGATAAACCGGAGGCGCTTGGGCTCGAGCTCGATCAGCTCGGAGAGGTGCTCGAGCGTGGAGTTGGACAGATCGTCAATCACGCGGACGCTCGCGCCGAGCGAGAGCAGCGCATCGACCAGGTGCCCGCCGATAAACCCGGCTCCACCGGTCACGCACACACGCTGCGCATCGAAGGCGCCGCGCACACGCCCCACGAGTTCGGACGGCAAGCGAATCACGCACGAAGCGTAGCGATTCTTCCCCCCCCGGTCACGCGCGTGCTCGAGACATGGATCTGAAAAACGAAAAGGCCCGGGCATTCCTGCCCGGGCCCGGTGCATGTCGAGATAGAAACCCCGGTCAGGGGATCACGGGCACCCGGCCCCGAAGGCGCCGAGGAACGCGACGACATCCGAGAAGTCGAACGTCCCGAACGGGGCCGCCAGATCCGCCGCCGGGTCCATCGCGCCGAACGCCGCGAGGAACGCGATCACGTCGGAGAAGTCGAGCACGTTGAACGGCTCGGCCAGATCCGCCGCGTTGCACCCCTCGTTGACCGGATCGGTGCAGCTCAGCCCGCCGACGCTGATCGCATCAACCGCGGCCTCAATCACAGACCCGCTGCCCGCGTCCTCGGCGATAAACCGGAGACGCACCTGGCTCGTCGTCGAGACAAAGTCGCTGATCGCAAACTCCGCCTCGAACCACCCGCCGGAAGACTGCGACGTGCTCGGGCCGACGGTTTCGAGTGTCGTCCAGGTCGCGCCGTTGTTGTCAGAGATATCAACTCTGAAGACGTCGTTCCCAGGATCGGCGCCCGTGCCCGAGCCGGTGTTGTCGTACCAGCGTGCGTACGAAACGGTCGCGTTGGGGTTGGAGGTGACATCGAACGCGGGCGAGGTCAGGATGGTCTGCCCGCCGTCCACGTCGGTGTTGGAGCCCGGCCCGCCGTTGCCTGTCAGGTAGCACTGTCCCGAGCCGTCGAAGTCGCTCGGGGCATCGCCGCGCGAGCCATCGCCCGCGGGCACGCCGCGTTCCCACTGGCCCGCACCCTGCCCGGAGACCGGACCGGAAACGCCCCAGCCCATGTTGGTCTGGAAGTTATCGCTGAACGCGACATCGAGCGTGCCGACAAGCGTCGAGAACGGGTTCGCGGCGCCATTCGCCGGGAGGCTCAGCGTGCCGGACATATCGCCGGTCGCCTCGAAGAAGAACTCGGGGCTTGAGCCGCACAGCGACGCGGGCAGCGTCGCGGTGTAGTTCATCCCGCCGGCCGCGACCAGAGCGATCGTCTGGTACGAGCCCCCGTCGTCGCGGTAGCGAAGCACCTCCGAGCCCGGGGTGACAACCTCGTCACGCGGGTCGATCGAGATCGTCAGCTGCGTCGTCACGCCCGGATCAACCGTCTCGGGGACGGGAGTCACCAGGCTGATGCCCAGCGGCAGGAAGGGCAGCTCATCGACCGTGGCCGTCAGGCTGTACAGCTGCACGCTGTTGGACGAGTCGCCCGAGATCCGGAAGAAGTACGTCCCCGGGATCTCGGCGACCACGCTGAGAAGCTCAGAGCCGCCATCCCCCGTGTTATCGGCGAACCCGATCTGGGTAGAGCCGTCGGTATCAAAGATCGCGATGCTCAGGTCATGGATGACCGACGAGTTGAACGATGAGCCGGTGTTGCACGCCCCCGTCTGCGGGCCTTGCGTGTACGTCTGGCCCGTGGGCGTGACGCTGACGACGATGTCCGACGCATCGGGCACGACGACGCTGAACCAGTCAACGTCGCTGTTGTCGTCGATTGAAATCTGGGAAATGGAAGTCCCCGGGAATCCGACGCTGCCCAGGGGCGTCGCGTCGCCCGCGGTGTCGTTGCCGTCGGTCTCGAGCGGGTCGCCGTAGTGGCGCTGGGCGTTGAGAATGTCGTCGTGCTGCGGGCCGTCGTAGGCCGTGGAGATGAACGGCTCCATCAGCTTGGTCGCGTTGGCAGGGCAGACGTGGAGCATGCCCTTGCCGTGCCCGTGCTCGTGCGCGATGATGTTGCGCAGACGCAGGGAGTTGTTTCCGGTGCTGTTGTAGAAGCTGTCGAAGGCGTCGAGAACCATGTCCCCGTCCTGCGGGAAGTTGTTGTACGCGAGGATGCCCGAGTTGCCGTCGATCGTGATCGCGGCGATCCGGCAGTCCGCCCGAACGCCCACGACACCCGACGCGCCGTTGAGGTTCGAGCCGTCGTCGTTGGTCTCAAAGATGTAGGTGTTGCCCGAGAGCTCCCCCCAGCGGTCGAAGACCTGGTCAAAGATCGGCTGCCAGTTCGCCGGGCTGCCGTAGATCCCGTTCATCCAGGCGAAGAGCTGGCTGTTGCCAGAGATCCCGCCGATCAGTTCCGGAACGAACGTGCCATCGGGCACATAGCCATAGGTGATGATCGTCGGATCGCCCTGCCCGAGCCCGCCGCCGGACATCGCGGTGCTTGTCCAGCGTGCGGTCTGCTGGAACCGGCTCGACTGGTTGTAGAGAAGCTCGCTGATCGCCATCGCCAGCTCGGGGTCTGTGCCCGGGGCGAAGCACGCCGCCACGGGCGACTCACGCCGCTCCGCACGCTCGGCCATCGACACCAGCGCCCGCCGGTACAGCGGGCGGACAGCATCAAACTTCTCGCGGCTGATCACATGCGCGACCTTCTCGTACCGCTCGTCCGTCGCCTCATACTCGGCGTCCGCGTGCTCCTCGCTGAGCAGTTCGACCTCGAGCGCGGCGCGCCCCGCCGCGATCCGCGCCTGCTCTTCGACGGGCATCATCGCGAACAACGCCGACTCGATCCCCATCTGCAGACGCTCGGCCTGCTCGCACGAGTGCGTCAGCACCGGCGGAAACAGTGGCTGGCCCGCGCTGCTCACCGAAACACAACATCCCGCAGCCGCTCCGAGCGCGACGCCCATCACGGTTCGATTGGTAATCTGATTCACGAGTATCCCTCTCTGTTCTGAAACCGGCAGCGATCGGCTTTGTCCCCGGCGACACCCGCCGGGACAAAGAGCCTCACACCACAAAACGACCATGCCTGGAAATCCCAGACCCGGGAAGGGCGCCGACACGGGCGCCATAGATACTGACCTGTTCTACACACAACCCCCAGCGGTTCCCGGTATCCATCCGAAAGGACACATCAAAACCGGGGGGTTTCACCCAGATCACTCGTATTCTCGGTCCTACCCGGGGAGCAGCGTCCTCAAGCGGCGCCCCCCTCCCGGTCGTTCACCGATTTCTTATCGCCAAGTCTCTGACCGGTCAGGAGCACCCCTGCCCGAAGACCGTCAGGAACATCGCCACGTCGCTGAAGTCAAACACCCCCATCGGCGCGGCCAGGTCCGCGCTCGGGTCCATCGACCCGAAGGCGACCAGGAATGTCACAACATCGGAGAAGTCCAGCGACCCAAAGGGCGACGCCATATCCGCCGGGCATGTATTCGGACAGGCGCCGTTGCAGAACAGTTCGATCCGCGCCGTCCTCGACAACGCAATGCCGCCGACCGCGCCCGGGTCGATCACCTGCCACTGCATGAACACCACGTCGCCCTGAAGCGCCGGGCGCGCCAGGATCGGCCAGTGCAGCGTGGCGAACCCGCCGCCGGAGCCCGAGCCGTCCAGCGTGAAAGGCCCCTCGAGCGATTCCGGTGTCAGCACGCCGGCGCTGGGCGGGCTCGACGAGATCGCCACGAACGCCTCCGCGCCGCCCAGTCCATTGCGCAGACCAACCTTGAACCCAAGATTCCCCACATTCGGCGGCACAACGCTGATCATCCTCGGGATCAGCCCGCCCGACCCGGGCGTTCCCGCCCCGATCTGCGACGGGTTCGCTGGCGTCTCAACGTTGAGTGTCGGGCGATCAAACGGGAACTGCTCCGCCGCAACGCGCGGGTCCGTCAGCGCGTTGTCAAGAAAGTCTGTGATCGGATCGCGCTGCACAATCGGTACTTGCACAGGAAGCAGCGGGTCTCGGTTCGTGTTCCCGGGCGCCCCGGGGCCGAGGTACAGGTTGAACACCGTCTCGATGAGCTGGAAGTCGCCCGTGTGCATGAACGACGACTTGAGCCCCACGTTCCGCAGCGTCGGCACCTTGAACCGCCCACGGTCCTGCACCAAGCCCGTCACATCCTGGCGCCCCCGGTCCTGGTTTGTCGGGCGCACGCCGATGTTGCGAAACGACAGGTCGGTAAACAGAGGCGGCTGGTGGCACGTCGAGCACGAGAACCCCTGAAACAGGTTCCACCCCTGGATTTGCTGGGGCGTCATCGCGCCCGAATCGCCCAGCATGAACAGGTCCCACGGCGTCTGATCAGGAACCAATGTTCGCTCGTACGTTGCGATCGCCATCGCGATCCGGGCAGCGTTGATCTCGTCGTCCCCGAACGCCGCCTCAAACAGCGCCGGGTACGTCGCCAGCGAATCAATCGCAACTTGCATATCCGCAGGCACATCCGTCGCCAGCCCCAGCGGCGTCGCGTCCCGCAGCTTGGCGCTGATCTGCGCCCAGTCTCGCGCCTCGTGCGCCATCTCAACATCAGACACCGGCGGCCCGACCACCTGGTTCTCGAGCGCTCCCCCAGATGCGATCACCACCGCCCCCGAAACCGGGTCCACAAACTCCCCGCCAGCGCGCCCGTCCCAGAACGTCTCGGACGCGTACATCGCCAGGATCGCGGTCGGCGCGCTCCGCCCCGTCGCCTGGCGCCCGAGCCCGAACACCGGGTCCGGTGAATAGTCGTCCGCAGCGTCGGACCGGATCACCCCAAAGCTCGTGCGCATGTCGTCGGGAGTTCCGGCTATCCCGTCCGGTCCGGGATGCAGCGCCAGCACCGGGTCCGCCCCAGCGGCCCCCATGATGTGGCACGTCCCGCACGCCATCGTGTTGTCGCTCGAGAGCTGCTCATCCCAGAACAGGATCTTGCCCAGCACCCTTTTCTGCTCTGTGATCGGGTTCTCAGGCGGGACCGGCACGGGCGGCAGGGTCGAGCCCCCGCCCCCACCCAGCCCGGCGCTGAGCGATCCACCGATCACCACCGGGAGCGCAACCAGAGCCAGAACCGTACCGATCGCTGTGTGTCCGTGCCGAGCCATCAAAATCTCCTCGCGTGTGTGTTCACAGCTGACGCCGCCAGCCTAATCACACAACCCCCGCCCCCCGCGCCGATTGCGGGTGAAATCACTTAAAAACGACGCAACCATCCGGTTCTCCTTGCGTAATCGGACGCCCACACGATCCGCGCACTGAGCCCTAAAGCCAAGAGAAATGGCCCGTTTGGCTCCGTTCCGCCGCACGAATCGCCTCTCACACAACACCGCCCTTGCTACGCTCTGGACCATGAGCCCGCCGCCCGCAGCGGCTCCGAGGTACTCCCATGGGTTCGACATCAGCCCCGTCCGCGCCCGACCGATCGCCCGCGTCCCTGGCTGGTCAACCCGTTCAGGTCGATATCCCCGAGGAGGCGCCGCCCCCGCCGCCCGCCCCAACCAAGAAGCCCCGCCCGTCGAACGCCCGGATCGCCAAACGCATCGCCAAGCGCGTCATCGGCGTCAGCGTCTTTGCCGCCGCCGCCATCCTGGGCTGGATCAACGCCATCTACATCATCCCGGGCGTCATCGGGTTTTTCATCCTCTGCGGCGCCCTCGACGCCATCCGCAACAAACCCCTGAACCTCGCGACCATCGACACCTACTTCTTCGGCAAGGGCGTGCTGACCTGGGCGCTCTCGCCGTTCAACCTGCTCATGGACCTGATCTCGCTGCCCTACTGGAACAAGGGGATCTACCAGCTCGAAGACCTGCCCGAGCTGCACCAGCGCGAGATCACCGAGGTGCTCGACGCGGCCAAGGACACCGACATCATCCGTCAGCTCGAAAATAAGATCACCGACGGACGCTCCATGATCTTCTTCAAGTGGTACGGCAAGAACCTGCCCGTCTCCATCGACATCCCCGCCTTCCACAAGCAATACAAGACCATCCGCACCATCGGCGTGTCCGTCTTCAACAAGCGCAAGAGCACGTCGTGGCACTTCGGTCCGTTGCGCGCGACCTTCCGCGTGCTCTACAACCTCCGCCCGACGCCCGACAACGCCGCGTTCATCCAGGTCGGCGGCCTGGTCCAGCACTGGAACGACCAGCCCCTGTTCATCTTTGACGACACCCTCTTGCACCAGTCACGCAACGAGAGCGACCACGCACGCTACTGCATGTTCATCGACATCGTGCGCCCCAACAAGGTCCGCCCGCTGATGAACCTGATCGTCTCTGCCCTGCAGTTCCTGCTCATCCGCGTCAACCGCACGTTCTATAAGCGATGGTCGATGATCAAGTAGAACCAGGACTCCGCCGGCCCGCCTGAATCGTGCGCACTCGGATTACCGCGCTGGCGCCCTACGGGCACCCGGCGCCGAAGGCGCCAAGAAACGCAACGACATCCGAGAAATCAAACACACCCATCGGCGGCGCCAAATCCGCCGCCGGATCCATCGCGCCGAACGCCGTCAGAAACGCCACAACGTCGGAAAAGTCCAGCGACCCGAACGGCTCGGCAAGATCCGCCTCGTTGCAGTTCTGCTTGATGTGGACAAAGAAGCTCACACTTCCCGGGGCTCCGAAGTTGCCCCAGCCCGTGAACCACTCGCCGTTGGGAGAGACATCGGAGACGAACGCAAACACAAAGGTCGGGTCGTATGCAACGCCAACCTCATCGAGGTAGTCGCTGAAGTCGATCGTTCCAACGCCCTCGCGCCAGATGTACGCCCTGCCGAATAATGCCGGCCCGAAACCCCAGGTGCCGCCAGCGATAGTGGCGCCGTCCGCAGTAATCCCGGTCCCGGCCATATTCCGCTCGCCCCCGACCACAAGATTCGGGAGGAGCTCCGTCGTGTTCGTCACCGTGTTGTATCGGTAGGCCATGCCGGGATCGAAGAACCCCCCGACACCGATGCCCGTTACCCACTGGCCATCGCTCGAAACGGCGAACGCCTCCAGTGCCGGTGACGCGTCGGGCAGAAAGATCAGCTCCTGCACGCCATCAACCCACACGCTGCCCTGGCGTCCGGCTCCGTCCTGCCAGCCCACGACGACGTTGCCGTCAAGGTCCGCAGCATTGGCCCGAGCGGATTCACCCACCATGTTCGTGCCCAGATCAATCACGCCAACGCCGTCCATCCACTGCATCGCGTGCGCGTCGGCGGTTCCTTCCGTGGTCCAGCCCAGACCAACGACCGACGTCCCGTCGCCAGAGATGCCCCAGCCCGAGCTCACACTTGCGTCGAGCTGCTGCCCGATGACCGGGATCATGCCGAAGCCGGTCCACAAGCCGGTGTTCCGGTCGTAGCGTGACATCTCGTGGTAGCCCTCGGCGGCGTTGAACGTGCTTCCACTGATGAATCGCCCGTCGTTGGAGATCTTGCCCTGCCCGCCAACGCCGTTGCCCGGCGCGACGCCGCCGATTGAGACGGTTCCGCCATCGACGGTCCAGACAAAGTATGCGTTGTCGGATGTCCCGAAGGAGCCGGTCGCAACGCCGTTATCGCTGATGCCTTCGCTGAGTCCTTCTCCAATCGCGTTGGTGTAGAACTGGGCGGAGGCGCTCTGGGCCACCAGGGCCAACAGCGTGCTGGCGGCAAACACTCGTGTTCTTGTTCGCATTGTTTCTCTCCAGAAGGGGAAAGGGGTCGCACTCGGGTCACCCACATCGGCGTCGCGATTGATGGTCAGCCCGGAGGTTATGGGCTGCCGATTGTTACCGCAAGATTCCCTGGGGAAATTTGTGTAAGTATTTCCCCCTTACCGTACCATCCTGATATGATCCAGCTGCCCACCGTAGAACATGGAGAAACGCCTTGAGCGTGCTATCAGAGCCGAAGTTTGATCAACACTGCCGCGACGCCGTTCTCGGCTTGCGCGCCGCCCTTCTGGAACTGTACCGAGAGGTCAAAGCCGATCCGACCGCCCCTCAGGACGTTGCTCGCCGGTTTAGTCTGAACAAAAACCTATCATGGAAGATATCGCGAATCTTGCAGTCGGAAGACGCTCTGGCCGCCGTCCCCAATATCCCGGGCAACTCGGGGCTGACAATCCTGCTCGACGCGATGAAGAATGCCGGAGCGCCGGAGTCCTCGATCATGAGGGTCCAGGCGGCGTCCCGGGCGTTCGAGCGGATGGTCGATACCCACACCGGCGACCGGGCGGGGCTGGAACTCACACTCGACAGCATGGGCGGCGAAGGCGCCGCGCTCGAACGCAGCCGACGCCTCGCCTTCCAGGGCAACAGCGGCATCTGGGGCATCCAGTGCCAGACCCGACTCGCCGCGCAGTTCGTCGCGCCATCGCACGACGATCCCGACCTGCTCGACCTGGCCTTCGTTGCCGGCTGGCAGGGCGTCCGCCGCCTGCGCCCCATCGACCGCTGGCCCGCCTTCCAGATCTTTCTACGCCACGACGACGGAACGGATATCTCAGACAACTCAAACAATCTCCCTCTCGCCCCGGACAAGAACGGCGGGTCGTGGATGCTCAACGAGTTCTGCACCGGCGCCATGCCCGAGATGCACTCAAGGCGCGCCCCCAACGGCATCTGCTACGAGTTCGGTGACGGACCCGTCGGGCGAACCGGCGAGTTCGGCTGCTTCTACGGCAACCTCCGCCCAATGGTCGTCTCACGCTACGCGAGCAAAAAAGACACCCTCGGCGAGTTTCACGTCGGCATTACGATCCCCGCCGCCGTCCTGCTCTTCGACATTTTCGTGCATCGCGACCTGCCCGAGGCGCTCGCGCCCGAGGTGCTGGTTCGCGGGCGCCTACAGACGCACTTCGATTACCAGGACCACTCGTTGATTCGCCTGCCGGTGCGCACACGTGTGCACGATCTGGGACGGAATCCGTCGGTCGCGACGCCGCTCGTGAACGGCTACGACCGGCTCATCAACACCGCGATGACCGCCGGCGGATGGGAGCTCACCGAGTTCCACTGTCTTCGTCTTATCCTGGAATACCCGCCGATGCCGTCCACGGTCACGATGCAGTACCAGCTACCCGAGGCGAACAAGACTAGATAACGCGTCCGGCAAGCTGTCCATCATGCCCGCCAATACCATTACGCCTTACGGACACCCCGCCCCGAACGCGCCGAGGAACGCGACGACATCCGAGAAATCGAACACACCCATCGGCGGCGCCAAATCCGCCGCCGGATCCATCGCGCCGAACGCCGTCAGAAACGCCACAACGTCGGAAAAGTCCAGCGACCCGAACGGCTCGGCGAGATCCGCCTCGTTGCACCCGCCCGCGCCGCCGAGCGAACCGTCGGCGTTGATCCGCTGGGCGAACACATCCCGATTGCCCGCCCGGTCATCGGTCCACGCGCTGATCAGCGAGCCATCGCCCGAACTCGCCAGGCTCAACCGCCCCTTGGAACTCACCGCCGTGGATACGCCGATGATCGACGCGTCGAGCAGCGCCCCCGAGGTGTCAACGCGCATCATTTCAAGCACACCGTCCGTGTTCCCCAGGACCGGCTGGCGATCCACAATCCCCGCGACCCCGCCGCCGACGCTCGCCGCGCGGGGTGGGCTCTTGAACTGCGTATCGAACGGTGTCAGCGCGACGCCGTTGGCGCCCAGAGCCCTGGCCCCGCCGACGTCGATCCGTTGCACGTTGATACTCTGGAAGTTCTGCGCGCCGTCCATGTTCCGGTAGAACACCATCGCATCCCCGCCCGGGGCGATCGCGACCGCGGGCGCAAGCTGCTGGCGCCCGGCCTCGGTCGAGATCTGCACGCCGTTGGCGGGCCAGACGTTCACGCCCGCCGCGTCGAGGCGCTGCACATAGCAGTCAAAGTCCCCGTCGCGCGTGTCATGCCACGCGATCACGGCGCCGCCGCTCATCTCGAGCAACTGCGGCCTGTGCGCAATAGGAACAACCGTCGCGTCCGAAACCGTCACGCCCCCCGCCGCCCAGCGCTCCGCCCCGTCGGAGCCAAACCGCTGCGCGTCAACGAACCGATCGCTGAAGAACGTCGTCGTGTCGCGCACCCACGACGCGACAAAGTCGCCCTCAAAAGTCGGCTCGATCTGGACAAACGCGGGCGAGGCCGAGCCGTCGCCAACGATCCGCACACCCCCGGGCGCCAGCCCGATCGCGCCTGCCGGGCTGATGCGCTGCATATACAGCCCCGCCGCCGAATCGAACCGAGGCCAGACCACCAGGTAATCCCCGTCCGAGTTCTGGATGATCCGCGGGTCGGCCTCGAAGTCCGCGTTGTCCGAGACCGTCACCCCATCGGCGCCCCAGAGCATCGTCCCGTCCGGCGCGATGAGATACGCGTACACGTCGAAATCGCCGCCCATACGAATATCAACGAACGCCAGCATGCAGTTGCCCGAGCTATCAACCCGCAGATCCCAGTCCACCACGAACGTGTTCTGCGGGTGATCGCTGACGAGCAACCCCGCCGGGGCGAGCGTCGGCGAGCCATCGCTGCCCAACCGCTGCACCCGGACCTCGATCCCGCCCGGCTGGAAGTCAAACCACCCGATCCAGCTTGCGCCGTCAGCACCCACGCCGAGCTTGATCACAGTCTGATCGAGGGGCGACTGGACCACAGACGTGTTGAGCATCGGATCGTCGGTCCACTGCGCGCTCGCCGTCCCAACACACGAGCCCACAACAGCAGCCGACACAACAACACAGAGATGGCGCATGAGTCTCTCCCTGGGCCAGCCCGGCAAACCCCCGGCGCCCTCGCCCAGGTCGAGTATCTCAGATTACCCCGCCTGATCAAGACCAGAAACCCAACTCACCGCCCGAGATGGCGCCCCCATCCGTTATGGGCAACCACCACCGAACGAAACCAGGAACGCGAGCACGTCGTCGAAGTCGATGACGCCGAAGGGCTCGCTCAGGTCCGCCGCAGGATCCATCGCGCCGAAGGCGACGAGGAAGGCGAGAACGTCGTCGAAGTCGAGAACGCCGAAGGGCGGGGCGAGGTCGGCGGGGCAGCAGTTCGGAGCCCCACTCGGCCACACAATGATGCCGTCCAGCACCGGATCAAGCGCAAGCCGAATCGGAGTACCGAGTGATCCGGTCCTATTCATGATCACGCCGTATGTAACTCCGTCGCCGCGCTGGCGGATGAGACTGCTCGTCCCGTCAAACGCTCCAGTATGATTCCACCGCCATGTACCACGAAGGTCTGGCGCCTTGGGTAGACCGATGTTCGATCCGGCCACCCAGTGATGAGCCGCGAACACTGCAAGCGCACCGGCCGTAGCAATTTGGCCCCCTTGCCCGATGCGTGCCTCGTGATCCCAGCCGCCGTACGGGCGCTCCACGGCCGGTCCCTCCGGATCAAAGACGTTCAAAGAAAACGTGGAACGCTGATACCAAGGCTCGCGTGGGTTCTTGTCTGCCGCGAATGTCCGCCCCTGCTCGTGATCTTCTGAGGCAATCCCGATCGGTCCCAAGATCTTTTCGTCGAGGAACTCAATCAGCGATTGGTCTGCATATTTCTCAACAATCAGCCCGAACACCAGACAACCAATGTTTGAGTACGCCTCGCTCTTACCTGGCGCAAACTGGAGCGGATGTCCGAGAATCCACCGGAGCGTTAACTCCCGCCCGGGCGGGCTTGTCACGCCGAAGTCCGTCGCGACCTGAACCTCTCGGTATGTCAGGTCCCCAGCGATTCCCCGATCCCATCCGCCGGTGTGCTCGATTAGATGGCGAACGCGGACATCCGCGAGGCGCAAATCTCCAAGCACCGGGAAAGGTTCCAGACTGAGCAGCCCGCCCTCGACCTGTCCGAGATCAAACACGAACGAATCAAGGCTGTACAGCCCGGCACTGATCTGTTCACGCACAGCCGCGACGGTGATCGGCTTGGACACGCTCGCCAGGCGCATCAACGCGTCGTGCTGCATCGGCATCGTGCGAGCCTGGTCACGCCAACCGAACCCGCGCTCGTACACGATCTCGCCGTCCAGCGCAATCGCGACCGTGGCGCCGATGACACCGTTCTGCCACATGAACTCACTCATGGCCTCATCGACCGCGGCGAGTTCAGGCCGCTCGCAACCGGTACTCGGCATTTCTTGGCCGATCGCCATGGAAAAGCCGGCACTCACCACAAACACCGTGACGGCAGCGAACATCCATCGGCTATGTCTCATTGCGATCCTCCCGAAACCCACAATAGACAGAATACCGATTAGCCGATCAACTAGCAAGAAAACGCCCGCCGTATCGGCGGGCGATGTCTGAGAACGAAGTGATGGCGAGCAAGTTTGGCGAGCGAACCCTCACTCCTGCCGGCTCTTCCAGTCCGCCTTGTAGTGCGTGATCCCGTCGCCGATCTTCTCTTCCATCGCGGCGTCGATCGCCAGCTTCTCGCTCAGCTCGTCGTACACGCTCTTGAGGTTCGTCCGGAAGTACTCGAGCATCCCCTTCTCAAACGCCGCGACCTTGGTCAGGGCGATGTCGTCGAGGAAGCCCTTCGTCCCCGCGAAGACCGAGATGATCTGGTCCGTCACCGGGAACGGCACGTACTGCGGCTGCTTGAGCAGCTCCACCATCCGCGCCCCGCGGTCCAGCTGCGCCTGCGTCGCCTTGTCCAGCTCCGTGCCCAGCTGCGCGAACGCCTCGAGCTCGCGGAACGCCGCCAGATCCAGCCGCAGCGAGCCCGCGATCTTCTTGATCGCCTTCACCTGCGCCGCCCCGCCCACGCGCGACACCGAGATGCCCACGTTGATCGCCGGACGAACACCCGAGAAGAACAGCTCCGGCTCGAGGTAAATCTGCCCGTCCGTGATCGAGATCACGTTCGTCGGGATGTACGCCGACACGTCGCCCTCCTGCGTCTCGATGATGGGCAGCGCGGTCATCGAGCCGGCGCCGTTCTCGTCCGAGAGCTTCGTCGCCCGCTCAAGCAGGCGGCTGTGCAGGTAGAACACGTCGCCCGGGTACGCCTCACGCCCCGGCGGACGACGCAGCAGCAGCGAGAGTTGGCGGTACGCCACCGCCTGCTTGGACAGATCGTCGTACACCAGCAGCGCGTGCTTGGGCATCGGCTTGCCGTCGGACATCGTCTTCCCGCCGTCCTTGCCCGACCACATGAAGTGCTCGCCCATCGCGCACCCGGTGTACGGCGCCACGTACTGCATCGGGGCCGGGTCCGAGCTGCCCGCGTTGACGACGATGGTGTAGTCCATCGCCCCGTTGTCCTTGAGCCGCTCGACCACGCCCGCGACCGTGGACTCCTTCTGCCCGATCGCGACGTAGATACACACCACGGCGTCCTTCGTGCCCCAGTACTGCTTCTGGTTGATGATCGCGTCGATCGCCACCGCCGTCTTGCCCGTCTTCCGGTCGCCGATGATCAGCTCGCGCTGCCCGCGCCCGATCGGGATCATCGCGTCGATCGCCTTCACCCCCGTCTGCAAGGGCTCGTGCACCGGCTGACGCTCGGCGATCCCCGGCGCGATGATGTCCACCTTCGCCGTCTCGCTCGCGTTCAAAGGCGCCCCGTCGTCGATCGGGCGCCCCAGCGGGTCCACCACGCGACCGAGCAACTCCTCACCAACGGGAACCTCCAGCAGACGCCCGGTCGCCTTGACCAGGTCGCCCTCCTTCACGTGCAGGAAGTTGCCGTAGATGATCGCCCCGACGGTATCCGTCTCCAGGTTCATCACCTGGCCCATGACCCCGCCCGCGCTGGTCTGGAACTCAAGCAGCTCCCCGGCCATCGCCTTGGACAACCCGTAAATCTGCGCGATGCCGTCGCCCACCGTCACGACGCGCCCGACCTCGGACACCTCCAGCTCCGATGCGAACTGCTCGATTTCCTGCTTGATGACGCTGGCGATTTCGTCGGTCTTGATCTTCACGGCGGCGCTTCCCTCCGACGCCGCCCATCAAAGACGCGCCGGCTTCGGTCAGTTGATGATGACGCTGCCCGAACCCCATAGGCCCAGGCCCCCTCCATCCCAGGAAAGGGTCCAAACAGTAGGTCGCCCCCCACCCCCTGTCCTGCCCGCGGCTCCGGGACGGAACCGCCCGCGATGCGGTTTATCGGGGTGTGCGGGGGTGCAGACAGGCCTACGGGCACCCGCCCCCGAAGGCGGTGAGGAAGACGACGACATCGTTGAAGTCGAAGACGCCAGAGGGCTCGGCAAGGTCCGCAGCCGGGTCCATCGAGCCGAAGGCGACGAGGAAGGCGAGTACATCGTCGAAGTTCAGCACGTTGAACGGTATCGAAAGGTCGGCGAGCGAGCAGGGGGTGGTGTCGAAGAAGAGGTAGGCCGAGCCGGAGCCGTTCCCGTTGTCGTCGTCAAGCCAAGCCCCAACGACGACGATACCATCGCGGATCGCGACGGACCAGCCAAAAAAGTCACCCGCGACGCCGTCGTCGGGGAGGAGCTTGGCGATCTGGGCGCCAGTCGAGGCGTCGAAGAGGTAGGCCGAGCCGGAGGCGGACCCGTTGTTGTCGTCAGCCCAAGCCCCAACGGCGACGACACCATCGGCCATGGCGATGGACAAGCCGAACCGGTCATCTGCGGCGCCATCATCGGGGAGGAGCTTGGCGATCTGGGCGCCAGTCGAGGCGTCGAAGAGGTAGGCCGAGCCGGAGAAGAACCCGTTGTCGTTGTCCCGGTGAGCCCCAACGGCGACGAGGCCGTCGGCGATGGCGATGGAACGGCCGAACTCGCGGAATGCCGCGCCATCGTCGGGGAGGAGCTTGGCCATCTGGACGCCGGTGAAGGCGTCGAAGAGGTAGGCCGAGCCGGAGTCGGACCCGTTGTCGTCGTCAAGATAAGCCCCAACGGCGACAAGGCCACCGGCAATGGCGATAGAGCTGCCGAACCGGTCACCTTCGGCGCTATCGGCGGGGAGGAGCTTGGCGAACTGGACGCCGGTGGAGGCGTTGAAGAGGTAGGCCGAGCCGGAGTCGGACCCGTTGTCGTCGTCAAGATAAGCCCCAACGGCGACGATGCCACCGGCAATGGCGATGGAGTAGCCGAACTCGTCACCAGCGGCGCCATCGTTGGGGAGGAGCTTGGCGATCTGGGCGCCGGTGGAGGCGTTGAAGAGATAGGCCGAGCCGGACTCGGTCCCGTTGTCGTCATCATTGCGAGCCCCAACGGCGACGACGCCATCGGCGATGGCAACGGAGAATCCGAACCAGTCCTCTAAGGCGCCGTCATCGGGGAGGAGCTTGGCGATCTGGGCGCCAGTCGAGGCGTCGAAGAGGTAGGCCGAGCCGGATCTGGACCCGCTGTCGTCGTCAGCCCAAGCCCCAACAGCAACGACGCCATCGGCGATGGCGACGGAACGGCCGAACTCGTCACCTCCGGCGCCATCATCGGGCAAGAGCTTGAGGTCTTGGTTGAGAACCTGGCCCGGCGCGACGGCTGCGAGCACCCCGGACGCCAGAACACCGGCGATGGTTGCGAATCGGTTCATCTCAACCCCCTCATCGAATATGTGAACAGGCTCTCTCGCGGGCTGCAACCCCGCTGGCACGAGACCGGAGAAGACTAGCGTGAGCGAGCGGAGGCGCCAAGAGAGTAGAGATGAAGAGAGCGGCAGTGGTTCGCTTTGTCATATCGAACCACGCCCAAGCCCGATCCGCCCCGCCCCAACCCACCTGGAGCCGCTCGCGCTTGGGGCTGGCGCCTACGGGCTCGCCGACTCCGCCTCGGGCTCCTCGACCCGCTCGATCGTCAGCCCCACCTCCGCGTCCTCCACCCTGGCGCTCACGCCCGGTGGCAACAACACAATCCGGGCCGTCTTGGACGTGATCCCCCGCTCGAGCTCATCAAACGACAGCGACACGATCGCCATCGGACGCACCGCCCCGGAGATCACCTGGTCCACCCCTTCGCTCGGCCCGCTGATCGTCACATCGAACAGATCCGTGTCCTCGGGCGCCAGCGTGATCAGCCACCGACCCAGCTCCGGAGGCGGCAGCACCACCTGCACCGGCAGCCTCGGGATCGTGTGCGTCCGCGTCCGCGTCCGCACCTGCACCGTCACATCCACCGTCTCGGGCGACATCGACACGCCCCACACCCCGCGCAGCGCCTCGGGCAGCTCCAGACGAATATCCGCGAGCACCTCGGGCACCCCGGGCAGCAGCCCGTCGAGCGACCCATCATCAATCGGCGCCACCACCTCGACCGCGCCCCCGCCCCCGACAAGCCCCTCGATCGCGTCCTTGGGGCCGCGGATCGTCACCGCCGCTGGCTCCGCCCGCGGCGCGCCCTCCAGGCGCCCCGCCGGCGCCCGCACCATCACCGTCGCCTGAACCTCCGCCACTCGCACGACGCTGATCGCCAGCGTCTCCGGGCGCACCTCCGCGATCGACACGCCCGAATCGAGCAGCGCCTCGGTGCGGCGCAGCGCCTCGACCAGCGAGATCACATGATCCTTCGCCTCCGAGGGCAGCTCGCGCCCGACCATCAGCTCGACGCGCCCGCCCAGGCGATCGCGCGCGTCCGAGACCGACGCCGCCGATCCCTCGATCGTCAGCTCGATCTGCCCGCTCCACGAGGCATCGTTGATGCGCACCAGGCTGGCGTTGTCGCTCTCGCCCTTGATTGTCACGCTGAGCGTCAGGCTCTCGGTCCGCAGCGTCTGGCTCTCGGCGAGCACCCAGACGAGCCCGCTGAGCACCGCGACAACCCCGAAGGTCTTCAAACGCCGGAGGGTCTGGCTCATTTCTTGCTCCCCTCACCCTCGCTGCCGGCGCTCTCGCTCTCGCGCTCCATCTGCTCGGGTGTGACGATCTCGTCGTCGTCCAGGCCCGCAGCACTGAGCCCGCCCTCGTCCTCGACGCCCTCCGGTTCGCTCGCGGGCGTTTCTTCCTTGCTGGGCGCCTGCCCGAGACGGCGCGCCAGCTCATCGGCAAGCAGCCCCGCGTCGAACGACGCCGACAGCCTGCCCCGGTCCGCCAGGCGCACCCGCCCCGTCTCTTCGCTGACGATCACGACCAGCGCGTCCGATTCCTTCGTCAGCCCCAGCGCCGCCCGGTGGCGCGAGCCCAGCGACGGGTCGGGCATATCCCCCGGGTCCGCCAGCGGCAGCTGCACCCCCGCCGCGTACACCTTCTTGCCGCGCACGATCACCGCCAGATCGTGCAGCGCCGACCCGGGGTAGAAGATCGTGCTCAGCAGGCGCTCGGAGATGTCCGCGTTGAGCACCGTCCCGCCCTCGAGCAGGCCCCGGAGCCCAAACTGTCGCTCGATGACGATGATCGCCCCGAACCGTTGCTTGGCCAGGTACGCGCACGACGACGCGACCGCCGCGATCACATCCGCGTACTCGCCCGAGTTGCCCCGCAGCAGAGGCGTCTCGCCCAGGCGGATGAGCGCCCGGCGCAGCTCGGGCTGGAAGATCACGACCAGCGCCACCGCCGCCAGGGCCACGAACCGGTCGTACAGATAGCCCAGACGCTGGAACGAGTCCTCGCCCCCGACCACCCGGACCACAACCGTCGCGACAATAAAGATCAGCAGCAAGCCCTTGAGCGCCCCGGCCGCCCTGGTCCCCTGCACAAACCGGACCACCGCCCAGACCACCAGCCCGATCAGCAACAACTCGAACCCCACCTCCACGATGGGGTACGAACCGATCCGATCAAAGAGGTTCTCAAGCCTGGTCACGTCGTCCTCGCTTGTGCGCCGCCCGCCCGGGCGCCCTCTGCCGGGACGCCGCCGCCTCTGCTATCGTCTCACACCCCCCCCGGACTCTTGTCATCACCGAGCACGATGTCTTATCGCGTCACCAGCTTCGAGCCCACGCCCAACCCCAACGCGATCAAATGCCTCGTCGAGCCCAGCCCGGGTCCGATCCCGCGATCCTACTTCAACGCGACCCAGGCCGCAGGCGACGACCTCGCCCTGGCCCTCTTCGCCATCGAAGGCGTCACCAACGTCCTCATCCACACCGCCTTCATCACCGTCTGCAAAGGCCCCGACGCCCGCTGGCCCGCCATCAAAAAGCACGTCGCCCGGGTCCTGAGCGAAGCCCCGCTCGCATGAGCCCGCCGCCCCAAAGCCAATCCAGGCGCCAGCTCCCGGCCCTCTCCTCCGCCCAGCGCCGGATCCTCCTGCCCGACGGATGAGGGATACCCTGCCCGTCATGCGGCTCGGCGTCATCATCCCCGTCTTCAACGAGCGCGATCTGCTCCCCCAGCTCATCGAGCGCCTCGACGCGACACCGCCGCCAGTCTGCCCGCGCGGCGCCCCGTGCGAGCGCGTCATCTTCCTCATCGACGACGCCTCCACCGACGGCTCACAGGACATCATCAACACCCTCGCACAGCGCCCCGACGTGCGCACATCGCTGGGGACGCGCAACCAAGGCAAGGGCAGCGCCCTGCGCCGCGGCTTTGCGCTGGCGCTGGGCGAGGGCGTGGACATCGTCATCGTTCAGGACGCGGACCTGGAGTACGACCCGAAGGACCACCAGGCGGTGCTCGACCCGATCCTGTCCGGGCGGGGCGACGCTGTGATCGGGACCCGGTTTCTGGGCCAGTCGCACCGGGTGCTGTACTTCTGGCATTCGGTCGCCAACCGGGCGATCACGCTGCTGAGCAATATGTGCTCGAACCTGAACCTCAGCGACATCGAGTGCGGCTCCAAGGCCTTCACGCGCGACGTGCTCGAGCGACTCACGCTCCGCGAGGACCGCTTCGGGATCGAGCCCGAAATGATCGCGAGGATCTCGCGCATGCGCCTGCCCGAGGGCGCCTCGACGCGCGCCGTGCGCATCTACGAGGTTCCCGTGTCGTACGCGGGCAGGACGTACGCCGAGGGCAAGAAGATCGGGTGGCGCGACGGGCTGAGCGCGCTGCGCTGCATCGTGCGATACAACCTGCTGTCACGCTAAGCGACGACGCGCGTGAAGCGTTCGAGCAGGGTGTCAAGCTCTGAGCGCTTCGGCGCGGTGATCGTCACATGCCCGACCTTGCGCCGCGGGCGCGGGGCTTTGCCGTACTCGTGCAGAACAGCCCCCGGGATGCTGGCGACGCGTTCGGGCGAGGGCGCCGAGCCGATGAGGTTGACCATCGCGCTGTGTCCGATCGCGCTGCACTCGCCCAGCTCCATCCCCATCACGGCCCGCACATGGTTCTCGAACTGGCTTGTTTGGGCGCCCTCGATGGTCCAGTGCCCGGAGTTATGAACCCTGGGGGCGATCTCGTTGCACAGCAGCGTCGCGCCGCCCCCAGCGCCCCCGTCGCCCATCTGGAAAAACTCGACCGCGAGCACGCCGACGTAGCCCAGCTCGTCGAGCAGCGCCCCGCCGGCGCGCCGGGCCTGGGCCTCGAGCTCGGGCGAGACGCCCATCGCCGGCGCCCGGGTCAGGCGGAGAATCCCGCCCCGATGGACGTTCTCGCTCAGCGGGTAGAACCCGGTCTGGCCCGCAGCGCTGCGGACGCAGATCAGCGAGAGCTCGCGGGTGAAGTGGACCTGGGCATCGAGGATGGCCGGAGCGCGACCGATGGCCTCCCAGGCGATGGGCGCGTCGGCGGGGTCGCTGATCGGGTGCTGGCCCTTGCCGTCGTACCCGAGGCGGCGGGCCTTGAGCAGCGCGGGGGCGCCGACCCGCTCGATCGCCTGGGCCAGGTCGAGCAGGTCGTCCACCGCGACCGAGCGGGGCGAGTCGATCCCCAGGCGCGCAAACAGGCGGCGCTCGCTCAGACGATCCTGCGCTGTTTCCAGCGCGATGGGCGGGGGCGCGACGGGAAGACGTTCGGTGAGCGCGCGCACGGACTCGATCGGTACGTTCTCGAACTCGTAGGTGAGAGCCGTCGCGCCGTCGGTCAGGCGCGCGAGCGCCGCCTGGTCGTCGTACGGCGCCACGATCAGCTCGCTGACCTGCCCGGCGCAGGCGTCGGCGTTGGGATCAAGCAGTCGCGTCCGAACGCCGAGCGTGTTCGCCGCCTGACTCAGCATCCGCCCGAGCTGTCCCGCGCCGAGCACCGCGAGCCGGGGCGCGGACTCGCCGAGAGCCTCGCTCACTTCTCGGTTTCCGTACTCGGATCGGGATCACCAAGAACGCGATCGGTCTGCTCGCTCCGGAAGCGGTCGAGGGCTTCGAGATGCTCGGGGTGGGCATTGGCGATGATCGAGGCCGCGAGCAGCGCGGCGTTGGTCGCCCCGGCTTTCCCGATCGCCAGGGTTCCGACGGGTACGCCCGCGGGCATCTGCACGATCGAGAGCAGCGAGTCCATCCCGGAGAGGGCTTTACCCTGGACAGGGACGCCCAGGACGGGCAGCGAGGTTTTGCTGGCGACCATGCCGGGCAGGTGGGCGGCGCCCCCGGCGCCGGCGATGATGACCTCGAACCCGCGCCCGCGGGCGCCCGAGGCGTACTCGAAGAGCAGATCGGGCGTGCGGTGGGCGCTGACAACGCGAGACTCGAACGGGATTCCCAGGGATTCGAGGGTGTCGCAGGCGAGGCGCATGGTGTCCCAGTCGGAGCGGGAGCCCATGATGACGCCGACAAGCGCTGACATCGGGCAAGCCTAGCACCCGAGAGCGCCGGGTGGAGAGATTGGGCTGGGCGGCGGGCTGGGTCCGGGCTGGGCGGATCTCTAGGATGTGGGCATGGCAGAGAACGACACGAGCGTACACCCCCCGGTCTCGATGAAGGCGTATCAGATCGGGCCGAACCCGGGGTACGAGATTGAGCCATCGCCGGCGCGAAGGCAGTGGATGGATGAGTTCCCCGAGCGCCAGCCGTACCGGTGCCTGCCTCTGAACATGGCCAACCAGGGCGGGTGGCTGGTGAGGAGCCCGTGCACGTTCAGCGCCAAGTGGAACGGGAAGATGGAAGCGAGCGCGCTCAAGATCACGTTCGAGGACACGGACAACGAGAAGGCGCTGAGCCAGACCATTCTGTCCCACTTCGGGGGCGGGATCATCACGTTCTCGCTGCCGTGGCTCATCCGCACGACCGAGGGGTACGGGATCTGGGTCCACGGCCCGCCCAACTGGCCCATGGACAACCTGCAGGCGTTCGAGGGGATTGTCGAGACGGACTGGCTGTCGATGCCGTTTACGATGAACTGGAAGGTGATGCGGCGCAACTCGCCGATCTGGTTCCGCAAGGGCGACCCGGTGTGCATGCTCACGCCCTACCCGATGCACCTGCTCGAATCGGTGACGCCCGAGATGCTCGACGTGCGCAAGAACCCGGAGCTGCACGCGCAGGTGGTCGGGGCGACCAAGGACCGGGCCGCGATCATCAAGCACAACATCGAGACCGGGTCGGCGGACTGGGAGAAGAAGTACATGCGCGGCATCGGCCCCGACGGCACGCCCGTGGGCACCCACAAAACCAACTTCAAGCTCGAGCCGTTCAAGCCCGGGAAGCGCTGACCGGCGTTAGAACGGGAAGGAGAGGCGAGCGAAGAGCGAGCCGTAGGAGTCGCCGTTGCCCTGGGTATCGAACTCTTCGCTGAGCCAGGTGACGCTCCAGCCCGCTTCGAGGTTTTTGTAGCGTCCGAGCAGGCCGATGCTCGCCTCGGCGACGATGAACCGCTTGTTGACCGAGCGCGACGACGAGAAGGTATTGCCGTCGAGGAAGATGTTTCGCGCGACACCCCGGGCGCCGCCTCGGACAAAGACGTACACGCCCCAGTCGCCGTCCCAGGAGCCTGTTGTGTCGGCGTAGTCGAGCATGCGGGGCGGGCCAAAGTCATCGGGCAGGTTGAAGCCGAGACGGAGTGTCAGGTCCGCGTTGGCGCGGACAAAGACGTTGCCGGCGTCGAAGCCGAGGCGTGGGATGCCGTCGAGCTCGAAGCGCCCGACCTTCGCCTTCTGGAATCGCCACGAGCGTTGGTAGCGCAGGTTGATGGTCGGCTCGTTGCCGAGCTGCGTGCCCCAACCCTGGGGCCTGTTCTGGTTCGGGAAGATGGAGTGGACAAACTTCTGTGTCGCCTCGGCGCCGGACAGGGGGCCGATGATCCCGATGTCCAGCTCCAGGTGGTCGTGGACATTCTCGCTCGACCGCTGGACGTAGCCTCCGATGTAGAGATACCCGGCGTACGGGCGGGCGCTTTGCGGGGGGACGCCGACGCGGATATCGAACGAGGTGTAGATGTGCTGGGCGAGTACCAGCCCGGCGCTGACCTTGGCGTCAGGCATCGGGTCGAACCGGTCCGCGAACTCGCGGACACTCGCCTTGAAGCGTGAGGAAGGGTTGAGGGCGAGCTCGAGCTTGGCGCCGTTGGTGTAGTGGCGGTCCGAGTCGCTCACGACCTTGGGCACGGTGCCGTCGTTCTCCCAATAAACAGTGAACGAGCGGACCGACCAGGCGTCCTCACGCTCGATCGCGATGTGCGGCGTGTCGAGGGTCACATCGAGAGGCTCAACCGAGTTTCCCATGGAGGTCGGATCATCGAGCGGCAACGACTCATCGTCGGGCGCCTCGATCACCGGCACGACATCCGGCTGGGCGGGGGCGGGGGCGGGCGTGACCGAGCAGGCGGTCAGCACAACAAGAGCAAGAGCAGCGGCATCCGTGCGCACGTTCATAGGCTCGTTCCAGGAAGGGGGTCTTGACTATCAGCAAGAGCGTACCACGCCTCCGCCCGCCTTTCCCACCCCGAGTTTACAGATCTCATTCTCGGTTCGTAGGATCATCCTTCCTCAGATTCTTGCAGCTTGGCCACCACCGCGTAGTCCTCGAGCGTGGATGTGTCCTGCGTGACGAGCGTCTCGCCCGCAGCGATCGAGCGGAGCAGGCGGCGCATGATCTTGCCGGAGCGGGTTTTGGGAAGGGCGCCGGTGAAGCGGATCTGGTCCGGCTTGGCGATGGCGCCGATCTGCTTGCCCACATGCTCGCGGAGAGCGGCTTTGAGATCGTCTGTTGGATCAAACCCGTTGCCGAGGGTCACGAACGCGGCGATGCCCGTGCCCTTGATCTCGTGGGGCATGCCGACGACCGCGGCCTCGACGACGGATTCGTGGCTGACGAGGGCGCTCTCGACCTCCATCGTGCCGAGGCGGTGCCCGGAGACGTTCATGACATCATCGACGCGCCCCATGATCCAGAAGTAGCCATCGGAATCGGTGTGGGCGCCGTCACCCGGGAAGTACATCCCGGGGAGCTTGGACCAGTAGGTTTCGATGAAGCGTTCGCGGTCGCCGAAGATGCCTCGGAGCATCGAGGGCCAGGGCTTGCGGATGGCCAGCAAGCCGCCGGAGCCCTTGGGGAGTTCCTTGCCCTGGTCATTGACGATGGCGGCGTCGATCCCGAAGAACGGGAGCGTGCACGAGCCGGGCTTGGTAGGGGTGACGCCGGGCAGGGGAGTGAGCATGTGCCCGCCGGTCTCGGTCTGCCACCAGGTGTCAACGATGGGGCAGGTCTCGCCCCCGATGACGCGGTGGTACCACATCCAGGCCTCGGGGTTGATGGGCTCGCCGACGGTGCCAAGGACCTGGAGCGAGCTGAGGTCATGCTTCTTCGGGTGCTTGTCGCCCCACTTCATGAACGCGCGGATGGCGGTGGGCGCGGTGTAGAACTGAGTCACCTTGTGGCGCTGCACGATGTCCCAGAAGCGGTCGTCGCCCGGGAAGTTGGGGGCGCCTTCGTACATGAGCGTGGGCACGCCCGTGGGCATGATGCCGTAGATGATGTAGGAGTGCCCGGTGATCCAGCCGACGTCGGCGGTACACCAGAAGACCTGCCCGTTCTGGGCGTCGTCGCGCTTCGGTTCGTCGAGCCCGGGGATGAGGTTGAAGACGTACTTGCTGGTGAGGTAGGTGTAGACCATGAAGCCGCCGACGGTGTGCTGGATTCCCTTGGGCTTGCCCGTCGAGCCCGAGGTGTAGAGCAGGAAGCTCATGTGCTCGGAATCGAGCGGGGCGCAGGGGCAGTCGTCCGACGCGGCGTTGGTCTGCTCGTGCCAGTCGACATCACGCCCATCGGCGCGCGAAACCTGATTTCCGCACCGCTTGAGCACGATCACGGTCTCGACGGTGTTCGCGTCGAGCTTGTCGATGGCGTCATCGACGTTCTGTTTGAGGGGGACGACCTTGCCGCGTCTCCAGGCGCCGTCGCAGGTGATAATGAGCTTGGAGCTGGCGTCCACGACGCGGTCGGCGATGGCCTGGGCGCTGAAGCCGCCGAAGATAACGCTATGGACCGCGCCGATGCGCGCGCACGCGAGCACCGCGATCGCAAGCTCGGGCACCATGCCCATGTAGATGGTCACGACGTCGCCCGCCTTGACGCCCCGGCCCTTGAGCACGTTGGCGAACTTTGCAGTCTCGGTCTGGAGCTGGGCGTAGCTCAGGCGGCAGACCTCGGGCTCGCCGCCGGGCATCGGCTCGCCCTCCCAGACGATGCCGATGTGCTCGCCCCGCCACTGCTCGACGTGGCGATCGACGCAGTTATAGCAGAGGTTGGTTTTTGCGCCGACAAACCACTTGGCGTCGGGCAGAGACCACTCGAGGACCTTGGACCAGGGCTCGAACCAGTGCAACTCGCCCGCGGCTTCCGCCCAGAACGCCTCAGGGTCCTCGATCGAGCGGGCGTGCATCGCCCGGTACTCGTCCATGGACGAAACCAGCCAGCGGGGAGTCCCGGCCCGCTCGGGCGCAGGCGGCGGGAAGACGCGGGTCTCGTTGAGGACGGAGTCGATGGCGCCGTGTTGTGAACCGGGCTGAGAATCGGCCATAGTTGGGTCTCCAAGATCAGGCGCCAGAGGCGCCATTCTTGGTCCAGCATAGCCGAGAGGAGCGGGAGAACCGGTCGGATGTGATTTCGCTTCAGTCTGCCAACGCAAAGGCGCACAGGCGCCGCCAGCGTGCTCTCGTGCCCGGCGAAGTTCCGAACGGCGAGAGGAAAGCTAGTTGCTGGCCTCGGTGACGCGGAGGATTTCCTGCACGGTGGTGAGGCCCTGCTTGACCTTGTCCATGCCGTCCTGGCGGAGGGAGGTCATGCCGCGTTCGAGGCACATGCGCCGGAACTCGGAGACGTTGGGGTTGCGCGCGATGACATCGCGGAGCTGGTCATCGACGCACAGCAGCTCGTAGATGCCGACGCGACCGCTAAAGCCGGTGGAGCGACACTTGTCGCACCCCTTGGAGATCCAGGTCTTATCGGCGGGCATGCCCTGCATTTCAAGGTACTCGCTGAGCTCTTCGCTGGGCGCCTCTTCGACGGCGCAGTGCTTGCACAGGCGGCGGACAAGGCGCTGGGCGAGGACACCGTTGAGGGCGGCGCCGACGAGGAACGGCTCGAGCCCGATGTTGACTAGGCGCGTGACAGAGCTGGGCGCGTCGTTGGTGTGGAGCGTGGAGAGCACGAGGTGCCCGGTGAGCGCGGCTTGGACGGCGGTGTGCGCGGTCTCGTGGTCGCGGATTTCGCCGATCATCAGCACGTCGGGGTCCTGTCGCAGCAAGGCCTTGAGGGCCTTGGCGAAGGTCATGCCGATTTTTTCGTGCGTCTGGGTCTGGGTGACGCCGCCGAGGTGGTACTCGATCGGGTCTTCGACGGTGGAGATGTTGAGCTTTTGCTTGTCGAGCTGCCCGAGCGAGGCATACAGAGTCGTGGTCTTGCCCGAGCCGGTAGGGCCGGTGACGAGGACGATGCCGTGGGGGGCGTTGACTTCCTTGCGCCAGGCCTGGTAGGTGGCCTCGTCGAAGCCAAGTTCGGCGAGCTGGACCTGGATGTTCTTGGTATCGAGGATGCGCATGACCGTTTTCTCGCCGTAGCCGCAGGGCAGGGTCGAGACGCGCAGGTCGAGCTTGCGTCCGCCGACGGTGCACCGGATGCGTCCGTCCTGGGGTATGCGGCGCTCGGCGATGTCGAGGTTGGCCATGATCTTGAGGCGCGAGGTGATGGCGCTGGACATGGAGCCGGGGGGGTTCATGGACTCGAACAGGACGCCGTCGATTCGGAAGCGGACCTTGAGCTTCTTCTCGGCGGGCTCGATGTGGATATCCGAGGCGCCCTCTTTGATCGCGCTCTGGATGATGTAGTTGACGTAGCGGATGACGGGCGACTCGCCGGCCTGCTGTTCGAGATCAACCTCGGAGCTCTCGTAGCGGGCGCGGTCAACCTCGACATCGCCCTCGTCCACGCCATCGAGCAGGTCGGAGAGATCGACATCGTCTTGCTGCCCGGCGCCGACGAGCTCGAGCGCGTCGCGCAGGTCGGCGCTGGTCACGAGCACGAGCTTGACACCCGGGACGCCCAGGCGAGACTTGATCTCGTCGAGGAGGAAGACATCGTCGGCGCTGGTGGCGCCGATGACGAGGCGGGAGCCGTCCATTCGGATGGGCAGGACCGCGCGGGCCTTGCAGAACTCGGGGCTCAGGCGTTGGAGCATGGTCCCGTCGAAGCCGCCTTCGAGGCCTTTCGCCAGGTCGATGCGCTCGAACGGAACGCTGGCGAGTTCGGCGACGACGCCCTGGACGCGCGCCTCGTCGGCGCCCTGCGAGACGAGGATGTCGCTCAGGTGGGCGCCGGGCGTCTGGCGCAGGACCTGACGCGCGACGGTCATCTGCTCGGGGCTGACGATCTCTCGCTCGATAAGCAACTCGCCCAGCTCGGCGGCGCCTGCCCCGGAATCATCGGGGTTGTAGATCTCGGAGAGCGCTTCGCCGACCCCGGGCCTGGGCGCGGGGATCGGGGCGTTGCGGATCGCGGGGTCGGGAGTTGCGAGGGGATCATCTTCGCCGTGCCCATAGGGGCGCTGGCCCGAGGGCATCGAGGGCAACGGCCCGAACGAGTTGGAGGCCTTGTCGATGCAGTGCGGCCTGCTCTTGGGCGGGCCTTTGGGCGGACCACTGGCCCTCTTGGGCGTTGCGGGGGAGCCCTTGGCGTCGTCGAGCCCGAGCTCGTTGAGGATGTCGTCGATGTTGTGCGTCGCCACGTGGTCCTCCGGGCGGGGTCAGGCTATCGCTCAATCTCGCGCGGGTCGGAGCCCATCTGGATCGCAAAGTACCGCTCGTCAACCTCGAGCACGACGGTCCGTCCAGAGATCTTGACGGCCCGGAACATGCCGATCTCGTCGCCCTCGCGCACGGCCTCGCCGCTGATGCGGGCCACGGGCGTGCGCCCGCCCAGAACGCTCTGGACCTTGAGTGCTTCGAGTGCAGAAAGGATCGCCTCGTTGCGGGCGAGCGCCTCGTCGGCGAGCCGTTGTTCTTCGAGTGCCGCGAGACGCTGCTGCTCGCGCAGCTGCGCCATCGACATGTCCTCGCCCGACTCGATCTCGATCGGGGTGTCGTTGAACGAGAACGTGAACGGGCTGGCCTTGAGCTGGTCCAGGGGCACCTGCATCGGACGCCCGGAGCGCTCGAGGTCGCGCATGACACGGTCGAACTTGGCGATGGCTTCGATGTCCTCGGCCTCGGGCTGGAAATCCAGGCTGAACATCTCGCCCGCCTTGGCGGCTGCGAGCGAGAGCTGTCGCATCCCCGCGACGACGCCGATCCCGAGCACGAGGACGACCCCGATGAAGAATGTCTGGCCCCGGAACGGGCTCTTGGGCTTGGCGAAGATCTCGGTGGAGGCGGGATCTCCGGAGGCGGAAGGGCTGGCAACGTCGAGCATGTTCGGGTTGAACACGCCCCCGGAGAGCATGGCGCCGCCGCCCGAGCTGGTGGGTGGGGCCTGATCGTTGAGATCAAGCATCATCTTCGCGTCATCGCCTGGCGGGAGGGTGTTGTTGGAGTCGGGCGTGTCGGTGCTCACGTGGCGCTCCCCTCATCGGCGCGGAAGTAGATGCTGAGCGTAAAGCTGACCTCGATCTCGGCGCCCTCGCGGGCGCGTTTGATCTTCATGTCAACGATCCGTGTGATCCGGGGCAGGCGCTCGATGCTCGCGAGGAACTCGTAGTACCCCGTGAACGAGCCCTTGGTCGTCATCTCCAGCGGCTGCTCGAAGTACCGGGCCGCGGCGATGGGCTTGGAGCTCTTGAACGTCGGCGACTCGAGCCCGGAGTTGACCGCGATCTCCGACACCTGGCGGACGATCTGGTCCACCTCTTTGCCCGTGGGCAAGCGGGACTCGATCTCGGCGATCCGCTCGGCGATCTCGTTGTTGGCGCGCTTGAGATCCTCGTTGCGGCTCGTCTCCTGACGCAGCAGCGCGAGCATCTGTTCCTTGTGGACGATCTCGGACTTCTTGTCCTCGATCTTGGCGTTCTGGGGCTTGAAGATCGCGTAATACGCCCCGACGGGCATACAGAGCACGACCAGGAAGATGATGACTTCTCGGAGTCCAAACTTCATCGCTGGGCTCCTTTCTCAGTTGCCGTCCTCGCCCGTGGGGGCGAGGCCGAAGGACTCGATCGGGGGCGAACCCAGCGAGGGGGCCAGATCGCCAAAGACGTCGTTCTCGATGAGCGTTGTCTCCACGGCGGACTCCACCTGGCTCACGTCGGCCGTGGCGAGCAGGTTCATGCTGATCTGGAACTTGCGCAGATCAACGTCCTCCACCTTCGTCTCGGTGATGTACTGCAGCTCGACGGCGCCGAACAGAGGTGATTCCTTCAGGCGCGCCAGATAGTCCGCGACGTCGTTGTTGACCGCGGCCAAGCCCGTAATCACGACGCGGTGCCTGAAGCGCGGGGGCAGAACCTTGGGGGGCGCCTCCGCCGCGTTGGTGTCCTTGCCGGCCGAAACCCGGTTGCTGATCGAGCGGGTGCTGGCGCGCTTCTTCTTGGCGGCGCTGTTCTTTGAGGGTTTGACGGGCGTCTTGACACGCTCGCCCTTGAGGTCGATATCGGTCAGCACGAGCTCGGCGGGCATGCCGCGGACCAGCTCGGCCAGCAGCACCGACCGCGGGACGCGCTCGATCAACGCCGTCACCAGTTCGGCGCTGTCGATCATCCCCTCACGCTGGAGGCGCAGGGCCTTGAGCTGGTCGAGGTGCTCGGCGGCGCTGCGCGTCTGCTTGTCAACATCGCTCTCGCGGCTCATCACGCTCTGGAGACGTGTGTTGTTCAGGAAGAACGCGCCGACGACACCGATGATGACGGCGCCGAACAGGATCAGCGCGAGCACATTGGCCCGAGTCTGCGTCTTGCCGCGCACATAATCAGTGGGCAGGAAGGTGCTCTGACTCGGTTGGTTTGGATTTTTCGGGTTCGCCATCCGCTGGGCACCTTTCCTCACAGGTCTGTCGGGCTCAGGCACATTCCCATCGCAACCGCCCATCCCGGCTGCGCCTGGCTCAGATCAACATCAACACACGCCTCGGCGCCCGTCCGGGCGATCCGGGTCATCGGGTCGCCCGCCTGCGCCGGAAGGCGCAGCGCCCGAGCGATCTCGGCGCACAAGGGTCGGTGGCGGGACTCCCCGCCAACGAAAACAACGCTCTCAACGCCCTGCTCGGGCATCAGAGACTTCTGGTAGCGAAGGCACATCGATATCTCGTCAACGAGAATCTCGACCGGCTCGCTCAGGTCGATCTGGTGCGTGACGCGCGAGACGGTCGCGGCTGCGGGCGAGGCGGGCGCCCCGCCCTCGCCTGCGCTTGCGGGCGCCTCAGTGTTTGCAGCAGCTTCGTCGGATGCGCCCGCCGAGCTGGCGGCGGGCGCGAGGCTTGTCAGCGCGAGGCGCTGCTGGCGGGCCTGGCTCAGCGAGCACTTGAGCTGGGCGGTGATGGCCTGGTCGAGGTGGAGCCCGCCGAAGCCGATGGTCCGGGCAAAGAGCATCCGCCCGGCGCGGGCGATCATGACGTTGGTCGAGGCGCGTCCGAGATCGATGTAGAGCGTGGACTTGTCGGCGCCGCCCTGAGCCCGGGTCGGAGCGAAGGCGCGCAGCAGCGCGGTGAACTCGTTGTGAATCCCGACGGGCTCGAGGCGGGCGGCCTTGATCGCGTGCATCAGGCGGGCGACGAGCTCGCGCCCCGCCGCGAAACAGATCACCTCGGATCGCGCGGCCCGTGAGCCAAGCTCGACCTCGATGTGCCTGGTCAGGAGCATGGAGGCGTCGCACCCGACCTGGGCGGGCAGGGCCGCGTCGAGCATGTCCTGTGTCGAGACCTCGTCGCTCTTCTGAAACTGGAGGTGCTTGCAGAACAGCAGGGGCGACGGGACGGCACACACAGCACGCTGCGTCTTGAACTTGCACTGCTTGACAAGCCTGGGCAGCGCCTCGATCTGGAACCGGATCCGCTTGGCCGGGTCGTAGAGGCAGTCGTCCGGGGTCAGGATCTCGCCGGCGCTGACCAGTGACTCGGGCTCGCCCGGTGCGAGCTGGAGCACTTTGAGAGAGCCCGCGCCGAAGTCGATCGCGATCGGCATGGCGCCGGGGCGGAGCGAGCCGAGCGAGCGCAGACTACTGCGCGTCGTCTTCTGAGCTTTAGCCCCTCGTCCCATCGGCACTCCGCCTCCTCACACACCCGGGCCGCAGCGAGGGGCAGTCGCCCCCGCCGAGAACCGGATTCGCCCACTTCATCGGCGGACTCCGGGGTGTGAATGAGAGGGGTCTGCGCCCCGGTCGCTCTCCAGGCGTGCGAGGACGCAGCACCGGCGCAGGTCTCCCCGGTTCGGGCGGGGCTCAGGCGCGATCCGGAGACGAACACAGACCGACACGTCCGAGAACTCGCCCAAGCTCGGTCAACGCCCGGGCCAGATCCCAGCGCTGCCCGGGTCGGTCGCCGGCCGTGTTGCTCACGACCCGAAGCTCGGCGAAGCGGATGCCCGGGACGATCGCCCGGGCCGCGAGCCCAGCGGCGGCCCCCTCCATCGCCTCGACCCGCGCCCCGGTCCTGCTGGCGATCTCCCGCGCCCGCTCGTCCGTGCCCGAGCAGGTCGAGACCGTCGCGATCGTCGCCAGCAGATCGACCCGGTCGCGCCACGCGTTGACCCAAGCCGGGTCCGGCGTGATCTCGTCGCTCTCGCCAGCGACCAGCGGGAACCCCATCGCCCGGCAGGACCGGAACCCCTCCGGGGTCGCCAGCCCCTCGTCGGCGAAGACGCTCGCCTCGCCCAGCACCAGCGTGCCCAGGGCAGGGCCACCCGGGAGCGAGCCGCAGATCCCCAGATTGACCACGCCCGTGTGCCTTGAAGGATCGAGCGCCCGAGCGACGCCCCCCGCTGCGTTGGCCTTGCCCACGCCCGTCAGAACCGCGTCGAGCCCGGGGGCAAGCGGGAAGACGCCCCATGCGGGCAGTTCATCAGTTGGCGGCGAGATCCCGAGCCCGCTGGCGATCGCGTCGAGCTCAATCCTGGCGGCGACCGCCACCAGGACTGCGCCCCCCTCATGAATGCTCGCCCCCGTGTCTGGCTGGTTCTGGTTCATGGGGCGGTCCTTCTGAGGGGTTGGGCGGGGTGCAGGCATGTGGTTGCTGGCGCCAGCGTTGAACCCGAGGGCGCCCATCCCGGTAGGTACTATTGAACGCCGAAGACTTCGCCCACGAGCGGGAGCGGGTTTGGCCTTCTCGATCCCCCACCACTCCCTCGGAAGACGCACCCTTGAGACACCCGGAGACGCCGATGGCGAGCACGATGAGCGAAACCAGAAGCAAGCGGCGGGGCGGGGCGACGCTCTGGATCGTGCTGGCGATCACGGGCGGGCTCGCGCTCGGGGGCGGGTGGCTGACGCTCGCGGGCGGCGGGAACGCGGACGATGTGGGGCAAACCACGGAAATCGCGGTCGCCTCGGTCCGGTCGTTCGACATTTCGACCTTGGCCGGGGGCGAGCTCGAGGCGAAGAACCAGATCGAGGTCCGCTCGGAGCTTGAGAGCCAGTCAACGATCGTTGAGATCGTTGACGAGGGCATCCAGGTGAACAAGGGCGATCTGCTGGTGCGTCTCAACTCGGACTCGATCAAGATCAACATCGCCGAGGAGGAGCTTCGCGTCGAGGAGTCTCAGCTCGCGCTCGAGAGCGCCGAGACGGCGGTCGAGATCCAGGTTTCGGACAACGAATCAGCGCTGCGCAAGGCCCAGCTCGACCAGACGCTCAAGGAGCTGGCGCTCGAGCAGTGGCGCGAGGGCGAGGACAAGAAAACGCGCCAGGCGAACGAGCTGGCGATCGAGCGGGCCGAGCGGGAGCTCGAGCGTCTGACGGACAAGTGGACGCAGACGCAGGAGCTGTTCAAGAAGGAGTTTGTGAGCAAGAACGAGTTCGACCAGGACCGCCTGGCGTACATCGAGTCGAAGGCCGAGCTCGAGAAGGCCCAGCTCACCGACCGGATCTACAGGAGCTATCAGTTCCCGCGCGACGAGAAGCAGAAGAGGTCCGACGTGGACGAGGCCGTCGCGGAGATGGACCGGGTCAAGCGTCAGAACGAGATCAACCTGAAAAACAAGCAGTCTGCACGGGCGAACAAGTCCAGGCAGCTCGGGCTGCGCCAGGAGAAGCTGGCCAAGCTGAGGGACCAGCTCGAGAAGTGCACGATCCTGGCGCCCCAGGACGGGCTGGTGGTGTACGGCTCAACGGCGCAGAGCAACGACTGGCGCTGGCAGAACGAGGGGCCGATCTCGATCGGGCGTCAGATCCGCCCGAACGATCTGCTGATCGCGCTGCCGGACACGAGCGAGATGGTGGCGTCGGTCAAGGTTCACGAGTCGCTCGCGGGGCGTGTGCGCCCCGGGCAGCGGG
>JAJRXR010000083.1 GCA_024276195.1 Planctomycetota bacterium
CCGACGCCGAGAACCTGCCCGCGGGCTGGAGCTTCATCCTCGGCGGCGACTTCAACATCCAGACCTCGACCCAGGCCGCCTACCTCGAGCTCGTCGGCTCGCAGGCCAACAACGACGGACGCTTCTACGACCCCATCTCGACCCCGGGCTCCTGGCAGAACAACTTTACCTACCGCTATGTCCACACCCAAGACCCCACCGGCGCCGGTGGCATGGACGACCGCTACGACCAGTCGCTCATCTCTGCATCCCTCATCGACGACGAGGGCTTGTCGTACATCGGCTCCGTCGGAGTCCCCTACTCCAACACCACCTGGAACGACCCCAACCACTCCTACCGAAGCTGGGGCAACGACGGCACGTCCTACAACACCACGCTCACCGTCACTGGCAACACCATGGTCGGCCCCGTCATCGCCCAGGCGCTGAAAAACTCCACCGGAGGGCAGGCCGGGCACCTGCCAGTCGTGCTCGATCTCCAGGTTCCCGCCTCCATCGGCGCCCCGAGCGTCGTTGACTTCGGCTTCATCCCCGTCGGCGCGCCCGTCTCGCTCGCGCTGAGCATCACCAACGACGCCGACGTCGCCCTCTGGGGCGCCGGCGGCATCGACGAACTCGACTACATGCTCCTGCCCTCCGCCGGCGTCACCACCCCTGCGGGCGCCTTCACCCTCGACGCCGGGCAGAGCGCTGACCATCTGCTCACCGTCCAGGGCGTGACCCCAGCCCCCTTCGCCGAGGTCGTCATCATCAGCTCCGACGACCCGGACCAGCCCAACGTCATGGTCTCGGTCATCGGCGAGTTCACCGACTCCTGCTCGCCCGCGGACCTGGCGCCCCCGTTCGGGTCGCTCGACTTCTCTGATGTCAGCGCGTTCCTGACGGCCTTCGCCGGGGGCGCGCCCCAGGCGGACCTGGCGGCGCCCTTCGGCGTCTTCGATTTCTCCGACGTTGTAGCCTTCCTGACTGCCTTCGGAGCCGGGTGCCCGTAGCGCTTACGCCGCGCCGGACAGCCGCTTGAGCTGCGTGCGCTGCGCGTCCATCGTCAGCTTGTGCAGCCCATCGTCCAGGTTGCCCGAGGCCTTGCCGTTGACGCACAGCAGCCCGCAGCGCCACCCCGCGCGCGTCTCGCGCACACTCTGAACGATGCACTCGCCCGAGTACACCTTCTCCCCGAGCGCAAACGAGACAGGCACACAATCTCCGATGCTCAGCTCTTCCGTCGAGGTCGCGGCCAGCCCCATCGAGCTGATGTCCACAATCTTGCACGTCTTCTCGTCCCCCACGCTCGCCTGATAGTCCGCCAGCACCGCGCTTACCCGGAAGAACTGGCGTGACTCGCCGCTCACGGCGTCACCCGTCGTCTCCGTGCTGAACGCCCGCCCCTGCTCGAGCGGCTCGACGATCTTGGCCGGCTGCTGCATGAACCCCTCAGGCCCGTTGAAGAACAGCATCACGCTCTGACCTTCGAGCACCGACTCGCTCGTCGGTTCGTCGTCAACAAAGCGCAGCACGAACGCTCTGCCGTCCGAGCCCGTCACCGTCACCGGCTCGAGCGCGTTGTCCGCCCCGCCCACACTGACAAACATCTCTTGCCCAAGCGAAAACATGCGATCACCTCCCCGTGTCGCGGGCGCTCATCGCCCGGTGCTGCGGGCGTATCGACCCCCCCGGGCGCCCCCTCAAGCCCGATTCCCTCACCCCAACAACACCCTCCGGGATGTGCCGCGCAGCCCACACGCCCCCACCCTCCGCCGGGAGGGTGGGACGGCGACCACCAAACCGCTACGATTTATCGGTCTGCGAGGGGAGTCGCCGGACATGGGAATCGGGAGAGACATAACACGGATCGCCCGGATGCTCTGCGTATCGACCGCGTGCCTCGCGGGCGCTGCGCCCGCGCTCCACGCCCAGCTCATCGAGATCAGCATCGAGGTCCGCGACGAAACCCTCGGCTCCGCCAGCGCCGTCGTTCTCTTCGACACCGCCTCCGCCCCCGTCGATGGGACCGCGACAACGGTGACGTTCGACGCCTACGACGCCTCGATGAGCGTCGAGTTCGCCGACTTCTACGCCCACAGCCCCGGGTACGCCGAGCAGATCATGCTGCGCAAAGCCAGCGCCGCCTCGCTGCGGTACTCCACCCAAGACCGCGAGATCGTCGTCCGCATCGAAGCGCCCGGGTGCTCGCTCGAACTCGAGATCGAATCCCCCGTCGGCCCCTTCCACCCCTCCATGACCGCGCTGCCGTCCAACCCCACCGCCTACCTCTTCGACGGCTTCGACACCGAGCACGTCCACGCGACCTTCACCAAGGCCATCGACGAGCAAACCCAGCTCGAAGGCGAGGCCCAGTGGAACCCCATCGACGCCTTTACCGGCGCCATCACCTACACCATCCGCGCCCTGCCCGCGCCAGAGCCCCAGCCCTGCACCGAGGCCGACCTCGCCCCCCCCTTCGGCGTGCTCGACTTCGACGACGTCCTCGCCTTCCTTGATTCGTTCAACGCCGGGTGCCCGTAAACCCAACCGAGCCGGGAGCGCAAGCGACCCAAGGGCTTTCCTCGCGCCTTCCGCGTTCTTTCTTGGTCGCTTGCGCTCCCGGCTCGGTCTTGCCCGGTCGGGACCAATGCCAGACCCGGACCACGCGAGCGGGTTCGCACGGCTCTCGCGCGGTACACTCGTGCTCCATCTCCGAGGAGCCCCCATGCGCCAACTCGCCCGCACCGCCGCCCTCGTCTTCTGCATCCCCGCGTTCATCCTGAGCACCGGGTGCGGATCGCTCGACACCATCCTCAACAGCGCCGACGGCCCGCAGGCCTCGCTCGCCAGGGCCTCGCTGAGTGATCTCGACGCCCAGAGCGTCACCCTCGACTTTGAGGTGGACATCACCAACCCGTATTCCGTTCCCCTCCCGCTCGCCTCGCTCAGCTATGACCTGGCCAGCCGGGGCACGCCCTTCCTCTCAGGCTCCGCCCCGCTCTCGGGCTCTGTCCCCGCGCGCGGCACAAAGACCATCACCCTCCCCGCCCGCGTGCGTTTTTCCGATCTGCTCGCCTCGCTCTCGGGCGTACGCCCGGGCCAGGTCATCCCCTACGACGCGGGCCTGAAGCTCAGCGTCAACGCCCCGGGCATCGGCCCGATCGCGCTGCCCCTGCGCCAGAAGGGCGAACTGCCCGTCCCCGCGGTTCCCGACGTCCGTCTCGCGGGCCTGAGCTGGGACGAGCTCTCGCTCACGAGCGCCAAAGCCGTCATGCGCCTGGACGTGCGCAACACCAACCAGTTCCCGCTGGACCTGAGCGCTCTGGACACCTCGCTCTCGCTTGCGGGGCGCGACATCGGGCGAACGTCGATCCGTCAGGCGCTCTCGCTCGGCGCCGGCAAGAGCGGCTCGCTCGAGGTCCCCATCTCGTTCTCCCCAATCAAGTTCGGCGCCAGCATCCTCAGCGTCCTCCGAGGCAGCGCCGCAGACTACAGCCTCAACGGCTCCGTCGAGGGCGGCACCCCCTTCGGCCCGATCAACCTCCCCTTCAACCGCTCCGGGCGCACCTCGCTCACCGGCGGGTAGCGATCTCGCTTCTTCTTGAAGCCCCAAGCGTCAGCGCCGGGTTTCTTCTCGCGCGAGTCCATGCCAAGAGGAACCCGTCGCTGACGCTCAGGGCTTGAATCAAACCAACACGCTCGCGCAGGGCTTGCAATCGCCGCCCTCAGAACGCGAAGATCACGTCAAAGATCTTGGTGATGATCCCCTTCTGCGCCGCGTCGGCCACCTCGCCCACGCTCTCACGCACCAGCGTCAGGTTCGCGAGCTGGCTCGAGCGCACGGTGTTCTGGCTCGTGATGTCGTCGGGTCTGATCAGCCCCGCGAGCACGAGGGTCGTCTCCTCGTCGTCGGTTTTGATGTAGGTCCGCGCCTCGACCATGAGCGTGCCGTTGGGCTTGACCTCGAGCACGCGAGCGCTGATCCGGGCGCTGAACCGGTCGGTCCGTGCGTAGTCGCCCTCGCCCTCGAACTCTCGGTTGGCGTTGAGGTTCACCAGGTCCAGGTTCGAGCTGATCCCCGCCGTCAGGCGCAGCTCCAGCAGCTCCATCGGGTCGAGCAGGCCACGCAGCCTCGCTCGGCTGACGTAGTTGTTCGATGTCTCGAGCGATTGCGAGCTCTGCTGGCGGCTGGATTCATCGACGATGATCGTGATGATGTCGTGCTTGGCGAATGTCCGCGGCGGTGGCGGCTCGAAGAACAGCATGCTCTTCTCGCGCAGATCCGCCTGCGGGTCCGGCTCGCCCGTCGTCGAGAGCTGCACCGGCGCCTCACGCTGGTACAGGCTCTGCCCGAACGCGCACGATGCGCCCAACGCCACCGTCGCGCACACCGCCAGTGAGTTCGTGTTCTTCGTCATATCGTGCTACTCCGCTCTGGTGACCGCCACGCCCGGGAGCGAAGCTCCGTCGCCGGAGGTCTGGTTCGTGCTTTCGGATGTTTCTGTTGGGACCAGCCCGGGCGCCTCGGCCTCGTGGCGAACGATGGCGCGGTCGGAGGCGTCAACGCGGGCCATGAAGCGTCGTTTGGTCCCGAGCGCCTCGAACTTGATCCGCTCGCCCAGGCGCCCGTCGCTCATGGCCCTGGCCCGGGTTTTGAGGATGACTTTCCCGGAGAGGTAGTGGACGATCGCGAGCCCGCCGCGCCGGATCACGATCGGCGCCTCGACGTGGCGCCCGATGAGCACAACCCCCGCCTCCAGCGGAGACCGCACCACCGCGCCCGTCGCGTCCTCAGCCGACAGCGGACGCACATCCGTCCCCAGCCACCGTCGCTCTTGCGTCACGGACTCGCCAGTAATCAGCTCGCCCCGGCGCATCGGCACGCTCAGCACGCACACCGCACGCTCGATGAGCACCTCGACGCGGATCTGGCGGCGCTCGATCAGACGCTCACCCTCGTACACCGAAACCGACACCGGCACCCGCAGCGACGCCCCCGTTGTGTACGCCTCGACCAGGCGCCCCTCCAGGCCCATCGCCAGCAGATCCGCGTCCCGGCCCTCAAAGGTGACCCGCATCAGCGCCGGGTCCGTCACACCAAACGTCGCCCTCAGACGCTCCTCGATGAACGTTTTGACCGTTGGTCCCGTGGGCTGCGTGGGCAGCGCGGGCGCCAGAGCCGATGCCCTCCCCTCGCCCCGCCGGTCAAAGGAAACCGCTTCTTTCCCTGAGCGAACGCGGATCTCGCAGCGCCCGCCCCGCAGCGTGAGCAGGCCCCAGTTCACGTCCCGGGCGTCGATCATCGCGCGCAGGTGATCGATCTCGATGCGCCCCTTCCCGCGGGAAAGTGCCGGGTCATCGCCCGAGAGGACCACCAGATCGCCCAGCGCGACCGCGTCGTCGCCGATCAGGCGGGCGACATCGCTGAGTGTGACGTCGGCGCCCTGCTCGACGCGGACAACCGTGCGCAGCTCGACGGTCCCCGCCGAGGCGACTGCGCTCACAAGAGCAATGACAAACGGGATGAGTCTCCACTCATGTCTCACGTGCGTATCCCCTTATCGCCTGAGCTGCCCGACGGTCTGGAGGGCCTCGTCGGCCGCCCGGATCGCCTGTGAGTTCATCTCGAACGCACGCTGCGTGCGGATCAGCTCGATCAGCTCGCGCGTGGGATCCACGTTCGAGCCCTCGAGCTGCCCCTGGCGGATGCGTCCGCGCTCACTCTCGCCCGGGTTGCCCGTGCTGGGTGGACCCGAGGCGGGAGACTCGAGGAGCAGGTTCTCGCCGACCTGGCGGAGGCCCGCAGGGTTGACGAACGCCGCGATCTGCAGCTGCCCGACCTCGACGGCTTCGAGCGTTCCGGGCGTGGTCGCGAAGACACGCCCGTTCTGGTCGATATCCACCTTTGTTGTGTTCTGTGGGACCGTGACGATCGGGCTCAGGCGACGCCCCTGGTCGTTGGAGAGCACCAGCTCGCCGAGCGAGTTGAGCGCGAACCCGCCCGAGCGCGTGTAGGCCGTGCCCTGGGAGGACAGGTCGGTCTCGACCTCGACCTGGAAGAAGCCCACGCCGTCGATGGTCAGGTCGAGTTCTCGGTTGGTGGTGATGGGCGCGCCCTGGGAGAAGTCGAGCTGCGTGCCCGAGGTCTTGACGCCGAGGCCAATGTAGAGCCCCGTCGGGCGTTGGTCGCCGTTGATGTTCTCGACGCCCGGCTGCGCCAGCTCGATGTAGAGCTGGTCCTGAAAGTTTGTGCGGCTGGACTTGAAGCCCGCCGTCTCGATGTTCGCGAGGTTGTTCGCGATCACGTCGAGCTTGGTGTTGAGCGAGTTGAGCCCGCTGGCGGCGGACTGGAGCGCGATGATGGCCATGCCTGTGGTTCCTTTACGCCGAGCGTCCGAAGGTGTTGATCGCCCGGTCCATAAGTCTGTCGTGGTACGAGATCATGCCGATGTTGGACTGGGCGGAGCGAGAGGCGCTCGTCACCGCCATGATCGCGGCGATCTCATTGACCGCCGCCCCCTCAACGACGCCCTGTCGCACCCGCCCCTCGATCGGGGTGATGCTCGATGCGCCCGCGGCTGTCGTCGCGAACAGCCCCGCGCCCTCCTTCTTGAGCGCTGCCCGGTCCGGGACGTCGGCGATCTGCACGCGAGCAAAGACCTCGCCGTTCTGCGTCATTGAGCCGTCAACCGCGACCCCCAGAGGCCCGGAGCCGGGCGGGATGATCGGCTGGTTGCGGATGTCCAGCAGCGGCAATCCTGTCGTTGACATCACGATCTGCCCGGAGCTGTCGAGCGAGAACCGCCCGTCGCGGGTGAGGCGGATCTGCACGCCATCACCCCCGGGCGAGTCGCTGCGCACGACGAAAAACCCGTCGCCCTCAATCGCGAGGTCGAGCGGGCGGTTGGTGGTTTCGAGGGCGCCCTGGGCGAAGGAGACGCGGTTCGGGGCCGCGAGCACGCCCGCGCCGAGGCGCTCGATCAGCTCGTTGCTCGCCAGATGGCTCAGCCCGTCCTCGATCCGGGCGGGGTCGCGCTGCATGGTGGTCGGGATGTCGGGCTTGTAGCCCACGGTGGACATGTTCGCCAAGTTGTTCGAGAGCACATCCTGTCGGTACATGCTCGTCAGAGCGCCCGAGGCCGAGATCTGCAGGGCGTAGTTCATGTGTCCGGACTCCAATCGGGGCTCCGCCCCACGAGCCCAACACAACTGGCGTGCCGAACGGGATCGGGCGCCCTTGGGCGATCGCCGGCGCACGATCTGCGCCGCCCCCGGCGCAGCCCGCCGCCCACGCGCAACTCTCGCCCGCCCCAGACCCACGGGCGCTGGCGCCCTGATTGCGATATGCGGGCACGGAGGTTCCCATGCGCCGACTCACGATCACCCTCTCGCTCCTGACGCTCGCGTTGCTCGCTGGCCCCGGGCTCGCTCAGACGCTGCGCATCACCGAGATGGCCCGCATCAAAGGCCAGGGCGTCTCGGTGCTCCAGGGCCTGGGGCTGGTGATGGGCCTCAACGGCACGGGCGACTCGGGCAAGGAGCTGGCCGTGGCCCGCCCCATCGCCGAGGTTCTGCGCCGCAACGGCAACCCCATCCCCGATCTTGCCGAGCTGGCCAAGTCCCGCTCGGTCGCGCTGGTCATGGTGACGTGCCGGATCCCGCGCGAGGGGGCGATGACCGACGACGAGCTGGACGTACGCATCAGCGTGATCCATTCCGCGTCGAGCCTGGACGGCGGCATTCTCTACATCTCACCCCTGACGGCGCCCATCCCCGGCTCGGGCGTCTGGGCCTACGCCCAGGGACAGGTCATCGTCGAGACGCCCGAGAACCCGACGACCGGGTTCATCCCGGGCGGGGCCTATATAGCGAAGGACATCGTCACGACGCCGGACGTCAAGGCGTCGTTCGAGCTGGTGCTCGACCCGCCCTACGCCGGGTTCCGCTCCGCTGCGGAGGTCGCCGGGGCGATCAACGACGAGTACCTGCTGACCACACGGACGATCGGCGAAAAAATCGCCAAGGTTCTCGACGAACGCCGCATCCGCGTGACGGTGCCCGAGTCCGAACGGCGCGCGCCCGCAGGCTTTGTCGGCGATGTCATGGCCACGAGCGTCTCGTCCAACCGCCTGGGCCTGCCCGCCCAGGTCATCTGCAACACACGCACAGGCCATATCATGATCACGGGCGACGTGCGCATCAGCCCGGCGGTCATCACGCACGAGGACCTGGTCATCACGACCACCGTCCCGACGCCGCAGCCAACCGCCGCCGACCCGCTCGTGGATAAATCCCGGTGGGCCGCGATCGGCCCGGGGGCGCGCGAGAGCGACCTCACCCGCATCGAGGACCTGCAGAACGCGCTCAACCAGCTCGACGTGCCCGCGACCGACCAGATCCAGATCCTCCAGATGCTCCACCGCGCCGGCAAGCTCCACGCCCGACTCATCATCGACTGACCCATGAACGCGAGCCCCTCCATCACAAGCGCCTCCTTTGGCCCCTCGGTGCTCGACCGGGTCTCTGGCCCGGGCCAGCGCCTCGCGTCGGCCCAGAACCAGTTCGCGGGCGTGCTCAACCGCGCCCGCGAGAAGGCGCCCGAGTCGAGCGAGAGCGCCGCGAGAGACGCGGCCGAGCAGCTCGTCGCCATCACACTCGTCCAGCCCCTGCTGGCGCAGCTGCGTGAGACCAACAACGCGGCTCCGCCCTTCGCCCCGACACCCGCCGAGAAGCAGTTCGCCTCGCTGCAGGATGCGCGTGTGGCGCAGGACATCGTGCGTGGCTCGCGCTTCCCGCTGGTTGACCAGCTTGCGCGCAGCATGCTGAAGCATCTCAACCCGGGCGCCCCGAGCGCGCCCACAAGCCACGGAGGACGCCATGACCCCGACACCGCCAGCGCTGGGGCCTCTTGACGAGACCGCCCAGGCCTCTCTTGAGCGGATCGTCTTCGAGCTGATCGACCGGCACGAGCGCCTGCTCGACGTGCTCGGCGCCCAGCGCGTCGCCATGGCCGCGGCCGACCCGGCCCGCCTCGGGCAGGCCGGGCAGCGCTGCGCCGATCTGCTCGAAGGCATAGGCGCCCTCGAGGACGAACGCCGGATGCTCCTCGGCGAGGGCGACTCGGGCCATCGCGTCACGATCGCAGAGCTCGCCTCGGTGCTCGACGAGGACCGGCGCGAGCGGGTGCTGGATCTTGGGTCGCGCCTGCGCGGGCTCGTCGAACGCTGCAAGCGCGAGCAGTCCACGCTGCGAGCCGCGGCGGACTCGCTCTCGGGGCACATGGAAGGTCTCATCCGCCAGGTCATCGCCCGACTCTCGCACACGGGCGCGTACGACCAGAGCGGGCGCGTCGAGCATCGCGCCGCGGTCGTGAGCGCGCTGGATATCAAGCAGTAAGGAGCCCCGCAGGACCACGCCATGAGCCTCACCGCCGCCATCCAGATCGCGCGCTCGGCCCTGACGACCAGCCAGGTCGGCCTCCAGGTCGCGGGCCAGAACCTGGCCAACCTCGCCACGCCCGGGTACTCGCGCCAGACCGCCACGCTCTCGCCCATCCGCTCCAACCAGAGCAGCGAGTTCTTCATCGGGCGCGGCGTGCAGGTCAGCGGCGTCCAACGCCAGATCAACGAATCGGTCCAGAAACGCCTCTGGAACGGTGTCTCCGACGAAACCGCCAAGGCCCGCAGCTACGACATCAACGCCCAGCTCGAGAGCATCCTCAACGAGCTGACCGGCTTCGACGTTTCCTCCGAGCTGTCGAACTTCTTCAACGCGTGGTCCGAGGCGGCCAACCTGGTCGCCTCGCCCGCGGGCGTCGTCGAGCAGGGCGACCGGATGGCAAACTTCATCAACTCCATGCGCCAGGATCTGGGCGCGCTGCGCCGCCAGGTCGAGGACGAGGTGGACGCGAGCGTCCTCCGCGCCGACACGCTGCTCGACGAGATCGCCACGATCAACGTCGAGATCAAACGCACCGAGCTGACCAGCGCCACCGCCAACGCCCTGCGCGACCAGCGCGACGCGCTCGTCACCGAACTGAGCGAGTTCATCGACATCACCGTCGTCGAAGACAACCAGGGCGGCCTCGACGTGCTCATCGGCTCCACGCCCATCGTCCTCGGTGGCGTCAGCCGCGGGCTCGATGTCCAGCGGCGCGATATCGACGGCGTCCTGACCACCCGCGTCGTCGTCGGCGTCGATGGCGAGCCGCTCAACATCACCTCCGGCTCCATCGGGGGCCTGCTCGAATCACGCAACTCGGTCGTGGACGAGACCATCGCCAAGCTCGATGATCTCTCCGCCGAGCTGATCTTCCGGGTCAACATCCTCCACTCGACCGGGCGGAATGCTGACCAGCTCACGTCCACCGTCTCGAACCTGCAGGTCCGCGCCCCGGACCGGACGCTTGCGCTCAACGACCCGCTCAACGAGTCCTTCGCCGAGCTGCCCTTCGCCCCGAGCAACGGCGGGTTCTTCGTCGAGGTCACCAACACGAGCACGGGCGCCACACAGCGCGTCCGCGTGGACGTGGATCTTGACGGGCTCAACAGCGACGACACCTCCGCCGAGGACATCCGCGCCGCGCTCGACGCGATCAGCGGCGTCAACGCCTCGTGGGATGTCGAGGGCAAGCTCACCATCGCCGCCGACCCGGACTTCGAGTTCTCGTTTGCCGACGATTCGTCCAACGTCCTGGGCGCGATGGGCGTCAACAGCTACTTCGAGGGGACCGACGCCGACTCGATCTCCGTCCGCCAGGGCCTGATCGACGACCCCTCGGGCGTGATGCTCGGGCGCACGGTCGATGGGCAGTTCGTCGAGAACGCCACCGCGATCGGCCTCGCCTCCCTGCGCGACGAGACACTCTCGGCCCTCTCCAACGGGTCGTTCTCCGAGTACTGGCGCGACCATGTCCAACGCGTCGGCACACAGACGAGCGCCTCGCTCACCGAAGCCAACTCCGCCTCGCTCGTCCGCGAAAGCCTTGAGGCGCAGCGGGCCTCGATCAGCGGCGTGGACGCCGACGAAGAATCGATCAACCTCATTACCTTCCAGCAGCAGTACTCCGCCGCTGCACGTTTGATCCAGATCGCCGACCAGCTCATGGACGAGCTGCTCGCGATCATCTGACCCAGGAGCCCCCGGCGTGACCAGCTCTCCATCCGGCATCGGACGCGTTCCCATGCTGATGCGCAACCGGATCTCGCTCTCGCTGATCGGGCGCACCAACGCCGACCTGTTCAAGGTCAGCCAGCAGCTCTCGTCGGGCCTGGCCATCACGCGCCCGAGCGACGACCCCATCCGCGCCGCCTCCATCTCCGTCCTCGACGGGCGCCTCGAACGCTCCGACCAGATCCTGCGCAACCTCGAGTACGCCCGCGGCTCGCTCGACGTCGTGGACAACACGCTCACCGAGCTTCAGAATCTGATCAACGAGGCCATCAGCATCGGCTCCTCGCAGATCTCCACCCCCGCGAGCCCCCAGGAACGCGAGGCCCAAGCCAACGTCCTCGATTCCATGATCTCCTCGCTCTTTGGTCTGGCCAACCAGGAATCCATCATCGGCTACATCTTCGGCGGCACACAGCCCGGGACGCCCCCCGTCACCGACCTCGGCGGCGCATTCAGCTATGTCGGAGGCTTTGGCGGGCTCGAAACCGACATCGGACTCGGGCGATCCGTCCCCGTCACCCTCGGCGCACAGAACACCATCGGCTCCACCTCCGCCCGCGTCGAAGGCTCGGCCGACCTCGACCCCGACCTCACCCTCGACACCCTCCTGACCGATCTCAACGGCGCCCGCGACTTCGGCGTCTCCACCGGAACCTTCGAGCTCTCGTTCAACGCCGGGCAGCGTTTCAGCGTCGATCTCGCCGGCGCTGACACCGTCGGCGATGTCGTTGACGCCATCACCGCCGCCATCGGGCAGGCCGAGATTGACCAGGGCGTGACGATCCTCGGCCCCGGCGGCGTCTCGATCGCGGGCGAGGGCATCACGATCGACGTCCCCGCCGGCAACCTCGAGGCGTTCGACCTGACCGGCTCAAGCGTCGGCGCCGACTTCGGGCTCGTCTTCAACCCCGCAACGCCCTTCAACGCGGGCACGACGTCCGGCCTCGACCTCTCCCCACGCCTGAGCTGGACCACACCCGTCCCCTCGCTCAGCGGGATCACCCCCCCACTCGGCGAGATCCAGATCACCAACAACGGGCGCGTCTCGCTCGTCGATCTCTCGGGCGCAACGACCCTGGGCGAGATCCGGTCCATCATCGAGTCCAACGTCGAGGGGACCAGAGTCCTCCTCAGCGAGGACGGACGCTCGATCGACGTGCTCACCGAGGTCGCCGGGGGCCAGGACCGGGCCTTGACGATCACCGATGTCCCCGGGAACAACAGCACCGCGACGCAGCTCGGCATCCGCTCGTACATGAGCACCACCGAGCTGAGCGACTTCAACGACGGGCGGGGCGTGCAGGTCGTCACCGGCGCGACCGACCCCATCACGGGCCTGCCCGACCCCACGCGGGACGTGGATTTTTCCATCACCCTCTGGACCGGGACCGCGAGCGAGCTGGAGATCGACATCGACCTCCAGCCGTCGGACCTGGTGGACGTCTCCACGCTGCTGGCCTCGATCAACACCCAGGCGGACGCCACCCTGATCGCGGCGGGCATGGCCCCGGGCGATTTCACGGCCCAGCTCCCCAACGACCGCAACGGGCTCGAACTCATCCAGTCCGGCGCGTTCGGGGGCTCGATGCTGATCACGCGCAAAAACAACTCCACCGCGCCGGAACAGCTCGGGCTGCTCGACGGCGCCGTGGACCCCAGCGGCGACATCTTCTACTCCACCGACCGCGCCAAGGTCCGTGTGAACAACCTTTTCACCTCTCTGATCGATCTGCGCGACGCGCTGCGGAACAACAGCACATCTGGCATCCAGTTTGCGTCAGACAAGATCGAAGAGGCGGGCGCCCGTCTCACAGAAACCCACGGCCTTGTCGGCGGCTACGCCAAACGCGTGGACGACGAGATCAGACGCGAGCAGGAGCGAGTGATCCTGAACGAGACGACACGCTCGAGCCTGCGGGACACGGACTTCGCCGAGGCGGCCACCCGCCTGACGCTGCTCCAGACGCAGCTCCAGGCGGCGCTCCAGGTCACGGCGAGCACCAGCCAGCTCTCGCTGCTGAGCTTCCTGGGGTAGACGACGCACACCGGGCGAAAGCCCGGCGGGCGGGATGGATCGAATGGGCGTCAGCGCACACGGCCGCGCTGAGTCGCCAGACAGGACGTCAACCGGGGTGGATGCTCCGGGAGTCGATCCACATCGTGGCCGTAAGGATCGGAGCGCACACATGGACGTGCGGACGACACGCTTTGGGGTGATCGAGATCGCGGAGGACCGCGTGATCACGTTCCCGAAGGGAATGCTCGGGTTTCCGGGCAAGACACGCTGGTGCCTGCTGCAGCCGGGCGACGACGCGTGCTTTTTCTGGCTGCAGAGCCTGGACGAGCCGGGGCTTGCGTTTGTGGTGACCGACCCGACGCTGTTCGAGCCCGAGTATTCGGCTCCGATCCGGAGCGAGCAGATGGAACAGCTCGCGCTGGACAAGCTCGAAGACGCCCAGGTCTTCGTGATTGTCAACAAGATCGACCAGCAGCTCACCGGCAACCTCCAGGGGCCGCTCATCATCAACACCCTCGCCAGGATCGGCGAGCAGATGGTGGTCGCCGAGAAACGCTGGACGACCCGACACCCGCTGATGAAGGTGGACAAGGCGGAACAAGCCGCCTCGGCCTGATCCGCGGACCGCACGTCCGCCCACCCGGGCGAACGCTCTTCGGACGTTCTTGCACAGGCGCCCATCGTGCGCCGAGGCCGGAACGCCCGCGGACCGATCGCAAAGGCGGCGGGAGAACAACGACGACCGACCCCGGAAGGCAGGGATGCCGCTTCCTCCGGGCACGGATGCGAAAAGGAGCTCACGCAATGCTTGTGCTTTCACGGCAGCGCGACGAGACAATCATGATCGGCGACGATATCGAGATCACCATCGTCGATATCAGGGGCGACAAGGTGCGCCTCGGGATCACCGCGCCGACCCGCATCGCCGTACACCGCAAAGAGGTGTACGACGCGATCACGCGGGAGAACGAGCAGGCCGCCAAGATCGCGGGCGGCGCCATCGAAGAAATCGCCCAGAAAGTCAGGCCAGGACCCGCACGCAGCGCCACCCGCGCCCGCGCCTCCCGCCTGACCGCGGGGCGATCCGACCACGAACCCAAACCCAACGACCAGCAGACCGAGCCAAAGCCGCAAGGCCCCTCGATCCGCAGCACCGGATAAGCACACCACCGAACCCTCAGGCGTACTCACACTCCCCCGCGCACAGGATTTCGCCGGGGGCGAACACCACGGACAACGCAATCACGGAGGATTGCCATGGCCAGAATCAACACCAACGTCCCGAGCATCATCGCCCAGGCGAATCTCGAACGCGCCGGGCAAGAGCTTGGCATCCGACTCGAACGCCTCTCCACCGGTCTGCGCATTAACCGGGGCAAGGACGACCCCGCCGGGCTCATCATCAGCGAACGCATCGCGACGGACATCGCGGGCATCGAGCAGGGCATCAAGAACTCGGAGCGCGCCAGCTCGGTCATCGCGACCACCGAGGCCGCCCTCGTCGAGATCTCTGACCTGCTCAACACGATCAAGGGGCTCACGGTCGAGGCCGCCAACTCCGGCGCCATCTCAGACGAGGAGATCCAGGCCAACCAGCTCCAGATCAACTCCGCCATCCAGTCCATCACACGCATCAGCAACACCGCCAGCTTCGGCGGCCTCAGGCTCCTCGACGGGTCGCTCGACTACATCACCAGCGGCATCAACGCCGCCGAGATCAAGACCGCCCGCGTCTTCGCCGCCAGCTTCGTCGGCACCAACTCCCTCCAGGTCGAGGTCGATGTCCTCGCCTCCGCCCAGAAGGGCGGGCTCTACCTCAACGGCGACATGCCCGGCGCGCTGACCGACGGTGTCCTCGCCTCCGCCATCACGCTCCGTATCGCCGGCTCCCTCGGCGTCAACGAGCTCTCCTTCGCCTCGGGCGCCTCCCTCGCCAGTGTCGTCAGCGGCGTCAACGGTCGCAGCGCCCTCACCGGGGTAGAGGCCGTGCTCATCAACGGCGACCCCAACTCCGGCGTCATCTTCCGGACCGTTGGCTACGGTTCCGACGAGTTCGTCAGCGTCGATCGCCTCGGGGGTGACGACGCAGCCACTTGGTTCAACACCTACAAGTTCGTCGATGGCGCCACCCTGCCCGACTTCACCGGCGGCTTCCCCTGGGCCGGCATCGGCACCACCCTCACCTCCACCAACCGCGACACAGGCGAGGACGTCCAGGCCCTCATCAACGGCTCGCTCGCCAACGGCGACGGGCTCGAGATATCCCTCAGCTCTCCCAACCTCTCTGTCGAGCTTCTCCTCGCAGAGACCTTCGCTACCGATCCCACCATTGCCCCCTCGACGTTTGATATCACCGGGGGCGGCGCGCTCTTCCAGCTTGGCCAGGACATCAGCGCCCTCCAGCAGACCAATATCGGCATCACCTCCACCTCCGCCTCCTTCCTCGGCGGCAGCCTCGTCAACGGCTCCGTCCAATATCTCTCCAGCCTCCAGGATGGTCAGGCCAACAGCCTTCGCGCCAGCGCCGCCAGGCGAGACTTCAACCCCACTAGCGCCATCCTTGATAAGGCCATCGACGAGGTCTCCGTCCTCCGCGGGCGTTTGGGCGCCTTCGAGCGGAACGTCCTCGAAACCAACATCAGGAGCCTCCGGTCCCAGTTCGAGAACCTCACGGCCAGCAAGTCCATCATCCAGGACGCCGACTTCGCCGCCGAGACCTCCGCCCTGACCCGAGCCCAGATCCTCCAGAGCTCGGGCACCACCGTGCTCACGCTTGCCAACCAGCAGGCGCAGAACGTGCTCCAGCTCCTCGGCTAAGCGAAAACGCCCGGTTCAAGCCGATTCTGACGAGGCCCCACCCATTCCGGGTGGGGCCTTTCTTCATGCGCGCACCCTGACCCGGACAGCCCCCCCTGCCCGGTTTCTTTCTCATTCTTGCCGAGGCGACTGAACCGTCCCCCGGACGCCGCCGATCCCCGGTTTCACACGTCCGGGTCGCAAGCCCGTGCGTGTGACTCCCCGGACGGATCCGGGGGCAACTGGTTTCACGAACGGGTCAGCACGTCGCGGACCCACCGGGTGGAGCAGCCCGTTCGGAACACACCTGGGGGAGCAGACGCTCACCCGAACACGCGTTCACGGAGGATTCTCAACAATGAGTCGCATCAACACGAACATTTCGTCACTCGTCGCACAGCGCGTTCTGGGCGCCAACAACCAGAACCTCGGCTTCTCGCTCGAGCGTCTGTCCACCGGCCTGCGGATCAACCGGGGCAAGGATGACCCCGCCGGTCTCATCGCGTCGGAGAACCTTCGCTCTGAGATCACGTCGCTCAACGCTGCGATCAACAACTCCGAGCGCGCCGACCAGGTCATCAACATTGCTGAGGGCGGTCTCCAGGAGGTCTCGAACCTTCTGACCGAACTCCAGGGCCTGCTGACCTCCTCGGCCAGCTCCGCTGGCCTTTCCGATTCGGAGAAGGAAGCCAACCAGCTCCAGATCGACTCCATCCTCCAGACCATCGACCGCGTCGCCAGCTCCACAAGCTTCCATGGCTCCAAGCTCCTCAGCGGCAACTTCGACTACCAAGTCAACAACGTCGCCTCGGGCGTCTCCGACTTCCGCGTCAACGGCGCCAAGTTCGAGGGCGCCAGCCTCGCCGTTGAGGCCATCGTCACCCAGTCCGCCCAGCAGGCGGGCCTCTACCTCTCGCTCGGCTGCACGTCGCTTAACCTGGGCAGCTCCACCGGCTCGGCCTTCACCATTGAGATCGCCGGCGCCAAGGGCACCCGCGAGCTCCAGTTCTCCTCGAGCCAGACCCTTACCTCCATCGCCGCCGCCGTCAACACCTTCTCTGACGTCACGGGTGTCACCGCCGTCACCAGCGGCACCGGCGTCACCCTCCGCTCCAGCGAGTTCGGCTCCGACGAGTACGTCTCCGTCACCGTCGTCCAGACCGGCGGCGTCACCGGCACCAACGTCGGCCTCTACAACTTCCAGGCTGGCGATGCCACGGCAGTCAACGGCACGATCTCCTCCACCTTCGCCAACGCCACCAACGGCGTTCGCGACGACGGGCAGGACATCGGCGGCGCCATCAACGGCCTCCTCGCCACCGGCAAGGGCAAGGAACTCAGCGTCAACTCCGACTTCCTCGATGTCGCCATCACCCTCGACACCGGCACCGCTCAGACCCTCGCCAACGTCTCCGCCTTCAGCATCACCGGCGGCGGCGCCGACTTCCAGCTCGCCTCCGACGTCAACATCGCCGGCAAGGTTTCCATCGGTATCCAGGACGTCGCCGTCCGCAAGCTCGGTACCAGCGACCTGGGCTTCCTCGACGACCTGGGCTCTGGCAAGGACTTCAACGTCGTTGACGCCAGCAGCGCCGACTTCTCCTCCGCACAGAAGATCGTCGATGAGGCAATCGAGCAGGTCTCGAGCATGCGTGGTCGTCTCGGCGCCTTCCAGAAGAACGTGATCGGCGCCACCATCCGGAGCCTGGGCGTCGCGGTCGAGAACACCGCCGCCGCCGAGAGCACCATCCGCGATGCCGACTTCGCCAAGGAGACCGCGGGCCTGACACGCAGTCAGATCCTCGTCGCCGCTTCCACCAACGTTCTGGCCCTGGCCAACCAGGCCCCCCAGAACGTCCTCCAGCTTCTCGGCTAACGCCGAAGCCCACTCCGTAACGCGACGCCCCGGCCTCCAGAGGCCGGGGCGTTTTTCATTCGCTCTCTGGCCCCGACGTGACCGATCCTTGCTCCATGCCCGAGCGCGCCCCATCACGCACCTTCGCCCTGCGCGATCGCCTCGCCCCCGGGCTCGTGGACGTCTTCGGCCAGTTCCTCGTCTTCCTCCGCATCGAGTGCGGCCTCGCCCCCGCCACCATGGAGGCCTACGAACGCGACCTGCTCGACCTGCTCGCCGAGATCTCCGATGCCGGGGGTTCCTCGCCATCGGACGTCACACCCAGCGCGCTCATCACTCACATCCGAGCCCTCACCACCGATCGCCAGTACGCCTCGGCAACACTCGCGCGCCACCTCGCGACGATCAAGGTCTTCTGCCGTTGGCTCTGCGCACGCGGCTTCGTCGAAGCCAACGCCGCGGACATCCTCGACCAGCCCACGCGATGGAAAAAACTCCCGGGCGTGCTCAGCCCCAAGCAGATGCGCGAGCTGATAGAAGCGGCGGACGAACCTAGCAAGCCCGCGCCCGGCGCACCGCTGTGGATCCGCGACCGCGCCATCCTCGAGCTCCTCTACGCCAGCGGCCTGCGCGCCAGCGAGGTCGGCTCCATCCAGCTCGCGGATCTCAAGGACACCATCGGCGTCATCCGTGTCACCGGCAAGGGCGACAAGCAACGCCTCGTCCCCATGGGCGTCCCGGCCCAGCGCTGGCTCAAGCGGTACCTGCGCGAGTGCCGCCCTGTGCTCATCACCGCCGAGAGCGCCGGCAAACGCCTAGACAAAGGACGCGTCTTCCTGACGCGCTCGGGTCGCCCGATCGAGCGCGTCAGGGTGTGGCAGCTCGTAAAGAAGTACGCCGCCCTCGCCGGGCTGCCCAAGGCCCACCCGCACATGCTGCGTCACAGCTTCGCGACGCACCTGCTCTCGGGCGGCGCCGACCTGCGGACCGTCCAGGACCTGCTCGGGCACGCGGACATCAGCACGACCCAGATCTACACGCACGTGGACCGAACGCAGCTCAAGGACGTCGTCCGTCGCTGCCACCCGAGGCCCTGAGAACGCGCCCAGAGTCGTGTATGCTCCTCGCTCCCCATTCGGGAGGAGGCCCCCCATCAGCGTCCCAGCACCCGCAATCGACCCCGCCATCGCCAGCGCCGCAACTGCCGGCGCGACAACGATGGACACGGCCTGGAAGATCCTCGCCGTCGCGCTCTACGCGGCGGTGCTCCTGCTCATCGGCTACCTCGCCTCCAAACGGATGAAGGACATCCGCGACTACTTCGCCGGCGGCAAACGCCTGGGCTTTATCAACGTCGCCTTCAGCGCGCGCGCCACGGGCGAGTCCGCGTGGCTCCTGCTCGGGCTCACCGGCTTGGGCTTCGCCATGGGCGTCAACGCCTTCTGGGTTGTGCTGGGCGAGATGCTGGGCGTCGGGGGGGCGTGGCTGATCATGGCCCGCCGCTTCAAGCGACTCACAGACAAGTACGATTCCGTCACGATTCCCGATTACCTCGAATCACGCCTGCGCGACAGCGGGCACTGGCTGCGCCTGATCGCCGCCGGCTCGCTCGTGATCTTCGTCTCGATCTACGCCGGCGCCCAGGTCTTCGCAACCGGCGGGGCGTTCAACTCATTCCTCAACTGGAATCACTACGCCGGCGCCGCCGTGGGCTTTGCCGTCGTGCTGATGTACATCACGCAGGGCGGCTTCACCGCCGTCGTCTGGTCCGACGTCTTCCAGGGCTCGCTGATGTTCCTGGGCCTCGTCGCGCTGCCCGTCATCGGATTCCTTGAGTACACAGGCACGACGCAACTGCTCGATTCGCTCCGCGCCATCGACCCCCACCTGCTCACCCTCCACGGCCCGGGAACAGAAGGCCCCAGCACGGGTTCGTGGGGCATGACTTCCATCATCGCGATCATTGGCCTCGTCGCCATCGGCATCGGCTTCTGGGGCTCGCCCCAGGTCTTTGTCCGGTTCATCTCACTCCGCTCCGAGAGGGAGATCAACAAGGGCGCCGCCGTCGCCTTGTTCTGGACCCTCTTCGCCGACTCGGGCGCCGTGCTCATCGGCATCGTCGGGCGCGGGCTCTACACCAAGGAACAGATCGGCGGACACCAGGACGACATCCTCCCCTTCATGGCCGTCACGCTCCTGCCCGCGTTCTTCGCCGGCGTCTACATCGCGATGGTCCTCTCGGCGATCATGTCCACCATCGACTCGCTCCTCGTCGTCGCCTCGTCCGCAGCCGTCCGCGACTATTGGCAAAAATCTCGCCACCCCGAGATGACAGACCAGCAACTCATGTCGCTCTCGAAGAAGCTCACGATCATCCTCGCGCTCATCGCCTTCGGCATCGGCGTCGGCATCCTGTTGTACGACAAAGAGGACGGCGTCTTCTGGATCATCATCTTCGGCTGGTCCGGCATCGCCGCCACCTTCTGCCCGATCATGATCCTGTCGCTGTTCTGGTCCAAGCTCACAGCCACCGGCGCCAAGTGCGCCATGGTCGCCGGATTCCTGGGCGTCCCGTTCTTCAAGTTCGCGGCGCCGCCCATCCTCACGAGCATGGGCCAAGATGGCCTCGTTGCGCACCTCAGCGCCCTCGACGTCCTTCTCCCCTCGTTCCTCATCGGCTTCGGTGTCGCCATCGTCGTCAGCCTCGCAGACAAGAAGGGCCAGGCCCGCCTCGAAGGTGTGGCCGAGGAGTTGCGTGATGCCGGTGCATGAGTAAGACAAACGCAGAGAGCGCGGAGAGTGCGAAGGCCGCAGAGAAATACTGAGGAGGAAGTCTTCTCCTCACCCCGTCTCTGCATCTCTCCGCGACCTCCGCGCCCCCTCCGCTGCCTCCGCGTACGCCTTTCTCCCCCCAACCGCTGCCGACCGCCCCCAGAGCCCCCACCCGCCTACCATTTCAATGATTCTTGAAAGTTCAGGACGCCGCCTCTCGGGCTGGCGCCCCATCGCGAGGCTCACGGATGACGATCTACGCCCCCCCGCCCGAGTTTCCCCAGCATGACGCGACCGACCCGGGCCTGCTGGGCGCGATCGCCCGGGGTGAGGCCCGCCTCACGACTGGGCAGGCTCTCGAGTTGCTGACCAAGGCTCCGATTCATGCCCTCGGTCGCGCCGCCGACGCGCGCTGCCGCGAGGTGCATGGGGATTCTGTCCGCACCTACGTCATCGACCGCAACATCAACTACACCAACGTCTGCACCGCCCGCTGCACGTTCTGCGCGTTCTACCGCACCGCCGACGCACCCGACGCCTACACGCTCGAGTACGAGCAGCTCTTCGAGAAAATCGAGCAGCTCTCCGCCATCGGGGGCACGCAGATCCTCATGCAGGGCGGCATGAACCCCGACCTCTCGCTCGACTGGTACCTCGACCTGCTCAACGAAATCCGGCAGCGCTACCCGCACATCCATGTCCACGCCTTCAGCCCGCCCGAGTTCATCGAGTTTGTGCACTTCTTCAACCCCCCCGGCAAGAATCTCGAAGAGAAGTGCCGTTGGGTCATGGTCCGCCTCAAGGACGCCGGGCTGCACTCGATCCCGGGTGGCGGCGGCGAGATATTCGCGCCCAGCGTCCGCTCCAAAATCGGCATGGGTAAATGCGATGCCGAGGCTTGGCTGACCGTCATGTACGTCGCGCACAGCCTGGGCATGCACACCAGCGCCACGATGATGTTCGGACACATCGAGGGTCTCGCCGACCGCGTGCATCACATGAGCCTCGTCCGCGCCTGGCAGGACAAGGCCCTGCGCGACTTCGGCGCAAACAACTCGAACGATGCGGGCGCCGCACCCGGCGGGCACTACACCGCCTTCATCGCCTGGCCCTTCCAGCCCGAGAACACCCCCCTCGGGCGCCTCAAGGAATGGCCCAGCGAGGGCGACACCGAACGCTTCGGCGAGACGTTCCCGGGTGACGCTGTCGCCAAGCTCGATGGCTCCGGAACCAAGGGCATGCACCCCGAGTTCGGTCGGCGCCTGCGCCGGGCGGGCGCCACGCAGTACCTGCGCACGCAGGCGCTCAGCCGCCTCTTCCTCGACAACATCTACTCCATCGGCTCGAGCTGGGTGACGATGGGCCCGCACATCGGGCAGGTGGCGCTCCAGTTCGGCGCCAACGACATGGGCTCGGTCATGATGGAAGAGAATGTCGTCTCCGCCGCGGGCACGACGTACTGCCTCGACGAGGCCGTGCTGTGCAGGCTCATCCGCGACGCCGGCTTCACCCCGGCCCAGCGGAACAACACCTACGACGTGATCCGCCTCCATGCCGACGAGACAGCGCCGGATAAGCGAGTGATCGACTGGTCCGAGCACCGGGCCAAGCGCCTGCACCACGAGCGGGCGACGGAGGTCAAGGGCACGGCGGAGTTAACCGTCGGCGCCACGACCTGATGGCGTTTGTTATGCTCGGCGCATGTCCTCCACCCATCGGAGACACACGAATCGAGGACTGCGTTCTTGGGTGTGCGCGATTGTCTGCGGCGCCAGCCTCACGTACGCCATCGCCTGGGCGTCTGCGCTCTGGTCGCCGTACACCCGGAGAGTTCGCCCCACGGTCCTTGAAAAGTACATCGGAATCGGTCAGGAGCACCATCACGCCTTCGGCTTCCACGTCCGCACCACCAGGGGCTCGCGGGGCTTCTCGGAGATGGGCTACTGGCATTTCAAGGAGTGGTCCGGCCACTATGACTCCACATTCACAGCCGGCTGGCCCACACAGGCGGTGACCTCCGACGTGCGCGCGTATCACGCCGAACCCTTGGGCCCCGCCCTCCAAGGCCTCGACCTCCCTGTCGGCATTCTGCTCACACGCGGCTACCCCACCGACCGCCTCCCGGCATTCCTCCATGCCCAACCACGCCGACGCCTCCCGCTCATCCCCGCTTGGCCCGGCTTCCTGGTCAGCACGGTCTTCTATGCCATCCTTACGCTCGCACTCTGGCTGACGGCAAGCAATGCCCGCCGATGGCTCCGCACCCGCCGCGACTGCTGCCCATCCTGCGGCTACAGCCTTGCAGGCCTTCGCAGCAACTCTTGCCCAGAATGCGGGTCCGACACATACAGCGTCAACGCAAGCGTCGGCAGAGATTGAGCTACGCCTCGGCCTTCGCTGGCGTCCGCCCCGTCGCCAAGCACCACTGCTGCAACTGCCCGTTGTGGTACGGCTCGTGATACGCCAGCAGGTACACCACCGCATCGCCCACACGCGGGAAGAACGACCGGTACTCCTCCATCGGCAGCGGCAGCTCCAGCGCATCCGCATCGAGTTGTGTGAACAGGTCCGTCACGCGCGCGTGCTCCGCGACGAGCAGTGAAATCAGTTCCGCCTTGGACGGGTACTTCCCGCGGTTGGCCTCGGGCTCGGTGCCCGGGGCAAAGAGCGCGTCGAGCTTCTCGTGCTGGCGCTGCCCGCCGCAGAATCCCGCCGCGAAGTCCGCCCCGACAACCAGGTGCCCCAGGTGCCAGGCCGGGTGTTTCCCGCCTGATATCTCGGCGCAGTCCTCGCACGCGATCGGCTCGGACCGTTTGAGGGCCTCCTCCAACGAGGCGGCAAACAGGCGTGTCACAAAGTCGCTGTTCATGGTCGATCTCTCCTGTGGGATATCGGGCTCGAACCGTCGCCCGGGACCACCCAACTGGCGGGTTTGCGGGCGCTGGGCGAGCCTAGCGCCCGCCCGTGTCCAATAAAATCCGCCCCCCGCCCCCGGCAGCGCCCCTGCCCACCGATCTGACGGATTGAGCATGTAAGTCGTTGGCGTGCAGGCCTTTCAGGCCGCACATTCCGCACGACAGAACGTGCTATTCGTCTCATGGCCCATTCGTCGCGGGCCGCTCTCCTCCGGCGGGAGAGACACATGAGACTCGGACGGAGGTGGAACGATGGAACGGTTCGCTCTCGCTGCGGGGGTCCTGGCGACGGCTTGCTCACTCTCTTTGGGTGGCGCTGTCACAACCCTGAACTTCGACACCGAGGATGATTTCCTCACCCCGCTCCTCAACGGGCAGGCCATCTCCAGCCCCACGACCTTCGGGGCTCTGGTCAACATCAACGCCTTCGGGGCCAACAACCTCGGAGCCGCGATCTTTGACACCAGCTTTGCTGGTCCGAACCTCGGAGGCCAGGATCCAGACCTGCTCGTCGGGCTCGGAAACGCCCTCATCCTCCAGAGCCCGGACTCGCCCGTGCAGACAGTCCCGGGCATCTTCGATGCGCCCAACGACGCGCTCGGAGGCGGCACGTTCGTCTTTGACTTCATCAACGCCGTCGAGATGCGCTCCGTCAAGCTCCTCGATGTTGATGGCGGCAACGAGGTCATCGTCACCATGATCGACCTCGAAGGCGCCATGCGCGTCTACGACGTCCCCGCCAGTTGGTCCTTCGACATCGACGCCCAAGGCCCCAACGGGTACGACACGCTCGACATGACGACGCTCGCCGGGCAGATCGGCGAGGGCGGCGCCACCGCCACCGCCACCGAAGACGAAGGCTTCGACGCGACCCGCGTCACCAGCGTCACCTTCGAGTTCTCAGGCTCGGGCGGGCTCGACGATGTTTCGTTCGTCGTCATCCCGACCCCGGGCGCCGCAACCCTGCTGGCCCTCGCAGGCGGAGCGACGCTGACACGCAGACGCCGACGCTAAAGGCGGGCGAGCGGGCCATTCACCCCCCGCTCAGCTCGTCGTACACCGCCCCGATCGCCCGGGCACGGATCGACTCGAACTCAAGCCCTTCCATGAACGCCCAGGACTTCTCCTGGGCGTTTTCCTTTGCCGCCCCGGCGTCGATCTCCTTCTGGACCGCCTCGATCAACGCCGTGTGATATCCGATCGCGGCGCTGATGATCGAGCGGTCCCCGACCATGCCGTGCCCGGGAATGACAACCGTGTCCTCGTCGCACAACGCCAGCACGCGCTCGAGCGAGCCGATCCACCCGCGCGCGCTCACCCCCGCCTCCGGGTCGTAGTACGCGTGCAGCCCGTTGAACACCAGATCGCCCGTGTGGACCAGATTCAGCGAAGGAACCCGGACAACCAGATCGTTGTCGGTGTGCCCGGCCCCAAAGTGGCTGATCTCAACGCTCCGCTCGCCAATCTCAAGCGTTGTCCCCTCATCGTTGATGGCGTGGTCCGGGACAAACATCTCTGCGGTCCACGAGCCCGCGGCGCTCCGCACGCTTTTCGCAAGCACTTCCATCGCCGGACCAGAGCCCTTGGCGTTCCGCCCGGCGCTCTTGAACCGCTCGATCTGCGCCTCGATCCGTGGCAGCGCCCGTGCATGGGCGTACGAAGGAACATCGGCGAACGCCTCGTTGCCCCCCGTGTGATCGCCGTGGTGGTGTGTGTTGAGCAGGGTCACGCCCGCGCCATCGCTGAGTACCTCGGTGTCGCCCCGGATCGCCGCGCCCAGCAGGGGCGACTTGGTATCCACCACCAGCGCCTGCCCCTCCGAAACCAGCATCAGCGAGTTGCCCCCGGTGCTCAGGTCCGCCATCACAAAAACACCCGATCCGCGCTCGTTCCAGTCGAGCAAGGTGCCGTCGCCCAGCGCCAGCGCCGAGGCGAACACCCGATCAACCCCGAGGGCGAGCATCCCGCCCGCCGAGACCATCCCACCAAGAAACGCGCGTCTGTCCATCGTCATCGAACGGTCCTCCATCCGGGCGAATGCCATCACACCCGGGACGCGGAGCCTACCATCCGAGCCCGGCCCGGCGGGAGCAAACACCACAAATCCCCCCCTCCCCGGGGGTTCTGAGCGAGTAGAAACCATGAAGGCCAACGATCTGCGTCCGGGCGTCGCCATCACCCTCAACGGCAAGCTCTACGTCGTCGTCAAAACCGAGCACGTCAAGCCCGGCAAAGGCCCCGCCTACATCCAGGCCAAGATGCGAGGCATCGACGGCTCGGGCACCAGCGAGAAACGCTTCAACTCCTCCGACAACGTGGACGGCGCCACCCTCGACCGACGCAACGTCGAGTTCCTCTACGAAGACGGCTCGGGCACGGGCACCTTCATGGACCTCGAAACCTTCGATCAGAGCGAGATCGGCCCCGACATCCTCGGCGACAGCCTCAAGTTCCTCGCCCCCAACACCGCCTGCATGATCCTCTTCCACGACGACAACCCGGTCGTCATCGAACTGCCCGCTGCTGTTGACGTCACCATCACCGACACACCCCCCAACGTCAAGGGCGCCACCGCGACCAACCAGCTCAAGGACGCCCTCTGCGATACCGGGCTCAAGACCCGCGTCCCCCCGTTCATCGAGATCGGCGAGAAGGTCCGCATCTCGACCGCCGACGGGTCGTACATGTCGCGCGTCAAGAGCGAGTAAAGCCGCAGGCGAACCCAGCGTGGGACAACGCAAGCACATCCTCCTCGCGGGCCTGCGCGGCTCGGGCAAGACGACCCTCGGTCGCCTGCTCGCCGACCGCCTCACCCTCCCGTTCGTCGATCTCGACGACCGGACCGCCCGCGTGCTCAGCCGCGACACCTGCGCCCAGGCCCTGCGCGACCTCGGCGAACCCGCCTTCCGCGCGGGCGAAGCCAAGGCCCTCGCCCAAGTCCTCTCCGACCCCCCGTCCGTCGTCTCCCTCGGCGGCGGAACCCCCACCGCCCCCGGCGCACGCGAACTCATCAAAGCCTCGGGCGCCCTGGTGCTCTACCTCCGGCTCACGCCCAAGCGCCTTGCGGCGAGACTCGCCCAGACCGATCTCGAATCGCGCCCGAGCCTCACCGGGCACGGTGTTATCGAAGAAATAGAACAGCTCTTCGCCCAGCGAGACCCGATCTACCAACGCCTCGGCGAGACGCTTGACATTGAGACCGAGGGTCCTGTGCAGACGCTTGAACGCCTAGTCGATCTCGCCACCAGCCTGGACATGTGAGATCATCAAACGGCTGCCCAGCGCCCTGCGGAGATCCGCCGGCAGGCCTGGTTTGAGAGGAAACCGATGACCGAGATTCCAGACGATCTCGACCGCCAGATCCGATTTCTGGATGCGATGTTCTTCGGCGATGGCCCTTCGCAAAGTGTCGAGGAAGAAACGGCAGAATTCTACAAGCAATCCATGGCGGTCTTTGAGAGCACCGCACTTACAAGGCCCGCCCTGGAGAAAGTTGCTGTGTATCAGGGGGGCTACTGGACGGACTATTCAGCAGACATGAAAGCCCGCATGGCCCTTGCCATTCTTGACGCTAGCTCGCGTTTCGAATCCGACATCGGGCTCGCGTTCTTCACCTTTGAGCTTCCGTACATTCTTCCGTTCGCTGGAGACTCTCAACAGGATCTGGCCCAAGCCGTAGAGAGGATGGCCCAGTCGGATCTCCCGCTGCTTCGCGCGTTCGCGGTCGATGCGTGCATCCGCGTACAAGAAGCAAGGCCCGAGCTCTCGCGTACAATGGGGTTTGACGCCTGTCTCGAAAGGCTGAGACTCGATAAAGACCCTGATGTCCAGCGCGAGTTTCAGGGCTTCTAGCCAGCGTCTACCGCCCGGACCGCAGCACAGAACTCGCGGATCTTGTCGTGGTCCTTGACACCCGGGGCCGATTCCACGCCGCTCGATACGTCCACCCCGAACGGGCGCACGCCCCGGATCGCCTCGCCCACGTTCCCTGCGTGCAGGCCCCCCGCGATCATCACCGGCTTGGCGAACTCACCGAGTGCTTCGCCCAGCTCGCCCCAGTCAAAGCTGACGCCCTCGCCCCCGCTCGAGCCGTCGATGAGCACCGCGTCCACCTCGTCGATCGCGCCCCAGCGCGAAAGCTGCGAGGCGATGGTCGCCGCGTCGTACTTGAACGCCTTGACCACGCCCGGCCCGCAGGCGCGAACCGTTTTCTCGTCCTCACGCCCGTGGAGCTGGAACACCGGCGCCGGGCACGCGCTCTCGAGGTCGCAGAACGCGTCCACGTCCAGGTCCGCCGTGACGCCCACCGCCGTGACAAACACCGGCAGCGCCCCCATGATCTCCAGCCCCATCCCGGGGCCGATCGCCCGGGGTGACCGCTCGACAAACATCAGCCCGACCGCGTCCGCCCCGGCTTGGGCGCAGACCAGCGCCGTCTCCGGGTCGCGCACGCCGCAAATCTTGATCCGTGTACGTCCCTTGTTCACACTCCGCCTCCGTTCAGGTGGTCGATCTCTTCCTGGGCGATGGATCGCAGCTCGTCGTCGTGCGTGCTTTCAAGAACAGCACCGAGCAGCTCACGGGCCTGCTCGTCCTGCCCCAGGTATCGCCCGCGCAGTCGCCCGAGCATCAGGCGGATCTGCTCGCTCTCGCGGTCATTGGGGTAGGCGTCGAGCAACCGCTCGAACGCCGCAGCGGCCCCGCTGTGATCGCCCGTGCCCACCATGTGGGCCGCGAGCTTGTACTGCGCATCGCGCGCCAGCGTCGCGCCGCGCGATTCATCACTGAAACGGGACACCAGCTCGTGGTACCGCTGCGCCGCCGAGTCCATGTCGCCCGAACTGACAAGCGCCGAGACCTCGGCCCGGGCCGAGGCGAGCGCATCGGCGCGCTGGTCCCGCTTCTCATCGCGCACCGCCGCCCTAGGGCCGGCGGTCTGGGCCATCGCGCCCGCCGCCTTGAACGCCCGCCGGCGCTGCGCCTGGCGGAAGATCGTGAACAGGTCGTACGTCTCCCTCGGGAAGACCTTGGCCCAGAGCAGGAGCATGCTCACGCCAAACCCGAACCCGTACCCGCCCAGGTGCGCCAGACGGGCGATGTTGTCCTTGGTCCGGAACGTGTGGGCGAGCAGGTCCCAGGCCATGGCGAACCCGATGAACCACCACGCCGGGACCAGCACGATCGAGATCGTGAAGATCCAGAAGCACCTGATCCGGGTCCGCGGGAACAGGACCAGGAACGCGCCCTGCACCCCGGCAATGGCGCCCGAGGCCCCGATGGCCGGGTTCGCCTCGAACACCGTGTGAACCCCCCCGCTGGCGATCCCCCCAAGCAGGTAGAGCCCCAGAAAGCCCAGGCGCCCGTACCGGTCCTCGACCGAAGGCCCGAACACCCACAAAAACAGCATGTTGCCGATCAGGTGCAGCCAACTGTCCGGGCTGTGCAGCAGCAGGCTCGTCACCAGCCCCCACCACCGGAACTCGCTCCCCCCGACATCGAACGTGTCGTACACCCACATCGCCCGCTCCGGGCTCGTCCGAAGCAGGATCTGCAGGACCAGGTGGACCCCGACCGTCAGCGCGATGATCGTGGGCGTGACAACGCTCGGGCGGCGGGTCGGGCGGTCTGTTCCGAGTGGAATGAGCACGGCGCGATCCTACTCGCGCCGCCGAGGCCCCAGATCGTCGCCCAAAAACGCCCCGAGGCGCCCGTGCGTCTATAGTGCCCTCCAAGCCGGGACCGCCCGGCGTGCGGCGAGGCCCAGCGCCCCGTCCGACCCTGTTTCACCCGCGAGCTGCGAAAAGAGGAACGCCTTGATGACCACCTTCTCAAAGGGCCTGGAAGGCATCGTCGCCGCCGAGACGGCCATCTCATACATCGACGGCACGAACGGCATCCTCGAATACGTCGGCATCCCCATCGGCGAGCTCGCCTCGAAATCCACCTTCGAGGAGACCGTCTACCTCCTCTGGAACCAGCGCCTTCCCAACAAGGGCGAACTCGCGGCCTTCACCTCCGACCTCCGCGCCCGCTACTCGCTGCCCGCGGGCATGCTCGAGCGCATCGCCGGCGTCCCCACCGACGCCGAGCCCATGCACGTCCTGCGCACCATGGTCAGCGCCCTGTCCATGTACGACCCAAACCCCAACGAGAACACCGTCGAGGCCGCCCGCGACAAATCCCTGAACATCCTCGCCTGGACCCCCTCGATCGTCGCCGCCTTCGACCGCGGGCGGCGCGGGCTCGAGCCCGTCACCCCCGACACCTCGCTGGGCTTCAGCGCCAACTTCCTCTACATGCTCAACGACAAGAAGCCGACCGAGGCCATGGTCCGCGCCTTCGACATCTGCATGATTACCCACGCCGACCACGGGCTCAACAACTCCACCTTCACCGCCCGCGTCATCATCTCCACACTCTCGGACATGTACTCCGCGATCACGGGCGCCATCGGCTCGCTCCGAGGCCCGCTCCACGGCGGCGCCAACGAGGGCGTCATGAAAATGCTCAACGAGATCGACTCCGTCAGCGACGCCGAGGCCTACGTCATGGGCAAGCTCGAGCGCAAGGAGCGCATCATGGGCTTCGGGCACCGGGTCTACAAGGCCAAGGACCCGCGCGCGACGGAACTCATGACACTCGCCAAGCAGCTCGCCGACGACACCGGCAACGCCGACCTCTACGAAAAATCACACGCCATCGAGCTCATCATGGAGCGCGAGGTCGCCGCCAAGGGCATCTACCCCAACGTCGATTTCTACTCCGCCACGACGTACCACTGCATCGGGCTCAAGCTCGACCTGTTCACGCCCATGTTCGCCCTCAGCCGCATCGCAGGCTGGTCCGGGCACGTCATCGAGCAGCTCGCCGACAACCGCCTCTTCCGCCCCACCGTCAACTACGTCGGCCCACACGACGCCCCCTACATCCCCATCGACAAACGCTGACACATGATCACAGTGGGACAGGCGTCTCGCCTGTCCGAATCCCCTTGTCTCAATACCCCAGGCTCGTGAGCACATCCTCAAGGATCGCCACGGAAGCCCCGCGCGCCCCCCACGGCTCAAACCGCACCGACAGCCGCGTCGCGTCCACCAGCACCAACGCCCGGATCGTCACCGTCCGATCCCCCTCGGGCGGACGCCCGACAACCATCCCCAGGTCGGCGGTCGTCTCGGTTCGCCGGATCGTGTACCCGCGCTCTTCGAGCACCGAGCGCGACGCCGAGATGATCGACTCGACGCGAACCTCCGGAGGAAGCTCCGTCGTCAGGCGCCCGACGTGGTAGGTACTCATCAGGCGGGTCTGCCCGATCGGCTCCTCGATGGGCTGGACCACGTCCTGGACCGCCTGCAAGCACCCGCCCAGGGCGCCCAGGGCGCCGATCAACGCCGGCGCGAGGAGCCACCGCGAGAAGGCCCTCGCCCGCCGGTTCCGGGCCGCTTGATGTCCTGAACGTCGCTGATCCATCGGCTCATGTCCAGATCGTCCAAGCTCAGGCGCCCGCGCCACTCTTCGAACGCATCAGCCAGCAGCGGGTCCAGCGGCTCATGCTCCGGGTTGCCCGGGCAGGGGTCATTCTCCGCCGGCGTGGGCGCCCCAGGACGCTTGCGCTCCGCTGGGCGAGGGATCTCCATCGACGCGCCAAACGCCCGCTCAACGGGCGGTGATGGCTTCCGCTTGGGCTCTTTCGCCTTATCCAACTCGGGTGGGCGCTCGAGCGCCGTGTCCGCCTCGTACCCGAACTCGCGCATCCAGTGCGCCACCGAGTAGGCGTCCAGCGGGACCTCGCTGGCGAACGCCGGACGCCCGGACCCGGGCTTGGCCCGCACATCCGAGCTGAGCTGCTTGAGGAACGTCCCGTTGCCGACCTGGGCCGCCCCGGCCCGCCCGGCCGCCCGGATCAGACGCCGATCCGAGCTCACCATCAGCACCCGGATCCCCCGGGACCGCTCAAGCACATCCTCGATCACGTCGTCGGCTTCCTGGTCAGGCCCGGAGAACACCACCTCCGCGCCGCCGATCCGTGTCCAGACCAGCCCCGAGTGGGTCTCAAGCAGCCCCGACACGGGCCACCCAGGCCCGGGCCTCCCGTCGCAGATCACCCGGACCCGGCGCTCGCTGTACCGGCTCCGCCCCACCAGACGAACCAGCCCGGGAACGTCCATCCCCCGCTCGGAAGCCGGCAAGGCCCACTGGGCATGAAGCACGTTGTACGCGTCGATCAGCAGCATGACTGAGCAGACGATAGGGAGCGAACGCCGGGCCTCGGGCTCGATTGTCTCCGGGGGGCAGTCTTGATCGGGCGGGCGAGGCGCCCTTTACTTGAGGCCCGAGCGGCAGAGCATGCCGCCCGCACGAAGCCCCAGAGCGGGCAAGGAGCGACGATGGCGATCCGGATCAAGGCCCGCGGCGGCGAGAGCGTCGAGCAGATGATGCGCCGCTTCAAGAAGCTCTGCTAAAAAGAGGGGCTGACCAAGGACATCAAACGCAAGGAATTCTTCGAGAAGCCCTCCGAGCGCAAGCGCCGTGCCCAGCGCAAGACCGTCGCCCGCGTCGCCCGCGAAGAGCGGACCTGACCGAGCCCGGCGCCCAGCGTCCCTCGCTGGCCGGCCCTCAAGAGTCACGCGATACCCGCCGCCCGCCCTGAGCGGGCGGTTTCTTTGCGCTGACACCCCATCTGGCCGATGATCCGCGCCCCACGCCCCTTGTCGGGGCGCCCAGCCGGGATGGCGCTGGCCTATGCTTGCCGCCCGGCTCGGTGCGGGGAGTCGCCAACGGGCCTGGTCGCTTGTGACCAGTCTCGACACACGTTGTGTTCAAACTTTGTTCGTATCCATCCGCGGAGATGACGCTGATGAGCAGTCTGACTGTCCAAACACTCGGCACGATTGACAATATCCCGGCGGCGTTTTACTTCGCCCCCATCGGCGGGCTCGCCGCCCTCGGTATGGCCTACTTCTTCTATGGCTCGGTCATGAAGAAGTCTGAGGGCGATGCTGAGATGATCCGCATCGCCCAGGCCGTCCGCGACGGAGCGATGGCGTACCTCACGCGCCAGTACAAGGTCGTCGCGGGCGTCTTTGTTCTGCTCGTCGCCTTCCTCGCTGTCATGTGGCAGCTCAAGCTCCAGTCCCCCGTCACCATGATCGGCGTGCCGATCGCCGGGCTCTTCTCGGGCCTGTGCGGGTGGTTCGGCATGAAAATGGCGACCAACGCCTCCGCCCGGACCGCCCACGCCGTGAAGGACAGCCTCAACGATGGCCTGACCGTCGCGTTCCGTTCCGGCGCCGTCATGGGGCTCGTCGTGGTCGGCTTCGCCATTCTCGACGTCTCGGCCTGGTTCCTGATCTTCAACGCCACCGGCATCGGGGGCGATATCCAGGCCCTAACCACCGTCATGCTCACCTTCGGCATGGGCGCCTCGACGCAGGCGCTCTTCGCCCGCGTGGGCGGCGGCATCTACACCAAAGCCGCCGACGTCGGCGCCGACCTCGTCGGCAAGGTCGAGGCCGGCATCCCCGAGGACGACCCACGCAACCCCGCCACCATCGCCGACAACGTCGGCGACAACGTCGGCGATGTCGCCGGCATGGGCGCCGACCTCTACGAATCGTACTACGGCTCCATCCTCGCCACCATGGCCCTCGGCGCCGCCGCCGCCTTCACCATCCCGGGTGTCACCAACTCTGACTCGACCTCGCTCGCTATCACTCTGGCCGTCGCCCCCATGGCCCTGGCCGGCATCGGCATCTTCTGCTCCATCGCCGGCATCTTCACCGTCAAGGCCAAGGAGAACGCCACCTTCTCGCAGCTGCTCAAGGGACTGCACAAGGGCGTCTATGTCGCCTCGGGCCTCATCATCCTGCTCGCCTTCGCCCTGCTCTACATGCTCTTCAACAACCGCCCAGAGCTTGCCGGCATCACCGAGTGGTGGCGCCTGGGCCTCTCGATCGTCTCGGGCCTTGTCGCCGGCCTCGTCATCGCCAGCGCCACCGAGTACTACACCAGCTACGAGCACCCGCCGACCAAGCGCATCGCCGAGCAGGCGCTCACCGGCCCGGCCACCGTCATCATCGCCGGCATCGCCGAGGGCATGAAGTCCACCTGGGCCTCCATCCTTACCGTCGTCATCGCCATCATCGCCGCCTTCACCTTCGCGGGCGGCAGCGAGAACTTCCTCATGGGCCTCTACGGCGTCGGCATCGCCGCCGTCGGCATGCTCTCGACACTCGGCATCACACTCGCGACGGACGCCTACGGCCCGATCGCCGACAACGCCGGCGGCAACGCCGAGATGACCAGCCAGCCCCCCCACGTCCGTGAGCGCACGGACATGCTCGACTCATTGGGCAACACCACCGCCGCGACGGGCAAGGGCTTCGCCATTGGCTCGGCCGCGCTGACCGCCCTCGCCCTCTTCGCCGCCTACATCCAGGTCGTCCAGGTCCAGATCACGACCCAGGCCGGCACCTACGCCGATCGCGGCTCCTTTGTCGCGCCCGAGAACGACACGCTCTACGCCGTCTATCAGGGACACGGAAAGTTCGCCGTCGTCGAAACCGGCCTCGCCTCTGAAGACGGCGTCACCGAAGACGGCGCCTCCGAAACCACCATCGACGGCGGCATGACCATCAGCGCCTCGACCGACCACGGGCACTCGTCCGTTGACAAGCTCCTCAACGCCGGCGACGTGATCACCAATGTCTCTCGCCCGCGCTTCGACCGCTACACCCTGACCGGGACCACCTCCCATGGAGACCACGACGGAACGTTTACCATCGAACTCGCCTCGGCCTCCCAGGGCTCCATCTCCGACGTGCTCGCGTTTTATGACGTAACCATCGCCAACCCCCGCCTGCTCGGGGGCATCTTCATCGGCGTGCTCCTCGCCTTCCTCTTCTGCGCTCTGACCATGAACGCCGTCGGACGCGCCGCCTACGCCATGATGGGCGAGTGCCGGCGCCAGTTCGCCAAGATGCGCGACGGCCTCCGCCAGCAGGGCATGTCCGAAGAGGACGTCGCCAACCCCGACAACTGGCCCCGCGAAGGGCTCGATGTTGACGGACACCACTACCCCGACTACGCCAACTGTGTCGCTATCTCGACCGCAGGCGCCCAGAGGGAGATGGTCATCCCGGCCATCCTCGCGATCTCCGTCCCCATCGCCGTGGGCATGGTGCTCTCGGTCCCGGGTGTGCTGGGCCTGCTCGCAGGCGGGCTTACCTCGGGCTTCGCCGTCGCCGTCTTCATGGCCAACGCTGGCGGCGCTTGGGACAACGCCAAAAAGCTCCTCGAGTCCTACGGCAAGATCACCGCCAGCGATATGGTCGAAGGGACCGGAAACTCGTCCAAGGTTCCCGACACCATTCGCGACGCCATCATGGCCCGCGCTCAGGAAGCGGTCAACGCCGGCAACGGCGATCTGATCGTCTACGGCAAGGGCTCGGAAGACCACAAGGCCACCGTCGTTGGCGATACCGTCGGCGACCCCTTCAAGGACACCTCAGGCCCCGCCCTCAACATCCTCATCAAGCTCATCTCGATCGTCTCGGTCGTCTTCGCAGGGCTCATCGTCGCCTACGGCTCCGTCCTCGGCTCCCTCATCGGCCTCCACTGATCCGCGATCTGATCTGATCCACCCCAAGGCCCGGGCAGCTCTGCCCGGGCCTTTTCTGTGCGCCGAACGAACACGCCTCAGTCGTCGAACACATCGTCCTTGCGGCTGCCGAGTCTTGCGCTGATCCCCTGCGCCCGCGAGTCTTCCCCGATCTCTCGCCAGAGCTCCGCCAGGCGGAACCCGACGCGGTACCAGTTGCTGTAGGTTCGGAAGGCGCCCGCCATCTGACGCGGGCGGTCGATCTCCCGCCAGGCCCGCTCGTACATGGGGATGATGTCGCGCCGAACGGTCTCGGGCGTCGAGCCCTTCTCATCGCGGACCATCGACTCCGCCGCCGTGAGCGCCCCGACAACCGACGTCCCGTGGTTGGCGAAGCGGTTGACGACCTCCATGTACGCCCCCCACGCGGCCTCTGGGTCGCCCGCACGGCGCATCAGCTCGCCCTGATTCATCAGGACCTCCGACGCCAGATCCGGGCGCTGGCGCAGGCGATCAAACAGCCACCCCCACAGGCGCGTCTGGTCCTGCGTATCGACAACCGACCGGAACATCGGGCTCAGCACCTCGACCATGAAATCCGGGTACTTCTTCCCGCACAGCCGGTCGATCACCCTCGCCCACTGGTCCATCTGCTTGATCTCAAGCTCCTGACGCTCGGCGACATCAATCAACACCTGCCACCCGTCGACATACCCGGGGCGAAGGCGTAGCCCCGCTTCGAGCAAGGCCAACTGGTCATCAACCGCGTGTGTCCGGGGCTTGAACCTGCTGGTCTTGGTCACTCCGTCTGGCGGCGCCTTGGGAACCGCATACCCGCGCATCGCCCGCTGAGCCCCCAGGCGCGCCGCCGCAGAACACGCGCTCACGGCAATACGGCGCTGCGCTTCATCTTTCAACACATCTTCGGCGAGCAGCCCCAACTCGGAGTCGGGCCTTTGCTGACGGGTCTGCGGGTCGATGAAGTCCCCGCGGATACCCTCGTACGCGTCGTAGCGTCCCGAGTCGAAGTTCCACTTCGCCGACCGACCGCGCATCTCGAAAAAACCGAGCCACACATGCTGGAACTGGGATCCCCGCGCGATGACATACGCCGAGGGAATCCCCTTGGCCTTGCCCACGCTCATCGCAAAGTACACCTGATCTGAGGTCACGCCCCCGTAGGTCTTGATCGCCTGGAGTGTGAACTCGCCCGATTCGGTGAGCGCTTTGGGGTGCGCCTTTGGGTCCCGGTAATACGCCTCGTCATAGTCGATCTCGAAGAACCGGTTTCCAAGGTTCACATCGCGCTTGTACTGGGAGAGAGCCCACTCCATCTGCTCGGTCGACTCTGTCGTATCAACCACATACACAAGCAACTCCGCGGGCATCCTCGTCAGGTCGTTCGCAAACTCGCGGATGTGGCCCGCGTAGTACGCGAAGATGTCCGCCGCCTCCATCGCCTGCGCCGTGTTCTCGTCGATCTGAATCTCGTACGGCCCGTCGTGCACAACGCTGATCGCCGCCGCCAGATTGTCGAACACCGCGACCTTCTTTACCCCGTGCGCGTCGATCAGCTGCGCCAGCGTCCGGTACACGCCCGCCACATCATCGTGCTCCGGGTCAACCAGCAGCGCCAGCGTCCACGCCAGCTCCTCGTTCTCGAGCAGGACCGGGAACAGCTCGCCCTGCGTCTTCCGGTCCGCCTGCGCCAGCTGGGCGACAAGCAACAGCGGCGCGTACGCCTGGACGATCGCGTCGAGCTCTTTGTCGGTCGAGTACCGGATCGTCCGGTCGAGCAGATCGCCCAGGGCCTGCTGCGTCGCACCGAAATCCCCAGACAACTCCAACGCCGCCAGATGCCCCTGGGCCAGCTCTCGCACGCGCTCGCTCATGGGCGAGGGCTTGCTCGCCCGTCCCCGCTGTGCGGCTGCGGGCGACGCCAGGGCCAGGCCCACGATCAACGCGATGCTCGTCGTTCTCATTGCCGTCGTCTCCTGCGCGGGCGTTGCCCGCGTCCAAGGCTGTACGTCCCACATCGCCCCTCGTTCCTCTGAACCGGGTGAGCGGGCTGTTCATTCGATCAGGTTTGGCGCCCCGCCGCCAGGGCCTCCACCCTCGGGATCATCGCCAGATCCAGGTTCCCCCCGGTCAGGATCACCCCGACCCGAGACCCAACACCGCCCGCCGAAGCCCGCCTGCCCAGCCCCGCAAGGCCCAGCACGCCCGTTGGCTCAACCACGATCCGCAGTCGCTCGAGGCAGAACATCACCCAGCGGGCCAGTTCCGCGTCGCTGACGCTCATCATCTCGTCCACGTTCCGGCGGACCATCGGGAAGGTGTACCGCCCGAGCCTGGGCGTCCTCGCCCCGTCGGCGATCGTCCCCGGGTTGCTCACCTCGTGCAGACGCCCCGTCCGAAAGCTCATCGTCGCGTCATCGCCCGCCTCAGGCTCAACCCCGATGACCCGGCACTCCGGACGCAGCCCCCGCGTCACGATCGCGCTGCCCGAGAGCAGCCCGCCCCCGCCGCAAGGCGCCCACAGCGAATCGAGCCCGGGGATTTCCTCGTGCAACTCCAGCGCCGCCGTCGCCTGCCCCGCGATCACGCCCGGGTGGTCGTAGGGCGGGATGATCGTCAGCCCGCGCTCATGCGCCAGGCGAGCCCCGATCTCCTCGCGGACCTCTGTCTGTGGGTCGTACTCAACGAGCGTGCTGCCCTCGGGCGCGCGCGCCAGGTAGCTCTCCGTCGCGCGCCGCTTGACGAGCGGGGCGTTGCTCGGCATCACGATCGTCGCGGCAACGCCCAGCGCCGCCGCGGCGCACGCGACGCCCTGGGCGTGGTTCCCGCTCGAAAACGCCAGCACCCCCGCGCGCCTGGCCTTGTCATCCAGGAGCGAGAGCGCGTTGTACGCCCCGCGAAACTTGAAGGCGCCGACCCGTTGCAGGTTCTCGCACTTGAGAAAGACCTCCGCCCCGATGATCTCGCTGAGCGCCCTGCTCGTGAGCACGGGTGTTCGCTTGCTGACGCCCTCGAGGCGCGACGCCGCGGCACGGACGTCCTCGATCGTCACAGCGTCCGCGAGCGAGAGATCGGGCAGGATGTCGGTGGGAGTCGCGCCGGGCATAGATGGGATGGTAGCGCGAAGAAAAAACCGCCTGCCCGCTTGCGCGGGAGGCGGCCGTAGGATTGCCTTCTTCTGAGGCGATGTCCTGCGTGGGCTGCACTCAACGGCAGTCCCCGTCGAGCTGCCGGTTAGTGGCGCAGCCCTTTCATACAGTCACACGGTTGCACTGGATCACCTCCTTCGTCAGACGCTTCTCCAGCCGTCGCGAGAGCGGTGTGCCCCTCGCCCGCCGGACTCCGTTCCCCCGAAGCCGTCGCCCGGGGCTCAGCGCCCGAGGGTTGTCTAGAACACCCTCGGTCGTCGCGGGTCGGCTTGGACGATCGCCGGTGGTTCTCACCGGGTCAGGCCCTTGCCCATCCCGCGATGCTCTTGTATCGCCAATCCATACGCCAACGCAACAGAGAAGTTCCATCCACCCCCCCGCCCGCTGCCCGCCTCAGCCCTCGAACGCCTTGAAGGCGCCCGAGCCCGCCTGCTCGTCGAGGTACGCCTGAAAGTCGCCCATTTTGTACGAAATGAAGCAAAAGACGTGGTGCAGCGTGAGCCACTCGATGTCCGTCCCGTCCTCGTCCAGGTCCTTGCGCAGGCGGTTGAGTTCCGCGAGCATCGTCTCCGCTTTCATGGGTGATCCCTCTGTGTCATCTCGGATCGCCCGCGCCTTTAGGCGGGCGCCGAGGATCTGATTCTGACCAGTCCAGCCAACGCCGACAGCGCGTACAGCGCGATCAGCACCAGCACAATCATTGGTCCGCCCTGGCGGTTGAGCTCGAAGCTCAGCACCAGCCCCCCCAGCACCCCGACAAGCCCGGCGCCGACCGACACCCCCACCACCGTCGCCAGCCGATCGCTCAGGCGCAGCGCGATCGCGCCGGGCAGCACAAACAGCGCCGTCGCCAGCACCACCCCCGCGAGCTTGACCGTGACGACCACCGCCAGCGCCAGCAGCACCAGCAGAACAAGTTTCATGCGCGCGCCCGGCGCCCCGAACGCCTCGCACGCCTCCTCATCAAACGCCCAGAAAAGCATCGGACGCCTGAGCCAGAACATCGTCAGCCCGACAACCAGCAGCCCCGCCCCCCCGACCAGCGCATCGCCCCACCCGACGCTGACGATGCTCCCGAAGAGCACCGACTCGATATCCGGTGGCGCCGCCCGCCCTGCCGCTGCGGCGCGCACCCCCGCCTCGCGCAGCAGCACAAACCCCAGCGCCATCGACAGCGCCAGCACAATACCGATCGCGGTATCGGTGCGCGTCCCGCGCCGCGAGCTGAGCCACGCGATGCCCAGAGCCGCAGCGACTGAGAACCCGAGCACGATCGCCAGCAGCGTCCCCGCGCCCGCCCGCGTTGCGCCGGTCACACCCAGCAGGTACGCCAGGCCCACGCCCCCGAAGGCCGCGTGGCTCACGCCCTGCCCGATGAAGGCGAGGCGTTTGAGCACGACGAGCACGCTGAGCAATCCCCCGAGCACGCCGACGATCATGCCCGTGACGACGCCGGGCCAGTACAGGCCCGCCAGCTCCGGGCTGGTGAGGTACTCGATGGTGCGCATCAGGGCGTCCCTCCATCGTTGGCGTGGTCACGCCCGTCGCACGAGTGCGGCTTGTGATGGCGCCCCGGGTCGGGGCAGTCCTCGGCCCGGTGGGCGTCGATGTGGACCTCGCCGAACACGCCCTCAAGATCGTGCGTGAACACCTCGGCCAGCACCGCGGGCGTCAGCCCCCCCGGCGCCGCGTGGTAGTGCAGGCTCCGGTGCAGGCACGCGACCCGGTCGCACCCCGTCGCGACCGTGCGCAGATCATGGCTCACGATCACGATCGTCAGGCCCAGCTCGCTCGAAAGGCGCTGGATCAGATCCGCGAACCGGCGTTGCCCTTCAATATCAATCCCGACCATCGGCTCATCGAGCACGAGGATCTTGGGATCGCACGCGAGCGCGCGCGCGATCATGACCCGTTGGAGCTGCCCGCCCGAGAGGCGCCCGATCGCCCGGTCGCGCAGGTCGTGGGCGCCGACGAGTTCGATGGCGCGATCAACCTGGGCCTGGCGCCCTTTGGGCATGCGCCGCAGCGGGCTCAGCCCGGCGCTCGCGCCCATGGCCACGACCTGGCGCACGCTCAGCGGGAACTCCAGCTCGGCGCCGACCTTCTGCGGGACGTACCCAATCAGCCCCAGGCGGCTCGCCTCGCGTGCTGTCCGCCCCAGGACCCGGATCTCGCCCGAGGCGCCCGACAGCAAGCCGACGATAAGTTTGAGGAGGGTGGACTTGCCCCCGCCGTTGGGGCCGAGGATGCCAAGTCGCTCGCCGCGCTCGACGACGAGGCTGACGTCCTCGATCGCTGGCCCGCGTTCGCCGGCGCCCATCGGGGCACGGGGGTAGGTGAACGAGACGGATCGCATCTCGATCGCGGGCTCGGTGTGGTCGGGGGTGGTCTCGGACATCGAGACGGAGTCTACGGCCCCTGCGCCCCGGACCCGGGCGGGGGAGGGACGGGGGTGAGCCCCTCGACGAGGACATCCAGGTTCGTGCGCATCATCTCGAACCAGTCGCCCGAGCCGATCGGGTCGAGCGAGGCGACCGAGACGCCGGCATTTTTGGCGAGGCGGTGGGCGAGTGCCGCGTCGAACTGGGGCTCGACGAAGATGGCGCCGACGCCCTCGCGCTCGATCGCCTCGCGGGCGCGGGCCAGCTCGGCGGGCGTGGGCTCGCCCGAGGCGACCGGGCGCAGCACCGCGACAA
>JAJRXR010000084.1 GCA_024276195.1 Planctomycetota bacterium
CACCTTCCTGCAAGAGTGCGTCGATCAGGCGCGCACACTTGGCTATGTCGAAACGATGATGGGACGGCGCCGACCAATCCCCGACATCGACTCAAATATCCCGGCCCGGCGCTCGATGGGCGAGCGAATGGCGATCAACTCCGTCGTCCAGGGCTCCGCCGCCGACCTGATCAAGATCGCGATGCTCGACCTGCACCAACGTCTGAGCGTTCACGCCCAGGACCGGCGCGCCGGGAACGCGCCCGAGATCGAGGGCGTGCGCATGCTGCTTCAGATCCACGACGAGCTGGTCTTCGAGGCGCCAAAGGGTGTCAGCGAGAGCGCCCGCGATCTCATCGTCGCGCGCATGGAAGCGGCTATGGTCCTGGATGTCCCCCTCCGCGTCGATTCCGCCATCAGCACAAGCTGGTACGACGGGAAGTAGCTCGCTAAAAAAACCGAGCCGGGGAGCGCCAGCGACCACGGGCCTTGCTCATGGGGGCCGACGATCGTTGCTGTGGGCATCCCGTGGTCGCTGGCGCTCCCGGCTCTGATCTGGCAGGCGCCCGCGGTACACTCCGGGCATGTTCAACGCACTGATCAGAACCGCCGCCGCACTTTCCTGCTCGCTGGGGGCTTGCGCCATGGGTGAAACCACCATCTATATCAACGCCCGCATCTACACCGCCAGCGACGACCTGCCCACCGCCGACGCGATGGCGATCGCCGACGGCAAGATCCTCGCCATCGGGAACCGGCGTGATGTCATGCGCCACGCCCACGAGGGCGTCGAGTTCATCGACATGGACGGCCTGACCATCCTCCCCGGGCTGATCGACGCGCACGCGCACATGAGCGGACTCGGCGCCCTCGACGCCGGCGTCATTGACCTCTCTCGTACATCCAGCTACGACGAAGTGATCGGTCTCGTGCGCGCGCACGCGGCCTCTGTTCCACATGGAACATGGATCATCGGACGCGGCTGGGACCACGAGAGTTGGACCAGCAAACAGCTCCCCACGCACAAGCGGTTGTCCGACGCCGTGCCCGATCATCCCGTGTGGCTCGCGCGCGTGGACGGGCACGCGGCCCTGGGCAACAAGGCGGCGCTGGACGCTGCGGGCATCACCGGCGAAACCGCCAGCCCCGATGGCGGCGCGATCATGCGCACAAGCAAGGGCGATCCCACAGGCGTCTTCATCGACAACGCCGAGTCGCTCGTCGCCCGCGTCATCCCGAAGGACGCCTCCACATCGCCCGAAAAACTCATCCTACTCGCACAAAAGCGGTGCCTGGCGCAAGGCCTTGTTGGTGTTCATGACATGGGCATCGGCCCGGCCGAGATCGACGCGTACACCCGCCTCGAAGACGATGGGCGCCTGAAAATGCGCATCTACGGCGTCATCCACGGCGAGCTGGCCGAGGCGTATTTCGAGGCGAACGAGATCCGCGTCTCGGACCGCTTCACGCTGCGGGCGGCCAAGCTGTACATGGACGGCGCCATGGGCTCGCGCGGCGCCTGGCTGCTCGAACCCTACCTCGACCGCCCCACCGACGACGACGGAAACCCGTACACGGGGCTGAGCGTCACCGACCCGCTCGTGATCGACCGGATCTCGAAGCACGCCGTGAATCACGGGTACCAGATCTGCACGCACGCGATCGGCGACGCCGCCAACCGGCGCACCCTCGACGCCTACGAGTACGCTCACGCCACCGCCATCCCGGCGGACAACGATTCATCGCAGCCGGACATCGACCCCAAGCACCCGGGCATCCTCCACGCGCGCGGCGGACGCTTCCGCATCGAGCACGCCCAGCTCCTCCACCCCACCGACATCCCCCGCTTCGAAGACCTCGGCGTGCTCCCGTCCATGCAGCCCACGCACTGCACCAGCGACATGCGCTGGATCGAGGACCGCGTCGGCGCCGATCGGGTTCAGGGCGCGTACGCCTGGCGCTCGCTCATCGACTCGGGCGTGCCCATCCCCGGCGGGAGCGACTTCCCCGTCGAGAGCAGCAACCCGCTGTTCGGTTTTTACAGCGCTGTCACACGCCAGAACCACCAGGGCGAACCCGTCGGCGGCTGGCTCCCCGGGCAACGCATGACAAGAACAGAAGCCCTCAAAAGCATGACCATCTGGGCGGCCTACGCCTCGTTCGAGGAGAAATCCCGAGGCTCGCTTGAGCCGGGCAAGCTGGCCGACTTCGTGGTGCTGGATCACGACATCATGACGTGCCCGCCGGGGGAGATCCTGATTACAGAGGTGGTGCGTACGGTGATCGGCGGGGAGACGGTGTACGAGCGGGAATGAGATGAGCGGCAACCGACTCGAAACACCTGGGCAAGCAAAGCGCCGCCTTGTGCTGGCGTCTTGCTTGTCGGTCTTCTTTCTCAGTACGTTGGTCGCAGATTTCTTGCTGCTTCCGATTTCTTCACCGAGAGGTGTTTCATCTGTTGGTGTTTTCAGGGAAACCAGAATATCTCGAACAACAGTCCCATTGTACCGGCGTGTGACACAGCACTATCGGATCGAAGCGATACCAACGGGTGAACAAGACTGGCGGCTACGCAATATCACGGGAGGTTCTTCCCGCTCTGGACCGTATTGGCCCGGTGAGTGCCTTGTGCTGATCGTCATATCTTGGGCGCCGGATGGGTTTTGGGCGCCGGCACATGTCAGATCAGCGTATGCGTGGAGAGAGCCTACGTTCGGCAATACGACCCTGTTCTCAGGGCCATGGGCGCCTGGCTTGGCTGAAGCTACGATCGCCTTCGCAGAAGAGCATTTCGGCTCTGATGTTGCATCATTGGTTGAGGCGTCAGTCAACTCAGAACCGCCGCTGGCTCGGCTCTACTGGCCCGGTGTCATTCATAATATCGCCAGTGTCGCCGCGTTGATTGGCCTTCTTGTAAGCCTCCGAACAGCGATACTTACTCTTCTGTGGATTCTCCGATCGAAACCGGGGCATTGTTCCCGCTGTCGGTATGACTTGTCCGGCGCTACCGGCTCCGTCTGCCCCGAGTGCGGGAGCCCCCGAGAGGCAGGTGGCGAGGTCTGAGCCCAAAGGGCGAAGGCCACGAGACCGCTGTAGATCCGAGGCTTCGCTCGAAGACTTGCTCAGTCTCGGCGTCAGGGAGGTTGGACGCCGGGGCTGAGTCCGCGAAGCCTCGGATCCGGTGGGTACCCGGTGCCACGGCTGACCCGCTAGGGCAGCCGTGCGATCGCGCGGCAGAGACCACGGCTGCCCTAGCGGGTCAGCCGTGGCACCGGGCCGTGGCGCCGTTCTTGGCCCATGTAGACTCTCGCCGTGAACCCCAAGCAGGTCAAAACCCTCCACGATGGGATCACGATCCCCGAGCCCGCGCCCGAGCGCGCCCGCCAGCGCGACGCCTACCGGGTCCGCACGCTCATCTGCCGCGTCATCATCTTCGGCGCCCCCCTGCTGCTGCTCATCCTCATGCTCGACTTCCTGACGCTGCCCAACGCGAACGGGCGGTACTCGGGCGCTGCGGCGTGGCGCGACTCGGTGATCTTCAGGCAGCACACTGGGTTCACCAATACAGGGGCGTACTCCTCCTCGATGGGCGTGTCATGGCCCATCTGGTATGTAGAGGCATGGAAAGCGAAAGACGGCTGGCATGCGTGGACCTCGGGCGACGCTGGTGGTCCGCTCATGGCAACAGTCGGCACACCCGTTGTTGGTTGGGCCAGCGGCGGGTCCATCACGTTCTATCTCAACCAGCCCGACACCCGCGTTGGATTGTGGGCCGCGAGCAGCGACGTTCTGCCCGAGGTCTGGGCGATGGACCCGGTGACGATGTCGATCAACCCGCGCGGGCTGCCCAAGGAAGCGATCGCCGAGATTCGGGCGGCGTTCGTCAGGGCCGGGGGTGAAGCCGCAGGCAAGGCGTTCGATTCCTCACCCGTGGCGACCTTCCCCGGATTCGGCGGGCGCACACTCGCCGCCGAGGGAGTCATTCACAACCTGCTCTCGCTGGCGCTGTTTGTCGCGGCGCTGATCTGCGTTGTGCTCTGGATCCCCGCCCTCCGCCAGCACCGGCGCCTGAGCAATGGCCTGTGCCTCCGGTGCGGGTATGACATCCGCAGCGTCACGCTGGAGTTCTGCCCGGAGTGCTCCCTGGCGTTTGGACGGACGGCGACGTACCCGGGGATGGCGGAACACAACACAGAACCCGGCACGGAAACCCGGCGCTGACGCTTCGGGCTTTTTTCTTTGAGTCCGGCGCCGATGCTTCGGGCTCGAAGACGACGTATCCGGGTTAGACTTGTCCGATGCCGCCGACCTCGACAGCCCAGACCTGGACGACCCGCCGCCTGCTGGCGTGGATGGGCGAGGCGTTCACGCAGAAGGGGATCGACTCGCCGCGTTTGTGCGCCGAGATGCTCATGGCCCACGTGCTCGGGTGCGAACGCCTCAAGCTGTACATGGACCAGGACCGCCCGGCGTCCCCGCTCGAGCGCGACCAGCTCCGCGGGCTTGTCGCCCGCGCGATGGAGCACGAGCCGATCCAGTACCTCGTGGGCGAGGTCGTGTTCTACGGCATGACCCTGAGCGTGGACCGGCGCGTGCTTATCCCGCGACCGTGTACGCAGCTCATCGTCGAGCGCGTCATCGAGCACTCGCGCGCCACCCCCGGCTTCGGCGGGCATCACGACGGCGACGGACTGCTCATCGCCGACGTCTGCGCCGGCTCGGGCGCCATCGCCCTCGCCCTGGCCAAGAACCTGCCCGGCGCCCGGGTCGTCATGACGGACATCTGCCCCGACGCCCTCGAAGTCGCGCGCGCCAACACCGCCAAGCACGAGCTGGGCGAGCGCGTGGATCTTGTCCGGGGCGATCTGCTCGCGGCGCTCGATGAGCACGCGGCGACGCGCAGCGAGCGATTGCATTATCTCGTGAGCAACCCGCCGTACATCCCGGATGATGAGTGGGACGCGGTCGAGCCCAACGTGCGCGAGCACGAGCCGGAGCTTGCCCTGCGCGGCGGGGCGGACGGGCTCGACCTGGTGCGTCCGATTCTCGAGGGCGCCGCGGCGCGTCTGCGCCCGGGGGGGCTGGTGCTTGTCGAGGTCGCCGACGCGCGGGCGCAGGACGCGGCGGCAATCGCCCAGCAGCAAGACACACTCGCCTCGGTCGAGATTCTGCGGGATCTCGAGGGGTTCGAGCGCGTGATCTCCGCCCGGCGAGCGTGAACGACGCTGACATTCAAGCCCCAAGCGTCAACGCCGGGTTTGTTCAAACAAGCCCAAAGCGTCAGGGCCGGGTTGTCAGATCCAAGAAACCCGTCGCTGACACTCAGGGCTTGAATCCGTCGTTGACGCTCAGGGCTTCAACCCATCGCTGACCTGTGGTACCATGCCCACATGGCCCGCCATCGCCAGGCCTTTACGCTGATCGAGCTGCTGGTTGTCATCGCGATCATCGCGGTGCTGATCGCGATTGTGCTGCCCGTGCTCGGAGCCGCCCGCGACCAGGCCCGCAACGCGGTCTCGCTGAGCAACCTGCGGTCCAATGCCCAGATCATCCAGACCTACGCCGCCGACTGGTCTGATGCGCACCCGTTCCTGACCGACCCGCAGCAGACGCGGACAACACTCCGGGGAGGCGGGGTCGAGATCAACTCCTTCTACTGGCACATCTCCGCGCACTGGCCCCACCCGCTCACCGACGACTACTACGGGGGCCAGATCAACCACACGGCCCTGCACCGCCCGGGCGCGGAGTTTTTCGCGACCAGCACGACCTCTTACTTCTACTCCGCCGCGATGATTGCCGACCCGCGCTACTGGAACGCGGACACACGCACCGGCCCGGAGCAGCTCCGGGCCACGCGGACAAGCGAGGTCGTCTTCCCGTCGAGCAAGGCGCTGCTCGTGGATTTTTCCGAGGCGGGGCACACCATGGTCCTTCCCGGGCAGAGCCTCGATCGCCCCATCACCATGGCCCTTGCAGACGCGAGCGTCCGACGGGTTCCCATCGAACGCAACCTCCCGCCCCTGCCCCTGGGCGACGGCGGCATCGGCCTCCAGTCCCTCTTCCCCTTCGGCGCCTACGCCATGCACACCGTCGATGGCGTCCGCGGACGCGACATCCGCTGATCCCGCTCCAACCCCGCCCGCCCCAATCCCGGCGCGGCGCCCGCGCCGGGCCGCTACGCTGACGCCATGTTCCGCGAGATCGACAAAGTACTCATCACTCGCGAGCGGATCGCGGCCCGCGTGCGCGAGCTGGCGGCCGAGATCGCCCGGGATATGCGGGCCGAGCTTGAGAGCGAGGGCGCCACGATCCACGACGAGGGGCGCCTGGTTATCGTGCCCATCCTCACCGGCTCGATCGTGTTCGTCGCGGACCTGATCCGTGAGCTGCCCATGAAGGTCTCGCTCGATCTTGTCGCCGTCTCGAGCTATCCGGGCGAGAGCGTCCGGTCCAAGGGCGCGCACCTCGAGAGCTAGATGCCCAGGAACCTGGGCGACAAACACGTGCTCGTGCTTGATGACATCCTCGACTCCGGGCGCACCATGCTCATGGTCAAAGAGCTGATCTCCAGGCAGAACCCGGCGAGCATCCGCGTGGGCGTGCTGCTCAACAAGGCCGAGCGCCGCGAGGCCGACATCCAGGCCGATTACGTCGGCTTCGACATCCCCGACGAGTTCGTCGTCGGCTATGGGCTCGACTACAACGGCTACTACCGCAACCACCCCGAGATCGCCGTCCTCAAGCCCGACGTGCTCTCCAACGCGGACGCCTCGGGCGCGTGATGACCAGCAGCGCCCCCCAAGCACGGTCGAGCGGACGGGCCATCCCCGTCGTCGGCATCGCGGGCGCCATCGGCTCGGGCAAGTCCAGCGTCGCCCGCGCCCTGGCCTCGCTGGGCGCACTCGTCTCCGACTCCGACGCCCAGATCCGCCTCGCGCTCGAGACCGACGCGGTCAAGCGCACACTCGTCGAGTGGTGGGGCGACGGGGTGCTCGACGAGCGCGGGAGCGTTGACCGATCCAAGATCGCCCGGATCGTGTTCAACGACCCGGAGCAGCGGGCTCGCCTCGAAGCGCTGCTGCACCCCTACGCCCTGCGAGCGCGCGACGAGTTGATCGAGCAGGGCGAGCGAGAGGGGGCGCCGTGCGTGGTGATCGACGCGCCGCTGCTGTTCGAGGCCGGGCTCGATAGCGAGTGCGACGCGGTGGTTTTCGTGGACGCGTCGCGTGAAATCCGCCTCGGGCGACTCCGAAAAAATCGGGGCTGGGATGAAAGCGAGCTGGATCGCAGAGAAAAAGCCCAGCTTCCTCTTGAACACAAGCGACGAAACTCCGATCATGTGATTCTCAACGAGGGCGACGAGGCGGACCTGCACGAGCGCGTCCGGGCCTTGCTCGCCCAGATCCGTCTGGCATTCTCCCAGGCCCGTGACGCCCGCCCGTCCCCCTGACCCTCGCTGCCCGCCCGTATCACGAACTGGGCCACGATTTGGTCACGCTCAGGGCACGATGGTGGCGTTGGCCCAGGCCTCTTGAACCACTCGCCCCACGCCCTCAAGGGGGCTTTCTCACGGGGCGTTCAATGTTCCCCGGCGCCTCCCGGCGTCTTCGCCTATCATCGGAGGTTCACACGCCGACCTTGCCAGGCCGGCGCCCCCCTCATGCTCATCAATGACCGTCCGGCGCCCCGAGGCTCCTTTTCGCCCGGGACTCGCGCTCGACGCATTCACGAGCCGAAACGCTTTCTTCACCGCCCGATCGGCGGAACCCAAAGACCCACATCTCTGGCGCCAGGATCTCGGCGCCGAACGCAGGAGGCCGAGTCGCATGGCCAAAGCAACGGACATCGCAGACAGCGCCAAAGCGGACACCAAACCCGCCGCGCGGACGAAGAAAAAGACCTCACGCAAGAAGGCCGACGCCGCCGTCGAGCCCAAGGCGCCGTCCAACTCCCCCGCCAAGCCCGAGCCCAAGCACCAGGCCAAGCCCGAGCCCAAGCCCGAGGCGAGCAACAAGCCCCAGTCTCAGTCTGGCTCCCAGTCCGGCTCCGATGGCGAAGGCTCCCGCTCCCAGGGCGCCCCACGCCACGACGACCAAGGCCGCAACGACCAGAACCGCAACGACCACCAGGGCAAGGGCCAGCGGACCAACCGTCGCAAACGCAAAAAGCGCAAGGGCCAGAGCTCCCCGGGCGCCCCGGGCGGCGGTGGCGGTGGCGGCGGTGGGCATCGCCCGACCATCAACTACA
>JAJRXR010000011.1 GCA_024276195.1 Planctomycetota bacterium
CCCGATGACCAGATCCAGCTCGCCCGAGGCCAACCGTTCCAGCGTCGAGGCCCGCTCGGGCGCGGGCGTCGTGCCCGTGAGCAGCGCAAGCGAGACCCGCGAGCCGCGCAGCATCTCGGAGATCGACGCGAAGTGCTGCTCGGCCAGGATCTCCGTCGGCGCCATGAGCGCCGCCTGCCTCTCCGACGCCACCGCCATCAGCATCGCGTACAACGCCACCAGCGTCTTGCCCGAGCCCACGTCCCCCTGCACCATCCGGTTCGTCGGGACTTCCGTCGAGAGATCCTGCGCGATCTCTCGCACCACCTTGTCCTGCCCGGGCGTGAGCGTGAACGGCAACCGCTCCCGGATGTGCGCATCAATCGCGTCGTCCCAGCGCAGCGCCGGCGCCCGCAGCGTCCGGCGCAGGTGCTCGCGCTTCATCGCGACCCCGAGCTGCAACAGCAGCAGTTCGTCGTACGCCAGACGCCGCCGCGCCTCCTCGACCTGACGCTCATCCTCGGGCGCGTGCATCATCCGGTACGCCTCGCCCAGCGAGGGCAGCTCGCGCTCACGCCGGAACGCCTCGCCCAGGTGGTCGTCAATCTGCGCAACCGCCGACTCAAGCACGAGCGAGACCGCCCGCTCGATAGCGCGCGAGTTGACGCGCTCACTGGCCGGGTACACCGGGCGCAGGCGCTCGCCACGAGCCTCGGGCTCGTCCCCGTCGTCGACAAGAATCTCGATGCTCGGGTTGACGATCTGCACCCCGCCCCGGAACGATCCGCCCTTGCCCTGCACACGCAGACGCATCCCCGGCTTGATCGTGTGACGCATGTACGGAGCGTTGAACCAGACCAGGTCCAGGCGTCCCGTCCCGTCGTGCAGCACCGCCTCGAACCGCGCCTTGCGCCCAAAGCCCGAGACCCGCGACGCCGTCACCTCGCCCCGTGCCGAGATCACCGACCCCGGCGCAAGCGACTCGATCGGCGCCTCCTCCTCCTCGCGCTCGTGACGCATGGGCAGATGGGCGATCAAACGCCCGACATTCGTCAGCCCCAGGCTCGCCAGGTCCGATGCCAATCGAGGTCCGATCCCCGCGATCCGAGCCAGCGAGGTTGTCAGCTCCGCCCGCCTCGCCTCGATCGTCTCGACTTGCTCTGGCGCCCCGCCCATCTCAGCGCCGCCCGCCCAGGCCGAGCGGATCGTCGTGCGCCGGCCCATCATCCCCCGGCGCCTTCTCGCCGCCGCCTTGGGCCGGGTCGATCTGGCGCAGGTATTCCCAGGTGAAGATCCCCGACGAGTGCCCGTCAGAAAAAGTAATCCGGATCGCGTAGTTGCCCACGAGTTCCGCGTCCGTGGCCTCGATCCCGCCCCCCGCCGGGGCGTCGGGCAGGACCGTCAGCGGGTTGGTCTCCATCGCCCGGCGGAGCTCGCGCATGTCCGCCGAGGGCGACAGGCGGCGCAGCAGCCCGATGGGGTAGTACGATTCAACGCCATCACCCCAGCGGACGCGCAGCCCGCGGTCCTTCTGCAGGTCGATGTGCACGGGCGTGTCGGGCGATTCAGGCACGAACAACTCTAGGAGATCATCCCAGTGCCTAAGAAAGTGCCCAAAGAAACGCCCAAGGATCAACACTTCGCCGACCGCCTCGCCGGCGCGATCGACCGAGTCGGCACGCCCCTGTGCGTGGGGATCGACCCCAGCCCGGAGCTGCTGCCCGAGGCGCTCCGGGGCATGTCCAGCGATCCCGCCGAACTGCTGGCCGCGTTCTGCTTCAGCGTGGTTGACGCCGTTGCGGGTCGCGCCGCCGCCGTCAAGCCCCAGTCCGCCTGCTTCGAGCGCCTCGGCTCGCTCGGGGTGGGGGTGCTCGAGCACACCATCGAGCGGGCGCGCGAGCGAGGCTTGGTCGTCATCCTCGACGCCAAGCGGGGCGACATCGGCTCGACGGCCCGCCACTACGCGGCCGCCGCCGGCGCCATGGGCGCCGACGCGATCACGCTCAACCCCTACATGGGACGCTCGGCGATCGAGCCGTTCCTTGACGCCGGTCTCGGCGCCTTCGCCCTCGCTCGCACCAGCAACCCCGACTCCGATGAGATCCAGTCCGCCCGTCTCGAATCCGGCCAGAGTGTGGCCGAGCACGTCGCGTCCGTCATCGCCGATCTCGGCTCGAAACGCATCGGCGCCCGGGGCTTGAGTGACCTCGGCGCGGTCGTCGGAGCCACCAAATCCGAGGACGGCGCACGCCTGCGCGCGATCATGCCAGACCAGTTCTTCCTCGTCCCGGGCGTCGGCGCCCAGGGCGGCACGGTCAGCGACGTTCGCCCGCTCCTCCGCCCCGGCGCAGCATCGCCCGGCGAGCTGGGTGTCATCGTCAACGCCAGCCGGAGCGTGATCTACGCCCAGCCCGATGCTGGCGAGTCCTGGATCGACGCGATCGCCCGCAGCGCCTCGGCGCTGGGCGATGAGCTCCGCTCGCTCGTGGAGAGTTAGCGCGTGCTTGTCGGGTCAGCGGCATTGGAACCTTTTCTTGTAAGGATCTACCAAGTCAGAGCCAAAGCCGCAGAAAGGCATTCGGGCCAATGCCAACTGCTTTGAAGCCCCAAGCGTCAGCGCCGGGTTTCTTTCGATCGACACCCTAAGAAACCCGGCGCTGACGCTTGGGGCTTCATGTGTTGGTGAGGAACATAAACAACAACGCCGGCGTGCGAGACGCCGGCGTTGCGTGGATTGTTGATTCAGAAACCTGATCGGTCAGCGTCGCCTGCGGACGCCCGCGAGCCCGAGGCCGAGCCCGCCCAGGGCGAGTGCGCCCGGGGCCGGGATAATCATGATCCCGTCGGCCTGCGCCGTGGTATCAGAGAACGAGCTGGAGAAGAACCCGAAGTCCGGCTGCTGGAACAGCAGACTCACGGCCCCGATGAGCTGGTCCACCCCGAAGTCCGTCGAGAAGCTCCCGCCGGATGGTCCGTCCCACGTCCCGTTGCCCGCGGACGAGTCGAACTCGAAGTCCACGCCCGAGCCGCCGTAGAACGTGAACCCGAACCCAACGCCAGACCAGTCGCCGCTGAACGAGCCGGTCAGCACGTCGCCGTCGGCGTCGGTGATCGAGAACATGCCAACGCCCTCGGCGGTCTTCTCGACCGCATCGACGTTGACCACGGAAATCTCGAAGAACACGCTCGTCGGCGCGTCGTTGACGTCGCCGGGCGAGTACAGCGCGGTCCCGCCGGTCGCCAGCAGTCGCGTCACATCGCCCGAGGTCGCGAGCGTGCCCACCGCAGTAAAGACGCCTTCGCCCGTCCCACCGTTCAGATCAAAGCTGCCGTTCAGCTCAGTAAACCCGAACGACGCGACGACACCCGCGGAAGCCGTCGAGCCCGCCAGAGCAAGCACACCGATCGCACCGGCGGCGCGCACGCCACCCTTACACACATGCGGGGTTCGCATGGGATCACCTCTTTACGGTTCAAGATCGTTTCAAAGCACCATCCGCACCCCTCGGTGCGGCGTTTTTCTGCACACCCCCAAGATGCACTGTGCCGGGGCGAATGCCACCATCTCACGGACTTTTCTTGGACCTTTGCCGAGAAAAATGACAGCCGCCGGGCCTGCGCGCCGTTCCTCTCGGACGGAGCCGCCCTGGGCCTCGTGCCAACGCTCTCGCGGATCGGCGCCGTGTTTCTGGGTTGTGATCGGGGGTCGGGGGTCGGGGGTGTGGGGGTGAACGCCCGCCAGAGCGTTCCAACTCTACATCGGCTTCTTGTCGATCGTCACGTCGTAGACCTCGAGCAGCTTCTGCTTATCGAAGATCATCTCCTGACGCGACAGCCCGACAATGTCGTACTCGGTGGTCAGCTCGATCGCGTCCACCGGGCAGGCTTCCTCGCACATCCCGCAGAAGATGCAGCGCAGCTCGTCGATCTCGAACTTCGCCGGGTATTTCTCCCGGTCGTCCCACGGGCTCTCCGCGGCTGTGATGTGGATGCAGTTGGCCGGGCAGATCGTCGGGCACATCATGCACGCGACACACCGCACCCGCCCGTCCTCATCCTTGTTCAGGCGGTGCACGCCCCGGAAGTTGCTCGGCTCCTGCCCACCCTGCTCGGGTGTGAACTGCTCACGCCGCTCCTCGGGGTATTGCAGCGTCCGGGACGTGTTCTTCAGGCCCAGGGCCTTGTGGATCGGCGTGCGGCTCTGCCCGAAGGACGTGAAAAAATGGCGCATCGTCGTCCCGAAGCCCTTGACCACCTCGGGGAGGTACACGCTCTCGCTCCGGTTCATCGGGGGCGTCGAGAGGCGCATGATGTCCGTTTCGGGGATCGCCATGGGGGCGAGTATAGGGCCCGGAAAATCCCGGACGAACTCCTTGTGGACCCGAACCATTCGCCGCCTGATGTTGTAGAATCCGTCCATGCCCGGGCGCTCGAGCAAGCCCCTGATTGAAATGATGACCGGGCGCCGCCCGTCCGGGTCGGCTTCACCTGCGCCGCCCGCCCCCCGCCTGAGCCCACCGAGCCAGAAGCACCCGAGCCCGCCCGCTCGGACGGCGTCCAGCCCGGAAGAGCACGCGACGTACACCGTCCGCCTCACCTCGATCTATCTGGGCGGGGCGATCCTGCTGACCCTGGGCGTGCTGCTGTACGCCGGGGGGTACAAGATCGGCTGGAACGCCGGGCAGGACCAGTTCGCCTCCAGCCTCGGCGCCAGCGTTGACGACCACCTCGAGCCCATCCGAGACCCCATCAGCGATCCCCAGCGGTCTCTGCCGGACAATCCGGTTGCTGTGCGAACCGAGCCTCTCGCCCCGCAGGGCGGCGCCCCACAGCGTCAAGGCGAGCCCGAGCACCCCCCCCCGCGCAAGCCCCCGATCCAGACGCCCCCGCCCGGCAAGAGCGTGCTCGACGTGGGCTCGGGTCCGATCATCACCTACGCCGGCATGGTCCAGGGCGATCCTCGCACCCCGGGCGTGAACTACGTCCAGCTGGTCGATCTGCCCCGGGCCCAGGCCGTCGCCGCGATCGAGTATCTCGCCGCCCACAACGAGCGGGCCATCGCCGTCCCCCTTGAACGCCGGGCCCGCGAGCCCAACAATCCCTGGTACCGCCTCTTCTCCCTGGAGGTGCCCGTGCCGAGCGAGCAGTTCGCGGCGATGGGGCGGGACCGGCGCGACCACATCCGTCGTGTCGCGCAGATCGGGCAGCGTTGGCGAAGAGAGGAGCGGGGTGGCTCCGACTTCTCCACCGCGTTCTACAGCAAGTACACCCCGTGACCCGTTCGGGGTTCCGGGCCAGACGCAGGGATTCGAGCCATGAGCATCGACAGTTCACTCAAGACCAAGGGCGCCCTCGCCGGCAAGCGGTCCGTCATGACCCGCCCCGAGCGCATCGAGGCCCTCAAGGCCGACAAAAAGTTTGACGCGAAAAAAGACACCGCCCTTGGTCTGCCCAAGACCAAGGTCCGCGTCGGCTGACACGCCCGGCCTGCGCCGACGCCCTCCCTACGATCTCACATGGATATTCAGCGTCTGATCTCCGATCGGGCCAGGGCCATCGACGCGTCGGGCATCCGTCGAATCTTTGACCTCGGCGCCCGCCTGACCAATCCCATCAACCTCTCCATCGGGCAGCCCGACTTCCCGGTTCCCGAGCCGATCAAGCGCGCCGCCATCCGCGCCATCGAGACCGACTGCAACGGGTACACCCCGACGCAGGGCGTCGCGCCATTGCTTGCCAAGGTGACGCACTGGCTCAAGACCGACCTGGGCTGGGACGCCCAGCCTGCCGGCGGCGCGGGCGAGGGCCAGCCCAGCGCGCTCATCACCACCGGCACCTCCGGCGCCCTCTCGCTCGCCTTCGCCGCCCTGCTCAACCCGGGCAACGAGGCCATCATCCCCGACCCGTACTTCGTCGCCTACCCGCACCTGTGCGCCCTTGCCGGGGCCAGGGCCGTCCTGTGCGACACGGGCGACGACCTGCGCATGACCGCTGCCCGGGTCGAGCCGCTCATCACCGAGCGCACGAAGCTGGTCCTGCTCAACAGCCCCTCGAACCCGTGCGGCGTGGTCAGCACGCCCGAGGAATGCCGCGATCTGCTCGAGCTGTGCCGGGCCAAAGGCGTCCTGCTCATCTCCGACGAGATCTACGACGAGTTCACCTACCCCGAGTTCGCGCTCGACCGCGCCGCGGGCGACGCGTCGCTCGCCCGGTGCCCCAGCCCCGCCCGACTGCCCGGCGCCTGCGACGACGTCCTGCTCATCCGCGGGTTCGGCAAGACCTACGCCTGCACCGGGTGGCGCCTGGGCTACTGCGCAGGCCCCAGCGCCCTCATCGCACAGATGGCCAAGATCCAGCAGTACACCTTTGTGTGCGCACCGAGCGCGCTCCAGCACGGCGCCGCCGAGTGCTTCGGCGTGGACATGTCCGACCAGGTTCACGAGTACCAGCGGAGGCGTGATTACGTCGTCGGGCGTCTGGCGCCGTTGACTGACGTTCCCACGCCCGGCGGCGCCTTCTACGCCTTCCCCAAAGTCCCCGCCCGCCTTGGGCTGAGCGACGCCGAGTTCGTCGAGCGGTGCGTCGATCGCAACGTGCTCATCATCCCCGGCTCGGTCTTCAGCACCCGAACCGACCGCGTTCGTATCAGCTACGCGACGAGCATGGACCGCCTCGAAGAAGGCCTCGATGTGATCTGCGAGCTGATGAGCTAGGGCGCCGCGTTCGTCGGTCGCTGCGAGAAAGGTATTCACCACAGAGGCACAGGGAACACAGAGGGGAGATAGCCCTGATCTGATGGATCCATGTGTTGGATTTTAGATCAACGACAGCACTCGGAATCGGCGCATCTTTGGCGATGTATCCCTCTGTGCTCTCTGTGTCTCTGTGGTAAAAAATCCGAACCCAGAGATCACCACAACCAAACGATCAGCGTTGATTGTCCTAGAAGCTGATCTGCACGCGGGCGAACACGCCCGACTGCGTCAGGCTCGCGTCGAACTGCCTGAGCTCGACCGAGGTGCGCACATAGGTGACCCCCGCCCGCAGCCCGACGTTCGAGGAAAAATCGATCCCCGTCTCGGCGGTCAGGTCGAGCAGCGTGTTCCCGTCCGGGATCGTGTGCGTCTGGGCGCTGCCCTCGAGGTAGAACCCGTCGCCGACGTTCCAGCGGACGCCCCCGCCCACGATCGGGACCGGCACCATGCGGTACTCGTCTTCCGAGCGCGTCGAGACGTAGGCGCCCGACGAGTTGTACTCGGCGATCCCCTGCGTCACGTCCGTGCTGATCGCCTTGACGCCCCCGATCAGCGAGAACGTCACAGGCCCGGGCGTGAACGCGTCCCAGCGCAAACTGATGTCGTACAGATCAAACTGCCCCTGGTCGCCCGCGAACCCGTAGATGCGGTCCTCGCTTGCGGATGGGCCAAGGGCCGCCTGCGAACCGCTCACCCCGCCGTCGCGCAGCGACGTCGGGCGGTCAAAGTGGAACCGGAGCTTCGGCCCGAAGTCGAGCGGCGAGAGATCATCACCCTCGATCACGTTCCTCAGACTCTCGTACTCGAGCGTCAGCGTCGGGTCGAGCAGCCCGCTCGTTTCGGTCTCGCTCGACGCTTTCGTGTGCAGCACAAGCCCGCTTGTCCTGGCGCCGAGCGAGAAGCCCTGACGCGGGAGCTCACGCTCCATCCAGGGCAGCGCGTCGCTCTGATCGGCGTCCGGCGCAAGTTAGATGCGCACGGGTTGCTCGTCGAGGGGCGCAAACGGCGCCATGTCGATCGGGTCGATCTCATCGAACAAGGCGCTCGGCTTGAGCGAGATGGCGTCTTCGGCGCTGGCGATCGCCGGCGCCGTCAGGGCGATCGGCATCATCAACACCATCATGCCAACGCGCACGTTCACGCCCATCACACTCCGGGCGCCATCCCAAACAGACGGATCGGCGCCAGTCATCTCCCGCCCGGCTCACGCCGAACGCCCGCCCGGTGGGGCAGGTATGGGAATTGTCCCATCCCCACGGGGCGAATCCAGCCCGGTGCGGGCGAATGCCGCCCAGGCCTAGGGCTTGTATCGGTCGCCCAAGGGAGGGGGCTTACGCAAGAATGAGGCCAACTGGTCCAGGGCCTCCCCGAGCTGGGGGGGTGGTTTCCGCCCTGGGGGCCATGGGTTGGGGGTGTTGAGCACATGGTCCCCACCCGGGATCATCACGGGGCCGTCTGTGCGGGCCAGGGCGTGGGTGATATTTGTCGCGGCCCGGGGATCGACCGTCTGGTCCGAATCGCCGTGGATCACCAGCGCCGAGGCCCGGATCCGCCCAGCCAGAGCCAGCAGGTCGTGCTCGTCCGGGCAGTCGAGCTGGTCCCGGAGCCAGGACGCGTTGATCCTCAGCGCCTGCCCGGTGCGCGCGCTGGGCGACTCGATGAACCCGTCGCTGAGCATCTTGGCCCGTTGCTCCTTACTCAGGCTGCAGCACGTGTCCGGGGCGTTGATCGTGACGATACCCGCAAGCTCTGGCAGCTCGTCGGCGAAGCGACCGGCGGTGAGCAAGCACGTCGCCCCGCCGCGCGAGTGACCGATGAGCGCCAGCGGCAGCCCGCCCCCGAGAAGCTCCTGCGCCCGGATCGCGCGCACAACAGCCATGACATCCTCGACCTGGAAGCGCCAGGTGTCGCGCGCAAACAGCTCTGGCTTCTCGAACGTCTCGGTGTTGCGGGTCATGCCCGAGTGCGCCAGGTTGAACCGGTGGGCGATGACGCCCTCGCCGGCGAGCCGCTGGGCGATCGAGGGGAACATGCCGTAGTCCATGTACCCCTTGAACCCGTGGACGACGATCGCAACGGCGCGGGCCTGGCCCGCAGGGGTGTCGGTCTTGCCCAGAAGGTCGAGGCCCTCGCTGCCCGTGATGGTCCATTCGCTCATGCCGGGGTTCTCCTTGGGGGCGCCGACCGCGAGCCCGTCGAAAGCGTATCCTGGCGCGATGCCCGAGCCAGATCAGACCCCAGCGAACTGCACGATGAAAGACCGGGCGCCGACGGACGCGGACTGGGGCAAGTGCTCGCCTTGCGATGATGAGCGGGCGCTGCTGGGCGGGGCGCGTCTGAGGCGAGACGAGTTCAGGCGGGCGCTGCGGATCTTCTGGGAGTTCATCCGCGGCTTTCGCCAGCTGCACTTCACCGGGCGGTGCGTGACGGTCTTCGGCTCGGCCCGCTTCGACGAGGACCACGAGTACTACGCCCTCTCCCGCGAGGTGGGCTCGCGCCTGGCCCAGGCGGGGTTTGCGGTGATGACCGGCGGCGGGCCGGGCGTTATGGAGGGCGCCAACCGCGGCGCCAAAGAAGCGGGGGGGCTGAGCATCGGGTGCAACATCAAGCTGCCCATGGAGCAGGAGCCCAACGCCTATCTCGACAAGTTCGTCGAGTTCCGGTATTTCTTTGTGCGCAAGGTGATGCTGGTGAAGTACTCCGACGCCTTCGTCGTGATGCCCGGCGGGTTCGGGACACTTGATGAAGTCTTCGAGACGGCCGTGTTGATGCAGACGGGCAAGATCCAGCACTTCCCCATCATCATCATGGGGCGAAAGTTCTGGGCGCCGATGCGTGAGTTCATCGAGCGCTCACTCATCGGGATGGGGACCATCTCACCAGACGACCTGCGCCTGATCCACATGACCGACGACCCCGACGAGGCGGTGCGGATCATCGTCGAGCACGAGCGTCAGCGCGAGAAAGGCCCGGTCATCAGGCCGGCGCCGGTGCTGGGCGAGGTGTCGTAGCGCCGGGGCGCTGCCCGGTCTTTCAGGCGTGAATCTCGCGCGACCACCCGAACAGAGGGGTGGCGCCTTGCCGGTGCGCGAATACCTTGCTTTCGACAGCGCGCCGTGTTCTCACAAACACGCGTCCGGTCGGAAGGTCCGACCACGCGACGGGCGCGCTCCACCACAAGGGCCGACGAGGTTCGGAGGAGATCGATATGCGCGCACTTTTTCATCGTGTATGGGCGCCACTGGTTGCAACGTCGGCTCTAGCGGGCCTTGCGCACGCGGAAATCTTTGATATCATCGTCGGGCCGGGCGGCGACTTCGTGTTCTCCCAGCCTGATATCACCATCGAGGTCGGCGACACCGTGCGCTGGACCTGGGAGAGCGCCGGGCACAACGTCGGGTCGGGCCTGCCGGGCGACCCAACGCCGTTCTTCCTGTCCGGCCCGCCGGCGGACGTGGGGACCATTTTCGAGGTGACATTCGACCAGGCGTTCCTCGATGCAAACGCGGTTCCGGACAATATCTACGCCTATCACTGCCACCCCCACGGCGACCTGGGCATGGTCGGGTCGATCACCGTTGTCCCGGCTCCGGGGAGCATGGCGTTGTTCGGCGTCGCGCTGATCGCCAGCGCACGCAGGCGACGACGCTGATCGGTTGTGTCTTTATCGGTGCGCGCACGACAGCGGGCGCCGCCTCCGCGTGCCCGCTGTCGCTGTGTTCAGGAGTGCGATGCGATGAGTCAGTTTGCCTCTCAGCTCTTGCGACGACGCCGGACGACGAGCAGCCCGCCGCTCGCGGCCAGGGCCAGCGTGCCGGGCGCCGGGATCACCTCGGCGGTGAAGAGCCAGTCCTGGACGTAGTTCGAGCGGGGGTTGCCCTCGCTCATGACCCAGCCGCGACCGACCCATGAGTCGTTGTCGCCATCGATGCGGTGCCCGTCGGCCTCGAAGATGAAGGCGACGCCCGAGTTGTCCGCCTTGGTGGTGAACGTGGCCGAGAAGTCGCTGTCAACGGCGGTGAGCACGCCGCCGTTGGCCTCGGACATCCCGAGCACGCGCCAGCCATCGGCGGTCTTGACGACGCCCTCGGTGTACTCGAAGGAGTAGGTGAACAGGGCGGCGCCGCCGGTGGTGAAGCCGATATCAGGCCCGCCGTAGAGCGTGCCTTCCATGAGGATGGAGATGTCGTCGCCGTCCTCGGTGATGGTGATGGTGGAGTCGCTGACCCAGTCGATGCTGAAGGTGTTGATGTTCCCTTCACCGAAGAGGTTGTCAACGCGGAGGCCGTAGAAGGGGGGGGCGGCGTTGCCGTCGGGGTGGTCGCTCATGGCGAACTCAAACACCTGGGCGGAGGCGCCGGCGGCGGCAATCGAAAGCGCAGCGATAGCAAGGGC
>JAJRXR010000085.1 GCA_024276195.1 Planctomycetota bacterium
CCACTTGCCCACGGCGGGGTGGATGGGCGTGTCGATCATGGGGGGGGTGTTGAGGGTGGTCATGGCTGGGGCTCTTCGGGGAGGGGGTCGGGCGGGGGGGCGGGGAGGATGGCTTCGAGCTGCGAGATCAGTGGGGGGATGTACTCGACGACGACTCGCCAGAGGATCACGTTGCTGAGGTCGTCATAGTCATGGGCGATCACGTGGCGTTGCTGAACGATCTTCTTCCAAGGGATCTCGGGGTGGGAAGACTCAGCATCATTCGAGACTCGTCTTGCCGCTTAGCCAATGATCTCGATCGCACGCTCGATCGCCAGGCGGAACTGTGGGTCGGACTCCATGTCGCCCTGATCCCGCCCGTCCGTCATTTCACTGACGAGCTTGGCGTGACGAAGCATGTCCCACACATGGGCGGCGTCGTGGCGATCAAGCGGCATAGAGCACCTCCCTGGTCGTCAGGATCTCGTAGCGCCGATATGGATTGATGACGCGGCGCCGCTCAACAAGATCGACCTGCCGTCCGCCGAACATCTCCCTCAGCTCACCAATCATACTTTCCCAGTGCCTCCAGGACTCGTGGGCGGCCGCCGGTTCCAGCACCACCAGCACGTCCACATCCGAATCCGCCCCGAAGTCGTCGCGCAGCACCGAGCCGAACAGCGACAGCTCCACGATCTTCCAGCGCTTGCAGAACTCGCTCAGCTTGTCCATCGGGATGTCGATCTTCGGCGTGGGCATCAGTCGGTCTCGGTCGGATTCTTGGTCGGCTCAAGCGTGATGACGGTCGGCGGCGGGGTGTTTCGTTTCGGGGCTCGGCTGGTCTCGCCCGAACGAATAACCAGGAGGATGACGACTCGGAGCAGGAGCAGGGCGAGGAAGGCGAGGGAGAGGAGGAGGATGGGTACGAGGGAGTTCAACTGTTGTCGTTGGACAGAGTTAACCACGAAGCGAACGGTGAATGACTGGGTACGCAAGAAGCGGAAGAACAGACACGGCAACCCTCCAGTCTCTTCCCTTTGTCGGCGCCCCGAAAACGAGAGTTGTTATCCAGAACACCAACCCTCCGGCAAGAATGACGATGAGCAGCGCAAGCAACGATGAGCCGGAAAAATGAATGTGATCATCAGGGTTTTCTCGTGAGTCTCGGAGCGCCGAGATCCAACTCCATCCAACAATCACTACAAAGATAAGTGCAATAACTGTTGCGAGTACGATCATGCCAAGCCATATTCTACAACAACGGGTTCCGCGACCCGTGCCGATACTCCTCGGTCGGGCTCAGGTTCGGCTGCGGGTTCGCGTAGACATCGGTGGAGAGTTCTGACGGGTCCGGCTCCGGCGCCTTCTCGGCGTACTCCACCGCTTCCCGCACAATCCCCTTGATCTCCTTCTGCATCCCCTTCCAGTCGTCCTCGCTGATGCAGCTCCGCTCGTTCATCAGGTGGTCGAGCAGGTTGGCGATCGAGTCGCGGTCCTTGAACTGGGCGACCTCGTCCTTGGTGCGGTACTTCTGCGGGTCGGACATCGAGTGTCCCTGGTAGCGGTAGGTCTTGAGATCGACGAACGCGGGCTTCTGCATCTCGCGGCACTCATCCGCCAGCGGCTTGAAGTGGTCGTACAGGTTCAGGATTGACATGCCGTCCACGTCGAGCGATTTCATGTCGTACCCGAGCGCCCGGCTGACGAGGTTGTGCGGGTTGGCGGTGTGGCGTTCGATGGCGGTGCCCATGGAGTAGCCGTTGTTCTCGATGATGAAGATGACAGGCAGGGAGAAGAGGGCGGAGAGGTTGAGGGCCTCGTGGAAGGAGCCCTGGTCGATGGCGCCGTCGCCCAGGTAGCAGAGGCAGACGCTCTTGGGGCCGGTCTCGAGGACTTCCCACTTGTAGCGCGCGGCGAAGGCGAGCCCGGCGCCGAGGGGTGTCTGGGCGCCGACGATGCCGTGCCCGCCGAAGAGGTTGTTGGGCTTGTCGAACATGTGCATGGAGCCGCCCTTGCCCTTGGCGCAGCCGGTGACCTTGCCGAACATCTCAGCCATGCAGACCTTGGGGTCCATGCCGCGGGCGAGGGCGTGCCCGTGGTCGCGGTAGGCGAGGACGATGGGGTCGTGGTGCTCGACACTGTTGATGGTGCCGACGGCGCAGGCCTCCTGGCCCGAGTAGATGTGGCAGAAGCCGCCGATCTTGGCCTGCTGGTAGGCCTGCATGGTGCGGGCCTCGAACTCGCGGATGAGCTGCATGTCGTAGAGCCACTTTTTGAGGGTGGCGTCGGGGAGCTTGGAGGAGGGGCCGTCCTTGGCGGGGGCGGTGGGCTTGGCTCCGGATTGGGCTCCGGATTGGGAGGGTGCGTGGGAGGTCATCGTCGCGGGCTCCGTGCGGCGGGCGGGCGGGTGGCGGATTTCAGCGTCGTGGAACGCGAAGAACAAGTCTAGGCGATCAGGGGTCCGGGCTTGGCGACCTGGGCGGGCGCACGAAAGCGGCGCCCCCGGAAATGGGGCGCCGCTTGGGAGAGGGCTGGATTTTTGGCAGCGGGCTCAGTTCTCGCGTTGGGCCGTGGCCTTGCGGGCGGCACGCTGGGACTGGAGCAGGACCACGGCGGTCTCGACCTGGAGGTCGATGCCGTCGCTCAAGAGCGTGTCCGGGTCCGGGCGGTCCGCGTCCACGATGATGTTCCCGTTTTCGTCGAGCGGGAGGACATCGGCCTCACGGCGAAGCAGGATCGACGCCATGATCTGCTCGGGCAGCATCTGGACCTCGAGGTCCGGGTCGATGCCCCACTCACTCGCGCCCGGGCGCTTGTGGATCATGCGGGGCGAGTCGATGCGGTAGTACTGGGTGGTGAGCTTCATCGCGGCCAGCCCGCCCGAGAGCGGGTAGACGTTTTGGACGGAGCCCTTGCCGAAGCTCCGCTGCCCGACGACGAGGGCCTGGAGCTTGCCCTGGCGGGCGGCGGCCTGGACGGCTCCCGAGACGATCTCGGAGGCGGATGCCGAGCCCTCGTTGATCAGCACGACGACCGGGATGTCGCCCAGCGAGCGGGCCGGGTCGATCGGGCGGGCGAGCTGGGGGGCGCTGGCGGGCATGCCCTCGGCGTCCTCGGTCCGGACGATCAGGCCCCGGTCCACAAAGCGGTTGGAGATCTGGACGGCCTGGTCGAGCAGCCCGCCCGGGTTGAAGCGCAGGTCGAGCACGAGCGCGTCGAGCCCCTCGCGGCGCATGGCGCGGATGGCCTTGTCGAAGTCCTGGGTGGTTTTTTCGGTGAAGCCGGTGAGGCGGACATAGCCCACGCCGTCTTCAACGAACCAGTCCCAGTCCTCGTCGCCGGAGCCGGTCTTGGACCAGCCCTTGACGGTGGGCAGGTCGATGCGCTTGCGCACGAGCTTGAAGTCGATGGTCTGGGCCTCGTCGGTGTCGGCGTTGCGCTCGACGGTGAGGATAACCTTGGTGTTGGCCGGGCCTGTGATGACCTCGACGGCCTGGTCGAGCGTGAAGCCGATGGTGGAGAAGCCGTCCACCTTTTTGATGATGTCGTCGGAGCGGACGCCGGCGCGCTGGGCGGGGGTGCCCTCGAGCGGGGTGACGACCTTGATGTTCTGGAGCTCGTCGAGCTGGATCTGGATGCCGACGCCGATGAACTCGCCCTGGGTGGAGCGACGGAAGCGTGCGAGCTCGTCGGGCCAGATGATGGCGGAGTAGGCGTCGAGCTGTTCGAGTGCGCCGTTGCCGAACTCGTGGAGGAGTGCGGTGTTGAGGACGCCGACGGTCTGGTCGTTGGCGTCGAGAAGGTCGTCGATGACGGTGCGCATGCGCAGGGGGCCGACGTGGGGGGCGGCGTCGATCGAGTCGCGGATATCGCTGATGGTCTTGAGGAACTGCTCGCGCTGGGTCTGGTTGTCGAGGCCGGTGAAGACGTCGTAGAGGTCGTCGGTGGTGGACATAGTGGTGATGGCGTCGAGGCCGCTCGAGAGCATCTGGGCGAGGGTGACGCCGTCGGGTCGGTTGCTGCTGGCGCGCTCGACGTAGCGGATGGCCGCGTTCTGTAGGGCGCGGTAGATCATCATCTCGTCGATGCCTTCGAGCTTCTCGTGGAAGTCGTCGCCGTAGCGGTTGTAGGGGGGGTACGGGTCTTCACCCTCGGCCAGGCGGCGCGTGTTGCGCAGCTCCCACAAACGCTCGGGGGCGTACAGACGGATCATCGTCAGACGCTTGTTGAGGCGGTCCACGTCGTCCTTGAAGTTCTGGTCCTTGTCGAGGATCGACGAGAGGCGGTAGAACAGCTCGTTGGCGATGAGCCAGTCGGCCCGCGCCTCGGCCGCGCGGGCCGCCCGCTCGGCCCGCTCGAGCAGCGGGCTGATCCGAGGATCCGCGAAGAACGCGTCGTTGTCGTTCATCAGCAGCTCAAGCCCAACAGCGGACGTCAGCGCGGCGCTGAGCCCGATGTCCGTCTCGTCTTCAGCAAGTTTCTCGTCGAGTTCGCCAGACGCCTTCTCGATCTGCTCGAGGCGCGACGCGTCTCGCTTGTCGCGGTTCTGCTCGAAGCGGTCGATCACGCTCTGGAGCTTTGTGTTCTCGCCCGGCGCCAGCGCGAGCAGCTCGCCCAG
>JAJRXR010000012.1 GCA_024276195.1 Planctomycetota bacterium
CGATTCATCCTTCGGGTTCGGCGCCAGCCACAGCACCATGTCCAGCTCCGGATGCTTCTCCATCATCGTGCGCACGCGGTCGGCAAAGCCCGGCGCGTCGATCGGGACGCTCCCCCGCGCGTTCTCGGCCTCGGCGAGCAGATTGATCTGGCGTTCGCTCTCGTTCTCGCTGAGCGTGATCGGATCGCCCACCAGATCGCCCATCAGCGTGACGCCGCCCGCCTTGAGCGCGCCGATGCCGTAGGCGATGTCCCTCGCGACCTGCTCATCGAGCGGGATCGAGAGGTCGGAGACGACCAGCATGGTCGCGTCGAGGGCCATCGACGCCGGGTAGACAGGCGCCTCGGGCGTCTTGGGCATCGTGGGCAAGGGCGCCATGCCGGAGCGCTGGCGGATGACCGTGCCATCGTCGTTGATCGTGATGGATTCGCTGTAGACGGACCGCCCGCCGGGCATGAGCGCCAGGAAGAGCGCGATGCCGAGTCCGAACAGAACCATGAACAGCACCAGGGCGCCGATCACGCCCGCAACGCCTGAGCGTTCATGCCTTGATGCGCTGCCGTGCCGCCCGCGGCGCTGGTTGACACGCTCGCGCGCACGCCGGCGCGTGTCCGCAGCCCGTGCCCGAGCGCTGGCGACCTGATCCGCCGCGCTGTACCTGTGCTCGACCGGGCGCAGCGGGCGAGCGGGCGTCCGAGCCGCGCGCACGCCCGGGCTCCGGGGCGACGCCTTCGGGGCGCTTCCCTTGCCCGCGTCGTACCGACCCGTCCACCAGTCGGACAGCGAGATCTTGGGCTTGACCCGCCCCTTGGACGCGGGCGGCGTAAAGGCGCTGGCGACCTCCGCCGCGGCTTGGGCAGCGTGCGCGGTCACGGATGCGAACGCCGCCGCCGCGCCCAGCTCCGCCGCGACCTTCGGGCTCGCCGTCGCCCCGGTGTGCGCCGCTGCCTCTGGCGCCGAATCCACTTCCGGGGAGGCGCCCACAGCCCCACTCATGCTCGGAAGATCCGCCGGGCGCAGCGCAAACGCGTCGCCCGACCCACGGATCGCATCCAGGTCCGCGAGCATCTCGGCGGCGCTGGCGTACCGCTGGTCATACTCGGCCATCGCGCGGCGCACCACCCAGCGCAGCGCCTCGGGGCAGCGCTTGGAGATCTGGCTCAGACCGCCGTGGGCAGGGAACGAGTTCTCGATCATCGAGTACAGCACCGCGCCCGCGCCGTAGACGTCAAACTTCGCCCCGTCGATCTGGTGGACCTTCACGCCCCGCAGCGCCTGGCGGACCAGCTCCGGATCGCGGAAGTACTCCGTCCCGTGCGTCGTCAGGGTCATGGCCGACCGCAGTGGGGTGACAAGCCCGAAGTCAACAAGGTGGGCGTTGTCGCCCTCGATGATGATGTTGTCCGGCTTGACGTCCTTGTGCCACAGCCCGCCCGAGTGATATTCGTTGAGCGTGCCGAGCAGATTCGAGATGTACCCCGCCGCCCGTTGCAGGCGATCGTTGGACAACCCCTCCGCCCCGCTCTCGGCGTGCATCCGGTGCGTCACCACCGCCAGCGACTCGCCCGGCACATACCGCATCACATAAAAGAAACGATCGCCCTCTTCCGAGTGCTCCAGCACCAGACCCAGCTTCTTGGCCGCGTCGAGCGACCGGCTCTCACGCAAAATCTGCGGCAGGCTCGACCCGTCCTTCAGGCTGAACACCTTGATCACCACGCGGTCCAGGTCCGCCTGGCCCCGGCGCTCAAACGCGGCGCGCTTCATCGCGTCCGGCTCGGCGATGTACAGCTTCCCGCCCGAGCCGCCCCCCTGGAGCGAGCCGATGATCGTGTACCCGTCGAACATGCCGACGCGCTTCTTGGATGGCTTGTCGCGCCCGGGCGCCGCCGCCATGACCTGCGGCAGCCTCTGCTCGAACCCCTCCGTTGCGCCCCGCAGCCCGATGAGCGTCAATGGGCGCCCGATCAGGATCCGGTAGAAGCTCCCGAAGACGCTCGACATCTCGGCGTTGAACGCCCTGCCGTAGTGCCCCGCTGCGCTCCATCGCCCGATCAGGATCGAGCCGGTGACGAGCAGCGTAAAGATCGGCAGCAGCACGACCGAGCCGACGATCCGACCCGCGTCGCCGATGACGCCGAAGATGAACGAGAAAATGTGTGAGGTGAGCCTGCCCACGCCCGTGAGGATCTTGCCCAGCAGCGCGATGCCCAGCCCGATCATAACGATCAGCAGAACGATCCCGAACGCGACC
>JAJRXR010000086.1 GCA_024276195.1 Planctomycetota bacterium
AGCGCCGGTGTGACGGGCCTCTTCCTCGCCAAGCTCGACGGCACCGCCCGCGGCGGCATCGTCGTCGCCATCCGACAAAGCGTGGACATCCCCGTCAAGTTCGTCGGCGTCGGCGAAACCCCCGAAGACATCCAACCCTTCGACCCCGACGCCTTCATCGAAGCGATGTTCGCGGAATAGCAGGGCATTCCCCCTCTCTAGCCAAGAGCGAAAGCGGGCGCCCTGCCTTGTTCGCTCCGATGCTACACACAGATTTGAGTTTGTCCCAACCTTGTGTTGACAGGCGGGGGGGGGGGGGGGTAGCCTGCGCGCGTCTCGTGTGATCCTCGTACTTTACTAAGTAAGGAGTGAAGCATGTCGCGCAGATCAGTGAGTCAAAGGCGTTCGACGATGGCGGGTGTTGCGGTGTTCGCTCTCGCCGCGGGACCAGCCGCAGCGCAATCCGGGGACATATCCTACGTCACGTTCGATACTGTGGACCGGACCTTCGCGCCGGCAGCCACCGCTCAGGGTGTTGTGCTCGGCTTGCTCTCGTACACCGACCCCGCGCTGGCGCAGGGCGCCAATGTGGACGTGCTCTGGCACGAGATGGGCGCCGACGGCACGTTCGATACCTGGGCCTGGACGGACGACGACCTGGGCATGGCGGCCCGTTGGATCCGGGGCGCCTTTTCAGACACCACGCTCTTCGCCCAGGACACAGAAATATCCATTGCGATCTACGAGTCAGACCCCGGCGCGACGCCGGAGGACCCGATCAAGTTCATCTTCGGCCTCTTCGAGACCGACCCGCTCCAGCCCGCGCTCCCGGCGGCCTCGGACCCGGGCGGGCTTGTTGAGGTGCTCGCGGGCATCGGGTACGCGGCGGCGCCGACGTACTCGGGCATCGCCGCCGGGGGCGCCGCCTCTGGCGGAACGGGCGGCATCGGCGGGGGCTACGTCCCGGCCGGGTGCCTCGCCGCCTTCGGCAGCGAAGAGGAAGTGCTGTTGCAAGACCTCTACCGCCGGGCGACGCTCATCCTCGCGGGAACAGACCCTCAGACGGCCGCGAATGATCCGTGTGCGTGGCCTTGTTTGTGCCTTACCGCCTATACATGCACGACAACGCCACCAGGGACATGGACATACGTTGGATCAACGCCGATCTTTGGGGGAGGACAAGTATGTAAATGGGAGCGTCCAGCGACGCGCACCTGGACCAAGACCGGGTTGAAGTGGCTCTGGTGCACAAACTGTGCAGCGACTGGTACTGGGCCTGGGGGGAGAGAAGTTGTATTTAGTACTGTGGGACCTGGTGTCGCCTGCCCAGCAACTCCGCCTGCTGGCGGAACCATCCTTTGCTTGAGGTGAGCTGAGTAAAAACTACCTGTCAGTGTATGGTGTTTCAGAAAGGCGCGGAGGAGGTTGCGATGCGAGCGGGTATTCTCTCTTGGGGGGGCGCTCTTCTCATTGTGGTCGCCTTGTCCGTACTGACCAGCGCATTGCTGATCCAAACATGGCGATGGGAAGAGTTAGAACGCTCGTCGATTGATCGCATCGCCGCTCCGCTCGCCTCTCATCTCCCCGTCGGCAGGGCGTCTCCGACGATCGAACAGTGGTTTGCACATCCTCGTACGCACCCGTTGTTCCTTGGAAATCTTGTCAATCAGTGCTTCGTGGTCGAGACCATGCCGGATGGCTCTGTCACTCGTACGTTCGGCATGTTTTGGGGGGCGCCCCCCGACGCGACAGAGAATCCCGGTTATATCTGGTCTTTGGTTTCGATCTTCGTGTTGCTTCACGTTGTTGTGGTTGTGTTCCTTGCCCTGCTCTACCGCCTCGCCGGGTATCCGCCATGGGTCAGGCAACCTCCGGTCGTCCGGCGCGCCCTCCCGAGCGCTCTGGCGATCTCGGCCATCGCTGGCGCGCTCTGGCCCGCCTTCGGGCAGGTCGTCTGGTCGGTCTGGATCAGAGTCGCCGAGCAGGTCCGCGTGCTCTACATGACCACCGATCCGCTCACCGGGGAGACGAATATGGTCTCGGCGGACCATTACTACGGCGTCGCCGTCGGCCCGGTCGGGCGCGCCTCAATCCTCGCCGGTGTTGCGCTGGGGTACCTCCTGACGGTCGCCTGGGTGATTCGCTGGCGCATCGCCGCAGCGAAGGCGGGCGTCGCCGATCCGATCGTCTGCCTCGCGTGCGGGCATGGGCTCGACGAGCAACAGGACACGTGCCCAGAGTGCGGGCAGGATCAATCCGGCGCCGTCGCGCGTGTTGCGCTCGGGCGGATCTTGTACCAGGCGTCCAGTTCGCGCTGGCGGTGGGGTGTGCGAATCGGAATGTTTGCGAGCGTTCTTGCCCTGCTCGCCGGGCCGCTCATCCTCGGGTGGGTGGGGGTCGTCGTGCCCAATGTGTGGTAGCGAGCGAGGGGTTGGATCGAGGCCGATGCGGGCATGAGTATGAGAAGATGGGTGCATGCGCTTTGGGTGAAGACGCCGCCCCATTCCCGTTGCACCCGCGCTACCGCCCCCCGTCTCCATCCTCACCCGCCGCGTCGCCCATCGCGTCGCCCAGGATTGCCCCCGGCGCCCCAGTCGGCGACGGGCTCGAGCCGAACACCACGCCCCCGGGCTTGATCTCCTGCCAGGGCTGGTCGCCCGTCAGCTCGCGGGCCGCGAGGACGCCCTCGCGGATGGCCCGCATCTCCGCGTCGTGGTCCGGGCTCGGCATCGGGGTGTGCTCGCGCCCGTGCTCCTCTTTGAACAGGTGGATCGTCTGCGTCGGGAACGCGAACTCCACGCCCAGGCGGTCGGCCAGGCGGATCACGTCGAGCATGAACCGCTGACGCTCGCGCAGCTCCACCGACCAGTCCGGCGCCTCAAAGAAAATATACACCAGCACGTCCAGGCTGTGCGCCCCGAACTCGTTGAGCCAGACGTGGTAATAGTCTTTCCGCGTGAACGGGTGCTGGCGGACGATCTCGCGCACGCCCTCGCAGAACGCCTCGATCTTCTCGGGCGGCGTCGAGTACGCCAGGTTCACCATCGTCTTGTAGCGCCGGAACGAACGCCGCCCGTAGTTGTCCACCGTGGCGCGCACGAGCGACGCGTTCGGGAACGTCACGACCGAGTTGTAAAACGTCCTGATCCGTGTCGAGCGGAAGCCCATCCACTCGACGGTGCCCTCGATCTCGCCCGTGACGATCCAGTCGCCGACCTCGAACGGGCGGTCCAGGATCACGGCGATCGAGCCGAAGAAGTTCTCGATCGTGTCCTTGGCCGCGAACGCCACCGCCAAGCCCCCGATGCCCAGCCCCGACAGCAGCGGCACGATCGGAACGTCGAACGCGTCGGCGATGTACACCAGCCCGATCGCGACGATGAAGATCTTCACGCTCCGCTCGACCAGCGGCACGAGCAGATCATCAATCTTCGTCTCCGTCTGCGCGGCCTTGGTCGCGAACACGTCCGCGATCAGATCCACCAGTCGCCACGCCGACCAGACACCCGCGATGCTCAGGATCACCTTCACCGCGACAAGCAGCGCGGACGACGCGAAGCTCGGCAGCCCCCCGACCTGGAGCATCGCGTACCACAGAATCCCCGCCGCCAGCAGCCCGAACGGGCGGACCGCCCGGCGCAGCACCGCCCGGTCCGTCTTGCGCCCGCGATGGCGCTCGACCCGCCTCCACGACAGCTTGAGCAGGCTCCGCACCAGCAGATCCAGCGTCAGCCCGAGGAGGATCACGAGCAGAATCATGAGCCACTGCCAGTACTCGACCGTCAGCAGTTGCCCGCTGCGCAACGACTTGGGCACGAGCTGGCGCAGGCGCTGGCCCAGCGTCGCGGCCACGTCCCGCTTCGGTCCGGCTCCGATGTCGAGCTCTTCCCACTCGCGCCAGCGCGTGCCGACCTCAGCCATGGTCTCTTTCGAGAACCGCCACTCACCGATCTCATCGCGCACCAGCTCAATCCGAAATCCCGGCACCAGGCGGGCAAGGCGGGCGTGCTTATCGACCTGGTCGCTCGGGAAGTAGACGTACCTGCTCTCATCGATCACGGGCGGAAAGTGCCATTCTTTGACCGTCCCGATGCGGTTGAGGATGTTGTACAGGTTGGTGGTCAGCTCCTGGCGGACGGCGCCGATGTCCACATCTTCAAACCGGCAGGTCGCGACGGCTTCCTCAAGATCGCGCTTCTCGCCCGACGTGACGAACTGCTCCATCGCGGTCAGGAACGTCTCCATCGTCTTCCAGGGCGTCGCGTACCGCTCGTCCGGCGCCGGGATGACCTCGGTGCTCGTCGTCTCGGGCGAGCCGCCCTCGTCCTGGGCCGAGGCGGGCGTTGCCCACAGCATCGGCGCCAGCGCCAGCATGAACACCCAGATGCGCATCGAGCGGATTCGTTTCAGGCCTGTCATGGCCCATGCTAGACCGCCCTCGCACGCGATCCGTTCGCGCCAGGCGCATCGCCCGCCGGCGGGGTTTGACATTCGCCCGGGCGATCGCTACCGTAGCCAGTGCTACGAATCGGCACGGCGATTCGAGCACAGGTCTGGTCACAGGAGTTCGGCAATGGCACGACAGGCAAGGGGTCTCGGGATTTGTGCGCGCGCGATCGCGTTGCTCGCCGCCGTTCTCCTGCTCGCCGCTCCGGGGTGCGCCGAGGCGGACCCGGAGGCGCCGATCTCGATCGTGGCGACGACCGGCATGGTCGCCGACGCGGCCCGCGCCGTCGCCGGCGACCGGGCCTCGGTCAGCTCGCTCATGGGCTCGGGCGTGGACCCGCACCTGTACAAGCCGACGCGCGCGGACATCGCCCGGATGATGAACGCCGAGGTGGTCTTCTACAACGGGCTCCTGCTCGAAGGGAAGATGACCGACGCGCTCGTCCGGGCCGCGACGAGCGGCAGGCGTGTCCACGCCGTTTCCGAGCTGATCGACGAGTCCACCCTGCTCGAGCCCGCCGAGTTCCAGGGGCACTACGACCCGCACATCTGGATGGACCCGAGCACATGGTCCAGCGCCGTCGAGGTTGTCCGCGACAAGCTCATCGAGTTCGACCCCGCGGGCGAAGAGGTCTACCGCGCCAACGCCCGGGCGTATCTGGATGAGCTCGCCGCCCTCGACGCCTACGCCCAGCGCGTTCTGGCGACCGTCCCCGATCGGACCCGTGTGCTCGTCACCGCGCACGACGCCTTCAACTACTTCGGCGTCCGATACAATTTCCTGGTCGTGGGCATCCAGGGCATCTCGACCGAGTCCGAGGCCGGCGTCCGCGATATCCAGCGCCTCGTCGATCTGCTCGTCGAACGCAAGATCGGGGCTGTCTTTATCGAGTCCACCGTCTCACGCCGCAATGTCGAATCCCTCATCGCCGGCGCCCGCGCCAGCGGGCAGGATGTCGAAATCGGCGGCGAGCTTTTCTCCGACGCCATGGGCGCCCCGGGGACCTACGAGGGGACGTACCTCGGCATGATCGACCACAACGTCACCACCATCGCCCGCGCCCTGGGCGGGCAGGCGCCCGCCGGTGGGCGTCTCGGGCGACTCGCAGGCGGAGAAGGGCCATGAGCACACTCCCGTCGCACGAGCGCGTCTCGCCCCGCGATCTCTCGGCACGCCCGGAGCACTCGCCCGACAGCCCGCTCTCGATCCACGCGCTGACCGTTGCCTACCAGCGCAAGCCCGTGCTCTGGGATGTCGAGTTCGAGGCGCCCGGCGCCCGCCTGATCGCGATCGTCGGCCCCAACGGCGCCGGCAAGAGCACCCTCATCAAGGCCTGTCTGGGCCTTGTCGCCCCCGCCGCAGGTCGCGTCGAGTTCTGGGGCGGGCCATACCGGCGCTCGCGCATTCGCGTCGGGTATGTCCCCCAGCGCGAGAGCGTGGACTGGGACTTCCCCGTCAGCGCCCTCGATGTCGCGGCCATGGGGCGATACGCCTTGATCGGCTGGTGCAGGCCCGTCTCGCGCGCGCACAAACGCGCCGCCATGGACGCCCTCGAATACGTTGGCATGGGCGAGCTGAGCAAACGCCAGATCTCACAGCTCTCGGGCGGGCAGCAGCAGCGCGTCTTCCTCGCGCGGGCGCTGGCCCAGGACGCGGACCTGTACTTCATGGACGAGCCCTTCGCCGGCGTGGACGCCGCGACGGAGCGCGCGATTATCGAGGTCCTGCGCTCCCTGCGCGCCAAGGGCAAGACCGTGATCTGCGTCCACCACGATCTCCAGACCGTCCCCGAATACTTCGACGACGTGATGCTCTTGAACATGCGCGTCGTCGCCTCCGGCCCCGTCGGCGACGTGTTCACCCGCGAGAACCTCGTCGCGACCTACGGCGGGCGCCTTACTCTTCTTGACGAGGCCTCCGAGGCCCTCGCCCGGGCCGCTCGGGGCGGCGGGTGAACGCTCCGCTCGCGTCAATCTCGGATGCCGCGTCCCAGGCGCCCACACTGACCGAGATTGTGCGCACACTCACGCTCACCGCGGGTTTCAACGCGAAGGTTGTCGTGCTCAGCGCTGCGCTGCTGGGCATCAGCGCGGGCCTGGTCGGGTGTTTCGCCCTGCTGCGCAAGCGCGCTCTTATGGGCGACGCCCTCGCCCACGCCACGCTCCCGGGCATCGCGCTGGCGTTCATCATTGGGGCGGCGTTCGGGCTCGAGGCCCGGTCGCTGGCGGTCCTGCTGCCCGGCGCCGCGATCGCCGGGATCGCGGGCGTGGTCTGCGTCCAGCTCCTCGTCCACCACACCCGCCTGCGCGAGGACGCCGCGATCGGCATCGTCCTCTCGGGCTTCTTCGGGCTGGGTGTTGCGCTGCTGTCGTACATCCAAGGCGGGAACTACGCGGACGCAGGCGGGCTCAATACCTTCATCTACGGGCAGACCGCCGCGATGCTCCCGCGCGACGCGGCCCTGATGGGCGCTGTCGCGCTGCTGACCATCCTCGCGAGCGTCCTCTTCCACAAAGAGTTCGCAATCGTCGCGTTCAACGAGGATTACGCCAGAACCCAGGGCTGGCCCGTGCCCAGGCTGGATCTGCTGATGATGGGCTTGGTCGTTCTTGTCACGGTCGTTGGGCTCCAGGCGGTGGGGCTGCTGCTGATCGTGGCGTTGCTGATTATCCCCGCCGCCGCCGCGTCGTTCTGGACCAGGCGCCTGCGCACGATGGTGATCCTGTCGGGGTGCATCGGCGGGTTCAGCGGGTATCTCGGGGCGAGCGTGTCGGCGCTGACCCCGCGCATGCCCGCAGGCGCTGTGATTGTGCTGACCGGGGGCGTGGTCTTTCTCCTGTCCATGCTCTTCGCGCCGCAGCGGGGCCTGCTCGCCGAGCAGATCCGCACGTTCGCCCTGCGACGGCGCGTTGCGCGCGAGCACTGGCTCCGCCGCTTGTACGAGGCCCAGGACCGGGGCGGCGCCCCGGTCTCAATCCCGACGCATGACCTCGTCTCGCGCGGGCTCGGGCTGGGCTCGGTGCTGGCGCGGGTGGACCTGCGCCTGTCGGGCCTGATCGAGGTTTCCGGCGCCGGCGCCAGCCTCACCGAGCGGGGTACGCGCGAGGGCGCCCGTGTGACGCGCAACCACCGCCTCTGGGAGCAGTACCTGATGACCTACGCCGATCTCGCGCCCTCGCACGTCGATCTCTCGGCGGACCTCGTCGAGCACGTCCTGAGCCCCGAACTCATCGACGAGCTGGAAACAGCGCTGCGCGAGCGCAAGGCCCTGCCCGAGCGCCTGCCCGACCACACCGAGCGAGAGGCGGGGGGGCGCCCATGAGCCCGCAGATGGAAACGTTCATCTCGCTGGACCTGCCCGCGATGCTCGCCGGCACGCTCGCGGCTCTCGCGTGCGCCCTGCTGGGCAACTTCCTCGTGCTGCGCCGCCAGGCGATGATGGGCGACGCGATCTCGCACGCGGTGCTGCCCGGGATTGTGGTGGGGTTTCTGATCGCGGGCTCGCGTTCGACATGGCCGATTTTCCTCGGCGCCGGGGTCTCGGCGCTGGTGACGGTGATGATGATCAGCGCGCTGCGCCGGGTGGCGCGCGTCGAGGCGGGGGCGGCGATGGGGGTGTCGTTCTCGATCATGTTCGCTCTGGGTGTGCTGCTCATCGAGCAGTCCACAGCCCGGGGTGTGGATCTCGACGCCGGGTGTGTGCTGTATGGGCAGCTCGAGTACATCAACTGGTATCCACCCACGGACTGGGGCGAGTTCTGGAGCGCGGGGACGCTGGACTTGATCCCGCGACAGGTTGTGGTGCTGCTGGGCGCCGTGGGTGTGATCGCGCTGTTCGTCGGGGTGTTCTTCAAGGAACTCCGCATCACGACGTTCGACCCCGCCCACGCCTCGGCGATCGGGATCAACTCCGGGCTCATGGGCGCGGTGCTGATGACGCTCGTCGCGGGCGCCACCGTCGCCGCGTTCGAGGCGGTGGGTTCCATCCTCGTCATCGCGATGCTCATCACCCCGCCCGCGACGGCCCGCCTGCTCACGGATCGGTACTCGACGCAGATCCTGCTCAGCGTCGGTTTCGCCGTGGTGACGGGGGTGCTGGGCTATCTTGTGGGCGCGTTCCTCCCCTCGGCGCTCGGGTTCGAGGGCATGGCGCTGAACATCGCGGGAACCATGACCATCGTCGGCGTGCTCATGCTTATCGGCGCGATCTTCGCCTCGCCCTCGCACGGCGTCATCGCCCGGGCCGTCCGCCGACGTCGCCTGGCGCGCCAGATTGCCCGCGACGACATCCTCGCGCTGCTGTTCCGCCTCGAAGAGATCCGCCCGGATCACGCGATGCTCGACGACCAACTCCGCGAAGCGACGGGGCACACGCAGGCCCGGGCGGCGCTGCGCGAGCTGGTGAGCCGCGGGCACGTCGAGCGGACCAACAAGGGCTTGGCGCTGCGCGATTCCGGGCGCGCCCTGGCCCGAGGTGTGGTCCGCTCGCACCGCCTCTGGGAGTCGTGGCTTGTCGATACGCTCGGGCTGCGGGCGGACCACGTCCACCAGACGGCCGAGCGACTCGAGCACCTGCGCGACGCCGGTCGCCCGATCGAACCGGGCGAGCCCGGGCGCGAGTTCGACCCGCATGACCGCCCGATCCCGGACCGGGACGACCCGGAGACGCCCCGGAGCGGCCGCGAATAAGCGCGTGCTCAGCGTTGGCGCCGGCGTGTAGAATATGCAATGAGCTGACCCGATCTGCTCTGAGCCCTTGCCCAAGAGGAGGCGCGATGCCACGCTACGAATACCGGTGTGAACAAGCTGACGACCAGACGGTCGAGGTCGAGCACGCGATGAGCGAGCGTCTGGACTCGTGGGGGCAGGTGTGCGAGCGCGCGGGGATCGACCCCGGGGCGACGCCGCTGGAGGCGCCGGTGGAGAAGATCGTCTCCCTGCCCGCGATCGGGGGCGCCAAGCCAGAGGCTGGGCCTGGCCCGTGTGGGTCGGGGTGCGGGTGACACCCGCACGGATAAACGCACTCGCTTACTCAGCAAGCAGTGATTCGACCGGCGTGATCACGGGCTCTGGCTCTGGCTCTGGCTCGGGCGGGCGGAGGCCCAGCAGTTCGTCCACTTCGCCATCCCCGCCTCGTCTTCGCGCAGCGAGGTCAATCAGCTCCGGGCCTTTGCGGATCGTTGAGAGCGTGAGCCAGTCGGGCAGGGAGTAGATGTCGGGCCTGCCGCGCCGCCAGGCGTCGAGGATGTAGGCGCCCTCGGTTGGTTGATCGGAAAGGACCTGCTGCACTGAGCCGAGCGCCGGGTCAAACACCAGCACGGCGTGGTGCTCGCCCTTGACACCCCGGTTGATCGTCAGGCCCCAAGCCTCCCAGCCGACATCGGCGCAGTCGCCCGCGACGCCGTCGTAGACCTGGTCGCGCCACTGGTAGCACAACCCCCGGTTCTTGCCCTCGAACCAGTTGACCGCGACGTTGCCCGTCCAGCCCGCGTGCCAGCGGGCGTTCGGGTCGGCGTAGGCCTCGTCGATCGTGCGATCGAGGGCGCTGGCGATGGTCGCCAGCTCGTCGTGCTGGATGGTCTTGATGTCGATCGGGCGCGTCGAGGCGCACCCGGTCAGGAGCAGGGCGAGTGCGCACAGGATGAGCGGACGAAAGGGCATGGGCACATCATGGGCGAAAACCGGGACCGATGCCAGGACCGAGAACAGGAAACCAGTCCGAGCCCGGAGCGCAAGCGACTTGGGAAAGCATTCTCCCGTGGTCGCTGGCGCTCCCCGGCTCCGAAAGACCGAGCCGGGGAGCGCCAGCGACCACGGGGGGCCCCTATTCCGCCGCTTTGAGTTTGCAGGTGCTCATGCCGCAGATCTTGTACGCCGGGCAGAAGCCGACGAGGGCGGTGACGAGCAGGACGATGCCGACAATCCCGGCGCCGATGCCGAGGATGGCGCCGTCCATCGCGCCGAGCCAGAAAATCGCCGCAGCGATCAGCCCACCGCCGAGGACGAGGCGGATGATCCGGTCGATCGAGCCTTCGTTGGGTTTCATGGTGAGTTTCCTTGTGAGGAGCGTGATTCTAGACGGGCTCCGTAGCCGCACTCGTGGCAGGTGGGGGAGTCGGCGAGGTCGTAGGCGCATTGGGGGCAGAGGCCGCGGCGGCGGCGGAGGGTCCGCCTTGCAGCGAAGGGGGACCAGATGAGGAGTGTCCAGGCGGATCCGTAGATCAGCGTGTTGAGCGTGAATCCAAGGGGGATCGGTCGGATGGGTAGTGGGATAGTGACCGGGGCTTGGGAGTACATGATCCCACTGGAGATGCTCCATTGCTCTTCGATCTGGATGCCCGGCGGTGACGGGGCACTGTTCGATGCGCTTTCAAGAAAGCCCGTCACGTTCGTACGGGACACGAGGGATCGCATCGGGAACCCATACACGCGATAATCCGAGAGCCGAGAGAGCGGGGAATGACTTGGCAATGACACGCGCATCCATCCCGGAACCTCAACGGTTCGACTCGGGATGGAGACCTGTCGTCCGCCGTCGAACTTCTCGTACGCCCAATTACGGGCTTGGGCGTGGACTTGATAGAAAGCAACTGGTCCTCCAAGCATTCCCTCGCCCCACATGTCTTGTTCGGCAAAGCTGAGGTTGACATGCTCAGAACCGGTGTGCCAGGCCGTAGAGATCCAGTCGCGACCGTCAGCAACGCAGATACCCCACGCAACAAAGAGAGTTGTCGCCGCTCCCAGAAAGATGAAAAAAGACACCCGCAGCAGCGTTCGCAGCGGGTGTCTTGGTACCAGCGATATCACGGCTTTCTGCCCCTACACCGTCGCCTTCGCCTCATCCAGCACCCGCTCGGCGTACTTGGTCATCGCGCCGAGCCAGAAAATCGCCGCAGCGATCAGCCCGCCGCCAAGGACGAAGCGGATGATCCGGTCGATCGAGCCTTCGTTGGGTTTCATGGTGAGTCTCCTTGTGAGGAGCGTGATTCTAGACTGGCGCCGAAGCCGCACTCGGGGCAAGTGGGGGTGTCGGCGAGGTCGTAGGCGCATTGGGGGCAGAGGCCGCGCCGGTCTCTGAACCGTCGTCGAAGCCCTCGGTGTGTAGCACGGGTACCAGAGACAAGCCCCCACCAAGTGGCAGCGAAAACCAACGAGTTCACGAAGAGACCACGCCAGATCGGCATCATTGGCACTTCATCATCCAGGACAGGGAGGGCTGGCGACCAGCCGAGCCGTTCGACAGGACCGGCGTTGCGATACCTAAAGCTCGGGTCGTCGAGAGTCCACACTTGGGCCTTCAGTGCGCGAAGCGGCAGTCCTGTCGCGTAGACATCCACCTCGCGAGAGATGGTGACGTCTGGTTCAACGGGGGCCGTATTGTTGATCGGAATCGGAGAGTGCTGGAGCGTCACTCCATCGGTTAGCGCCAACCGTAGTTCGGTCGATGCCCAAAACGGGATCTGTGCGGTGGGGAACGCGCGTCTTTTCATCGCAAGTGGATCGAAAGTTGATGAATGGAAGCGTGAGTTCGATAAGCTGCAACGGGTGAACGCAGGTGAATAGGCGATGCCACCCCTGATCTCGTCATCCCGCTGAAACTCACGGTTGAATATCTGTATACCACCGAAAGCGAGCCACGAACCAACGGCAACCAGGTAAGTGGTCAGAACGCCGAGCAAGAGGTAAATGGCTGCTCGTGCCATGTAGCCAGTAGAGTTGCGAGAGAGAAGTCGCATCGTGCTCGGCACTCACACCGCCGCCTTCGCCTCGTCCAGCACCCGCTCGGCGTACTTGGTCATCGCGTCCCGCAGCTGCTCGAAGCTCTCGAGCACGTACAGGATCGGCTGGTACTTGTCGATCTCGAACGTCGTCTCGCAGACGCGCTCCAGATCGAACGGGCGGCGTTCGACCTGGCCCTTGCCGGTTCCTTCGGGGGCTTCGAGGCAGTGCTTGGCCTCGCCGTGGCTCGAGACGAGTCCCGAGCCGTAGATCTTGAGGCGGTTGTCTTCCTTGATGAGCCCGAACTCGACGGTGAACCAGAAGAGGCGGGCGAGGCGTTCGATGTGCTTCGCGTCGTCGGTGTGCAGCGCGGCCTTGCCGTAGGTCTGCAGGAAGTCGGCAAAAACCGGGTCGGCGTGCAGGGGTACATGCCCGAAGACATCGTGGAAGATGTCCGGCTCGGGCAGGTAGTCCATTTTTTCGCGCGGGCGGATGATGACGGTCGTGGGGAACTCACGCTGCGCCAGGCACGCGAAGAACGCCTTGGCGGGCAGATACCCCGGCACCCCCCGGCTCTGCCACCCCGTCAGCGGGCGCAGATACTCGTTGATGCCCTTGATCGTCTTGCCCGGGTCGTTCGGGTCGGGCTGCTCGCCAAAGAGCATCGGGACGCGATCGGAGACCAGGCGGATCGCCCTGAGCCCGTCGATAAAGGTGTTCGAGGCCTGTTGCTCGAGCACCTCCCAGCGCTGCTCGTACATCTCCTTCCAGACCGCGTGGTTCTCAGCGGTGTACCGGTCGTACATCTGGGTGACGTAGAAGCCCTCGGTCACGATCTGGTCGGCGGATTGGCCCTCGGTCGCGTCCGCCGCAGCCTGGGCGCGGTCGAAATCGGCGCCGTCGATGATGTTGTTGTAGCTGATGTCCTTGCGCACGGGCCGCCTCCTTGCCTGGTGGCGTTGGGGCCATCTGGATCTTCCAGTCCAGTATACGAGCGCCGCAGCGTGACGGTTGAAGCGAGATTCTCGCTCAGGCGCCCCGGAGCAGGGCCTCTATCGTCCTCGCGATCGCGTCGGCGTCCTCCCCGGGCGACTCGAACTCGCCCCGGATCACGCCCACGCCCCCGCGCACGTCGAACCCGCAGGGGTCGCACGCCACCGCGAGCGGCTCGTCCACATCAAGACCGGTCAGGGCGAGCACGCCCTTTCGCAGTGCCGCGCGGTCGGCGTTGAGCAGGCGGAGCAGGCGCCCCTCGTCGGCGCGGATCGGGTTGGGCGCCATGAGATCCTCGCCGGGCATCACGCTGTCGCTTGTTCGGGCGGTCTCGATGCGCGCCCTGGCCCAGCGCCCCAGCGAGCGCCGCCCGTGGGCCGCGATGAAGCGGTCGCACACAAACGCGGTCTCGGGGTCGATCTCTTCGAGCGAGAGCAGCAGTTGCAGCGAGGTGTCCGCGGCGCCGGGCAGCTCCTCCTCGGGCACATGCAGCACCGATTGCGACGCGCCAAGCTCCGCGGGCGTCAGCTCGAGAATGAGCGAGCCGTCGGCGGGGTCGATGATGAATCGCCGGCGATGGACGGCGCCGTCGGTGTCGAGCGCGCCCTCGCGGTACTGGCGCAGCGTCCGCTGCGCTCGGTCGATCGCGGGATGGTCAGTCTCCTGGCTCATACCCAAGTGTGGGGGCGCCGGGGAGCCGGGGCAAGCGGGTGAGGGGTGTGGACCTCTAAAAAGGGCACGGGGCCGGCGCTGTGGCCGGCCCCGAAAGTCAACGATGTTCCGCAGACGGGTCCGTGGACCCGACCGGAGATAAAGAGCGCCCGCCTTAGCGGCGGGTCGCACGCCTCCGTGCCTTCTTGCGGGTGGCCTTCTTGCGGGTGGCCTTCTTGCGGGTGGCCTTCTTGCGAGTGGCCTTCTTGCGGGTGGCCTTCTTGCGAGTGGCCTTCTTGCGGGTGGCCTTCTTGCGGGTGGCCTTCTTGCGAGTGGCCTTCTTGCGGGTGGCCTTCTTGCGGGTGGCCTTCTTGCGAGTCGCCTTCTTACGGGTGGCCTTCTTACGGGTCTTCTTGCGAGTCGCCTTCTTGCGAGTCGCTTTCTTACGGGTGGCCTTCTTACGGGTGGCCTTCTTGCGGGTCTTCTTGCGAGTGGCCTTCTTGCGAGTCGCTTTCTTGCGGCTCGCTTTCTTTCGGGTCTTCTTCTTCGCCATGGTGTGGTCTCCTCGGTTGGGTACCAGTGTTGGTCGGTCTCAATCAGAACATCGTGGAAGTGCCCGTCACAACAAACCGTATCGGTATCTGTTTACACACCGCTTGAGTCAAGCGGGCTGATCTTGCGCGGATCGTTGATCAACATGACGATCACCATACCGAGATCAACCAGCGTGTGCAGCGCACAGGGCGTGCTGGCGCGTGCATGAGGCGCGGTGTGACAGCGCCGATCTGCGCGATGCGCATCGCCAACGCGCTCGGCGTTCGCGCTCTCACGAACACATGCGCGACTGAATCGGACGCGCCGCGACCGGGCGCGCCGGGTGTGTTGGCGCGCAGACACACCCGGCGCGGTTCTTGCGCACGATTGCGGGTTTCGTGTGAGATCGCGTGTGTTGCGCGTGTGTTCGGGGCAGTTGCGTCGTGTTTGTTGCGCGCAGTTGGGCGCCGTTGGCGTCGAGATCATGTCTGAGAGCGCCCAATCGGCATAACCGACAGGCTCGCGCATCGACGTGTGTCGTTCCTAGACTGCGCCCAGATCAGATGCTGATTCGGAACAGATCAAGGAGTGATGATGACCGAACCGACACGACGAGACCTGGCCTGCGGCGTCCCGCTCATTGTGGAAAACATCCCCGCCATGCGCTCGGCGGGCCTCTGCTGGCTTCTGCCCGCCGGCTCCGTGACCGACGAGCCCAACACTCTCGGACGCTCGCAGGTGATGTCCGAGCTGCTCATGCGCGGCGCCGGCGACCTGGATTCTCGCTCGCAGGCCGACGCCTTTGACCGCCTGGGCGCCGCCCGGAGCTCGAGCTCGGGCACGACGCACCTGCGACTGAGCGTCGCGTGCCTGGGCGCCAAGCTGGGCGAAACGCTGCCATTGCTCGTGGATATGGTCCGAAAGCCTGCGCTCACCGACGACGCGCTCGCGCCCACGAAAGACCTCGCCATCCAGGCGATCGAGTCGCTCGGCGATGACCCGCAAGAGCGATGCGTGCTCGGCGCCCGCGCCAGGCACTACCCGGCGCCCTTCGACCGCTCCGGGCTCGGCACACCCGAGGGCATCGCCTCGCTCACCAGCGAAAGCGTCCGCAAGGCGTGGACGAGCCTGGGCAGGCCCGGCGGGTCGATCATCACCGCCGCGGGCGATGTGGACGCAAGCGAGCTGGGCGATCGCCTTGATTCGCTCCTCGATGGCTGGTCCGGGCAGGGCGGCTCGTACACCATCTCGGGCGAGGCGCCCCGCGGCTACGCCCACGAAAATGACGACTCGAACCAGGTTCAGATCCTCGTCGTGCATGACGCTCCGCCCGAGCCGCACGAGGATTCCATTCTTGAGCGGGTCGTTGTGAGCGTGCTCTCGGGCGGGATGTCCGGGCGCCTGTTCACCGAGGTGCGCGAGAAACGCGGGCTGTGCTACTCCGTCAGCGCCGGCTACCGGGCGGACAAAGAGTTCGCGGGCGTCTCGGCTTACGTCGGCACCACCCCCGAACACGCCCAGGAAGCGCTCGACGTACTCCTGGGCGAGCTCGACCGGATCGCCGCGGGCATCGACCAGAGCGAGCTCGACCGGACCAGGGTCGGGATGAAGTCTCGCCTGGTCTTCGGGGGCGAGTCCACCGGCGCCCGGGCCTCGGCCCTGGCCGGCGACATGCGCGTCCTCGGGCGGGCCAGGTCCATGACCGAACTCACCGAGCGGATCGACGGCGTCACGCTCGACCGCGTCAACGACTACCTCAAGCGGCGCACGCCCGGGCGGATGACGATCCAGACCGTCGGGCCGGAGGCCCTGCGCCCGCCCGCCGGCGTGTGATTCCGACCCGCACGGACGCCCCGACGCCGGTACGATGCTCCCGCTCGGTCTCGGGGGTGTTTCCCGCGATCGTGGTCGGGAACGAGTCAGGCGAGATTGTCATGTCAAGCACCGGCGTCAAGCCCGCTCCCGTCGCGATCGAGATCGAGGACTCCGCCGTCGCCGGCGCCTCGTCGGCCGAGTTTCTCGCCGACCTCTACGCCGGCCTCGGATCGCACCGAAACGACTTCCGAAACCTCAACCTCCACCGCCTGATCGCCTCGCTGGTCCGGGGTGAAAGCGTGCTGGACATCGGGTGCGGGTCGGCGACATTGCTGACCATCCTCCGCCGGCGCGGGCACACCGTCTTCGGGCTCGAACCCAACGAGGCGCTCGTCAAGAACGCCAACGCCCGGGATACCGAGCTGAAGGTCTTCCACGGCACGGGCGAGTCCGTGAACACCCTCGGGCTCCGGTTTGAGACCATCACCATTATCGACGTGCTCGAGCACATCGAAGACGACCGGAGCCAGCTCGCGCGGATCCACGCCGCCCTGGCGCCCGGTGGGCAGTTGATCGTCCTCGTGCCAGCCTTCCAGGCGCTGTACGGCAAGCGCGACCTGCGCAACGGGCACTACCGCCGGTACTCGCGCAAGGAGCTGGTGGGCAAGATGCAAGACGCCGGCTTCAGTATTGATTCTTCTCGACACTGGAACGCGCTCGGGTTTGTGCCGTACTGGTTCTCCGAGCGGGTGCTCAGGCGCGAGCTCAACGGCGATATCCGCACCGACAAGGCCAAGAGCTGGCCCACGCGCCTGGTCATCCGCGCCCTGCACGCCTGGTACCGCAAGCTCGAGAACAACATCAGCCTCGGGTTTGGGCTGAGCCTCATCGTCACCGCGACCAGGCAGGACTAAGAGCCGGGCTCGGTCCGCCACCGGTCCCCGGGGGGAGCGCCCTTGCCTCTCCGGCTACACTCGCCCCATGTCCCTGCCCGTTGCCCGACGAACCTGGAGCTACTCGCTGCTCGCGGCGCTGCTGTTGCTGCTCGCCGCGACCCTGCTCTACCCGATCTACCTCACCGTCCGCGGCGGGTTGGCCCAGGATGTCGCGACCGGGCGAGGCTTCACGCTCGAGCACCTCAGGCTGGTCTTCGAGGATCCGCTCCAGGTCCGGGCGTTGCTCTCGTCCCTGAAGATCGCGCTGATCACGACGATGCTGTGCATCGCGGTCGCGCTGCCCCTGGCGATGCTCTCGGCGAACTATCGGTATCCGGGCAAGACCTTTCTCAACGCCGCCATTCTCGTCCCGCTGATCCTGCCCCCGTTCGTCGGCGCCATCGGCGTCAAAATGCTCCTCGGGCGCGAGGGCTCGCTCAACACCCTGCTGGGCACGGACTGGGACGTGCTCGGATCCGCCCGATTCTGGGGGGTCGTGGTGGTTCAGGCGCTCCACCTCTATCCCATTATCTATCTCAACGCGACGGCATCGCTGGCCAACCTCGACCCCGCGCTCGATGAATCCGCCGAGAACCTCGGCGCCGGGCCTTGGAGGCGGTTCTTCAAGATCACCCTCCCGCTGATCCGCCCGGGGTTGTTTGCGGGCGGGACGATCGTGTTCATCTGGAGCTTCACGGAGCTGGGCACGCCGCTGATGTTTGATTACAAGCTCGTGACGTCCGTGCAGATTTTCGAGAAGCTCAAGGAGGTCGAGAACTCGGGCGAGCCGTACGCCCTGACGCTGGTGCTGCTCACCAGCGCGATTGGGGCGTACATCCTGGGTAAGTTCGTGTTCGGGCGGCGTGGGTACGAGATGTATTCCAAGGCCTCGCGCTCGTCGGGCGTGGAGACGCTCACGGGCTGGCGGGGCTTGCTCGCGGGCGGCGCCTTCGGGCTTGTGACAGTTCTGGCGCTGCTGCCGCACGCGGGCGTCGTGCTCACGAGCATCACCCAGCCCGGGAGCTGGTACAAGTCCGTCTTCCCCGAGTCGATCACGGGCTCTCACTTCGCCGAGGCCCTGACCAGTGACCTCGCGTTCAGCTCGATCAAAAACTCGCTGATGCTCAGCCTCAGCGCTGTTCTGCTCAGCGCCTTCTTCGGCATCCTGATCGCGTACATCATCGTGCGGACCACGGTCAAGGGGCGGGCGCTGCTCGATGCGCTGTGCATGCTCCCGCTGGCGGTGCCGGGGCTGGTGATGGCGTTCGGGTATGTCGCCGTCACGCTGACGTGGCCCTTCGAGGGGACGCTGCGGATCTTCGGGCAAGAGTTCGTGGCCCCGCTGGACGGGTCGTGGCTGGATCTGGAGGTGTTCGGGTCGAACCCGAACCCGTTCCCGCTGCTGATTATCGCGTACGCCGTGCGCCGATTGCCGTACATCGTCCGCTCGACCGTCGCGGGCCTGGAGCAGACCTCGGGCGAGCTTGAAGATGCAGCCGTGAACCTGGGCGCGTCGCGCGTGATGGCGGTGCGCAAGGTCATCATCCCGCTGATCATGGCCAACCTGATCGCGGGGAGCCTGCTGGTGTTCAGCTTCTCGATGCTCGAGGTTTCGGACTCGCTGATCCTGGCGCAGCGGAGCGTCCACTTCCCGATCACGAAGGCGATTTTCGAGTTCTCGAACCGCCTGGGGGATGGGCCGTACATCGCCAGCGCGATGGGCGTCTGGGGGATGGGGTTGCTGACCGTCACGCTGTTCGGGGCGTCGATGCTGCTGGGCAAGAAGCTGGGGTCGATCTTCAGGGTGTAATCGGGGAGGCGCGCGCGCCGGATATCATCCCCCAATGGACGCCGCCCCCAACATCCCAAGTCACCCCGTCATCGGCGTCACCATGGGCGATCCGGGCGGGATCGGGCCTGAGATTATCGTCAAGGCCCTGGCCAAAGCGCCCAAAGACGCCCGGTACGTCGTCTACGCCTCGGGCGGGGCCATGCTCGCGGCGGCCGAGCGAGCTTCCATCGAGCCCGACTGGTGGCGACTCGAAGCCGGCAGCGCCCTCCGTGATGTCACCAAAAGCCACCGCGTCGTGCTGGTCGATTACGACACGCCCGAGGATGACTGGTCCCGCGCCCGCCCGTCAGCGACCAAGGCGGGCGGGGCGCTCTCGTTCCGACTTGTTGAGGACGCGATCAAGGACGCGGCCAAGCCCCCGGGCGACGCCGAGCACATCGACGCGATTGTCACCGGGCCGATCTCCAAGAAGGCGTGGGATCTGGCGGGGCGTTCGCGCTGGGCGGGGCACACCGAGCTGCTGGCCTCGCGACTCGGCGCCAAGCGCAGCGCGATGATGTTCGCCGGGCCGAAGCTCAACGTCGTGCTCGCAACGGTACACCTGCCGCTGATGGATATTCGCCATGTGCTGACGATCGGAAGGGTCTTCGACACGATCGACCTCGGGCGCGAGGGGATGCAGCGCCTGGGCGTCGCCCGCCCGCGGATCGCGGTCTGCGGGCTCAACCCGCACGCGGGCGAGGACGGGCTGCTGGGTGATGAGGAGACCCGCCTGATCGAGCCCGCGATCGGGCACGCCGTCCGCCAGGGGATCGATGTCTCCGGTCCCTTCCCGGGCGACACGATCTTCAACGCGGCCCTCGCGGGCGAGTACGACCTGGTCGTCGCGATGTACCACGACCAGGGGCTGATCCCCGTCAAGCTGCTGGCGCGGGACGAGTCGGTCAATGTGACGCTGGGGCTGCCGACCGTGCGCACCAGCCCGGACCACGGGACGGCGTTCGATATCGCCGGCGCCGACCGGGCCGACCCGGGGAGCATGCTCGCGTCGATCGAGATGGCGATCCGGATGTGCCAATCCAGCCCGCCGACCGCTCGCGGACGCTCTTCTGGAAAGCTCCCCGAGACTCGACCCGCCCAGTGAGCAAAGATCCCCGTCCGCGTCGGCAACCTCGCCAGCGCTCGGGCGTAGACGGGTGATCGAGCGGGCGGGAGTGCGATGACAGACCAGGACCAACACCGCCCCGAGACGCCCGCGCTCAAGGGCGACCCGGTGCGCCACCCGCTGATCGAGATGCTCGTGATCGGGGCGCCGACGGTGGTCACGATGACCAGCTACACGGTCATGCAGTTCATCGACGCGATGATGGTCTCGCGGATCGAGCCGCACGACCCGGTGTACGTCGCCGCCCAGGGCAACGGCGGGATGTTCGTCTGGATCGCGCTCGCCTCGATGCTCGGGCTGCTCTCGATCGTCAACTCGTTCGTCTCGCAGAACCTGGGCGCGGGCACGCCCGAGCGCGGCGCCGCGTACGCCTGGAGCGGGATCTGGCTCAGCGCTGTCGCCTCGATCCTGTTCATTCCGTTCGCCTTTGCGCTCGGGCCGATCTTCAGCGTGATTCACGCCGACGAGCACCTCGTCAAGATGGAGACGCAGTACGCGCATGTGCTCATCGGGGGCGCCTTTCTGACCCTGGCCAGCCGCGGGCTGGCGAACTACTTCTTCGGCATGCACAAGCCGGGCGTGGTGATGGTCGCGGTGCTGCTGGGCAATCTGGTCAATGTGTGCGCCAACGCCGTGCTCATCTTCGGCCCGGAAGGCCCGCCCGATGGGACACCCTTTGCGGGCGTGTTCGGGTCGATCGCCCAAACGCTGGGGATCGGGGCGATGGGGGTGCCCGGCGCCGCGATCGGCACGGTCATCGGGACCGCGTTCGAGCTGGCGATCCCGATGGCGATTTTCCTTGGCCCGCGCTGGAACGCGAAGTTCAAGACCCGCCTCGCTTGGCGCCCCTCGCTCAAGCCGATCAAGGATCTGCTCCGCGTCGGGTGGCCCGCGGGCCTGATGATGGGCAACGAGCTGATCTGCTGGGGCTATCTGATGGCGGTGCTGCTGCCGCTGGGGGGGGCGGCGCAGGTGGCGGCCCGGTCGGACCTGGTCGGGCCAGTGCTGGCCCAGGCGCAGGCGAGCGAGGCGGTGATCCACAACACCGCCGGGTGGATCGCGCTGCGCTACATGCACATCGCGTTCATGCCCGCCATCGGGCTCTCAATCGCGGTCTCGGCCATGGTCGGACGGGCCATGGGCATGCGCCGCCCGGACCTGGCCTCGGCCCGGGCCTGGCTCGGGCTCAAGGTGACGCTCGCGTACATGGGCCTGTGCGCCCTCGCGTTCATCGTCTTCCGCGAGGATCTGATCGCGGTCTTTGTCCCGAGCGACATGGACGAGGGCGAACGCCTCAGTGTGCTCCGCGTCGGCGCCTCGGTCATGATCGCCGCGGCGGTCTTCCAGCTCTTTGACGCCATCGCCATCATCATGTCCGCGGCCCTTCGCGGCGCGGGCGACACCGTCTGGCCCGGGATCGCGACGGTCGTCCTCTCGTGGACCTTCATCGTCGGGGGCGGGCACGCGATGATCTGGCTGTTCCCGGGTCTGGGGTCGATCGGGCCGTGGATCGGGGCAGCGGGCTACATCATCGGGCTCGGGGTGTGCATGGGCTGGCGGTTCATGGGCGGGCACTGGCGGACGCTGGATCTGGTGGGCGCGGGGGGCGGGGCTATTGATGGCGCCGATCCGGGCGAGGAAGTGGTCGCGGGGATGACGCCCGGCTCGGTCTGAGCTGTCGCGCTCCCCCTCAGAACCGCCCGTCTCGGGGCCTACTATTGAGATCCAACGGTCGGCGCCCCACCTGGGGCTGGCGCCGAGCCTCTGGGCAGGAGCAACTGATGACGAACGATCCGATGGAGATGGTGATCGGCGCAGCGGCGTCGGGCGATACGCAGGCCGCGTCGGCGCACGTCAGCGAGGGGCGCCGACTCGAAGCTGCGGGCGACCGCGAGGGAGCGATCGCCGAGCTTCGCGCCGGGATCAGTTCTGACCCGACCCACGCCGACGCGCTGTTCCACCTGGGCTACCTGCTCGACCTGTGCGGCGAGGAGGACGAGGCCCTGGCGCTGTATGAACGCTCGTGCGAGTACCCGCCCGCGCCCATCAACGCGCTGCTGAACTTGGCTGTTCTGTACGAGGACCGCAGCGACTATTCGCGGGCCGAGCGCTGCCTGCGCCAGGTGCTCGAGACCAACCCCAACCACCCGCGCGCCCGCCTGTTCCTGCGCGATGTCCAGGCCAGCCGCGGCATGGTTATCGAAGAGGACAACGAGCGCGACCTGCTCAAGCGCAAGGCCATGCTCGATACGCCGGTGACTGATTTCGAGCTCTCCGTCCGCGCCCGGACCTGCCTCAAGAAGATGAACATCCGCTCGCTCGGCGATCTGCTGCGCATCACCGAGCCGGAGCTGATGAGCTATCGCAACTTCGGCGAGAGCTCGCTCGACGAGATCAAGCGCATGCTTACGCAGAAGGGCCTCAAGCTCGGCCAGGGCCAGGAGGACGCGCGCCGGGCCGCCAAAAACCAGATGATGGAGAAGTTCAGAGGCTCGGGCAAGGAGGGCATGCTCAACAAGCCCGTCTCCGAGCTGCAGCTCTCCGTCCGCGCCCGCAAGGCGCTCCAGCTGCTCAATATCCAGAGCCTGGGCGATCTGTGCAGCCACACCGAGGCCGAGCTGATGGGCGTCAAAAACTTCGGCGCCACCTCGCTCACCGAGGTCCGCGAGCGTTTGGTTGACGCCGGGCTCGAGCTCCGCCAGCTCGACGAGGACGAGCTGGCCGCGGCCGAGGCCGCCGGGCTGATTCCGCCCTCCCAGGTGCTGCCGCCCGAAGAGGTTGAACTCCCGACGGAAGAGTGAGCGCCCGATTTCGCGCGTGAGCATACAAGAGCCCCGGCGTTGTCCGGGGCTCTTTCTTTGCGCGAGCGTTGTTTGGCGGCAGGTCCCGTGCCACTGACCCGTCCTCGGATCAGTGAATCTGTGGGTGCCGTGGAGACGCCGCTGCGGCTTCTCCACGATCGAGCGCCAACCGTGCAGAAGCCGAAGCGGCGTCTGCACGCCACCCTTGCATCGGCACTGACCCGAGGACGGGTCAGCAGCACGGGGACGTTCTATTCCTCTTCATCGTGCTCGGTGGCGCGTTCAACGACCTGTGCGTCCCGCTCGCCGCTGGTGTGAAAGCTCTTGCGCGCCCCGGCGTAATCGCCCGGGCTGACGCGCAGGTCGGGCGTCTCGCCCCGCTGGTGCTGGGCGTGCAGATGCTTCAAGAACGGCACGCACCACTGGCACCCCGTCCCCGCGTCGAGACACTCGGAGATCAGCGACGCCACCGGCGGGTTCTCCCGCTTGAGGTACGCGCGGATCTTCCGCATCGAGACGCGGAAGCACAGGCAGACATGGTCGTCGGGGTCCATCGTGAATCTCAAGAAGGCGTGAGCATCGGGTCGGGTACGGTATGCGCTGATACGACCCGGCGTTCCCGCTGGACCGATTGGCGGAGAGGTAAGTCCGACCGAGCCGCGAGCGTAAGCTCGTGAGTGCAACCGTTTGAGTGCGCGAGCTTACGCTCGCGGCTCGGATCAGAGCGCCCCGTTTTCCAACCTCTCAAGGATTTCAAGCACGCCTTCGGCTTCCTCTTTCTCCGACACATAATCCGCCAGCTCTTTCAGGCGTTCATCCGCGTTGGCCGGGCAGGCGAACCACGCGACGCGCTCGCGGATGGGCACGTCGCTCATGGTGTCGCCGATGCCGGCGAGGCGGTCGGGCTTCAGCCCGGTCTGCTCGATGAGGCGGTCGATGCCGGTGCCCTTGGAGATGAACTCGGGCTCGATGTTGACGCAGGTCCAGGTCATGGCGGTGCGCAGGGGCCAGCCCCGGCGCGCGATCTCGTCCTTGATCGCGGGCTGGATCTCGTCGCGAAGGGGCTTTGGCCCGTCGCGATGAAAGACAGTGACAGCCGCCGACTTGCCCGCCTCGAAGAACACGCCCTTGAAGCTCTCGCCCACCCACGCCTGCATCGAGCGGGCCATGTCCAGGTGCTCGGGTGTGAGCTGCGGGTCCATGGCCCAGCGGTACGGGTCCATCTCCAGCAGCCACACCCCGCTCTCGCAGACGATCGGCAGGTCGAACGCGCCGACCGCCCTGGCCATCGCCTCGGTGAACGGCAGCGGACGCCCCGTACACAGCGTCAACCGCGGGGCATCCCCGTCCTCCCGCGCCCGCCGGTTCCAGGCCGCGACCTTGCCCAGCGCCGCCAGGTTCATGGCGCCGGGCGCCTCGGGCGAGAGGCACCCGTCGATGTCGCAGAGGATGGCGTCGTAGTTGGAATGGGGCACGCGGTGTCTCTCGGTTCGGGGTGAGGGGTCGGTGGTGAGTATCCTTGCACCATGCCAACCCTGGACTATCAGACCGCCGGCGAATCTCACGGGCCTGTGCTCATCACCACCATCACGGGCCTGCCCGCGGGCCTCGAGCTCGACCTGGACCTGATCAACACCGAGCTGCGCCGCCGCCAGGGCGGGTACGGGCGCGGCGGGCGCCAGAAAATCGAAACCGACCAGATGGAGTTCCTCTGCGGCGTTCGGCGCGGCAAGACCATCGGCTCGCCCCTCGTCTTCGCGATCAAAAACAAAGACTCTCGCCTCGATGATCTTGAGAAGACGCCGCCGGTCTACCGCCCGCGCCCGGGGCACGCGGACCTGAGCGGCTCGATCAAGTGGCTCACCACCGACTGCCGCGAAACCCTCGAGCGCGCCAGCGCCCGCGAGACCGCCAGCCGCACCGGCGCCGGCGCCATCGCCCGCTGCCTCCTCCGCCACTTCGGAATCGAGACCTTTGGCTTCACACGCCAGATCCTCGACGCGCGCACAGATATCGTCGTCCGCGAAGACAACTGGCACGAGGCCAAGAACCTCCGCGACACCTCGGACACCTACTGCCCCGACGAGCAGGTGACACAGCGCCAGCGCGAGATCATCCGCCAGGCCAAGATCGACAAGGACACCGCCGGCGGCAAGGTCGAGACGCATGTGTTTGGCCTCCCCCCCGGCATCGGCTCGTGCATGGACTGGACCACCAAGCTCGACGCCCGCATCGCCTATGCCGTCATGGGCATCCAGGCGTTCAAGGCCGTCGAGCTGGGCATGGGCGTGGGCGTCGCGGGCAAGCCCGGCTCCGAGGTCCACGACCCGATCTACTTTGACAGCTCGATGATGAACGACCCCTGCCTGGGCTTCACCCGTCCGACCAACAACGCCGGCGGCGTCGAGGGCGGCATGACCAATGGGATGCCATTGGTGGTGACCGGGACCATGAAGCCCATCGCCACCCTGCTCCGGGGCCTGCCCAGCGTCAATCTCAACACCAAGGCCCCCGACGAGAGCCAGTACGAGCGCTCGGACGTGTGCGCCCTGTCCGCCGCCGGCGTCGTCATGGAGCACGTCGTCGCGTTTGAGGTCGCCCGGTGCTTCTGCGACAAGTTCGCGGGCGACTCGATGATCGAGGCAGAGTCGAACTGGCTGAGCTATCTGAAGCTGGCCAGGTCGCTGCCGCTGGAGCCGCCGGAGGGGACGATCGCATAATAACGTGCCTAGCGTCACGCTCGGCACGCATGGTGTCAGAAATGTTGTGATACCCTCGTCGCCTTACTCAGGAACCGGCTCTCGGCATGAAAAGCTGCATGTCACTTCAAGGGTCTCTCCATTGCATGTGTAGCTGAATGTTGCCACGCCATGCTCGCAGGCTTCCTTCGCGGCGTTGAGGCAATCGAGGAGCGACGGTTGGCAGATGCCGCCCCGCATCCCTTCAGAGAGCGAGACCACGGCGCGATCGAACACGCCAGCGCCGAGCGAATCCGCGTCCTCGACCAGGACATCGACCTCAAGCAACACCATGTTCCGGGTCAGATCCCGTACGCGCACCGTGTCGTACCCGTTCGCCCATGGAATGCGATCCACAAGAAGGAGCCGGTCCTCAACCTGATACAGCGAGAGAACGGGGCTCACCAGCAACTCACGCACCTCGGGGTTGATCGCAGCTGAAATCTGCACCCGCCCCTGGGGCGCGTCCTCGGATGTCGGGCTTGTCGAGAGATCCGCCTTGATCGTGATCTGCCCGGTGGCGGACTGGGTGACGCGCATCTCGCCGATCATGTCGGCTCCGATCACGTCAAACCGGGCGTTGAGGTCCGCGACGACCGGAGCCTGTACCTCTTGAGCCGCATCAACATGTAGTGGCGGTGCGCTCCCGATCGCTGTGGCAACCGGAAGAAGCAGGGTTCCGACCAAGGCGGACAAAGCCGTTCTACGCGGATTTCTCATGGCGTTCCCCTTCATCTGTCATGCTCGCAAACCGGGAGTATTTTACGATTCATCGTCAGGCTCCCCCCCCCCCCCGCTGAATGCAATCTGGAATTCTCTAAATTCCCTATCTTCCCGATCCTGACAAGCTGGAAACTCGTGCTTATTCTGGCGCCTCTCGCCCCGGAATCAGCCCTTGGAGCACGACCAACGCGGGGCGATCCGCCTGATTGCAGCAACCGGGAGACCACGACCAATACCCCTTGCGGCGTCTGGCGTTGCGCTCGCCCAGGCTCGGCCCACCGTTTGCACCCGTCCCGCTGTGGACAGCTTGTCGGAAACTCCGGAGCCCCCCCCGCCTCGGCGTACACTCGCCCCGGGTCCAAGGCAGGAATTGCGCGGCCGGAGCCGATGCACGACCCAAAAATATCTGACAGGAGGCAGGCAGGATGTCAACCCCCCAACGAGGCTTCTCGATCAAGACCTTCCTCGCCGACGGCGAGCCCGACGGTCTGCAAATCATCGAGCATTCACAGTGGATCGGGCGCGGGATGATCATCCCGCGCAGCAAGTTCAACGAGCACGCCCACCGGGCCGAGACCGACGGCACAGGGATCTTCATCCTTGTCGGCCTCTCGACCTCGACCGGGGTCGAGCGCGTCTTCGTCGGCCAGACCGCGCACCTGCGCGAGCGCCTCGACGAGATCCGCACCAAGAGCTTCTGGAACCGGATGATCGTGCTGACCGCCGACGGCCAGCGCCTTCACCGCGGGCACGCCGAGTACATCGAGGCCCGCCTGATCCAGATCGCGCGCGACCTCAAGACCTGCGAGATCGACAACCCCGAGACCGGGCACACGCCGATGCTCTCCGAGCCCGACGCCGCCGACGCCGACTTCTTCTGCGACCAGCTCGTGCTGCTCATGCCGGTCATGGGCGTGGACGCGTTCAAGGCGCCCCCAGCGCTCAAGGACCAGGCCGAGCTGCGACTCAGCGGCAAGGGCGTTGTCGCCACGGGCTTCTCCGTCGGCGGCCAGTTCATCGTCGAAGAGGGCTCGACCGCGACGCGTCAGGACGCCGAGAGCTGCCCCGGGCACATCCTCGACCTGCGCCGCTCGCTGCTCGAGCGCGGCGTCCTTTCGGAGGACGGCAAGCTCTACCGCTTCACGCAGGACTTCGCCTTTGATTCCGCCGCGCGTGCCGCGACGCTGGTCCTGGCCGAGATGTCCAAGGGCGGCGCCTGGAAAGATCCCAAGGGCGACCGCGCCCCGGCCGGCGTGATCGACGACATCGAGGAAGAGCACGAGGAGACGGGCGACGCCCGGCGCGGACGCGCCCGCCCGCTCAGCCGCTCGACCGAGCTTAAGCCCACCCGCGTCGCGGCCCGGGCTGAGCGATAAGCACCGACTTCTTGCGGGTGGCAAGCTCGGCCGAGGATCGGTCATCAGCTTCGCCCACGCCGGCGGCGTCTTCACGACGCCGCCGGCGTTTTTGCGTGCGATTTCTGGTCAACCGCTTAGTCGAGGCCAAATCTATTGACTATGACGAATCGAGTTGAACCGGCAGAGGATCAGGACATGGAATGTCCGGAATGCCGGTATGCCCTTAGACGACTTGAGGACCAAACGTGCCCTGAGTGCGGCTCTTCGATTACGTCTTCAGAACTCGATGAAGCAGAAAGGAGCCGTCGCCATGCGGACTGGTCGATGCGTCTCTTGCCAGCACTCTTTGTTGGTCCGGTCTCACAACTGTTCTTCGGATCCGTTGCCAGTGCCACTACGCCTTCATCGAATAGCTACCTACTCGTGATTCCTCTCGGTGGAGCACTCTTGGTGTTTGGGCTCATGGAGTGGGCTAGGGCCCGCCAGAGATCACCGCATCGGCGACGCGTTCAAGCGGCCTGGGTCTTTAACTTATGCTTGGGCGTAGGCGCGTTTCTCTCCTTTGCAATGTTGATCGGCACAGTCGCCGCCATCGCCGCCATAGCCCTTACCCCCTAGTTGTCCAACGTACGGCTGGTGTGCTACGGATTGTGCCCGGATAACCGATCATCAATCCCGGCTCGCACCTCGGGCCAGTCCTCGATCGTGATCGAGTACACCGCCGAGTGGCGGATACGCCCGTCGGGCATGACCAGGTGATTCCGCAGCACGCCCTCACGCTTCGCCCCGATATTCTCTATCGCGCGCTGCGATCGAGTGTTCAGCTCATCGGTCTTGAGCATCACCCTGATCGCGGGGCCGGAGTCGAAGACATCGGTCTCGAACACATGACCGAGCATCAGACGTTTCATCTCGGCGTTGGCGACCCCGCCGCGATACGCGGGAGAGATCCAGGTGTACCCGATCTCCAGCCCGCGGTGCTCGTCGCGGATGTCCGCGTACGAGCTGCTCCCGATCGGCGTGTCGGTCTCTTTGTCGATCAGCACGAGGGCGAGGTGGTGTTCAAGCGAGAGCAGCGACTCGATGTACCGCTCCATGCCCGGAAGATCCCACGTCGGCGGGCGCCCGGGCATGTACTCAAACGTCGCCTCATCACCGGCGCCCAGCAGGCCCGGGGCGTGCCTCAGCGCGAGCGGTTCCATGCGAACGAACCGTCCGTCGAGTGAAACGGGTTCACGGGCTTGACCGCTCAGCGTTTCTCCTCCATGGCCTCAGCCCTCGACGAACAGCTCCATGAAACGCCGGCTGGCTTCGGAGCTGCCGACGAGGATCAACTCCCCCCCGGTCTCGAGGCGTGTGTCTGCGGGCGGGTTGACGCGCAGCCCGTCTTCCGTGCGCACGCCGACGACCGAGCAGCCCGTCTGCTCGCGCACTGCGGATTCGGCCAGCGTGCGTCCGCCCAGGCGGGCGGGGGTCGGAAGGCGGAACAGCTCCAGCCCCTCGGCGATGGTGACGATGTTGCTCCGCTGGAGCAGATTGAACAGGTCGGTCGCCGCCATCGAAGCGTAGGACATCACAAAGTCGGCGCCCGCCCGGTGCATCGAGGCGACGTTCCGCTCGACGCTCGCGCGGCTGATGATCTGGATGTTCGGGCGCAGCGTCCGGCAGTAGATCGTCAGGTACAGGTTCAGGTCGTCGTCGCGCGACGTGATCAGGACCGTCGGCGCCCGGTCGATGCCGGCGCGCTTGAGCACCTCGAGGTCCGCCGCGTCGCCGACGATCGTTCGCGCCTCGTCAACGACGAGCGCCGGGTCCAGCTCCACGATCCGCCAATCGACATTGCGCGCGGAAAGGACTCGGGCGATGGCCTGACCAACGCGCCCGCCCCCGAGGATGACGATCGGCTCGATCGAGACGTTGTAGATAACGAACGCCTCGTCGTAGGCGTCGAGCTGGACCCGCGTGCCGGCGAGGAGGATGATGGAGTTCTCGTTGATCACGGTCTCGGCGGTGGCGGGGCTGAAGCTGCCCCGCTCCCAGACGCCCAGGGCGGTCACGCCCAGATCGCGCAGGCCCGCCTCGCGCAGCGTCTTGCCGACCATGGGCGTCCTTGCCGCGTTCGCCTCGGCGATGAGCAGCTCATCGACGCGCCCGACGACATGCGTGATCGCGTCTCCGCCGACGATGCAGCGCGCCAGCGCCTGGCCCATCTGCTCGCCCGGCTGGAGCACGCGCGTCGCCCCGGCTCCCTCGAGCACGTCCACCGAGGCCTCGGAATCGGCGGTAGCCGCGATGGGCACGTCCGGCGCCACGGCGCGCACCGTGAACACCACGTGCGTGTTGACAAAATCGTTATGCGTTGTTGCGATCAGCGACGCCCTGTCGGCTCCCACACGCTCGTACGTCTCCGGGTCGTCGAAGTCGCCCACGACGACTTTGAGGCCCAGGTCGTGCAGGCGGGCCGCCTCCTCCGGGTCGGGGACGAGCAGCACATAGCTGTGCCCGCACTGATCGAGCTTCTTGATCAACGCCTCGCTGACCGGGTCGTGATGGGTCATGACCACATGCCCCCTCGCGTTCGGGAAGGCGCGGGGCGTGCGCGCGGCGGCCTGGGACTCGATCCACGGCGCATAAAAGAACTGGATGATCGTGAAAGGCATCAGGATCAGCAGAAAAACGATCCCGGTCAGCAGCACGACGATCGAGAAAATACGCCCGATGTCGGAGTGGAACGTGATGTCGCCGAACCCGAGCGTGGACATGACCGTCAGCGTCCAGTAGAACCCGGTGACCCAGCTGTACTGCTGGTCTTCGCGCATCATCAGGTAGTGGAAGATCGTGCTGTAGATCAGCACGAGCGCGAGCAGCACACCCACGAACCGGAACATGGCGCGCATGTTCCGCCGCCCGCCGGGGGTCTTGTACAGCATCCCGAGTTGCGCGGCGTAATACTTCATCTGCGGACCCCTCAGACGCGACACAGAGGCTCACAGGGTACAGAACACCGACGCAGGCGGGGTCAGTGCAGCACCCGGAACACCTCGGCCTCATCCGTCAGCCCTCGCGCGACCTTCGCGACCGCGTCGGTGCGCATCGGCTCGAACCCCGCGTCAACCGCGGCCTCGAACAGCGACACCCCGTCCGCCCGCTCGCCCGTCAGGCGGCGCAGCTCGTCGGTCATCACCATCAGCTCGTGGGCCGCCAATCGCCCGCGGTAGCCGGTGCCGAAGCAGTTCTCGCACTTCTTGCCCCCGTCCTGCCCCGAGCCCGAGCAGACGGTGCAGATGCGCCGGAGCAAGCGTTGGGCCAGCACGCCCATCAGCGAGCTTGTCACCAAAAACGGCTCGACGCCGATGTCCAGCAGACGCGGGATGGCGCTGGGCGCGTCGTTGGTGTGCAGGGTCGCGAGCACGAGGTGCCCGGTGAGCGAGGCCTGGACCGCGAGCTGGGCGGTCTCCATGTCGCGGATCTCGCCCACGAGGATCACGTCCGGGTCCTGGCGCAGGAGCGCCCGCAGCCCGGTCGAGAACGTCACGTTGCGCTTGGGGTTGACCTGCATCTGGCTGATGCCGTCGAGGTGGTACTCGACCGGGTCCTCGATCGTCATCACGTTGCGGCTGAGCCGGTCGATCCGTCCAAGGGCGGCGTAGAGCGTGGTCGTCTTGCCCGAGCCCGTCGGCCCGGTGACGAGCACCATGCCGTTGGGTCGGTCGATCATGTCCATGAGCTGGCCCTGGAGGCTCTTGCTCATGCCGCAGGCGTCAAGGTCGAGCTCGGTCTGGCTCTGGTCGAGCAGGCGGAGGACGATCCGCTCGCCGTTGATCGTGGGGATGACCGAGAGGCGGATGTCGATTTTTTTCGGGCCGATGCGGACCGTCGTCTGCCCGTCCTGCGGGCTGTGCCGGTTGGCGATGTCGAGTTCGGTCATGACCTTGAGGCGCGAGCTGATCGCGGGCGCGAGCGAGAGCGGGGGGGTAAAGGCGTCCATGAGCATGCCGTCGACGCGGAAGCGGATGACGAGGCGCTCTTCCATCGGGTGGACGTGGATGTCGCTGGCGCGCCGGCGCAGCGCCTCGAACAAAATCATATTCACAAGGCGGATGACCGGCGTCTGCCTCGCCTGCGCCAGCAGGTCCGTGGACTGCGCCACCGAGCCCGTGGCCGATTCCATCGCCGACTCGTCGAGCGGGATGTCCTCGATGATCTCGGTGACAAGATCGCCCCGCTGCTCGTAGCCCCGGTTGATCAGGTTTGCCACGCCCCCGCGCGGGCTCAGGACAAGCTGGATCGGCGCCCGGAGGCGGTCTTCGAGCATGCTGAACACGCTCGGCTGCATCGGCTGGCTCGTCGCCACGCGGAACACGCCGTGGGCCGAGGAGATCCCCGCGACCGAGTGCGACCGCGCCATCTCGGGCGGGACCAACTCATAAAACCGGCTGGCGGACTCGTCCAGGCGAGGCTCGGAGATGAACTCGAGCCCAGTCCGCTCGCTGAGCTTGCCCAGCGCCTGGTGCTCGTCCATCGCCATCGCCTGGAGCATCACGTCCCAGGGCTCGTCGTCCGAGCCCGGGGCGTTCACAAACTGGCGGAGCTGGTCCGGGGCGATGCGCATCGAGCCGAACGCGTCGGCGACGCTGCTCCACTCGTCGCGCACCATCGCGCTCGGGCCGTCGTCCCGGTCGGAGCGACGCGCCAGCAGGCCCTTCGAGCTCGATCCGTTCTTGCCCATCAGCCCCCAGCCCCATCGCCGGCCCCATCGTCGGTCCCGTTGTCAGTCGCGTTGCTCAGGCGTCCGTCAAGGTCGATCACGGGCGCCGGGGCGCTCGTGTCCACCTCCAGATACTGCGTCTCGGTCTTGGGCGTCTCACGCCCGGGCGCGGGCGCCGAAAGCGAGCCCGCGGGCGCCCGCTGCATGTCGATCCGCACCGGCTGCATCTCCGGGATGTCGCGTTCGAGCTCCGCCTCCGACTGAGGCCCGCGGCTGAACAGCTTCAGGTCGTAGAAGTTCGGATCCGTCATGATCCGGGGCGTGATGAACACATACAGCGTCGAGCTGTTGTTGATCTTGCGCGTGTCGCGGAACGCGTGCCCGATCAGCGGGATATCGCCCAGCAGCGGGACCTTGACGATCGTGTTGCTGATGTTGTCCACCTTGATCCCGCCGACGACGATCGTCGCGTCCGACGGGATGGTTACCTGTCCCTCGACGGTGCGCTCCTGGCGCGGCGCCGGGATGCCGTTGGAGCCCGTGCCGACAAAGTTCGACAGCTCGATGAGATACTGCAGGCTCAGCGACCCCGCCCCGGAAATGGTCGGCGTCACCTGCAGCGTCGTGCCCGCGTCCTCGAACCCCTGGAAGCTCGTCTGCGTCGTCGCCTGTCCCTGGTTGACGGTCGTCGTCGGCTGCTGCTCGAGGCTGACAATCCGGGCCTCCTCGTTGTCGTTGACCAGCAGCGCCGGGCGCGAGAGGATCCGCGAGTTCGCGTCCGTCTGGATCGCGTTGATAATCACGGGCACATACTGGCTCTTGATGATCGCGGTCGTCAGGCCCGCCAGGTTGGTCGCGACGCTCCGGGCGTTGTTGAAGTTCGTCCCCGGGCTGCTGAGCCCGAAGTTGGTGTTCCCCGACCACTGCCCGCTTGTCAGCTGCGTCTCGAACGCGATGCGGAAGTCCGAGTTGTCCGCGATCGACACGATCGTCGCCTCGATGTACACCTGCGGGCGGCGCAGGTCGAGACGCTCGATCAGCTTCGAGAACTCGTCCTGCTGCTTGAGCGGCGCCTTCACCACCACCTGGTTGTTGTCCGTGTCGGCGATCACAAACACGCGGGTCGGGTCGAACACCCCGATCTCGTCGTCGCCGACCGGCGGCGTAAAGTTCTGCACCTGCTGCGTCTGCTGGCGCCCCTGCCCGCCCGGCAGCAGCGGCGCGCTCCCCGTCGCGCTCTGACCCGAGATCAGACCCGTGATCAGGTCCGCCACCGCCTCCGAGTCCGCATAGTTGAGCTTGTAGTGGCGGATGACGATCCGGTCGTCCTCGGTCTTGAGCTCCTCCATCAGCATCGCGAGCTGGTCCTGCTGCGTGGGCGTGCCGTAATAAATGATCGACTGACGCACCGGGTCCACGACCATCACCGGCCCGCCTGTCCGCACTGGCGTCCCCCCCTGGCCCGGGATGTTCTGGTTCCGGGGCTGGAACGCCGGGTTGGTGTTGTTCTGGTTTGACTGCAGCGTGATGACCTCGCCCAGGCCCTGCTGGCTCGCGATGTCGGCGATCTGCAACGCCGCGCTGCCCGCGAAATAGTTCCGCGGCGCGAGTGTGTTGGGCACGTCGATCACGTCGATGATCTCGATCACCGTCGCCAGCTCCTCGCGCGTCCCCCGGAAGATCAGCGCGTTGCCCTGCGCGTCCACCGTCAGGCGGTCGCCCAGGTTGTCCAGCCCCGGAGCGCCCAGACCCCGCGCCCCGGGCTGCGTACCGGGCTGGTTCTGCTGGCGCCCGCCGGGTCGGAGCGGCTGGGTTCCGAACCCCGAAGATGTCCCCCCGACGAGCTCGATCGCCCGCCTCCGCGCCGTCGGGGCCGCGATGTAGTCCAGCTCGATCCGCGTGAACTCCTGCGCCCGGTAGCGCAGCAAAAACTCGCCGATCATCTGTTCGATCCGGTCGAGCTGCAGCGGCGGGGCCGTCGCGACAATCACGCCCAGCTCATCGATCGCCAGGATCTTGTTCGACGAACTCGCCAGCAGCGTTGTGATCGTGTCCACCAGCAGCGAGGGCTTGATGTTCGGCGTGGGCATCACCCGCGTCGTCCCCCCGGTCACCGGCGCGATCTCGCCCACCGGCAGCACCGTGAACAGCCCGGGCACGTCCGTCTCGATGATCGTGTAGTCCCACTGCTCGAGCAGCGCCCGCAGCATCGACAGCAGCTCGCTGGCCGGGATCTCCACCTCCGCGTTGAACGTGATCGACCCCGACAGCGTCCCCTTGATGACGACGTTGATCCCCATCACCTCGCCCACGAAGTCCACGAGCGTTGTCAGCTCCACCGCCTCCGAGAACTGCCCGAAGCTGATCATCTCCTCGTCCCGCTCGGGCTGAGCGCTTGCAGCGGCGCCCGGGATCTCCGCGCTGAAACCAGCCTCGGCCAGACGCCCCCCGCCCCCCTGGGCCATCGAGAGCGTCGTTCCCGCCATCAGGACCAGCAGCCCGCTCGCCAGCGTCAGCCTCGTCCCGGGCGCACACCATGTGCCGGTCGTTGTCCGGCTCCGTCCGTTCACGATGCGCACTGGCGTATCCTCCTTCGCGTGGGCGACTTGGGCGATCGCGCACAAGTGCCGCTGCGGGGACCATATCCTACCGACTTGCCCGACCCCTGCCCCGACCCCTGCCCCGACCACTGTCCCGATCCCTGACCCGACCGCCCCAGCGCCTGTGCGTCGGGCCAGACCGGGCCATGAGCCGAGATCACACGATGCGTGTCGTCAGCCTGCTCCCCTCGGCGACAGAATCTCTCGCCCTTCTTGGCGCGGGCCATCGCCTCGTCGGACGATCTCACGAGTGCGACTTCCCCCCGGGCCTGTCCGCCCTGCCCGTCCTGACCGCCCCGCATGGGGTCTACGACACCGGCGCCGAAGCCCCCAGCCGCGATGTGGACGCCCGGGTCCGCAGCGCCAAAGACGCTGGCGAGCCCCTGTGCATCCTCGACGAGGCCCGCCTTGGCGCCCTCAAGCCCGATCTGATCCTGACCCAGGACCTGTGCGATGTCTGCTCGATCGACCTCGCCTCGGTCCGGCGCGCCTGCGATCGACTCGACCCGAAGCCCCAGATCCTCTCGCTCAGCCCCGAGACCATCGAGGACATGCTCGACGACATCGTGCGCATCGGGCGGGCGATGGGCCTCGAGTCCGAGGCCCGCGCGGCCTCCGTCCGCCTGAGCGAGCGTCTGCTCCGCGCCCAGGAGCACGTCAACGCCTACGAGCAAGGCCCGGTCGTTGGGTTTATGGAATGGACCGATCCGGTCTTTGTCGCGGGTCATTGGAATGTTCAGCTGATCGAGCGGGCGGGGGGGAGGCACCCGCTCAACGAGACGGTCGCCGATGACAATGCCGGCGCCGCCTCGGGTCTCCAGCAGGGTCAACGCCGGGGGGGCAAGTCGATTGCCGTGTCTGCCGAGGTCTTCAGCGCAAGCAAGCCCGAATGGCTGGTTATCGCGCCGTGCGGGCTGAGCCTCGATCAGGTCCGCGTCGAGACGACGCGCCTCGCACAGAACGAGTGGTTTCAAGAGCTCCCCGCGGTGAAGAACAACCGCGTCGCGCTCGTCGATGGCTCGCAGATGTTCAACCGCCCCGGGCCGAGGCTGGTGGACGCGTTCGAATGGCTGGTCGGGTGGGTGCAGGGCAGGGCGGAGCTGATGCCGGAGGAGTTCCCTTGGCAGTTATGGACGGAGTAATTATCCATGTATCAGATTGACGAGAAGGATCGGGTATCTGAGTTGGTTGGCATTCCGCAATCTTCTGTTGGTGCCCCGATGCCGATCATCGTTGCGGAAGAGGGGGCGGTTGCTGTTGCCTACTACCTGCAACAACAGCAACCGGACTGGGATGGGACAGCGGTCCGCATCGTTGACCACAACGGCACCGATGAGCCGGTGGCCATTGCCTACTTCTCACTTTGTAAGGCTTATTACTCAGGCTCTCCGAACGATGAGGCGTTCAGCGGGCACCCATTGGCGAGCCGAGGGCTTGAACCGTACGGGGCGTTCGAGGTGCATGAATCGTCTTGGATTCGGGAGATGGAGCGGCGAAATTCGGTTCATCCGAGCCACCGAGGCAGGTGGTTGGAGTATCTGCGGCACTTTGTGCTGGCGTTTCATGACAGCGTCTTCGAGTGTGTCGCGAAAGATCTCGATGTGACGAGACACCAGGGCAGCGTCTCGGACGCGGTTCCTATCATGACCGAGCGATTGTTCTCTCGGTAACGATCACTGCCTCTTCCCCTTGTCCTTGCGGTCTTTCCGATGGTCCGCCTTGCCCTTGTCGCGTGACTTGACTTAACGCGACCGGCTCTGCAACCAAGGCGCCCAAAGCCGAGCCGGGAGCGCCAGCGACCAGGGACAAGCACGCCCCACCCCGCAGGCGCCCCAAATACTTTCCTCGCCATTCTCTGGCGGATTCGATAAAAAACCCGAAACCGGATGAAACCGGCTGGTAAGGTGTGCGGACCGTACCTGTGACTCCCGGCCGGGGAATCGCTGTCCACCCCCTGGACGGCAGCCGGGAAAGAGAACATCTGACGAGAGGACACCCAATGCGTACCGCCGCACTCACCGCGCTGCTCGTGACCGCTTCCGCCGCCCAGGCCCAGCCCTTCGGGTCTCTCGTCGCTCGCATGATCGACTCGGAGTACACCATCAGCCGGTTCGTGCAGCTCGCTCCCGACAGCGCGCCAGTCGTTCGCACACGAGGCGGCGCCCGAGGAGGCAGCGCAAGTTTCAACGCGGACGCGACCGCATCGTCCTACGGCGGGTTCTTCCCCTTCAACCTCGACACCTTCACCTTTGACAGCCTGATCACCGCAGACCTCGAGGCCCACGTTGGCTTCTCGTCCCTCAACCAGCTCTCCGGCTCCTGCGTCGCCTACCGCTTCGCATGGATCGAGGTCCATCGTCCCATCCGATACCGGATTACAGGGGAGATTCAGTCAGATCTGACGCTGACTGATGGCTGGGGATCGGCACAGGTCTTTGTCGAGATTGTCCCCGAGGTCGGGAACACCGTCGTGCGCGCTGAAGCCAGCGGCGACGAAGGCGTCCAAGTGCTGGAACTCGAAGGTGTGCTGACGCCGTTCGGCGGTCTGGAGTGGTTCTTCATCACGTTCGAGGCGTCGGCCAGCCTCACCTCGCCCGCCCTTGCGGGCCAGGGCGCCCGGGCGCTGGCGAACGTGAGCATCGAGCTGCTCCCGATGGGGTGCACCACCGCCGACCTGGCGCTCCCCTACGGCGAGCTCAACTCGAGCGACATCGTCGAGTTTCTCGGGGCCTGGACCGATCGCGAGCCCATCGCCGACTACGAAGCGCCCGAAGGCGAGTTCGACCTCACCGACGTGATGGCGTTCCTGAGCGTGTTCAACGATGGGTGCCCGTGACCGGAGTGGCCGGGGTGGAATGACCGAAAACGGAGCCGGCGACCTCGGGAAATCCATATCCGAGCCGGGAGCGCAAGCGACCAGGGGCTGTCACGAAACTCCCTGGGTCGCTTGCGCTCCCGGCTCCGTTTTCGCCTGCTATTGCCTCTTTCCCTTGTCCTTCCGGTCTTTCCGATGGTCCGCCTTGCCCTTGTCGCGTGACTTGCTCTTGCGCGACCGGCGCTGCGAACCCGGCGTCTTCATCGAGCCGAACCCCGCGCCCGCGGACCCGCCCATGCCGCCTGCGCCCTCGCCGCCGATGTTGAGCCCGCCGACCTTCTTCGCCTTGCCCGCTGCCCGCGAATCACCATCGCTGATCGCCAGGTCCAGCTTCCGCTGCGCCAGGTCCACGCCCGCGATGTAGACCTTGACCCGGTCGCCGATGTTGTAGCTGCGCCCCGAGTTCGCATCGACCATTCCCCCGGTCCGGTCGTCAAGGAACCACTTGGGAGGCTTGTTCGAGCGCGTCGTGTCGCCCGGCAGATCCCCCTTGGCGATCATCCCGTCGGCCAGATACTTCTCAAGCTGCACAAACACGCCCCGCGCGATCACGCCCGTGATGATGCCCTTGAACTCTTCCCCGATGTGCTCGCTCAAGAGCTGGAGCACCAGGAACTGGCGCAGCTCCCGCTCGGCGCTCTCGGCATTCTGCTCCGTCCCGGAACAGTGGCGCCCGACCGTCAGCAGGTCCGTCTCGCTCGGCAGGATCTCGCGCAGCGTGCGCCCGAGCGCCTTCTTGTCGGGCTCGCTCTTGGGGCGGTCGGCGCCGTTGTTCGTTTTCTTGAGATATTCCAGCAGCGCCCGGTGGACCGTCAGGTCCGGGTAGCGCCGGATGGGGCTGGTGAAGTGCGCGTACGCCGCCGACGCCAGCGCATAGTGCCCGATGAGCGCGGGCGAGTATTCCGCCTTGGTCAGCGTGCGCAGCACCGCCATGTGCACGGGCCACGCCGCGGGCGTCCCGCTCGTCGCGTCGAGCAGCGCCTGGAGCTGCTCGCGGTCCGGGTTCTGCGGGATGGTGAACCCCGCGATCTTGGCCGACTTGCGCATGTCGTCCACGCTGCCCGGCACCGGCTCCGGGTGGACCCGCCTTAGCAGCGGCACGCCCAGCTCCTCGAACAGCTTCGCCAGCGACTCGTTCGCCTCGACCATGAACATCTCGATGATCGTGTGCGTGAAGGCGTCGTCCTCCTCCACCGCGTCGATCACCCGCCCGTCCTCGTCAAACACCAGATCCACATCCGGCAGATCCAGGTTGATCATCCCCGCCTTGCGCCGCCGATCCCGGATCACCCGCGCCAGCGTGTCCATCTCCTTGACGGTCGCGACCAGCTCGTCGGTGTACGCCGTCTCGGTTTTGGCGTGCTTGCGCGCCTCGTCCGGGTCGCCATCGATCAGCGCCTGCGCTTCGAGATACGTCATCCGCTTGCGGCTCTTGATCAGCGAACTGCAGAACCCCCGCGACGTGACGCTGCCCTTGCGGTCGTACCGGATGATCGCCGTCTTGGCGAACCGGGGCACGCCCTCCTGCAACGAGCAGATCCCGTTGGACAGCACCTCGGGCAGCATCGGGATCACCAGCCTCGGCAGATAACAACTGTTCCCCCGCTCGTACCCTTCCAGATCCAGCGCCGTGCCCGGCTCAATAAACGAACTCACGTCCGCGATGTGGATCCCCAGCTCCCACCCCTTGTCCGTGCGCTTGATGCTGATCGCGTCGTCGTAGTCCTTCGCGTCGGGCGGGTCGATGGTGCAGATAAACTCGCCCGTCAGGTCCGACCGGAGCTCGAGCGCCGCCTCGCCGCGCTCCTCCCACGCCTTGACCGCCTGGTCGAAGTCGCGCGTCGCCTGCCTGGCCTGCTCGACGCACGCCTCGGGGAACGAATCCGGCTCGGGCAGCGAGTACGCCGCGATGATCGCCTGCGTCTCGACGCTCGGGTCGCCCGCCTCGCCGAGCACCTTGACGATCACGCCCTCGCCCAGCGCCCCGCCCTCGGGGTACTCGATCAGCTCGATGACGACCTTGTCGCCCGCCTTGACGTTTTTGCTCGCCGCGTCGCGCAGGATCACGGGGTTGCGCAGCTCCTTACCGTCCGGGTGGAGCATCCAGCGCGAGCCCTGCTGGTACACCTCGCCCGCGAAGCTCGCCCGCTTGCGCTGGGTGATCTCGAGCACCTCGCCGGCGAAGCTCTTGCCGAACCCGCCGCCAAACTTCTCACGCCTCCGGTCGCGCCGGTAGGCGATGCGCACGGTGTCGCCCGAGAGCGCCCCGAGCGTGAGATGCTCGGGGATGAAGATGTCGCCGTCGGTGGTTTTGAGCTCGGGCACGACAAACCCGAACCCCTTGGCCGTGCCCCGGAACTCGCCGACGATCTCGCCCTCGTCGGGCATCCCGGGCAGCGTGACCCGGTCGCCCGAGCCGATCGCGATCGTCCCCCGCTCGGCCAGCTCGTCGATCGCTCTCGCAAAGTCGGCGACGTCATCCACGCCCAGCTCCTGGGCCAGCGCGTCCACGGGTTTCGGCTCATAGCTCTCGTGAGCCAGGTGCCTCAAAAGGCGCTTCTCGTAGCGCAGCGGCATGGCATCCCTTCCAGCACACGCCCGCTCTTCGAGCAGCACGCGATGCAAACATATTTCTTACATCGACGCGGCGTACGCCCGCATCGTCTCCGTGAACGGCGCCGGCGCAAAGCTCAGGTGCGCAGACGCCTTGTCCAGCCCCGCGACCGAATCCCGCCCGCCCATGATCGCCATCCCCTCATCAAACGGCAGCGCATCGCGCAGCCCGATCGCCGCCGCCGCTCTCGCCTTCATCGCGGCCACTTCACTCGGCATCCCCACAACCCGCAGCTTCTTCTTGCCCAAGGGCAGCGCATCGCGAAGCTCGACCATCATCTCGCGCATCGTGATCCGCTCCGCCCCCACCAGGTCGTACACCTCATACTCCGCCGAGTGCCGGTCGAGCGCCTCGGCGAACGCGAACGCCACATCCTCGACCCAGACAGGCGACACCACCGGATCCTCAAACCTCGGCCGCTTCGGGGGCGCCCACTCCGGGTCCAGGCGCGTCAGCACCGGGATAAACAGGTGCGGCATCGCCCGACCCTCGCACCACGCCTTGGCCGCCTGCATGAACTCGCCCTCGCGCCCGTGGATCAGCCCGGGGCGGAACACCGTCCACGCCAGCGAACTCGCCCGAACAGCGCGCTCGGCGCTCCACTTGGTCCGCTGATACTCGCACAAGCCCTCGTCGCTCACGCCCAGCGCCGACATCTGCACAAACCGCCCGACCCCCGCGCCCTCGCACGCGCGGACCAGCGCCCGCGTCGTCAGCGTGTGGACCCGCTTGAACGTCTGGCGCCCGCTCGACTCGCGGATGATGCCGATCAGGTTCACGCACGCGTCCGCGCCAGTGACGAGCCTCTCGCAGACACCCTCGTCGAGCGCGTCGCCCTGGACGACGCTCAGGCGCCCGTCCTCGAACGCCTCCCGCGGCAGCACGCTCCGGGCCTTGTCGCGTGACCGGGCCAACGCCCGCACCCGCCAGCCCCGCCCGAGCAGCTCGCGCGTCAGGGCTCGCCCGACAAAGCCGGTCGCGCCCGCGACGCAGACCAGCCCGCGTTCGTCTTGTCCGTTCAGATCAGTCATGGGATCGTGCTCCGAGAGCGTCAAGGGTAGGGGGCGCCGCCCCGACCCGCCAGAATCACGCCCGGGTGGGGTGGCGCCCGAGATACCATGCCGCTGTGACCCTGACCGCTGAAAATCTCACCTTCGCCTACAAACGGGCCTGCCCCGTCCTCCGGGGCGTCTCGCTGGAGATCGCGCCCGGGCGCATCACCTCCATCGTCGGCCCCAACGGCTCGGGCAAGTCCACCCTCATCCGCCTCCTGCTCGGGCGCCTCACCCCCAACTCCGGGCGCGTTATGCTCGACGGGCGCCCCATCAGGCGCCTGAGCCCCCGCGCCCGCGCCCAACGCCTCGCCTACGTCCCGCAGCACGCCTCGCTCGCGTTCCGGTACACCGTCGAGCAGGTCGTCCGCTTCGGGCTCATCGCCTCCGGGCGCTCGGCCGCCCCGAGCCTGATCCAGCGTGCCCTCGAGCGGGCGGACATCGCCCCGCGCGCCGCCGAGCCCTTCGCCCAGCTCAGCGCGGGCCAGCAGCAGCGCGTCACCCTTGCCCGCGCCCTGGCCCAGCTCATGGGCGCCCCCCCAGGCACGCCCCGCGTCCTCCTGGCCGACGAGCCCACCGCCTCGATGGACCCGCGCCACGCCCTGGACTGCGTGGACCTTTTTCGCGAGCTGGCGTCAGAAGGCGTGGGCGTCGCCCTCGTACTGCACGACCTTTCCCTGGCCCTGCGTGTCGCCGATGACGCCCTGCTGCTCGACGCCTCCGGGCGCTGCGCCGCCTCCGGCCCCGCCTCCGACGTGCTCACCCCCGCGACCCTCCGACCCGTCTTCGGCGTCCGCTTCGCCCGGGTCCACGCCGCAGGCCCCGATTCCGAGCGCCCGCCCGCCCTCATCCCGATTACTACTATTGCAAGCGTCGGCGATCCGACCGACCCTATAGGAGGGCGAAGCGCATGAACTGGCTCATGAATAACATCCAGATTCTGATCTTCCTGCTGATCATTGGCTCGAGCGTCTTCGGCTGGGTGATGAAGCAGCTCCGGGAACAGGCCGAGCTCAAGCGCATCGAGAACGAACGCCATCGGCGCAAGCGCGAAGAGCTGCGCACGGGTCAAGTCCAGGACGAGCCCGGCGCCGTCCCCGTGCTCACCCGCACCCCCGCCCGGGTCGCCCCTGCCCAGCCCACCGCCGCCGGTCGGACCCGCCTCGAAGAGATCGCGCTCAAGCGTCAGGCCCAGATCGCCGAGCTTCGCCGCCGGCGCGCCGAGCAGCTCGCCCGCGCCAAGCAAAGCTCGCAGGGGCGCACCGCCTCGCCTCCAACCCAGCGACAAGCCCCGCAGCAAGCCCAGCGCCAAACCCAGGCTCAAACCCGAGCACAAGCCCCGCGCCAGACCTCACGCCAGACCCAGCAACCAATTCCCATCCAGCGCCAAGCCCAGCAGCCGTCCCGCCGCCGGCGCGCCGCGCCCGCTGCGAAGCAAACGCTCGAGCAGCGCATGCTCACCAGGCCGGAGGCGGACGAGCACCTCGCCTCACGCTTCGGCGCCCACACCGTGCCCGGGCGAGCCCCACGCCCGAAAGCGACGGGCATCCGAGCCGCCCTCGTCGGCGGGCGCCTCCGCGAGGCCATCGTCCTCGCCGAGATCATCTCCCCGCCCGTCTCGATGCGAAACGATCACCTCTCCGCGGGCTGATCGCCCCGGGACGCGCCCGCCAGATCCTCCGCCCACCGAAGGTCTCGCGCGCGCTGCACCGGGATCCCCATCAGGCTCGACACCCGCGCCGACGATTCGCCCACCACCCCTACGCCCGGGCGCACCCAGACATCGCTCCGCGTCACCGACCGGATCGCCCCCATCTTGAGGGCGAACTCTGTGCGCACGCGGAGCGCCTCGACCGGTCCTTGCGCGCTCTGGAGCGTCTGAATCCCGAGATGCTCGATCCGGCGTGACGCCGTGCCTCTGCGGATCACGTGGGTCTGATCGTCAAGATCGACAACGCGCAGCTCGCAGGTCCCCTCCCAGACATCGCCCGGGGCCAGCTCCGCCGGCGTCATCACCAGCGCCGGCTCAAACAGATACAACGCGTCCTTCGTGCTTGTTGCGCTCGGCGTGCGCGCCACCAGGCTCACCAGCGCGACCGCGCCGCCCGGCTGGCGCACCAGCGTGGTCATCCTCGCCCGCTCGCCGCCGCTGCCATCGAGCGCCGCTCCATCGAGCGATTCCAGCCCGCTTGTCCGCGTCCAGACCCCGCCCGCGTTGGGCGGCGCGTTGCGGACGCGCTCGACCCGCAGCGCCTTTCGCGTGTCCGGGTCAAGCTCGACAAAGCGCTGGTCGCCCGCCGGGTATAGATCCTGGGCGCGGAGGGCGATCTCGGTCGGGCGCAGCTCGCCCGTAAACCCGGGATTCCCCGCGACTGCGGGCTCAGACGCCGCGCTCTGGCACCCGCCCAGCACGCCCAGCAGCGCCATCACAACCCCAACGCTCACCCCTTGCAAGCCCATCCGTTCCCCTTCCGCTCGTGCCGAGGCGCCCAGCGTACACACGCCATCGGCACAAGGCGCCTGGCGCCTCACACGGGCAGGGCGAGAACGTAAAAAAGCGACAGGGCGCCCGTGGGGATCGGGCGCCCTGCCGCGAGGGGGGTGTCTCAACCCAGCGTTCTGCGAGCGCCCGGGCGACCGCCTCGGGCGAGCACGAACGTCTGGTCTCAGTTCGAGCAGCCCGTGGTCGCCTCGTTGAGGAACACGAGGACATCGTTGAAGTCGTAGCTGGTGTCCCCGTTGAGGTCCGCAGCAGCGTTCTGCGCCGAGAACTCCGCGAGGAACGACACGACATCGTTGAAGTCGAACAGAGCGACCGGGGCGCCGAACTGGTACGCACGGCACCCGATTGTCGCGACGGTGCCGTCCGAGTTGCTCAGCACGCCGATGTTGATGACAGCGCGCGACACGAACATCTCGCCGCCACCGCCGCCGCCACCATCACCCGGCGAGCCATCGCCGCCCCCAGCCCCGCGGAGCTGGAAGAACTCGATCACAACCTCGGCCTGCAGCAGGTTCTCGAAGCCCAGCGACAGCGGATCGGGCAGCGAGCCGGTCGTCTCGAACCAGTCGTTCGTGCCGACGAGCTGGATGCTGACGGACCCGAAGTCGTACGCCTCGGTTGTTCCGATGGACAGGTCGATCTCGAAGGCGTCGACCTCGGTGGCGCCTCCGTCGAACGAGACGTTGTCCTGAAGAGCAACGATGATGGGTGACTCGATGCTCGAGTCGCCGGAAACGTCCACGTCGCCCAGCTGCGCGTTCATGCTCAAGGCGCTGAACAGGCCGCTGAGGTCTCCTACGGGCGAGTCGATCACGGCGGCGTCGAGGTCCAGCACGAACGCGCCGGTCCCTTCCGAGCCGATGCTGACCGCTCCGAAGATATCGAGATCGTCTCGGATCTCAATGACCTCTCCGGTGTAGGCGAACGCGGCGACCTGCGCGTTCGCGCTCGTCGCGGCGCCGACCAGAGCGGCAAGAGCCAAGGCTGAGTTTCTCATCGTGATTCTCCTGTAAAATGCGCTACACTCTGAAGCGCGGGGTGGGGCGAGTTTGTTTCCCAGAAACATTGCACAGAATCATGCTACGGAAATATCCGACGAGTTCAAGCTCCGAGACTGGTAAAATCGAACATATTTCCCAACAATCTTCCCCAGAAACACAAACAAAGCCCGATCTTATGCACGCGCTCGCCGAGCTTGGGCACGCCCTGCAACGGGCGATGACCGATCTGGTCGAGCCGCTCACGGGCCTCACGCCCAAGCCCAACGACATCGGGCACGCCCTGAGCCTCGATCGAACCCAGTCGTGGCGTGTCTCGCGGATGATGAGCGACGAGTGCCCGTACACCGTCCTCTATGAGTCGCCCGCGCCCAAGGGGCTGGGGCTGATCATCGACGCCGCCGAGCGGGCGGGCGCGCCCGCCGAGGCCATCGACCAGGCGCGCCTGATCGTGCGCCAGTATGGGCAGCTTCTCCAGGCGTTCCCCGAGGGGCGGGCCGGGCTCGAGGTCGCCCTCTCCGCCCGCGTTCCCAAGGCCCGCGATACCGCCAACCGGAAGGCGCGCAAGCAGGTCTCGATCGGCATGTCACAGCTGCTCGGGCTCCGCGCGACGGTGCGCTACGTCTCGGGCATCCTCGTTCCCTCGGAAAACCTCGACACCAAGGTCGATGTCGTCGCCACGGCGGGCTACATCGGCCTGCGAAGGCTCCGCTACGGCCCCTCCCCCGTCGTCTTCTCTGGCAAAATCTACACCCGCAAGCCCGGGATCGACGACCCCGCGCTCGAAACGCTCGACGGCGACCTCGACCCCGACCCCAGGCTCAGGCTCCTCCACCAGTTCGGCTCCGTCCCCGCCGACGCGCTCACGCTCGAGCCCAGCGGCAACGAACTCCGCCTGAAGCTCGCCCCCGACTTTCCCGAGATCAACCAGCCCATCACCCTCTTCTTCGGCCAGCGCATCGCCCGCTCCCTCGAACGCTACCGCACCGATACCCGCACGCACGAGGTGGTCCACCACGCCCCGGTCCTCCCGGCGGACGTCAACATCTTCGACACCATCATCCACAAAGACCTCTACCACTCCGCCCGCCCGCCCCACCTGACCATCGAACGCTTCGGGTTCGACCCCAGCGTCCAGAGCTACAAGCCCGACGACACGTCCTTCCGGATGAACGACGATCTCCAGGCGTCCCCGCTGGGCATGGGCGTCAAGAAAATGAACACGCGCGAGGTCCCGCGTCTGGCGGATCTGCTTGGGTCTGTGTTCAGCCGCATCGGGCGTGATCCCGACGATTTCTACGTCTTCCGCACCACCATCAACTACCTCCCCCCGGGCTTCGCCGTCACCGTCTGGCTCTCGCTCGACGAGCGGGGCGAGGCGGGACGCGCCTGATCGCTCTCGCCTGATCGCGAGCCCCCCCGCCCCGGGCGCTCCCGTGTCCATATACTCCTGGCCCATGCGAAGCAGAGCACAGACCGGGGCCTTGATGCTGCTCAGCGCGATCGCGCTGCTGGTGCTGCCCGGGTGCGGGGCCTTTGGCAACGTCAAGCCCGGCGCCACCTCGCTCTTTCAGGTCTTCGCCCCGCAGGAGTCGCCGGGCAACGCCGCCGAGATGGCCCTCGATCAGTACGACCCGGACAACCGCTTCACCGGGACGGCGCTGCTGGCCAACGCCCACTTCGGGGGTGAAGATGTCTACATCGAGCTGTACGAGGACGCCGCCCGCGACGAGGATGCCGGCGTCCGCTGGGCGGGCGTCCGCGCCCTGGGCCTACACGGCTCGCCCGAGCACGTCCCGCTCATCATCGAACGCCTGATCGACGAGCCGGACCGCCTCGTCCGGGCCGAGGCCGCCCGCTCGCTCCAGCGCATCCACAACCCGATCGCTACCGACCCGCTGCTGCGTGCGTTGGATGAAGAGTTCGAGCCCGAGCCCGACGTCCGCGCCAGCGCCGCCCACGCGCTGGGTCAGTACGCCGAGCCCCGCGTGGTCCAGGCGCTCATCGCCTCGCTCAACGACCAGGCCCTGGTTGTGAACTACTCGACGATCCAGTCGCTGCGCACGCTCACGGGCCAGGACTTCGGCATCGAGACCCGCGCCTGGCTCGACTGGTACGACGCGACCGAGGATCTCTTCGCCGCCCGCACGCCCTACACCTACCCCGCCTTCGAGCGCAACAAGCGCCTGCTCGAGTATCTCCCGTTCATGCCCCCCCCGCCCAACGAGACCGCCTCGACGCCCGTGGGCATGCCCCCGCCCATGGACGGCTAAGCGCGCCCCGCGTCGCCTCCCCCCCCTCGGCGTGACCCGTCCAGCACCCCGCCCCGCCCGTCCGAGAACGACGCTCCCGCCCGCTTGCCCCGAGCGCCTCGGGCCAGCGAGCCGATGATCCGTCTGCGTTCGCCCGAGCGCCGGAGGACCACCCGTGCGCGCCGTTCGATACGACGGACAACACGTCCTGCTCGACCCGCGAGCCCCCGCGCCCGAGCCCAAGGCGGGCGAAGCAATCGTTCGCCCGATCCGCGTCGCCCTCGGCCCCATCGAACGCCTGATCTGCCAGGGCCAGACCAGCTTCAAAGGCGTCATCGGGCGCGAGATGGTCGGTGTTGTCGAGCGCGTCGAGGGCCAGCCCGGGCACGAACTCGTCGGCGCTCGCGTCGTCTGCGATCCCATCGACGCCCCGCTCGATTCTGACCTCGCCCGGCGCGGCATGAGCTGGCACGCGCCCGACCGACGCGAGCTGGGCGTCTGCGGACGCGACGGGTGCCTCGCCGAACAGGTCTGCGTCCCGCTCGTGAGCCTGCGCCGCGTGCCCGACGCGATCGATAACGACCACGCCGTGCTGTGTGTTGCGCTGTCCGAGGCGCTCCGCCTGGCCGGGCTCGTCACGGTCGAGAACAAGCCGTACGTCAGCGTCGTCGGCGACGACGCGGTCGCGCTGCTGTGCGCACAGGTGCTGTTCTCACGCAACGCCTCGGTGCGCGTGCTCGGGCGCGCGCCCGAGCGCTCCCTGCGCTGCGAGAAGTGGGGGATCAGGCGCCGGTGCGTCTCGGAGGCCGGGCGCCTGGGCGATCAGGACGTCGTGCTCGTTGTTGACCCCACCGATGACTCGCTCGAGGTCGCGGCGGGCCTCGTCCGCCCGGGCGGGAAGGTCGTGATCGGGGGCGGCGTCTCCGGCGCCACCGGGGTCAACCACGCCGAATCACCCTCGCTCCCCGTCGCGCGATTCATCGAACGCGAGGCGCGCGTCATCTTTGCCCGCGGTGGCAAGGTCGTCGAAGCCCTCGGCGCCCTCTCGACCAACGCCGGCGCGCTCGACCTCGCCAGCCTCATCACACGGCGCGCCCGCTTTGACGATTCCATCGCAGCCATCCGCGCCTCGGACAGCGTTGACCAGCTCAAGGTCGTCATCGACCTCTGAATGTTTCGGGACGCTCGTGCGGGTATGCTCCGGGCATGAGCGATTCCCGACCCGCACCATCGAACGGCCTCGGCATCGCCGGGTTCATCGTTTCTCTTGTCGGGCTCGTCCTCTGCCTGGGCCTGATCAGCCCGATCGGGCTTCTGCTCTCGTTCATCGCGCTGTTCAAGCGCCCCCGCGGCTTCGCGATCGCTGGTTTCATCATTGGGCTCATCGGATCGGCATGGATCATCCTGGCAGGTGTTGTGATTTTCAGTATGGGCGCCGGGGTTATAGCACTCGGAGCGAGCGGATTTGCGATCGCTGGCGATGTTATGAAAATCAACGAGGCGATCAGGTTGCACCACAGCTCGAACGGCGTGCTGCCCGCCGATCTCAGCGTGCTCCAGCTCGATCAGGAGACGCTGACTGATCCGTGGGGGACGTACTACAGGCTTGAGGTCGATCCTGATGGGCGCCACTACACGATCAGCACCGCCGGTCGCGACATGGTCTGGGATACCAACGATGATCTTACATTCGACCGAAACGTTCTCGGGCCGTAGCTCCCCGTCGCGCGCTTCATCGAACGCGAGGCGCGCGTCATCTTTGCCCGCGGGGGCAAGGTCATCGAAGCCCTCGGCGCCCTCTCGACCAACGCCGGCGCGCTCGACCTCGCCAGCCTCATCACACGTCGCGCCCGCTTTGACGATTCCATCGCGGCCATCCGCGCCTCGGATAGCACCGACCAGCTCAAGGTCATCATCGACCTCTGAGCGAGCCGATGAGCGTGCCGGGTTCGGATTGCGTGCGAGTGTAAGATGTGCGAATGCGGACAGAGTCACCAGATCACACGCAGACCGGACGCCGCTTCCGCGTTCGGCTGCTCGTGCCGGTTCTGGCGACGGCGGTGCCGGGGTTCCTCTGGTTCGGGGTCGCCGATAGCGTGATCGAGCACCAGAAACGTCCTGAGTTGATGCCACTCTTCGACTTATCTTTCATAGTCCTGCTCGGTGTGCTTGCGACCATTGTGTGGCTCGTCATTCTCTACGCATACCACATCAGCGGAGTCATACTGAAAGAGGATGGCGTTGAGATCACCGGGCTCAGCGGGAAACGAGTTGTTCCATACACCGAGATTATCAGGCTCGACTGGTCGTACCGTGGATACGCGATCCTCCTGCGGGGAAACGATTCCAAACTGTTGGGCGTGATTTCAATCATGAACAGCGGTATCAGCACGATCGAGCGGGAGCTCTCGATTCGCGCCGGGCTTGATTCGCAAAGTAGTTAGTACAAATGCCAACGCATGGGGGTAGCGCCCTACCACAGCACCCGCGTCCTGATCGTCTCCGGCACCGTGCGCAGCCCCTCGACCAGTTCCGTCCCTGCCGTCGGGTCCACGTCCAGCACGACGTAGCCCAGCTCGCCCTCGGTCCGCAGGTACTCGCCCGAGACGTTTGCCCCGCACGACGCGATCACCTCGTGGATGCGCCGCAGCACGCCCGGCACGTTCCGGTGGAAGTGCAGGATCCGGTGCGGGCGCGTCTCGCCCTGAGCATCGTCGCGCCGCCCCTGGTCGGGCAGGTCCACCTGCGGCACATTCACCGCCCCGATCGTCGAGCCGTCGTTGATAAACCGCGCCAGCTTCCCCGCGACCTCCTGCGCGATCGACGCCTGCGCCTCGAGCGTGCTCCCGCCCACATGCGGCGTCAAAATCACGTTCGGCGCCCCGCGCAGCACGCTCTCGAACGCCTCGCCCGCCGAGGCCGGCTCGACCGGGAAAACATCGAGCGCCGCCCCACCCAGGCGCCCGTTGCGCAGGGCCGCGCCCAGCGCCTCGTTGTCCACCACGCTGCCGCGCGCGTTGTTGATGAGCATCGCCCCGGGCTTCATCAGCCCCAGGCGGGCGCTGTCGATCATGGTGTTCGTGCCCGTCGTCGCCGGGACGTGCAGCGTGACGATGTCCGATTCGCCGAGCAGCTCTTCGAGCGACCCCGCCGCCCGCGCGTTGCCCAGGGGCAGCTTCGAGTCCACGTCGTGGTAGATCACCCGCATGCCCAGAGCCTCGGCGAGCACCGACACCTGCGACCCGATGTGCCCGTACCCGACGATGCCCAGTGTCCTGCCCCGGACCTCGTGCGAGCCAGCTGCGGACTTGTCCCACTGGCCCGCGTGCATCAGGGCCGAGCGGTCGAACATCCGCCGGTGCAGCGCGATGACCTCGCAGACGGTCATCTCCGCGACCGAGCGTGTGTTGCTAAACGGCGCGTTGAACACCGGGATGCCCAGCCTCGCCGCGCCCTCAAGGTCCACCTGGTTCGTCCCGGCGCAGAAGCACCCGATGGCGAGCAACCGCCCGGACCGCTCGATCACGCCCCGGGTGAGCTGGGTCTTGGATCGGATGCCGAGCGCGTGCGCGCTCGACGCGGTTTCGGCCAGCGCCTCGCCCTCGAGCGCCCCGTCCTGCGACTGGACATCAAACCCCTCGCGCTCGAGGGCCGAGCGTCCGTCCTCGTGGACGCCTTCGAGCAGCACGAGCCTGATCTTGCTCTTGGGGAAGCTCGTCATCGTTTCAGCCATTGACCACAGCCTCCGCCCCGATGCTCACGACGCCCGCGAGTATCAACCCCCCCAGCACGGCGCACAGCGCCAGGCGGTACCACCCGAACACCGACAGCCCGTGCGCGTTGAGAAACCCGACCAGCCAGCGCACCGCCAGGGCCGCGCTGAGCGTCGCGACGAGCAGCCCGACCACGATCGAGCCCCACCCGATCACCTCGAACATGTTGGGCGTGCCCGCGTCGCTCGATTCCTTCAGGTTCTTGCCCAGGGAGTACACGCACGCCCCGCCGAGCGTTGGCAGGCCCAGCAAGAAGCTGAACTCCGCCGCCTGCCTGGGCTTGAGCCCGACGAGCACCCCAGCCGTGATCGTCATCATGCTGCGGCTCGTCCCGGGGATCATCGCGACCGTCTGCATGAACCCGATGAAGAGCGCCTGCTTCCAGCTCAGCCCGGTGATGTCGAGCGAGTCGTCTTCGGGCGCCGGGTCGCCCGCGCCGTCTCGGACAAGGTGCTTGCGGATCTTCCAGCGGTCGAGCAGAATCATGTATACCCCGCCGAGCGCAAGCGCCGCGAGCACCGGCCCCGCGTGGAACAGCGCCCCCTCGATCAGATCGTTGAGAAGCACGCCCAGGACCGCTGCGGGGAGGAACGCGATGATGAGATTGATCGCCAGCTTCCGCCCGGCGCTGTCCTTGCCCAACAGGCCCCGGATCATCTGGAGTACCCGCTCGCGGTACAGCCCGAGCACCGCCAGGATCGCTCCGCCCTGGATCACGATGTTGAACGCATCGACGGCGCTCTTCTGCTCGGGCGTTTGATCGAGGCCCATCAGGGCCGAGGCCAGGATCAGGTGCCCCGTCGAGCTGACCGGCAAATACTCGGTTATCCCCTCGACCAGCCCCAGGATGACCGCCTGCCAGATCTCCACGCCCGTTCGCTCCTTGGTCGCCGTGCTCTCGCCCGCCCGACGCCGAGTGTAGGGTTCGGCCTCCTCGCCCTCCCCCATGAGAAACGATGCCCCAGTCCGCCCTGAATCTCATCCCCATCGACGACCCGGACGACCCCCGCCTCGGGGTCTACCGCGCTCAGAAGGACGCCTGGCTCCGGGCCAGGCACAACCCCGACGCCCCCGCCAGCGCCCCGGGGACCGGCATGCCCGGGGGCCTGTTCATGGGCGAGTCCGAGCTGGTCGTCCGTGAGCTGATCGGTTCGAGCTATGCCCCCGAGTCTGTGCTGATCTCCGAGACGCGCCTCGGGTCGATGCGAGACGCCCTGGATGCTCTGGCTCCGGGGACGCCCGTGTACCTGGCCAGCCGCGAGACCATGCGATCCATCGTCGGCTTTGACATCCACCGGGGCGTGCTCGCCTGCGCCCGGCGCACCGCCGATCTTGACCCCATGACCCTCGCGCGCGAGTCGGGCGTGATGGTCCTGATGGAAGACCTGTCCAACCACGACAACGTCGGCGGGATCTTCCGCTCGATGGGCGTGCTCATTGATCCCGCTAGGCACGCCGCCCCCGGGGTTCTGCTCAGCCCGCGCTGCTGCGATCCTTTGTATCGCAAGGCCCTGCGCGTCTCGATCGCCCAGGCCCTGCGCATCCCCTTCGCGACGCTCGACCCCTGGCTTCCGGGGCTCCAGTCTCTGCTCGATGATGGCGTGCGCATCATCGCGCTCACCCCCTCGCCCCGGGCGATGCTTGTCCGGGAGATCACCCGGACCCCGGGCGAGCGCATCGCCCTGCTCGTCGGCGCCGAGGGCCCGGGCCTTTCGCCCGAGACGCTCGCGCTCGTCCCCGAGCACGCCCGGATCGACCAGCGCCCCGGCGCCGATTCGCTCAACGTGGGCGTCGCCTGCTCGATCGCCCTGGCCTCGATCCTGGGCTCGTGACCCCAGAAACAGGGGTTCCTGCGGGGTAGAGGCGGGCTGCGGGGCAGTGGGCTTGTGCTGGCGGGCGGTCTCTGGGATCATGATTCTCGGACAGATCCGTGGAACACCGGGGCGTTCGCCTCGGTTGTGCTTAGCTGTGATTCATGGCTCCCGCTCCCGGGCGGGTGTCTGGGACCGATTCGAGGGGCATCGGCAAGCGCGGGCATACGACCCGCGGGAGGTATCTGGTATGCGTGGACTGATTCTTGGCGCCGCGGCGCTGACACTGGCAGGCGCCGGCGCTCTGGCGGCCCCGGTCGAGCGTGAGGGGCGTGGCGAGCGCCGGGAGGCGCTCAACGCCGCCGAGGCCAACCCGTTCGACACCTCGCTGCTCGCGTTCCTCCGCGACTGGCGCAACTCCGACGGGATCACGGCCGACGACATTGACTCAGGCGTTGTCGTGCTCGTCACGCTCGACGTCGCACAGCCCGGCTCGATGATCGTTGCGCCGATGATCAAACGCCTCGAACAGAAGTACGCCGACCAGGGCCTGACGGTCTTTGGTGTCCACCGCGACGCCGGCTGGGATAAGTTCCAGCAGCACATCGACTCGGGCATGATCCCTTTCCCGGTGGCGCGTGACAGCTACGACCGTCTGCGCAAGGCGATCCAGGCCGACAACGACCCGGATATCTATCTCATCGACCGGGCCGGGCAGCTCCGCTACGCGGACATCGCCAACGCCTCGGTGAAGGACGCCGTTGCTGAGTTGATCGACGAGACCGCCGAGCACGCCCGGGGCGAGGCCCAGCGGCGCACCACCACCGAGGGGCGCATCGCAGCGGGCCTCGAGCGGGGCCAGCGTCAGGGCGCGTCCGAGGCGGGGGACGAAACCAGGAACAGAGGCATCCCCATCCCCGCCGCGATGTACCGCAAGGCGGATTGGCCCGAGCACAACGGGCGCCTGAGCGCCAGCGACTTCCAGGGCAAGGCGATGCCGGCCCCGCTCGGCTCCGAGAAGTGGCTCACCGACAAGGTCAGCACCCAGGGCAAGGTCATCATCCTCGATTTCTGGGCCACATGGTGCGGCCCGTGCATCCGCGCCGGGCCGACGCTCGACAAGCTCCAGAAAACCAACCGTGACGAGCTGGCGATCCTCGCGATCTCCGGCTCGGGCGAGAACGCCGGCGTCGTCAAGAAATACCTCCGCAAAAAACAGCACTCCTACTCATACCTCCACGACGACAAGCAAACCCTCAACAACGCCTTCGGCGTCCGGGGCATCCCCCACACCGTCGTCATCTCCACCGACGGCGTCGTCCGCTGGCAGGGCAACCCGCTCAACCGCGACTTCACCAAAATCGTCAAGCAGATCATCAAGCAGGACCCCGTTGTCCAGGCCCGCAAGCGCGGGCAGACCGTCGCCTACGACGAGCCCACGACCGCCGAGGGCGACGAGGCGCCCACGTCCGAGCTCGCCTGGCCCGAGCACAACGCCGGCAAGCTCCACGCCGACAACGACGTCCAGGGTGAGAGGCTCGATTCGCCGCTCTCGGGCCTGCGCTGGATCGCCGGCTCGCAGCGTCCCAACACCGAGGACAAGGTCGTCGTCCTGGATTTCTGGGCCACCTGGTGCGGCCCGTGCAAACGCTTCAGCCCCAGGCTCAGCGCGATGCAGAAGAAGTTCAGCGACGACGTTGTCGCCATCGCCATCGCCGGGCAGAACGAGAAGGTCCAGGTTGTTGAGGAGTATCTCGACACCGTGGACCATGCCTATGTCAACGCGTACGACAGCAGCCAGCGCCTCTACAAGAAGATCGGCGTCGCGGGCATCCCCCACGTTGTCATCCTCAGCTCCGACGGCATCGTCCGCTGGCAGGGCTTCCCGGGCAACGAAGATTTCGAGAACATCCTCGAGCAGATCATCATCGCCGATCGCGCCCTCCGCGCGGGCGGCTAAGACCCGCGACATCTGACCGTTCCACTTGCGGGCGCCCCATGCGGGGCGCCCGCTTTGATTTCCCGCCTACCGTCAGGCGTGCCCGAGCCGCTGCTCAACATCGCGCTGCACCAGCCCGAGATCCCGAACAACACGGGCAGCATCGGGCGCACCTGTGTCGCCCTCGGGTGCGCCCTGCACCTGATCCACCCGCTCGGGTTCGACATCGACGAGAAGGCCTGCCGGCGCGCCGGGCTCGACTACTGGCCTCGATTAGATCTCCGCGAGCACGACTCCTTCGGGGCCTACCTCGCCTCCGTCGCGCCCGCCGCCAGCGTCTGGATGCTGACCACCCGCGCCTCGCGCAGCTTCTTCGACGTGCAGATCAGGCCCGGTGACCATCTCCTGCTCGGCTCCGAGTCGTCGGGCTTGCCCGAGACAATCCTGGCCCGGGCGCCCGAGCGGTGCGTCTGTCTGCCGATGATCGAAGGCGAGCGTTCGCTCAACCTCGCCAGCGCCATGTGCGCCGCAGCCACCGAGGGCGTTCGGCAAATGGTCGGGCGGGGTGAGATCCGCCTCAGCGCCGATGGGCGCCTGCCAGAACCCGGCAAGGCATGAGGCAGGCGCGTTCACATCAAAAAGCGCGGCACACATCCGAACTCGGTCTCGGATCGAGCGTACTGACTGGTGGAACAACACTTATCGGCCTGACCCGCCGGTTTCAGACCTCATCTCTTCTCTCTCCTCCAGTGGGCCGCTCCGAAAGCTCGGGGCGGTACACTGTTTTTGGACCCTACAGTTCCTTGAAAATGGCCAGCACGAGTATGACGAACACCGCACGAATCTCTGGGCGGGCGCCCATCGCCGCCCGAAACCGCTTCCCGCGTCCGTTCCGTCGCCTGGTGCTGCTGGGCCTTGGGGTGGCGGTTGTCTCGTCGCTCGGCGGGTGCGTGCGGACGGCCCTGCGCCCCGACGACGAGCGGACGCAGTTCAGCCGCTACGACCGGACCCGCAACGAGGACTCGGCCCCGTTCATCGAGGACGAGTTCGGGCGGCGCACCCCCAACCTCCGCGCCCGCCTGCTCGTCAAAGACTGAACGCCAACGTCCGAGCCAACGTCCGAGTAGGCGCTCAAACGAACGTCCGCGCCAATTCTGCACAGAAACTACAAGAGACCGGGCGGGATTTCCGATCGTTTGGTAGTCTCGATGGCAGACCCGCAGGATCGCGGGTCTGACCCGAACGGATTCCTCTCAAGGCAAGGCTGCCGTGGCACGGACGCGCCAACAGGCTCCAACTCAGGCTCCACTTTTCTCACGCCGGACCAAGGTCGTCTGGGGCGCCCTGCTCGCAGCCATGACCGTCTTCGGCGCCGGGCTCTCTGTCCTGACCGATCGGGGCGTCTCCGCCCTCCAGGGAACCACCCTGTCCGCGCTGACCAACCTCACCGCCCCTTCCACCGTTGAGTCCGTCTTTCGCACCAACGCCCCGCTCGAGCGGGATCGCTGGCTCTCGATCGTCATCCACCACTCGGGCTCGCCCGCCGGCTCGCCCGCCTCGCTCGACGAACAGCACCGCTCACGCGGCCTGGCCGCACTCGGGTACCACTTCGTCATCGGCAACGGCGTCGGCATGAGCGACGGCGAGATCCACGTTGGAAGGCGTTGGCTCGACCAGCTCCCGGGCGCCCACGTCGCCGGCCCGCAGGGCGACTACTACAACCGCACCTCCATCGGCATCTGCCTCATCGGCAACGGCGACCGACGACGCTTCACCAACGCACAGATCCAGGCCCTCGCCCAGCTCACCTCCGCGCTCGCCCGCGAGCTGGACATCCCCGCTGACCGGGTCCTGCTCCACTCGGACCTGGCCTCGACCCGCTCGCCCGGCGCCTTCTTCCCCGAGGCCCGGTTCCGCGAGCTCATCGCCCTCGGGCCCTGAGCCACCCGCCGGGCTGGGGTCCGCCCCTTCTCACGCCCCAAATCAGCGCCTGACACCTCGGGGTGTACCCCGCGCGGGATCATGCCGACTAAGATCGTGACGCGATCATCGGTCGCCCGGGCTCCCGCCGCCCGGCGCCGCCGACAAGCGTCCCGCCCGGAGCGTTCTCTCCGGGGGAGTGAGTCAGAGCCTTTGCGGACAGGGTGCGCGCCTCGCCGATGTCAACGCCGCCGACGATCAAAGAGAAGGGCGACCTCGTCGAGGGGTACCGCGTGATGGCCGAAATCGGGCGCGGAGCCGCCTCGATGGTCTATCTCGTGCGCGACCCGAAGACCTCGCAGATCTGGGCCCTCAAGCACCTCGAGAAGAACGGCCCCAAGGAGCAGCGGTTCCTCGACCAGGCCGAGATCGAGTACAAGATCGCCAAGCAGCTCGACCACGAGTCGATCCGCAAGATCCCGCGGATGATCAAGAAGGGCTCGCTGATCTCGTCGAAAGAGCTGTTCCTGGTCATGGAGTTCGTTGACGGAGCCGCGCTCGACACCTACCGCCCCAAGACGTTCGTTGAAGCCGTGGACCTGTTCACGCAGACGGCCCACGCGCTCGAGCAGATGCACGAGCGCGGGTTTGTCCATGCGTACATGAAGCCGCACAACATCATGGCCTGCCCCGAGGGCCAGGGCGCCTACGTCGCCAAGATCATCGACCTCGGACAGAGCTGCAAGACCGGGACCGTCAAGCCCCGCATCCAGGGCACGCCCGACTACATCGCGCCCGAGCAGGTCCGACGCGAGCAGATCGTCCCCAAGACCGACGTCTACAACTTCGGCGCCACCATGTACTGGGTTCTCACCCGCCAGCACATCCCCACGGCGTTCTCCAAGGGCGACTCATCTCTCTCCGGCTCGCTCGACGCCGCCGTGCTCGAGAAGCCCACGCCCGCCAACGAGATCAACCCCAACATCGACTCGCGCCTGAGCGATCTGCTCATGCAGTGCGTCGAGCCCTCCCAGGCGCAGCGTCCGACGATGCGCGAGGTCGCCGACCGTCTGGAGCTGATCCTGGGCCTGCTGCGCACGCGGGCGGAGGTTGAGGCGTCCAAGGCGGGGCTGGTGCTCGATGAGGACGAGTGAGGCGCCCGTGCCCACGACGATCGACCTGAACGATCCGGACGCTGTTTGCGCCGCATTCTGCGCCGGGGGTGAGGCCAACCGGGAAAGCGCGTGCCGCACGGGCTCGATCGACGTCATCTCCGCGCCCGGGCGCCTCATCGCCACGGGCGACCTGCACGACAACCCGATCCACTTTGCCCGCCTGCTCGAGGTCGCGCGCCTGCGCGATGGCGACGACGACGCCGAGCGGGCGCACCTGACGCTCCACGAGATCATCCATCCCGAGCGTCTGATCAACGGCGTGGACTTCTCCTACCGCGCCCTGGCCCGTGTCGCCGCGGTCAAGGCCAAGCACCCCGAGCACGTCCACACCCTGCTGGCCAACCACGAGCTGGCGCAGGTGCTCGGCTCTGGCATCATCAAGAACGGCGTCCGCGTTGTTGAGGCCTTCAACGACGGGCTGGACTACGCCTTCGCGGGCGAGGCCGGGCGCGTCGCCGACGCCATCGCCGACTTTGTGCGCTCCATGCCCCTGGCCCTGCGCGTCCACACGCCCGCCGGCGACATCCTCTGCGCCCACTCCCTGCCCGGCCCCGCCATGATGGGACGCTTCGACCCCTCCATCCTCTCGCGCGACCTCACCGAAGACGACTATCAGCCCCGGCGCGGCTCGGCCCACCTCATGATCTGGGGACGCGGCTACGACGACGAGCAGCTCGAAGACCTCGTCGAACGCTGGGGTATCAATCTGTTCATCCTCGGGCACGAGCACGCCCCCGACGGCGCCATGCTCGTCGAGCCCAACGCCCTGGTCCTCTCCAGCGACCACGACCGGGGTGTCTACCTCCCGATCGACCTCGACTGCCCCCCCTCGGTGGGTGAGTGCCTTTCCCGCGTTGTCCCCCTGGGCGACTGAGCCGCACCCTGCGCCGCCTTGAGGCGTATGAATCTGCACGCGGGCGCCCGGTCGCCCGCGGGAGGACCGACACCATGCGACCGATTCTGTTTCCGCTGTTTCCGCTGTTTGCACTCGTATTCGCCGCGATGGGCGCATGCGATCAAGAGCCTGTGATCGACGATGCCGCCCCGGTGGTCGAGGCGCAATCAGAGCCGGCAAGCGAGCCAGCCTCCGAGCAGGTTCCCGACCCAATCGCCGAACTGATTCCAGATCCACTCCCGGAGCGGGTGGCCGAGCCCGCGAGCGAGCCCGAGTCGGCGCCGCCCGTCGCCGAGCCCTCAGAGCCAGTTGCAGAGGCTGTCGCCCAGCCCGCAGCCAAAGAGCCGGATCGGCGCTCGCGCTCGCGCGTGATCCGCAGGTTCATGCTTGAGGCCGAGGGCCTTATGCCGCTGATGGAGACCGACGCGGCGCGCGAGTTCCTCGCGGAGGTCCCCGAGCTTCCCGAGATCCAGTCGCGTCTGATCTTTGTCCGCCAGGGCATCGTGCCCGACGCCGTCAGCGAGGCCGAGTTCCAGATGCTGCCCGACGAGTTCAAGGCCGCGCTCAGGCCTCAGAAGATCGACATAACCAAGTACTACCAGACCATCTACGGCTCGCCCCTGGCCTACGCCAGGCCGCTCGATGTCATCGCCGCCATCGCCGAGTGGGACTCATTCAACGACAAAAAAATCCTCGACTTCGGGTACGGGCAGATCGGTCAGCTCCGCCTCCTCGCCCAGTGCGGCGCCGACGTCACCGGCATCGAACTCTCCTCGCTTATCTCCGCCATGTACACCCTCCCGGGCGACACCGGCAAGATGACCGGCGCCTCGGGGAACACCGGATCGCTCCGCCTCCTCCACGGCGCTTGGCCCGCCGGGCAGATCGCTCGCGAGCGCGTCGCCGGCGCCTACGACCTCATCATGGCCCGCAACGTCCTGCGCAAAGGCCCGATGGATCGCGCCAACAAGGACGTCCGCCCCGAACTCCGCGTCCACCTCCGCACCAGCAACGAGATGTTCCTGGCGCGCATGAACGAGGCGCTCAAGATGGGCGCCTACGCGCTCGTCTACAACATCGGCGGCGCCGGCCCCGAACTCTGGGAGCAGTTCCCCGCCTCCGACTTCTCCTGCCCCTTCACCCGCGAGCAGTGGGAGAGCGCCGGCTTCGAGCTCATCGCCCTCAACCAAGTGGACGACGAGCCCATGCGAAAGGCCGCCAAGGCCCTCTTCCTCGACCGCGGGCCCGACGGCATCAACCTCGAAACCAACCTGTACGCCCAGTACACCATCGCCAAGAAAGTCCGCGAGGCGACCATCCCGGGCGCCGAGATCGAGACGGACGACTGACGCACAGGACTTCGGGACGCCGATACGGGCCATCGAAAAAAGCGCCCCCGGGGACCGTTCCCCGGGGGCTCTGGTGTTTCAGGCTGAGACGCTTGAGAGCCGCAGAGAGTCCTGGTCAGTTGCCGCAGGCGGCGGAGCTGTAGTTGGTCAAAAAATCGGTGACGTCGGTGAAGTTGCAGTCGGTGGGTACGCCGCCGGTGGAGAAGTTGAAGTTGCCGATGCCGGGGGTGCAAGGACCAGGAGGGAAGTCACTAAGGAAGGTGATAATATCTGTAAAGTTTGCTGGCAATGGCGAGCCATCGAAGTTCGCCTGGCAATGGGGCGCAATACGCTCGCCGTAGAGTTCGAGGTAGCTCGATGCGAAGGGGATGCCAAAGTCGCAGGAGAAGCCGCCGAAGAAGAAGGTGCCGATGTAGGGAGTAGTGGTGGGCGGGCAGGAAGGCCCGGTTGAGTAGACATCCACCGCATCGAAGATGCCAAAGGCGGGAGCGGAACTGGGCGGGAGATCGCCCGGATTGCCTAGCTTGGGGGCAACGGTGACATACCCGTTAGCGCCCTTGCTGATGCCCGGGGTACCAGAAGTACCGAGGCTGGACTGATCGAATCGCATGGCGAAAGAGAAGTCGGCGAGTTCGTCGCCGTCCTTGTCCTGGCCTGAGAAGTTCAGGAAACCATTGCTCGGGCCGTAAAGAGCGGCGCCTGAGAAGCCGGTGCCAGCCTGATCGATGCCGTTCGAGTCGCCCAGCTCGAAGATGAATGTGGGGGCGAGGTCAACAGTGATGATGTAGATGGCGACGAAGCCGGGGGGGAGGACATCGACGGCGCCGGAGATGGTCGGGATGGTCAGGTCGAGGATGCACGAGCGGCCGGAGAGCCCGGGCAGGTCAGCCTGGAAGCCGTTGTCGTTGTCGGAGAAGGTCATGGTCAGGTCGTAGCCGACGATGCCGTCACCAATGGAGTCGGAGTTGACGTCGAGGTCGGGCGCGCTGATGCCGTAGGCGACGACGATGGTGTCGATGACGCAGTCAAAGGCGATGTCGCCCCACCAACTGAGCCACGAGCCTTCGCAAGGGAAGGTACCGCCGACGCAGGCGCCGGCGAAGAGGTCGCCGAAGCCGTCGCCGTTGAGATCGACGTCATCGATGATGCCGACGAAGGCGCCGGTGGCGCAGGGGTCGGTGTTGTTGCTGAGCCAGAGGGCATCGCTGGCGCCGCGGGGCCGGCTGTCAAAGAGGGTGACGACGCGCTCACCGGTGGCCATGTTGTAATAGATATGCCCAACGGGTATGCCCTTCATGGTCCGCAGGCTAAGCTGCGCCTGCCGATCGTCGTTCGCGCTGACCGCGCCGGTTGCCAGACATCCGCTGGCCATCGCCACGACCATCGCCCGAGAGTTCGCATTTGTCATCGATCCGCCTCCAAAAAAGGAAACAACCGCACC
>JAJRXR010000087.1 GCA_024276195.1 Planctomycetota bacterium
CATCCTCCTCCACCACCCCTACGAGTCCTTCCACAACTCCGTCGAACGCTTCATCAACGAGGCCGCGAGCGACCCCAGCGTCCTCGCTATCAAGCTCACGCTCTACCGCTCGTCGAGCGACTCGCCCTTCATCGACACGCTGATCCAGGCCGCGGAAGATGGCAAGCAGGTCGCCTGTCTCGTCGAGCTCCGCGCACGCTTCGACGAAGAAAAGAACGTCGCGTTCGCGCGCCAGCTCGAAAAAGCCGGCGTCCACGTCGCCTACGGCGTCGTCGGCCTCAAAACTCACTGCAAGTGCGCCCTCGTCGTCCGACGCGAACTGCTCGACTCCGGCGCCTGGGGCATCCGCTCCTACGCGCACCTCGGCACCGGCAACTACCACCCACGCACCGCCCGCCTCTACACCGACCTGGGCCTACTCACCGCCGACCCCGACATCACCTCCGACGTCATCAAGCTCTTCAACACCCTCACCGGGCACGCCGCCGAGCACAGCTACTCACGCCTCCTCGTCGCCCCCGAGCAGATGCGACCCCGCTTCCACGAGCTCATCGGCGATGAAATCGAGCACGCCAGAGCCGGACGCCCCGCCCGCATCATCGCCAAAATGAACGCCCTCGAAGACCGCAAAATCACCGAGCGCCTCTACGAAGCCTCCCAGGCCGGCGTCCAGATCGACCTCATCATCCGCGGCTTCTGCTCGCTCCGCCCCGGCGTTCCCGGGCTCTCCGACAACATCCGCGTCGTCTCGATCATCGGACGCTTCCTCGAGCACTCACGCATCTTCTACTTCAGCGCCGGCAAGAACGACCCGCTCAAGGGCCACTTCTTTATCAACTCGGCGGACTGGATGTACCGCAACCTCAACAACCGCGTCGAGGCCGCCTGCCCCATCGCCGACCCCGACGCGCGCAAACGCCTCTGGTCCATCTTCCAGATCATGCTCGCCGACGCGCGCAACGCCTGGACCCTCCAGCCCGACGGCGTCTACTCCCGCCTCGCCCCGCCCCCCGACGCCGACCCCGACTCCCCCGAAGCCCTCGGCACATTTGAGTCGTTCATGCGACTCGCCTCCCAACGCTCACGCTCCGACTAACTCTCCTCCAGCTCGCTGTACGTCTCCTCCTCGCTCTCGGGAGCCCCCCCTGTCCCCGTGATCGCCCGGACAATCCGGTCGCTGTGAACATGGCTCGTCTCGATAAACACCTTCGTCCGGCGCTGCGTCCCCCCCGTCGCCGTCCCCGCGACATACAGCCCAGGAACGTTCGTCTCCATCGTCCCCCGGTCAAACTTCGGGCGGCGCTCCTCGCCCACCAGCTCGATCCCCGCCCGCTCAAACAGCGTGCTGTCCTGCTCGTATCCCGTCAGCAGCACAACCCGATCCGCCTCGACCGTTTCGACCACACCGCCCGCTGTGCGCACCCGCACCCGCGCCTCCCCGATCGACTCGACCTCGGTCTCGGGCAGAAACTCAATCTTGCCCTTCTGAATCAGCCACTCGATCTCCGGCGTGAGCCAGTACTTGATCCGCTCCGGATCAAACCCGGCGCCGCGATAGCTCATCGTCACCTGTGCGCCCACGCGGTACAGACGGATCGCCGCCTCCACCGCCGAGTTCTTGCCCCCCACGATCAGCACCCGCCGCCCGAAGTACTCGTGCGGGTCGCGCAGGTAGTGGCTCACATGCGCAAGCGTTTCACCCTCAACCCCCAGCATCCGCGCCTTGTGCATGTTCCCGATCGCCAGCACGACCTTTCCCGCCCGGATCTTTCTCTGCTCCCTCTCCCCCTTGGGGAGAGCCCCCGGGCGCCGGGCTCCGTCTCCTCCCTCCCTCTCCCCCCTGGGGAGAGGGCCGGGGTGAGGGGCTCCGTCCTCTCCTCCTTCTTCACCCATTGCGCCCACGCGCGCAAAGTCCTCTGGTCCGCCCACCCCACAAACACTCCGGCGCATCCCAACAACAAACCCGTCGCTCTCGCGCTCGATCGACCCGACCCGCCACCCCAGCTCAACGCCCAGCCCGCGCGCCCCGACCACCTGGCGCAGGTACGCCAGATACTCCTCCCGCGTCGCCTTCTCCTGGTTCAGCGTCGCCAGCGGCACGCCCGCAATCTCGATCCGCTCCGGGCTCGAAAAATACTTCGTCCCAGGCGCCCACCACCCCATCGTCCACCCGACCGTCCCCGCCTCGACCTGCACAACACCCACACCCGCAGCCTTCAACGCCGCGTGAACCTCAAGCCCGATGGGTCCGCCGCCAACGATCAGAACATCGCACCTCTGCATGAACGAGCGTAGGTCGTGACCAAGCAAGAGCCTCCCGCCTCACCCATCCTCCGTCCTCGGCTTCCACCCCAGCACCGTCGCCCGCTCGCGGAAGACGCTGCGCAGCGCGTTCACATCCGCCGCCATCCGGCGCGCCTCTTCAAGCAAAGGCGTCTCGCGCACCACCCCCGCCGCCATCCCGCGGAGCTGATCCCGCAGCTGCGCACCGATCGGCGCCTCTACAACCCTCGCCTCTTCCTCGGGCGCCTCCGCCGGCGCCGTCCCGCTCTGCGTCATCACGACAGCCCCCACTGCAACCGCGAGCATCGCCGCCGCCGCGAGCATCTTCATGCGCCCGCCAATGACCATCACCGCCGCCCCGGGCTCGGGCGCGGTGCACGCCAGACGCTCGCGCAGCTGCGCCCGAGCAAAGTCGCTCAGCCCACCGCCCGTGGGCGCTTCGGCGCGCAGGCGCGTTTCCAGCTCGTCAAACTCATGCTCACGCCTGCTCACACGCCACCTCCTGCCCGGCCATCGCCGGCCTATTCCCCGCCCGCGCCCGCGCCGTCACGATCTCACCCAGCGTCTTCCGCGCCCGGTGCAGCATCACCCGCACCCCGACCCGGCTCTTGCCCATCACCCGCGCGATCTGCCCCGGGTCCAGATCCTCGGAATACCGCAGCCACACCGCCTCGTACGCCTCCGGGCTGAGCGCCTCGCGCGCGATCGTCCAGACCGACTCGCCCTCGACCGCCTCACGCTGTTCGCCGTTCACCGGCGCCCGCCTGTCCTTGTCCCGCGCCGTCTTCTGGCGCCGACGCACGACGTTGATCATCTCCCGCCGAGCGATCGTCAGCACCCACGGCGCCACCGGCTCGCCCTCCCGATACGTCTTGATCGAACGCCACGCCCGCAAAAAAGCCTCCTGCGTCACCTCCTCCGCATCATGCCGATTGCGCAGGCGTGACAACGCCAGGCGGTAAATCCGCCCCTCGAACCGGTCCACGAGCATGCCAAAGCACGCCCGGTCGCCCGCGCGAGCGCGCGACGCGAGCGCCTCATCGCTCACGCCGCCCGTTCTGCCGCTGGCCCCATCGCCAGCTCTTTCGCCCGCGTCCGTCACCATCAACCCCCACGCGATCAGTCGCTCGCAAGTTCCAGAATCTCAGCCAGCGTGCCCGTGTCGAGCGTCAGCGAGCAGCGCACCGTCCGCCCGTCCGCCTCGATCCGCAGCCCCCGCGTCAGATCCATCAGCGCCTCAAGCTCCGCATCTCCCGAGTCCCGCGAGATCAACCGCCCCAGCGCCAGCAGCCCCTGCCCGACGTCCACGATCGCCTCCGCGTCGCTCTCGTCCTCGGTCTTGACGCTCATCGCCACGAACGCCTCGTCGCCGTCCTGCCCGATCGCCGCATACAACACCTCGGCCTTCCGCGCAATCTCGCTCACCGGGTCAAACCCGATCAGCCCGGGCACGTCCGTCGCCATCACCGTCAGGATCACCCCGTCGCGCATCTCACCCGCAGCCCGCGCCACCGTATCGCGGGGGATGCTCTCGCGATCCCCGCTCAACACGCTCAGCCCGCGCTCAAGCTGACCAATATCCGGCGACGCGAGCAGCACCCGCCCATCACCCCCGGTCTCGATCATCAACACATTGATCACCTCGTCGTCCTCGCCCACACGCCACACATCGTGATCCGCGATCCGAATCTCGATGTCGCCGTTGTACACCTCGTGCGCGCCGCTGAGCCGCTGGCCGACAAGCTCGAGCTTCTCAGAGCCCGCGATCATCACGACCAGCGAGCTGTCATCGTTCACCCCATCGCTGCCGTACAGCGTGACGCCGTACAGATCCTCGCCCCACTCAAGACCCTCAAACAGCTCACCCATCCCCGGGTCCTCGTCGATGCCCTTGTCGATCTCGCCCAGGAGCATCCGCCCCAGATCGGTCGCCACCGCCTGCTCGATGTCCAGATGGACCATCCAGTTCGCGGTCGAATCAACATGGCGCTCCTGCACCGGCCCGCCCAGCGCCGCCGATCCGATCATCACACCCGCCGCCGCGAGCCCGTGTGCCGCATTCATCATCATCGCAAAGCTCCTCATCCGGCCCGCCGCCCGGCGCGCCCAGCAAGAGATACGCCCGACTCCCCCCGCTGTTACCCCAACCGAGCCCTCTCTCCTTTCGAACTCCAATCTCGGACGTTCACAGTCCTCACGCCCAGGGGCGCCCACCCCCATTCAGCCTATAGTGGCCCAACCAAGCCCCCAACCACCCCCCCGGGAATCCACCGATGCCGAACCTGACGATCAACCCCCGCGAGATCCTCGGCTCCGACGCCGATTCCCTCCTCAACCACGAGTCCAAAACCGTCTCCAAGTCCGCCCTCCACCTCCCAGGCCCCGACTTCGTGGATCGCGTCATCGCACTCTCCGACCGATCACCATCGGTCATGCGCAACTTCCAGCTCATCCTCAACTCCGGGCGTCTCAGCGGCACCGGATTCGTCTCCATCCTCCCCGTTGACCAGGGCGTCGAACACTCCGCCGGCGCCTCCTTCGCACCCAACCCCGCCTACTTCGACCCCGCCAACATCGTCGAACTCGCCATCGACGGCGGGTGCAACGCCGTCGCCTCAACCTTCGGCGTCCTCGGCTCCGTCTCCCGCAAGTACGCCCACAAAATCCCCTTCCTCGTCAAGTTCAACCACAACGAACTCATGACCTTCCCCAACACCTTCAACCAGATCCCCTTCGGCTCCATCACCCAGGCCTACGACATGGGCGCCGTCGCCGTCGGCGCCACCATCTACTTCGGCTCCGACGAATCCGAACAACAAATCCAGTACGTCTCCGAAATGTTCCACCACGCCCACGAGCTCGGCATGGTCACCGTCCTCTGGTGCTACATCCGAAACAACGCCTTCAAGGTCAACGGCGTTGACTACCACAGCTCCGCAGACCTCACCGGCCAAGCCAACCACCTGGGCGTCACCATCCAGGCCGACATCATCAAACAAAAACTCCCCACCAACAACGGCGGCTACAAAGCACTCAACTCCGGCGACTCCTCCTACGGCAAGTTCGACACCAAGGTCTACACCGACCTCGCCGGGTGCGACGAATCCGGCGCCGGCGGACACCCCATCGACCTCTGCCGATACCAGATCATCAACACCTACATGGGTCGCGCCCCGCTCATCAACTCCGGCGGCGCCTCCTCCGGCGCCGGCGACCTGGGCGAAGCCGTGACAACCGCCGTCATCAACAAACGCGCCGGCGGCATGGGCCTCATCTCAGGACGAAAAGCCTTCCAACGCCCCATGAAAGAGGGCGCCGCCCTGCTCAACGCGATTCAGGACGTGTACCTGGATGAGACGATTACCGTCGCCTAAGCCCAATCGCATTCTCATCAGCTCTTTGCCCCCCCGGGGAACAACCCCCCCACGCCCGCCGTTGTCCTATCGTCGCCCATCCCGCGCCCGGAGCTTTCCATGCACTCATCCGTCGATCATGCCCCCGAACAGGCCGCCGCCGCGTTCTCGCCCGGCGCCCTCGCCACCGCCGTCGCTGATGACGCCGGGGTCGCCCTCTTCGTCATCGGCGCCGACCTCTGCATCAAGCACGCCAACGCCCACGCCAGGGCCTGCCTCCAGACCCGCGCCGAACGGTTCATGGGCCTGCCCCTCTCCTCGATCTTCCCCGCCTCCATCGCCCGCGAGTACACCGACGCCGCCAACCAAGCCTGCGCCGACAACGAGCCAATCGACCTCCTCGGCATGATCGGGGGTGTCTGGCGCCGCCTCACCTTCCGACCCGTCACCTTCGCCGATGAACGCTGCGTCCTGATCACATCGCCCCCACCCAGCGAACGCCGCACCACCATCAACGGGCGCACCACCCTCCGCACCACGCGCGACGAGCTCGGCCAGCTCAAAAAACTCACCTCGCGCGAGCTCGAAATCCTCCGCCTCATCGGCCTCGGACTCAACACCACCCAGATCGCCGACACCCTCTCACGCTCGATCAAAACCGTGGACGGGCACCTGCTCTCCATCCGCACCAAGATCGGCCAACTCACCCGCACCGAGCTCGCCGCCCGCGCCATCGAGGCAGGCCTCACCCGCATCGACGACGAAGAGGTCCGGCGCATCTCGCGCCAGGCCCGCGCCGAGTCTCACCCACACGCCTGATCGATTCAGCGCGACCGCGCCCAGCGCGATAGCACATCGCGCACCGCCTCTTGCCGAACCGGGTGAACCACCACATCATCCGCCCCGGCGTCTCGCGCCGCGCGCATCGTCTCCTCGTCCTTCCGGTCGAGCACCGCGATCACCGGCCCGTTGTATCCCAGCTTGCGCACACACTCAACCAGCCGCCCGGGCCGGTCCTCCCCCTCGTGCCACCCGCAGATCACCGCGTCAAACCCGACGCGCCCCCCCATCATCCGCAGCGGCTCCTCCCCCAGACACCGCACGCACTCCACCCCCGCGTCGCGCGACGCCTCCGCCACGTCGTCCGCCGATCCCTCCCACTCATCCAGGATCAGCAACCGCCCGCCACACCCAAACTGCTCCAGTCTTCCACTGACCCAGTCCATCGCCTGACCCTCCTGTTCTAGTTTCCCTATCTCGCCCATTCTATCAGGACAACCTGATCCGCTTACCGATTATTCACCGGTTTTCCCCCTGCCCTACCCTGAATCCATGCGCCCCCTCCGACCCGCCGTCTTCCTTGATCGGGACGACACCCTCAACGTCAACGCCGACCTCCCGACCCAGGCCTGGGCGCGCACAAAGCCGGGCGACCTGCTCGACCCGTGCTTCGTCGAGCTCATCCCAGGCGCCCTCCAGGCCTGTCGCCGCCTGAGCGACGCCGGGTTCGTCCTCGTCGTCATCACCAACCAGGGCGGCGTCGCCCGCGCCGGCGGCTCCGTCCGCGACATCGACGCCTGCAACACCGCCCTCCGCGCCCGCCTCTCCCCCACCGACATCCCCCCAGATAGCGACGCCCCCCCACTCCCCGAGCCTTTCCGCGCCTCCGTCATCGCCGCCAGCTACTCCGCCCCCCACCACCCCGACGGCTCCGTCCATCCCTTCAACACCGAGCACCACTGGCGCAAGCCCGGGCCAGGCATGATCGACAGCGCCTGCGCCGAGCTGGGCCTCGACGCCGCCCGATCATGGATGGTCGGCGACAAGCAGCGCGACCTCGACGCCGCCACCAGCGCCGGCGTCCCCCCCGAGCGCACCCTCCTGATCGCGCCCGCCTCACCCATCCCCGACCTCGCCAGCGCCGCCGAGCGCATCCTCGCCAGCACAATCGACCCCGCTGCAACCTCCCGCGTCACCCTCCGCGCAGGCTCGGGCGCGCCCCTGGGCGACGAACGCGCCCGCGATACCGTCCTCTCCACCGCCCGCGCCATCGCCGAACGCACCGGCGTCCCCATCATCGAACTCTGCGCCGACACCAATAGCCTCACCGTCACCCTCGCGACCCACCGCCTCGGCGCGCTCGGATTCCTCGCCGAACTCCGCCGACTCACCAACGCCTGGTCCCGCGCCCGCTCCGGCGCCGACCTCTGGCCCGACGAACGCTGATGCCCCGCGACCGCGCCGCACCAACGCGCCTCCTCGTTGTCCTCCCCTCGTGGGTCGGCGACGCCGTCATGGCCACCCCGGCGCTGCGACGACTGCGCACCGCCCTGCCCGGCGCCTTCATCGGCGCCCTCGCACGCCCCCCCATCGACCAGGTCCTCGCCGGCTCCGATTTCTTCGATGAGATCCACGTCGAACGCGCCTCGGGCGTGCTCGGCCCCAAGTTCGTCGCCGCCAAAATCAGACCAAGGCGCTACGACACCGCCCTCCTGCTCACCAACTCCTTCTCCACCGCCCTCATCGCCCGCATCGCCGGCGTCCCCCGGCGCATCGGCTACGCCCGCGACGCCCGTCGCCTCCTCCTGACCGACCCCATCCCCGCGGCGCGCACATCGAGCGGCGTCTTCGCCATCGTCCCCGCCGTCAACGCCTACTGGACCCTCACCTCCGTCCTCTGCTCCGACAATCCCCCCCCACCCGCGCCCGACCAACCCCTCTCAAGCACCCACGCCCCGCTCATCCTCCCCCAAGGCGTGATGATGCAGCTCTCGCCCACCGATCAGGAACGCGCCGATGCCCGCCGCATCCTCGCCAGCGCTGGCGAGGCGCCCGATGAGCCCTACGCCATCCTCAACCCGGGCGGCAACAACCCGCTCAAACGCTGGCCCGCCGACCGCTTCGCTACCATCGCCGACCACCTCGCCCGTGCGCACAAACTGCGTGTCCTGATCAACACCTCGCCCGCAGAACTCGAGATCGCCCGCGCCATCACCGCCAGCGCCGAAACCAACCCAGTCGCCCTGGCGGATCACGAGTCATCGCTCGCTGCCCTCAAGCCGCTGTGCTCTGGCGCTTCGATCATGGTGACCAACGACACCGGCCCGCGCCACATCGCCGCCGCTCTGGGCGCCCCCGTCGTCTCGCTCTTTGGGCCGACCGACCCCCGCTGGACAACCATCCCCGTGCGCCCGCTGCCAAGCGGTCGCCCGTCGGAGATCATCCTCGTCGCTGATCCGGATCTGCCCGCGGACCAGTCCGCCAACGATCACCCGCAGCGCTGCGCCGTGGATCGCATCACCACCGCGCGCGTCATCGAAGCCGTCGATTCGCTGCTGAGCGCTTCAGGCGGCGCAGTCTGAGAACCAGCGTACACCCGGGTACCGCTGCGCGAGCGTCTTGAGCAGCTCGCTGCGTGCGCGCCCGGGGCGTTCTGTGTCTTCGAGGCCGGTCTCGATCCGCCCGACGGATCGTTCCATGTCCACCCAGCCGCTCGCGCTGCGCCCGCTTTCGCCCGCCGCCGAGCCAACGTCCAAGATTTTCCATCGCTCGCCCTCATCCCCCGGCGGGGTCCGAAAGAGTTCTTGGGTGCGGGTCATCATCGCTCCTCCGCGCTCGCCCCTGTCGTCTGGGACGATCGCACGGTTCGTATCGGGTCTCCGGGTCAGGACGATCAGGAGGGCGCCACTGGGCGCCAAAGGAACCGCTCCCCCGAGCGGAACAACCCGCTTCCCCTGCCCAGCCCGCACAGTCGGACACCCTCGACGAGCACGACCTCCCCACTATCGGGTCCATCGCACCCGCTTGACGCGCCCGGGCGGGACCCTACGATTGCCCCTGCCCGACTGCGGGCGCCCATCGTCAGCGTCGCTTGATCCAAGGCGCCGCCCGCCCGATGGGCAGAACAGCATGGGGACGTAGCTCAGCCTGGTAGAGCGCTTCCATGGCATGGAAGAGGTCAGGGGTTCGAGCCCCCTCGTCTCCACTGACAAGGCCCCGGAAACCATCCCGGGGCCTTGTGCGTTTTATCATCGGAGAGCCAAATTCAGGTCATCGCAAGCATTGAGCACGCCTAAGCCGCCTCGCCCGGCTCTCTCTTTACACTATCCTCGACCGGACCCGACGCTCCGACCGCCTCGCCCTTGACCATCAGATCCACAAGCTGGCGCGTGTCGCGCTCGCTCGGCAGCCCCCACCCGGGCTGATACCCGAACACCTCGCTCGCGCTCCGCGACGTGTGGCTGTCCTGGATCAGATCGATCCGGTCCAGCGTCACCAGCCCCGGGTGCACCACCCCGCACGCACGGCTCAGCCTCGACAGCTCCTTGCGCAGCGTCACCACATAGTTCGCCAGACGGTGGCTCTTGAGCGTCGGGTCGAGCCCGCGGACGAGCCAGCGGTTCTGCGTCGCCACGCCCGCCGGGCAGTGCCCGGAATGGCAGCGCTGCGCCTGGATGCACCCGATCGAGAGCATCGCCTCGCGCGCCACCCCGACCATGTCGCACCCGAGCGCCATCGCCAGCAGCGCGTTCTCCGGGAACCCCAGCTTGCCAGCGCCCGCCCACACCACCCGGTCGCCCACCCCGCGCTCGGCGAATATCCCGTGGACCCGCGCAAAGCCCACCTTGAACGGCAGCGACACATGATCGCTGAACGTCAGCGGCGCCGCCCCCGTCCCCCCCTCGCCCCCGTCGATCGTGATGAAGTCCACCCCGCGCTGCCCGTCGCGCATCCGCCCGCACAGCTCGATCCAGAACGCCTCCTCGCCCACCGCCGACTTGATCCCCACGGGCAAACCCGTCCGGTCCGCGATCGCCTCGACAAAGTCCAGCATCGAATCCACGTCGCCGAACTCGCGGTGGTTGGCCGGGCTCAGACAGTCCACCCCCATCGGGATCCCGCGGATCCGCGAGATCTCGGGCGTGATCTTCGCAGCCGGAAGCACACCCCCGAGCCCGGGCTTGGCGCCCTGGCTCAGCTTGATCTCGATCGCCCGCACGGGCGCCCGCGCGACCGACTCGGCGAGGCGATCCAGGCTGAACCGCCCGTCCTCGTCGCGGGCTCCGAAGTACCCGGTCCCGAGCTGGAAGATCAGCTCCCCGCCGTTCATGTGATGGTCCGAGACGCCGCCCTCGCCCGTGTTGTGCAGAGCGCCCGCGATCTTGCACCCCCGGTTGAGCGCCTCGATCGCGGGGGCCGACAGCGAGCCGTAGCTCATCGCCGAGATATACACCATGCTCTCCGGTCGGAACGCCTTGGCCCGCCCGCGCGCCGCGCCCATGACCTTGGCGCACGGGATCGGGTGCATCTCTCCCCCGCCGATCTCCCCCTCGACCGCCTCGCTCATCGGCATCGCCGAGTGCTTGATAATGATGTACCCCGGCGCCGACTCCATCTCGTTGTCCGACCCGAACCCGAAGTAGTTGTTCTGCTTCTTGCTCGACGCGTACACCCACGTCCGCTGGTCACGGCTGAACGGGCGCTCCTCGTTGTTGCTCGTCACGATGTACTGGCGAAGCTCAGGCCCGATCGCCTCGAGCCAGTACCGGAAGTGCCCGACCACCGGGAAGTTCTTCAGGATCGCGTGCCGCGTCTGCACCAGGTCGTACACCGCGACCAGCACCACAACAACCCCGACGATCGCCAGCACAATCAGCACCCAGCTCATACACCGATCCTCCTCAAGCGCCCGTGCGCGAGTCTACACCCGAGGTCCGAGAACACCCGGAGATCGCAGCAGAATCGTCACACCCGGCTTCATCGTGCCGCCAGCGCCCCCGGTCCAGCCGTTTCCCCGCCCCCGGGCGCCTTGTTTTGCATCCTGCACGCTGCACCACCACCCTCGCCCTCGCCCGTGGGAGACACCATGACCTCGTCGATCACAGCGCCGTCGTTTCTCGACCAGCCCTTCGCAGCCGCCATGGCGGCCCAGGGCCAGAGCCTGCTCCGCCTCTCGACGGGCCTGCGGATCAACCGCGCCGCCGACGACCCCGCCGGGCTGATCGCCGCCGAAACCCTGCGCTCCGCCCTGGCCATTCTCGAGGCCGAGACGCGCTCGCTCGAGCGCGCCAACGCCGTCGCCTCGACCGCCGACGGGTACCTGGGCGAGATCAGCTCGCTGCTGCGCGAGGGCGACCGCCTCGCCGTCGCCGCCGCCAACACCGCGGGCATGTCCGACGCCGAGCGCGACGCCTACCAGATGGAGATGGACTCGATCGCCAACTCCATCGAGCGCATCACCCAGACCGCCGAGTTCAACGGCCAGCGCCTCTTCTCCGGCTCAGGCGCCATCGCTGTCTCGGGCGCTTCGATCGCCCTCGACGAGCTTTCGCTCTCATCCATCGGACAAATCGAGATCGACGGCGTCTCCTACTCCCTCTCGGACGTCCTCTCAGGCGCCGGCGCCGACCTGAGCGACAACCCCGAGCTCGCCTCCCAGGTGCTCGCCGCCTCGCGCGATCAGATCTCGACCATGCGCGGGCGCATCGGCGCCTTCCAGGCCCACAGCGTCGAGCCCGCCATGGCCCAGAACACCAGCGCCACCCGCAACCTCTCGAGCGCCCTCTCGATCATCAGCGACACCGACTACGCCGCTGAAACCTCGGAGCTGGTGCGCACCGGCATCCTCTCCGCCGCCGCCGCCTCGGCACTCGTCCTGGGCAACCGCGCCACCGCCAACGCCCTCTCCCTGCTCGCCGCCTAAGGCTTGCCCAAAGGTCGAGAGCCGTGCCACTGACCCGTCTTCGGGTCAGTGGCACGCGACCAACGTCCGATCACCCCCCCCCCGACTCAGGCGGTCCGGGCGCCACATCCGTCACACCTTCCGCACAATCCTCAAGACCTCACACCCCGCCCCAAGGCGATCACCCTGCACCGCCGATCCTCCCGCAGCGAACCACACGCCGCAGAGGATCCAGCCATGCACCACGACGCCGTCCCCAACGCCGCCCACGACCTTCCCCCCGTCCCCGCCGACAAGCTCACGGCTCCCTTCAAACGCTTCCTCGCCCTCTCCTCCGCCGGCGGGCTGCTCCTGATCCTCTGCACCGTCATCGCGCTCGTCTGGGCCAACTCCCCCCTCGCCGACGCCTACGACTACATCTTCCACGACCTCAACCTCGAGCTCTCCCTCGGCTCGATCACACTCTCCCACGGCCTGGCGCACTGGATCAACGACGCCCTCATGGTCATCTTCTTCCTTGTCGTCGGCCTCGAAATCAAACGCGAAATGCTCGTCGGCGAACTCGCAAGCCCGCGCAAGGCCGCCCTGCCCATCATCGCCGCCATCGGCGGCATGGTCGTCCCCGCCCTCATCTTCGTCGCCATCAACTGGGGCCAGTCCTCCATCCGAGGCTGGGGCGTCCCCATGGCCACCGACATCGCCTTCGCCCTCGGCATCCTCATGCTCATGGGCGCCCGCGCGCCGCTCCCGCTCAAGGTCTTCCTCGTCTCGCTGGCCATCATCGACGACCTCGGCGCCCTCGCCGTCATCGCCGTCTTCTACACCGACGACCTCTCCATGACCTACCTCGCCTACGCCGGAGGCGCCCTCGCCGCCCTCGTCGCCCTCAACGTCATGGGCGTGCGCAAGCTCGTCCCCTACCTCGCCGTCGGCGTGCTCCTCTGGTTCTTCGTCCTCGAATCGGGTGTCCATGCCACCATCGCCGGCGTCCTCACCGCCATCTGCATCCCCGCCTCCGCCCGGGTCGATTCGGTCCGTTTCCTCAGCTCATCGCGCAACGCCCTGGACGTCTTCGAGAAGTCCGCCAAGCCGGGCAAGTCCGTCCGCACCAACCCCGAGCAGCGCGCCGCGGTCATGGCCCTCGAGCAGAACGCCGAGCACGTCGTCCCCCCGCTCCAGCGCCTCGAGCACATGCTCCACCCCTACGCCGCCTTCCTCATCATCCCCGTCTTCGCCATCGCCAACGCAGGCCTGCACCTCGGCGCCGAAGCCACCGAGGCCGTCTCCGGCTCGATCTCCCGCGGCATCATCGCCGGCCTCTTCTTCGGCAAGCCCCTCGGCATCTTCCTCGCCTGCTTCATCGCCGTGAAGATCAACATCGCCTCCCTCCCCACCGGCGTCTCCTGGCGCCAGCTCCTGGGCGTCGGCTTCCTCGCCGGCATCGGCTTCACCATGGCCCTCTTCATCGGCAACCTCGCCTTCACAGACCCAGCACAGCTCGAAGCCGCCAAGGTCGGCATCATGCTCGCCTCCCTCGCCTCCTCCATCCTCGGCGTCACACTCCTGCTCACCTGCCAGACCGCATCAGCCAAAGCCAAGGCAGGCTCCGCAAAGCCCACCCCCGCCTGACCTCGACAAACCCTCGCACTCACTCGAACGAAAGACCCCGCGCTCCAGCGCGGGGTCTTTCTTTGTGCGCACACCGCCAGCCTAGCGCCGAATCTCATCTCGCCCCTGAAATCACAACCCGCGCCGCCTGCTTCCCAATACACTCCCACC
>JAJRXR010000088.1 GCA_024276195.1 Planctomycetota bacterium
CGGACAAAGGCGAGGGCTTCTTCGGCGCCGTGCTCGCGGGCCATGGCGCTGTCTTCCCATTCGACGGAGAGCGGGCCAGCATAGTGGGCGCGGTTGAGGGCGCGGATGATGGTCTCGAAGTCCACGTCGCCGCGCCCGGGCGAGCGGAAGTCCCACCCGCGTTTTGGATCGCCGAAGCTCAGGTGGCTGGCGAGGATGGAGGTTGAGCCATCGAGCGTCACGCTTGCGTCCTTGATGTGGACGTGGAAGATCCGGTCGGGGAAGCGGTCGATAAACTTTGCCGGGTCGATGCCCTGCCAGATGAGATGGGAGGGGTCGAAGTTGGCGCCGAAGGCGGGGTGTTGATCGAGGGAGAGGAGCGTGCGCTCGAAGGTGCAGAGGTCGTAGGCGATTTCGGTGGGGTGGACTTCGAGTGCGAACCTGACGCCGGCGGTGGAGAATGCGTCGAGGATCGGTGTCCATCGGGCGCTGAACTCGCGGTAGCCGGCGTCGATCTCGTCCTGAGTCGTCGGCGGGAAGAAGTACAGCTTGTGCCAGACGGGTGAGCCGGTGAAGCCGTTGACGACATCGACGCCGAAGGCTTTGGCGGCGGAGGCGGTCCGGATCATCTCGGCGGCAGCACGTTCGTTGACACCCTCGGGGCGCCCGTCGCCCCAGATGCGGGTGGGGAGAATGGCCTTGTGGCGTGCGTCGATCGGGTCCGAGACGCACTGGCCGACGAGGTGGTTGCTGATGGCCCAGCAGTTGAGCCCGTGCTTGGCGAGCAGGTCGCGCAGGTCGCGGCAGTAGGCGTCTTCGGAGAGAGCGCGGTCTACGTCGAAGTGGTCGCCCCAGCAGGCGAGTTCGAGCCCGTCGTAGCCCCAGGCGGAGGCCATCTCGGCGAGGGCAGCGATGGGCAGATCGGCCCACTGGCCGGTGAAGAGGGTGACGGGTCGGGGCATGGATCGGCTCCTGGGCGCGGGGCGCCTGCGATCGTACCGGATCGGGCGGCGCGCGATGCGCGGGAGGCGGTACACTCGGCGCCCACCGCCGATGGGAGGGGTTTGACCCATGTCTGACAGCGTCCAGCCCGTGCCAGCGTTCGTCCGTACGCGATTGTCGGTGATGATGCTGCTGCAGTACGCGATTTGGGGCGCGTGGCTGCCGATTCTGTACCCGTTTCTGCTCGGGCATCGGGCGTTCGAGCTGGACCAGGTGGGGGCGATCCTGGCGGGCGGGGCGGGTGGTGCGATTGTCGGGCCGTTCATCGCGGGGCAGCTTGCCGACCGGTACTTCGCGACGCAGTGGTTTCTGGGCGCATCGCACCTGATCGGGGCGGGGCTGGTCTGGTTTCTCGCGTCGGTGGATTCGTTCTGGGTGTTTCTCGGGGTGTCGATCGTGTACGGCCTGGTGTACGCGCCGACGCTGGCGCTGACGAACTCGATCTCGTTCCATCATCTTCCGGACAGGGACAAGGACTTCGGGAAGGTGCGGGTGTGGGGGACGGTGGGCTGGATCCTGGCGGGGATCGCGGTGGGGCAGTGGTTGCTGCTCAGGTACACGCCCGAGGGGGCGCCAGAGCTTGTGGAGGCGGCGCAGAACGCGGGGCGCGCGGACGCGTTCAAGCTGAGCGCTGTGCTGGGCGGCATCATGGGGTTGTACTGCTTTACGCTGCCCCATACGCCCCCGGCAAAGAACGCCAAGCAGGCCAACGCGGTGTTTGAGGCGCTCACGGAGGTTCGGCGCCAGCCGCTGGTGACGCTGTTTCTCCTGGCCGTGCCGATCTCGGTGATCCACCAGTTTTACTTCGTCCACACGTCGCAGTTTCTCACGGAGATCCAGAACCGGTCGGGCGGATCGGGCGTGTCGGATGCGATCAACTCTGTGCTGGGTGTCGGGGGCGGGGGGCTGATGACGATCGGGCAGATGACGGAGATCGCGGTTCTGGCGTTGATCCCGCTGGTCGCCAAGCGGGTGTCACGCAAGAGCCTGCTGGGCGTTGGGATCATCGCCTACGGCGTGCGCATGGCGTTGTTCGCGTACATGCCGGCGATCGCGGGGACGCTGGGTGTTCCCGAGGTCGTGGTCGCGATTGCGGGGGTTTCCTTGCACGGGCTGTGCTTCGGGTGCTTTATCTTTGTCGCGTTTATGGTCGTGGATGAGGAGACCACGTCGGACGTTCGCGCCAGCGCCCAGAACCTGTTCAACATGGTCATTGTTGGTATCGGGATTATTGTCGGGAGCTGGTTCGCCACCAGCGTTGTCGGCGCCTGGGCGACCGAGCGCGTGGTCCCCGAGGGCGGCGGCGACCCCGTCTCGGTGATGAACTACACCAAGCTGTTCAGCATCCCGATGTGGATGGCGCTGGCGTGCCTGGGCGCTCTGGCGGTCTTCTATCCCAGGCGGGGGCGGTTCGAGCGGACCGGGAGTGAGCCGGCGTCGTTTGAGGATCAACTGGGCGCTTGAACCCGGGTCGGGCTGTGCTGGCGCCAAGCGATGCGGTACGCTGGCGCTTTGTGAGGTTTGCAGGGAGACGACAATGACGGACCCGACGCGAGATGGACATGGCACGAGCGAATCGCGCCGGGCGTTCTTGGGCAAGGCGGCGGCGGTCGCCGGGGCCGGGGCTTTGCTTGGCAGTGTTGGAACCGCGGGCGCCTCGGCGGGGATGTTGCCGAGCGTGATGCGCCGGACCGGGGCCAAGCCGCCGGGCGAGGGCGAGGCGATCCGCATGGCGGTCATCGGACCCGGGGGCATGGGCACGGGGCACTGCCGGGCGTTCTCGACCTTCGCGGCGGACGGGCGGGCGAATGTCAGGATCGTCGCGGTGGCCGACGTCAACGACCTGCACGCGGCTCGGGGCAAGAAGGCGATCGAGGAGAAGCAGGGCGGTGACACTGTCGAGACGTACCGCGATTACCGCGAGATGATCGCCCGCGACGACATCCACGCGGTGCTCATCGCCAGCCCGGAGCACTGGCACGCGCAGCACACGATCGACGCGCTGACCGCGGGCAAGGACGTGTACTGCGAGAAGCCCATGACGCTGCGCCTGGATCAGGCGATGGATGTTCGCAAGGTCGTGCTGGGCAACCCGGACCGGATCTTTCAGGTTGGCACGCAGAAGATGGTGCTGCCGAAGTACGTCAGCGCGAGGCAGGCGATCAAGGACGGGAAGATCGGCACGGTGCTCTGGAGCCAGACGAGTTATTGCCGGAACACGCCCGAGGGGGAGTGGAACTACTACAGCATCGACAAGAACTGGAAGCCGGGCGTGAACCTGGACTGGGACGCGTGGTGCGGGCATCTGGGGCCTCGCGAGTGGGACCCGAAGGTGTACATCCGCTGGCGGAGATACCGCGATTTCTCGACCGGGATCATCGGCGATCTGCTTGTTCACGAGATGACGCCGATGATTCATGCGCTCGATGAGGGCTGGCCCGTCAGGGTTGTCGCGACGGGCTCGCACATGGTCGATATGGACATGGAGAACCACGACCAGGTCCACCTGACGATTCAGTTTGCGAGCGGGCACACGATGATCGTCGCGGGCGCCACGAACAACGAGGTCGGGCTCGAGACGCTGATCCGGGGCGATCGCGCGAATATCTATCTCGGCTCGCGCCACTGTGTGATCCGACCCGAGCGGGCGTACGCGGACGAGGTGGATTCCGAGACGATCAGGGGCAAGGACATCGGCAACGACCAGGACCACCTGCGTCTGAACTGGCTCGAGTGCATCCGGTCGCGTGAGCCCGCAGTCTCGAACATCGATCTGGCCTCCAAGGTTCTGGTTGCGGTGGATCTGGCGACCCGGTCGATGTGGGATGGGCACGCGTACACCTTTGACCCGAGCACGATGCTCGCCAGACGTGTGTAAGGGCGTTCGCCCCGCGATGGTGCGTCTTGCGCGCCCGGCGATGGGGACACGGTTTGAGGTTGTGATCGCTCACGCGGGCGGCGCCCGGGGGGCGCGCGATGCGCGTGCTGCGGGGGAAGAGGCGCTCGGGCTCATCGGCGAATGGCACGACCGGCTCTCGGCGTTTGAGGCGGGCTCAATGGTTTCGCGCCTCAACCGGGACGCTGGGGCGGGGCCTGTCGCGGTCGATCAAGAGCTGTTCGACCTGCTCCTTGCGTGCGAACGGATCAGAAGGGCGTCGGGCGGGGCGTTCGATGCGGCGCGCGGCGCTATCACACGCGGGCGTTGCCCGGGCGCCGCAGCGCGCGCGACCGGCGGGATGGGCGCCCCGAGCGGGTCAATCGAGCTGGACTCGGCGGCGACTACCGTTCGGCTTCTCGATGGCGCCGAGATCGACCTTGGGGCCATCGCCAAGGGCGGCGCCCTTGACGCGGCACTCGAGGCGCTGCTTGAGGGCGGGGTGACGAGCGCGCTGCTCCACGGCGGGGCGAGCACCATCGTCGCACTCGGCGCCCCGCCCGGGAGCGAGGCGTGGACTGTTCGCCTGGGAGAGGACGAGGGGGCGGCGTGTGTGCGTCTGCGCAATATGTGCGTCTCGTACTCGGGCGTGCGCCCGGGCGGGGCGGGGCATGTGATCGACCCGCGCGATGGGGGAGCCCCGCGCGCATCCGAGGCGGGGGTGTGCATCGGGGCTTCGGCGCTGGAGACGGACGCGTGGGCGACGGCGCTGATGGTTCTTGGCTTTCGCCCCGCAGAGATGGGGCCTGGGCTGGCGAGCGCGGTCCTGCGAGATGGCGCATGGAGCATCGAGGGGCCTGCGTCGGGTACCATCGAACTGGATCTCAAGGAGACACACGCGTGAATCAGGATCTTGACCGACGCCAGTTCATGACTCAAGTCGGAGGCGGGCTCGCGGCGGCTGCGATTGTGCCCGAACTCGCTCGGGCGAGCACGTGGAGCGGGCGCGAGCCGATCCGTGTTGGGGTCGTGGGCGCGGGGCGTCAGGGGCGTGCGATTCTGGGCGAGCTGACCAAGCTCGCGGGGGCGGAGATCGGCGCGGTTTGTGATATTGACCCGCGCCGTCTTGCCTCGGGGCTGCGCCGGGCGAGCGCGGCCGAGGGGTTCGGGTCGCTAGGTGAGATGCTGCGCAAGCGCGATGACCTTGGGGCGGTGGTGGTCGCGACGCCGACGCACACGCACCGGGCGGTCGCGGTGGAGGCGATCGCGTCGGGCAAGCATGTGTACTGCGAGGCGCCGCTGGCGCACACGGTTGAGGACTGCCTGGCGATCAACAGCGCCGCGCGTTCGGCGCGTGGGGTCGTCGCGGCGGGGCTTCAGGGCAGGTCAAACCCGGTCTACACGCTCGCGCGAGGGTTCTTCAGGTCCGACTCGGTTCGGGAGCTGGTGAGCATGCGGGCGCAGCGACACGAAAAAACAAGTTGGGTTTCGCCGTCGCGCGACGCGGACCGGTACAAAGCCCTCAACTGGAAGCTGGACCCGGAGATCAGCCTTGGTCTTGCGGGCGAGTGGGGGACGCACCAGTTTGACGTGTTCCACTGGTACACGGGGCGGTACCCGACGCACGTCAGCGGGCACGGCGCCATCCGCCTGCACGATGATGGGCGGACAGTGCATGACACGATCGCGTGTACGTTCTTGTTTGAAGACGGCGCGGCGCTGCAGTACGGGGCGACCCTGGCCAACTCGTACGGCGGGAAGTACGAGGTCTTCTGCGGAAGCAACGCGGCGATCAAGCTCGCGTGGAGCCACGGCTGGATGTTCAAGGAGGCCGACGCGCCGACCCAGGGCTGGGAGGTGTACGCCAACCGCCAGCAGTTCCACAACGACGAGGGGATCACGCTGATCGCGGGCGCGACGAAGCTGTCCGAGCAGGGCAAGCTCAAGGAGGGCGTGGGCCTGCCCAACACGTCGCTGTACTACGCGCTCGAGAACTGGCTGGGCGCGATCGCTGGCGAGGGCGAGGTCGCGTGCTCGATCGGCGAGGCGGTCCGGGCGACGAGCGTGGGCATCGCGGCGGGGCGGGCGGTCCGTGAGGGCGGCGCCGTGAAGATCGAAGTTCCCAGCGTCTGAGCGGAGGGCGGCGCCATGTCAGAACGGTCAACCCTGCCGCGACTCAAGGATCTGTGCCCGATTTTCCGCGTGGGCGTGAGCTGTCTTGTGCTCACGCTTCTCGGTGGGTATGTCGTGTCGGGGATCCACCTGCGCAATCACGCTCAAGGGCGCGACGAGCGCCCGGGGTTCACGCTCGATGATGTTCGCGCCGCGTACCACGGGATCTCGGCGCCGTCAACATTGCGCAGGGCGATCAAGGAGGATCATCCCCAGGATCTCGCCAGGACGGATCGAGAGGCGCTCCTCGCATGGCTCGATTCAGATCGGATCAGCGAGGATTACGACAACCTGGACCTGGGCGATGAGGCGCCGGCGGAGATCATCGCGGCGAGCTGCCTTGACTGCCACTCGCGCGGGAGCGAGAACGCGGGCGCTTCGATCCCGCTCGAATACTGGGATGACATCCGACCGCTCGCGTTCAGCCGCGACATCCAGCCCACGCCGAATGAGATCATCGCGCTCTCGCAGCACACCCACGCGCCGGCGATGGCGATGGTGTTGCTGATCGTGGGCGGGTTGGGCGCGATGACCCGCTGGCCTCGGGCGCTCGTCGGGGTGCTCATGGCGGCTGGGGGCGTGGGGCTGCTCGCGGATATGGGCGCGTGGTGGCTGGCGAAGGACAACGCGGTGTGGGTGTATGTGATCGTGGGCGGCGGGATTGCCCAGGGCGCCAGTGTGATGGCGATGGGTCTGCTCGCGATTGTTGATATGTGGGCGCCCGGCGGGCGATCGCGGGCGGACGAGGGCGGCTAATCGTCGGCGATTTCGTCGCGGACGGTTTCGAGCAGGCGCTTTGTCAGCAGTATGCCCTTGTGTGGTTCGTGCTTCGAGCCCTCGTACTCCACGCCGACGTGCCCGGTGTACCCGGCGTCAACGACGATCCGCATCATCCGCCGGTAGTCGGTCTTGGTCTCGCTCCCGTCGCTGTCAAACTCGTGACTCTTGGCGCTGACGGCCTTCGCATAGGGCATCAACTCGCGCACACCCTTGTACCGGTCGTACCAGGCGTCGGGCTCGCTCGATCGGGACCAGTCCATGCAGAAGTTGCCGAAGTCGGGGAGCGTGCCGCACCGTGGGTGATCGATGAGCTTTATGACGCCGGCGAGCCAGGCGCCGTTGGAGCTGAGCCCGCCGTGGTTCTCGACGATGATGTTGATCGCGCTCTCGTCGCCGATCTCGCAGAGGCGGCGCAGCCCGTCAGCCGCGAGCTTCTGCTGTTCGTCGTATGTACCCGAGCTCTGGGCGTTGACGCGGATGGAGTGGCACCCGAGGGCCGCGGCGGCGTCGATCCACTTGCGGTGGTTGTCGATGGCTTTGGTTCTGGCGCCGGCGTCCGCGTCTCCGAGCGCGCCCTCGCCATCGATCATGATGAGCAGTTGTCGAACACCTTCGTCCGAGGCGAGCTGGTTCAGGCTCTTGAGGTACGCCTTGTCGCGGGCTTTGTCCTTGAAGAACGAGTTGACATACTCGATCGCGTCGAAGCCCATGGCCCGGGCCTCGCGGGCGAAGTCGAGGTTCGAGATGTCGCCCGCGAAAATCGGCTTGTGTAAGGACCACTCGGCGAGCGAGATCCGGTACGCGGGCGCTCTTCTTGGAGGGCGGGCCAGAGCGCGCGGGGCGGCCATCGCGGCTGCTGCTCCTGCAACGCCCAGGCGGATCGCTTGCCTTCTGCTGACCACGCTCTGCATCGCCCAAGGGTACTGGTTCTCGGATGTGATTGCGATCTTCTCGGGCCTTGGAGGGTTTTCGCAGCGGGTTCGGGGGGTTGGAGCGCGAATCGCATGGGCGAAGCGCAGCGGCGTGATACGCTGTGGATTCCTAGGGTTTTGTACGGAGCAACGTGTGGCAGAGTCGAGTTTCCAACGCGCACAGCGGATCTTTGACAGCGTTTGTGCGCTCGATTCGGGCGAGCGTGAGAGCGCGATCGACCGGGCGTGCGTTGGAGACGCGGCGCTCGCGAGCATGGTCAAGGACCTGTTCCGCGCGGATGAACGGTCGCTGTTTCTCGATCGGGCGGCGATCGACGCCGAGGGGGCGCTCGATGCGCCCATGCCCGAGCGGATCGGGCGGTATGAGATCATCTCGATCCTGGGCGAGGGGGGGATGGGGGTGGTGTACCGGGCGCGCCAGGAGAGCCCGGCGCGGGATGTGGCGCTCAAGGTCATCCGCCCGGGGCTGGCCTCGCGGTCGGCCCTGGCGCGGTTCGCGCACGAGGGAGAGATCCTCGGGCGCCTGCATCACCCGGGGATTGCGCAGATTCTCGAGGCCGGCTCTGCGGGCGAGGGCTCGGGGCGCCAGCCGTTCTACGCGATGGAGTTGATCCACGGGATCCCGGTGACGGCGTACGTCGCCGAGCATGACCTGAGCGTGCGAGAACGTCTCGAACTGATGATCGCGATCTGCGAAGCCGTCGAGCATGCGCACGAGCGGGGTGTGATCCACCGCGACCTCAAGCCCGCCAATATTCTCGTATCAGACACGGGCCAGGCCAAGATCCTCGACTTCGGCATCGCGCGGTTGACCGATGTCGACGTGCTGACCACGACCATGCACACCGGGCGAGGCCAACTGCTCGGCACGCTGCCCTACATGAGCCCGGAGCAGGTCGTCGGCGTTCAGGACGATATTGACGGGCGATCGGATGTGTACGCCCTTGGTGTCATCGCGTATGAGGTGCTGTGCGGCGAGCTGCCGCTGGACCTGCGTGACAAGCCGATCGCGGAGGCGGCGGGGATTATCTGCTCCGAGGAGCCATCAAAGCTCGGGACGCTGGACCGGGCGATGCGTGGCGACATCGAGACGATCGTCGCGACCGCGATGGACAAGGATCCGCAGCGCCGGTACCAGAGCGCCGGCGACTTCCGGGCGGACATCGAGCGGTACCTGCGCGACGCCCCGATCGTGGCGCGTCCGCCGAGCCTTGTGTACCAGACTCGCAAGTTTGCGCGACGGAACAAGGCCGCGGTCGGGGCGGTGGGTGTGGTGTTCCTGGTTCTGGTGATCGCGACGATTATCTCGACCAAGCTCGCACTCGACACGAGCCGATCGTTGGCGGCGGAGAAACTGGCTTTGGTAGCGGAAAAGCAGGCTTTATCTGCGCAGAATCAAGCCTTGGTGGCCGAAAAACAGGCCAAAGAAAGAGCGGTACTCGCTCTGGCAGCAGAGAAGCAGGCACTGGCAGCGGAGAAACAGGCCAAGGAGAAGGCGGAACTCGAGGCCGCCAAGTCCTACGCGGTCACGAGCTTTCTTGAGCGGATGCTGCTCTCGGCCAGCCCGTGGGGGCGGGCCGAGCTGAGCGGGCCTGAGGTGACGCTGGCGCAGTTTCTTGATGTCGCGGTCGAGGGGCTCGGCGAGTTCGAGGATGAGCCGGAGGTGGAGGCGTCGCTGCTGTTGACGATCGGCGCGACGTACAAGGAGCTCGGGCGATACCGCGAGGCCGAGCCGCTGCTTGAACGGGCGGTAGAGATCCGAGAGCGGGTGCTCGGGGCGCATCATCCGATGATCGCCGAGGCGCTGCGCCATCTGGGGACGACGCGCGTCCGCCTCGGGCGCACGCGGGAGGGCATCGCGATGCTCCAACGCTCGCTGGCGATGATGGAAGCCGAGATGGGGGCGGGCCATCTCGACGTGGCCCGGGTCCACTCCGATCTCGGGTGGGCGCAGTACATGGCAGGGCAGACCGAGGCGGCCCGGGAACAGTTGAGCCTAGCGCTTGAGGCGTTCCGTGCCCAGGCGGAGCCGGACCGTCTTGGGATGGGATCTGCGCTGGCGAACCTGGGGGCTGTTGAAAAGAAGGACGGGCGCTTTGATGAAGCGGTCTCTTACTACGAGGCGGCCATCAAGGTCATGGAGCCGGGCTCGCTCTCGGCTGCGGTGGTTATATCCAACCTCGGCAACATCTCGTACGCGGGCGAGAACTACGAGGAGTCGGTGCGCCTGCACCGCGAAGCGCTCAAGATTCTTGAGGCCAATCTTGACCCGTATCACCCGACGATCGGCACGGTGCTGAACAACCTGGGGCTCGCGCTGAGCCGCCTCGGGCAGCTCGACGAAGGGGTGAGCCTGCAACTGCGGGCGCTCGAGATTTCTGGGCGTGTGTACGGCAAGGACAGCCGCGACTACAACATCACGCTGGGCAACATGGCGTGGGACCTTCACATGCTCGAGCGTTATCAAGAGGCCAGCGACGCCTTGCTCACGGTGGCGAAGTGGTACGCGGAGAACGATCCAACGAGCCCGAAGGGGCCGATCCGCGCTGTCCGGGCGCACGCGATGACCGCAGGACGCATGGTCGCATGGGAAGAGGGCGAAGCCAACATGCTCCGGGCGTTTGAGCATCTCACGGACTTGGCGGACGCGGAGAACATGTACGTCATCGGTGGGCGCAAAGTGATCGCGACATTCTACGATCGTTGGGGCAAGCCAGAACGAGCGGCGGAGTTCCGCGACGACCCCTCGCCCTAGCCCTCTACTCGCCGCTGGCAGCCCCGCCGAGTGTTTCGTCGCTGAGTGAGCTGGCGAGCCACGCGCGGGTGAACCGCCAGCGCCGTTCGACGGTCGAGAGCGAGAGCCCCATGATCTCGCTGATCTGCTCGTTGGTCAGGCCGACGAAGAACCGGAGCCCCACGATCCGGGCGTTTTCTTCGTCCTCGCGCTCGAGCCGATCCAGCGCGTCGTTGAGCGCAAGCACCTCATCGGGGCGGACAGCGAGCTCGAACGGGGGATCATCCAGGAGCGGGGCGCGTTGGCGGTCGCCGCCGCGCTTGAGTGTGGCTTTCTGGCGTGCGTTCTCGACGACGATGTCGCGCATGGCGCGTGCCGCAGCGAAGAAGAAGTGGCGACGCCCCTCGAACCGCGCATCGCCATCGCCGACGAGGCGCAGGTACGCCTCGTGAACAAGAGCCGTTGGCTGGAGTGTCTGCCCGGCCTCGGCGCCGGCCATGCGCGCCCGGGCAAGGGCGCGCAGCTCGTCATAGACCATAACAAGCAGATCGCGCGCGGCTCCCGTGTCCCCCGTCGCGGCGGCGCTGAGCGTGCGTGTGACTCTGTCAGGATCGGGCTGGCCCATCGGTGAATGCAGTGTACCGGGCGGGCGCCCACGGGCGAATACGCTCGCCTCGAACTGTGTTTGCAAGATCCGATATACGACCGGGTTCCTCGTGGATGCGGCGTTCTCGGACGCCAACAGATCGCACACCGAAAGCGCTCGGGCTTCGGTCGCCCGGGTGTACGGTTCGATCTGGCCGCTAACTCCGGCGTTTACGAGTCGCGCTTGGCCATCATCGAGAGCATGTCGATGCACCGGTTCGCGTAGCCGGCCTCGTTGTCGTACCAGCTCAGGATCTTGAAGAACCGGTCGTTGAGCTCGATGGCGGCGGGGGCGTCGTAAATCGAGCTCCGCGGGTCGCCGATGAAGTCCGAGCTGACGACCTGCTCCTCGGTGTAGCCGAGCACGCCCGACATCGAGCCCTCGCTCGCGTTCTTCATGGCCTCGTTGATGGCCTTGAGGGTGGTGGACTTGCTCGTGCGGAAGGTCAGGTCAACGCACGAGACGTCGGCGGTGGGCACACGCAGGGCCATGCCGGTCAGCTTGCCCTTGAGCTCGGGGATGCACAGGGCGACGGCCTTGGCGGCGCCGGTGCTCGCGGGGATGATGTTCTGGTAGGCGTTGCGCCCGCCTCGCCAGTCCTTTTTGGACGGGCCGTCCTGTGTGGGCTGGGTCGCGGTGGCCGCGTGGATGGTGGTCATCAGGCCCTCGTCGAGCCCGAACTCGTCGTTGATGACCTTGGCGATCGGCGCCAGGCAGTTGGTCGTGCAGCTCGCGTTCGAGAGGATGTCGTCCTTGCTCGGGTCGTACAGCTCATGGTTGACCTTGTACGCGAACGTGCGCACCTCGTCGGGTGTCTTGGTCGGCGCCGAGAGCAGGACACGCTTGCACCCGTTGTTCTCGATGTGCTTGCTGGCGGCCACGCGGGACGTGAACAGGCCCGTGGATTCAAGGACATAATCGACGTTGTGCTTGCCCCAGGGCAGCTCCGCCGGGTCGCGCACGGAGGTGGTCTTCGTCGTCTTCCCATTGACCGTGAACGAGCTCTCGGTGGCGCTGATCTCGGCGGGCTTGCCCGCGACCATGAACCGCCCGTGCATGGTGTCGTACTTGAGCAGGTACGCCAGGTTGTCCGCCGGGACGAGGTCGTTGATGAGGTTGATCTCAAAGTCAGAGCGTTCGGCGGCGAGGCGATACACCAAGCGCCCGATGCGTCCGAAGCCGTTGATTCCCACTCGAATGGCCATGCGTGATCTCCTGTGTGCTGTGGGCGGGGATCCGTCCCGCTCAACGGTAGGCGGCGCCCCCCTCGGGCGAGCTTCCCAGAGGGTTCAGTCGCGGATATCCGAGAGAATCGAGGGCGGGGCTGCGGCTCGGACCGCGTTGAGCACCGCGAACACGTCGATGACTTCCTGCGCAATCGCCCCGGCGACGGGGGGCAGCAGGCCCGCAGCCGCGAAGAGCATCCCGATGATGCTCAGCGCCATCCCGCCCAGGGCGCTCTGGAGCGCGATCCGGCGCATGCGGCTGGCGATGTGGAAAAACTCGTCCACGCGCTCGAGCCCGTTGTCGAGCACAACCACACCCGCGGCCTCGGTCGTGATATCGCTCGCCTGCCCGAAGGCGATCCCGACCGTCGCCAGGGCGAGCGCGGGGGCGTCGTTGATCCCGTCGCCCACGAAGCAGGTGCGGGCCAGGGCCGTCTCGGCGCGCACAATCTCGACCTTCTGCTCGGGTGATTGCGAGGCGTGAACCTCGGTGATGCCGACCTGCTGGGCGAGATACTCCACCTCGCTGGCCCGGTCGCCCGAGACGAGCATGACCTTTGTGAAGCGGTGCTTGCGGGTGAGGTGCTTTATAAAATCGGCGCCGTCGGCCCGGGGCTCGTCGCGGAACCGGATGACGCCGCCCAGGCGGTCGTCGATGAGCACGACACACTCGAGCCCGCCGGCGGTGGGGGGGAGCTTGCCCGCCTCGACCGGGGAGAGGCGTTCGAGCTCTTTGCGCCCGGTCACGAGCACACGCCTGGACCCGACACACCCGCGCAGGCCCTGGCCCGGACGCTCGGCGATCTCGCTCGGCTCCTCGATCGCGAGGCGCTGGCGCTGCGCCTCGCGCACGATCGCGCCGGCCAGCGGGTGCTTCGAGTATCGCTCGAGCGCCGCGACGCTCGCCAGGAGAGATGTTTTATCGAAACCCTCGCCCGGGATGATCTCGGTGACGGTGGGGCGGCCGTAGGTCAGGGTGCCGGTTTTATCGAAGATGATCGTGCGGCAGGTATCGATGGTTTCGAGCGTCGCCGGGTCTTTGACGATCACGCCCCGGCGCGCGGCCAGTGAGATCGAGCCGATGATGGCCGTGGGGATCGCGATGAGCAGCGGGCAGGGCGTCGCCACGACGAGGACCGCGAGAAAACGCACCGGATCGCCCGAGACCGCCCAGGCGATCAGCGCCAGCCCCAAGGCCAGTGGTGTGTAGTACGCGCCCAGCGAATCGCCCAGGCGGCGCATCCGGGGGCGGCGCTGCTCGCTCTGTCGCATCACCTGCATGATCTTCGCGTAGCGTGAGTCCTCCGCGACCCGGGTGGCCCGGATGGTCAGGGCGGACTCGCCGTTGATCGAGCCGGAGATGACCTCCGAGCCCGGCGCCTTGGACATCATGTACGGCTCGCCCGTGAGGTACGACTCGTCCATGACGCCGTGCCCGGAGATCACTTCTCCATCCACCGGGCAGGTCTCGTGGGGGTAGATCACGACCTGGTCGCCAACGCGGACCTCGTTGATCGGGGCGTCGGCGATGTGCCCGTCCGTCTTGACGTGCGCGATCGTCGGCACACGCTTGGCCAGGGCGCGGAGCACGGACCGGGCGTTCTCGACCGCCATCGCCTCGAGCGTTTCCCCGCCCGAGAGCATCAGCACCACCAGTGTGCCCGCGAGGTACTCGCCCAGGACGAGCGAGGTCACGATCGAGATCCCGGCGAGCAGATCAGAGCCGAACTCGCGCCTGAACGCCTTGATGAGCAGTTCGAGCACGAGAGGCGTGCCGCCCGCGCCCAGCGCGACCCAGAGCGGCAGACGCGCGTTCACGCTGGTCGGCTCGAACCAGATGCGAAGGACCAGATGCAGCGCGATCGCCAGCAACGCAAGGATCGCGATGTACAACTCTTTGGTTCGCCAGGGAGACGTCAGCCCGAGGCTCATGCGCTTCTCGGTCATGGATCGCCCCTAGCTCATCGCGTTGGCGGGGATTCTGCTCCCGCACTGATGCACCACGCGCCCCGCGACCATCGTCCCGACCGCCCGCCCCCGGACCGTCCGCCCCAGGAACGGCGTGTTGGTGGACAGCCCGCAGAGATCATCGGCGGTGATGGTCCATTCGAGGCCCGGGTCGATCAGGGTGATGTCCGCCGGGCCTCCCTCGCGAAGCATCCCGAGGCCCCGGGTGTCGAGGTTGCACAGGCGGGCGGGCTCGATCGTCAGCAGCGCGATCAGGCGGGGCCAATCGATGGCGCCCGTCGTGACGAGCGCCTCGGCGTACAACGCCAGGGCCGTCTCGAGCCCGATGATCCCGAACGGCGCCTCCTCGAACGGCAGCGATTTCTCGTCTGCGCTGTGCGGCGCGTGGTCCGTCGCCAGGACCGTGATCGTCCCGTCCGCCACGCCCTGGCGGATCGCCTGGACATCCGCCTCTGTGCGCAGCGGCGGGTTCATCTTGCCCAGCGTGTTGAACCCGTCGCAGGTCTTGTCGGTCAAGATCAGATGATGCGGGCTGGCCTCGGCGGTGACGGGCTGCCCGCCTGCGCGCGCGCGCCGGACGATGTCAACCGAACCACCCGAGCTAATGTGCTGGACGTGGTAGCGGGCGCCGATGGAGCCGTTGATGCGGATGTCACGCTCGATGATGATCTCTTCGGCGACCCCGGGCCAGCCGATCAGCCCGAGCCTAGTCGCGACCGCCCCGGCGTTCATCGAGGCGCCGACGGTCAGGGTTGGCTCCTGGCAGTGTTGCATGAACGCCAGCCCGGTCGGGCGGATGGCGCTGAGCACCCGGCTCATCATCCCGGCCGACGCGATGACGTCGCCATCATCCGAGAACGCGACGGCGCCCGCCTCGGCGCACAGCTCAATCTCGCCCAGGGCCTCACCCTTGCGCCCCTGGGTCGCGGCGGCCACAGGAAAAACCCGGCACAGCGCCCGCTCGCTCGCCCGGAGGCGGACGACATCGAGCATCTCGGGCGTGTCGAGGGCGGGCGAGGTGTTGGGCATGCAGCACAGGGTGGTGAACCCGCCCGCGACGCCGGCCTGGGAGCCCGTCTCGATCGTCTCTTTGTGCGTCCCCCCCGGCTCGCGGAGGTGGACATGGGGGTCAATCAGCCCGGGCGTCACCAGCAGGCCCTCGGCGTCGATCACCCGGGCGCCCGGAGGCGGACCCAGCGATGGCCCGATCTGCGTGATCTTCCCGTTCTCGACGCTGATATCGAGCGTCTGGTCAAGGCCAGACGCGGGATCAATAACCCGCCCGCCCCGGATGAGTGTGCTGGTTTGGGTGCTGGAATGGGTGGTGCTCACAGGCAGAGCATACCCGCACGGGGCGCCTTTGAAGACCGGGGGCGGTCGGCATACGATTGCAGCACGGAGCCGAACGATGGCGCCGCGACCGGGGTGTAGCGCAGCTTGGTTAGCGCATCTGACTGGGGGTCAGAAGGTCGGAGGTTCGAATCCTCTCACCCCGATTCGGAGTCAAGGCTCAAAGTCCGCTTGCGGTTGACGCAAGTGAGCCCGATTCTTGATCCACAATCAGTCAGTCCGAAGTCTGTAGGTCCTCGCCCGTTGCGCTTGGAGCGATGTCCGCCACGGGACTGTCTGCTGATGGCGAGGCCATTTTGAGACCGATGACGCCGAGGAGGATCGCAGCGATGCTTGCGCCCGAAACGAGTGTCATTGCTTCCTGAAGGACGAGCACGCCGAACAGGACTGTTCCGAGCGTGCCAACGCCGACCCAGATCGGGTACGCAACGCTGACGGGCAAGGTCTTGAGCGCAATCGTGAGCAGCGAGATGCCGCCGATCACCCCGATGATCGTGAGAACGGTCGGCCAGAGGCGGGTGAACCCGTTGGATTGCTTCATGGAGACCGCGAAGATGATCTCGAATACGGCCGCGAGACCGAGATAGAGCCACGCCATTGTGCACCCTGCTTTACTTGGGGATCCAGCGGCGAGCGGAAGCAGTTACGAGCGGCCTCGTCACCTCTGCGTTTCCGTGATCGTAGCCCGAGCGATCGCGTGTCTTATCTCGGTGGTGTGTGCTCGAGATCGTATCGATGCTCTTCGGATTGGGCGCCTTGGCGGTCTCTGGCGGGGCAGATCCATCTGACATGAGCGCATTCGCGGGAATCTATTCCCGTCCGCTGGAACACCAAACGGTATTGGAGTGCTCGCGACTTCTTCCTCGCCGAGTACGGCTCGTCCGAGAGTCGTGAGCACTACCAGCCGCACCGGCGTATGATGTCCACTTCCGATCCGACTATCTAGAGAGAGTGCTCGTGTCCAACATTTCCGCGAATGAACGGCTTCATTCCATGGACGCCCTGCGGGCAGTCGCGATGCTGCTCGGCGTTGTGCTCCACGGCGGCATGGCCTACATGGACAA
>JAJRXR010000013.1 GCA_024276195.1 Planctomycetota bacterium
CGATATAGGTCTCGGCGCGATCGTCGGGGATGGGCATGGGGGAGGATAGAGGGGGGGAGGGCGAGGTGGCGAGGTGGCGAGTGGGGAAGAAATACGATTGACCATCTGACCATCTGACCATCTGACCATCTGACCATCTGACCATCTGACCATCTGACCATCTGACCATCTGACCACTACAACCCGCCGATTGGAAACCGGCTGCCAAGTGCGCGAGGGCTGGAAGCTCTCGCCTCCGGGGGTTGGTTTATTTCCGTCCGGTGCGCATGCGTCCGCCCATGCGCCTCGGGGGGAGCTTGGAGGGGATAACGCCGCCCGGGAACTTCTTGGCCATCTCGTCTTTCGAGAGGCTCTTGGTTGCTTCTTCGGGCGAGTCGAGTTCGTGCCTGGGCTTGGTCTCTTTGCGTTCGACGCCCTCGACGATGTACTGGTTGGGCTTGGGCTCGTCGCGCCAATCATCGGGGCGTTCGCGGGGCACGAAGTCGTTGTACTCGAGTTTGGGGATCTCGGCGTTGACGAGGATCTCGATGTCGGTCAGGAGGCGTCCCTGCTCGGGGGTGACGAGGCTCCAGGCGACGCCGCGCCGCCCGGCCCGTGCTGTGCGCCCGATGCGGTGGACGTACAGATCAGGATCTTCGGGCAGGTCGTAGTTGACGACGTGGGTGATGCCCTCGACGTCGATGCCGCGCGAGGCGAGGTCGGAGGCGACGAGCACGGAGAGCGACCCGGAGCGGAAGCGTTCCATGACGCGGTTGCGGGCGCCCTGCGTGAGGTCGCCGTGGATGGCGTGGGCGTCGATGTTCTGTCGTTCGAGGTAGCGGACAAGATCATCAACCGTGCGTTTCATGCGGCAGAACACCAGCGTCAGCGCCGGGTCCTCGTGCGTGAGCAGGTGGGCCAGCAGGCGGCGCTTGTCCCACGGGGGCACGGGCAGGTGGAACTGATCGACCAGCTCCACCGTGAGCGAGCCGCCGGAGATGACCAGCTTCTCGGGGTTTTGCATGTACTGTCGGGCGAGGCGTTCGATCTCGGGTGTCAGCGTCGCGGAGACGAAGATGGTCTGGCGGTCCTTGGGGCACTGGCCCAGGATGCGCCGGATGTCCTCGCGGAAGCCGATGTCGAACATCCGGTCCACCTCGTCGAGGACGGCGAACTCGACGTGCGAGAAGGACATGTACCCGCGCTGGACCATGTCCATGAGGCGCCCGGGGGTGCCGACGATGATCTCGGGGTGCTCGCGGAGCTTGCTGGCCTGGGCATTGATGGACTGCCCGCCGTAGATCGCGACGGCGGTGATGCCCATCTTCGCGCCCAGCTCGTCGATGTCCTGACGGATCTGGATGGCCAGCTCGCGCGTGGGCGCGAGGATGAGCGCCTGCCCGACTTTGCCCGGCTCGACCATGTTGAGCAGGGGGATGGCGAAGGCGGCGGTCTTGCCCGTGCCCGTCTTGGCCTGGCCCAGGATGTCTGCGCCGGTGAGCGCGACGGGGATGAGCGTGGATTGGATCTGGGTCGGGTGGACGAAGCCGATGGCCTCGATCCCGGCGAGCAGATCCTCACGCAGATCCAGATCGGCGAAGGTCTTGTCGATGTCGAAGCTCTCGGCGGAGTGGACCGCAGCGGTTTTCTGGCGCTGGCGTGTGGGCTCGTGCTCGGCGCCCGCGTCGCGCGGGGGGCGCCCGCCGGAGCGCCCGCCTCGTCCTCCGTCGCGTCCGCCACCACCACCCCCGCCGCCTCCGCGACGGCTTCGTCCATCGTGATCGCCGCCGCCGCTCTCAGAGCGCGGTTGGTCTTGTGAGGATTCGGTGTTCTGCGGCGCGCCATCGCCCGCGGGCTTGCGCCGACGCCTGCGGCGCTTCTTCTTGGGGGCGCCATCGGAATCGTTGTGGTTGGTCTGCGGTTGGTCCCCGGGCGCGGGGGCGTTGGTCTCGTCGGTCATGCAAAAATCCCCGGCGGCGCGTGGCGCCGCGAGTCGGTGGGGGAGATCCGGCCATGTTGGATCGCATGACCGGGGCCGTCAGAACTGGCGGGAACACCCCTCAAGAACCCGTCACACGGGTCGTGCCAGCCCATCCTCGCCCGCCTCAGCGCCAAGAGGCACTCAGGAATCGCGGGACGCGGGATCGTAGGGGGCCTGTTGGGGGCGTGCGGGCGAATCTTCGGGCGAGTTTGAGATTTCGAGCAGGGCCAGGTGCTTCATCAGCGTGCTCGCAGCGGTCGAGCCAGCCGCGAGAAAGCCAGGGACGCCGTCGCGCCAGGCCTGCTTGAGGATGAGCTGCTTGAAGAACGCGCCGGGGGGTGAGGTGAGCACGCGCAGGCGCGAGCCGCGGACGCCCGAGGCGTGCAGGCTCTCGCCCATGAGCCTTGCGTACCCCGCTTCCTTGCTGAGCTGCTCGCGAAAGGTGGCAAACGAGTCATGCCTGAGCGTCCCGGGCAGGTCGATGACGCGCTGGCCCGGCGAAAGACTGACCTCGAGCTTGTCGTGCGGGTCGAGCCCGCCCCACGCGGCGCGTTCGCGCCGGACGAGGCGCAGGCGATGTTCGGGCTGCCAGGCGTGGTTGAGGAAGCGCCCGTGCTCTCCGCCTCGGACGGGCGGGGAGTACCAGACCTTGCGGTTGACGCGGGCGCCGACGACGCCCGGGTCGTTCGTGTCCACGCACCGCTCGATCGATGCGCGCAGGTCAGGCATCACCGGCTCATCCGAATCGAGGCACAAAACCCACTCGCCCGCGCAGGATTCGAGGGCGAGCTGTTTGGTTTTGACGTGCCCGAGCCAGGGGGTGTCGATGACGCGGGCGCCGGCGGCGGCGAGCAGGTCCAGCGTCGCGTCTGTCGAGCCTGAGTCGAGCGCGACGATCTCCCGCCCCAGCCCCGAGACGGAATCGAGCACCCGCCCGATCGTGTCGGCGTTGTCCTTGCAGACGATGGCGATGGAGAGGTCGCGGGGCATAAGTGAGGTAGGCTACCCCGATGCTGGTCCCGCCGACGGAAGGGCTGAAGGTCGCCAAATACGCTTCGGGGGCGGGGTACGCGCCCGATCAGTGGGCGAAGGCGCTGGCGGCGGTGGACTGGGACCGGGCCGAGCTGCTCAGTGACAAGCCCGGATCGAGCGTGTGGCGGGCGGAACTGGTCGTCCAGAAACGCCCGATGACGCTGGTGATCAAGTGCGAGCCGATCAACTCACTCAAACGCAAGATCCAGAAGCTGATTCACAAGACGCACGCCCATCGGCACTGGCGCGGGGCGGGACTGCTCATCAAGCACGGGTTCCGGACGGCCGAGGTGAAGGCGATTGTGTACGGGCGGCGGGACGGGGTGGAGGTTGAGTGTTTGATCATGGAGGCGCTGGAGGGGAGGACGGTGCTGGCGCATCTGGCAGCGGGGGATCTGTCAGTGCGGGAGGAGCACGCGGTAGCGCGGGCGTGTGGCAGGCTTGTGTGGGAGCTTTACAGGAAAGCGCCGAACCCGGATCTGAAGCTGTCAAATCTCGTTGTGCTCGATGCGAGCCCGCCTCGTGCAAGGCTGGGGATGATCGATTGTGTTGGAGTGGGCAGGCGAGCGGATCACATGGACATGCTGGCGATTCAGCTCATCGAGAGCATCGGTTCACGAGTGATCCCAAGGGGCACGATCTGTATGCGGGCAGTTGCCGCGATGGTCGATCATATGTTGGTTGAGATGCGAACAGCGGAACTCAAGGGAGGCTTAGAGGTCGATACCTCCTCCGAAGTCCGGCGACAAGGCGTGAGGCAGTTTTGGGAAGAGATAGAGCTTCGAGCCCAGTCCTGCGGCGACCCCACACCCAAGCACGATCCGCTCGGGAGGGCTGGAAGCCCTCCCCTCCGGGGGCGATGAGTTTGAGCCGGTTGGAAACCGCTCCACCAGGAGTGAACCGGTGGCGCTCTCGTCTGAAATGCGCTATCCTCCTCGCTCCCATGCCCAAGAAAGCCAGCACGAAGAAGAAAGCCGCGCCATCGCGCGCGCCCACCAAGGCCAGGCCCTGGTCGCACATCCACCCCGAGACGAAGGTCGAGGCGCGGGCGTACCTGGGGGACTGCCGCGAGATTCTGCCGACGATCCCCGAGGTGAAGAAGTCGCAGGTGGATCTGGTCTTCGCCGACCCGCCCTTCAACTGGGCGCGCGACTACGACAAGCACGGCGCCGGGAACACGAACCACAACAAAGTCTGGGACGACAAGGCGATGAGCGAGGACGAGTACCTCGCCTTCACCTATGAGTGGCTGGATCTGTGCGTCGGCGCGCTCAAGGACACGGGCTCGATGTGGGTCAACATCCCGGACACCTGGGCCGCCGAGATCGTGGTTCATCTCAAGAAGTCCATGACCATGGTCAACTGGTGTGTCTGGCACTACAGGTTTGGCCAGAACACCCGCGGCAAGTTCATCAACTCCAAGGTCCACGCGCTCTACTTCTGCAAGGACCCCGAGCGAAAGACCTGGAACCCGGACCCGATCCTCGAAACGTCCGACCGGCGTTCGATCTACTTCGACGCGCGGACCGAGGACAAACGCGACGGGATGCCCTCGGGCCTGCGCGTGCCGATGGACGTCTGGTACGGCAAATACTGGGGGCGCATCCAGGGCAACAACAAAGAACGCCGCCCCGGGCACGACAACCAGTTGCCCGAGGTCTATCTCGAGCGCGTCATCGAGTGCAGCTCGAACCCGGGCGATCTGGTCCTTGATCCGTTCCTCGGCTCGGGCACGACCGGGGTCGTCGCCCACGCGCTCGGGCGGAACTTCATCGGGTGCGAGTACTCGAAGGCGAACGCCAAGGGCGCCTGCGAGCGGATTACGCTGGGTCCGATTCGAGAGCTGGGCCAGGCCCGGGGCAGCGTGACGGCCATCCACGGGCCTCGCAGGCGGGCGCCCCGGAAACCCACGGGCGCAAAGGCTTGAACTCAGGGGCGGGCGCTGGTACCACGGTGGGGTGGTGAGCGGCTTTCGGCATGTCGGGATTGCCCTTGCGCTCGCGTGTGCGGGCGGCGATCTGTGCGCACAGACGTTGACCTTTACCGAGGTCGCAGGCGCCGCGGGCGTGGACGGGGTGTACAAGTGCGCCCAGGGATACCCCGGGATGCACAACCTGATGGTCGGCGGCGTCGCGGTCGGAGATTTCAACAATGACGACTGGCCCGACCTGTTCGCGCCCAGCGGCGGGGTCGAGGCGGACAGGCTCTACATCAACCAGCGCGACGGCACGTTCCGCGATGAGGCCCAGGCCTGGGGCATCGCGCAGCGGAGGCGCTCGGGCGGGGTCGCGGTCGGGGATGTCAACAAGGACGGTCTCGATGATATTTTCCTCGTCTCCTTCGGCGACGCTTCGGTCGATGCCAACCCGTTCCAGAGCAGGTTGTTTCTCAACCGGATGACCGGGGGTGTGCGCACGTTCGAGGAGGTCGGGCAGGCGGCGGGCGTCGCGCGCGTGGCGCAGGTGAGCGACGGCATGGGCGCGTGCTTCGGAGATTATGACCTCGACGGCGATCTCGATCTGTTCGTCAGCGCCTGGTTCGACACGCCCGGGGGCAACCGGTTGTTTCGCAACGAGGGCAATGACAGCGCGGGCGTGCCCCGGTTCGTCGATGTGACCGAGCTTGTGGGCTTGGACACAGAGGGCTTGCGCGGGTTCACGCCCCGGTTTGTGGACATGACGGGGGATCGGTACCCGGAGCTGCTGCTGACCAATGACTTCGGGACGAGCCGGTACTACGAGAACAGCGGCGCTGATCCGGTGATGTTCACTGATCGCACAGTAGAAGCGGGCGTCACGCACGATTGCAACGGGATGGGCTCGAGCGTGGGGGATGTGGACGGGGATGGCGATCTGGACTGGATGATGACGAATATTTACTTCCCGCCGCCCGTCGATTCGTGCGGCAACACGCTGTATCTGCATGAGCGCGACGAGGACGGCCGGGTGACGTTCGTCGAGCGCGCGCGCGCGGTGGGCGTGCTCGACGCGGGGTGGGGGTGGGGGACGGAGCTGGTGGATCTGGACCTGGACGGCGACCTGGACCTGCTCGCGACGGGGGGGTGGAGCAGCTTTCCGGGGACGCCGGCGCGGGTGTACCTCAACCGGAGCGAGCTGGGCGCGGGGCTGGTGTTCGACGAGGTCGCGGGCGCGACGGGGCTGGACTTCATCGGGCAGGGGCGCGGGCTGGTGACGCTGGACTACGACCGCGACGGCGACCGCGATGTCGTCATCGTCGAGGGCGGCGGGGCGATGCGCCTGTTCCGCAACGGGCTCGACTCACCCGGATCGGCGGTGAGCATCGACGTTGTCACCTGGGTCAACCCGTGCCTGGCGCCGGGCGGGTTGGGGACGAAGATTGTCGCCCGGGCGGGCGGGCGGGAGACGGTCCGCGTGATCGACGGCGCCCAGACGTATCTTGGGTCGAGCGAGACTCGGGTTGTGCTTGGCCTGGGCGCGGAAGCGGCGTTTGAGTCGATCGAGCTGACGTTCGCGGACGGGAGCGTGCGCGTGCTCACCGATGTTGCCGGGGGGAGCGAGGTTGAGGTGATCGCGTGGCATCGCGGGGATCTGGACCGCTCGGGCGGGCTGGACTTTGGGGATGTGATCGAGTTCCTGGGGCTGTTCGCGGCGGGCGATCCGGGGGCGGATCTCAACGCGGACACGGTGCTCGACGCGGGCGACGCGATCGAGATGGTCTGGCTGCTGGGCGGGGCGTGCGCAGGGTGAGCTCGGCGCAGAGCAGGCCCGGCGGACGCTCGGGGGCGGATAGGATCTGCTATCGGGAGGGCGCGTTGGGACGAGAGGCGGGCACATCACGGGCGTCGGGGGATCGGGCCGAGGCGTTCAAGCGGACGCGGGCGGCCCATCGCGACGAGACGGCTGAGGACTATGTCGAGGCGATCGCGCAGCTGATTGATGAGCGCGGCGAGTGTCGAAACCGGGACTTGGCAAAGATGTTCGGCGTCAGCCATGTGACGGTCGTTCGGATCATCAAGCGTCTGAGCGAGGCGGGGCTGGTCGAGAGCCAGGCGTACCGCCCGCTGCTTCTGACGGAGGCCGGGCGGGCGTTGGGCGAGGCGAGCCGAAGGCGTCACGAGGTCGTGCTGGGGTTTTTGCGCTCGATCGGGGTGGGAAAGCGTCAGGCGGAGATCGACGCCGAGGGGATTGAGCACCACGTCTCGGACCAGACGGTCCGGGCGCTGCGCCGGGTGATGGAAAGGCTCGAGGACGGGTCGGGCGGGTGAGCGCTGGTTCTCGGTCCTGCCGGGTCAAAAAGCGGGCGCCGGGCGAGTTCCGAACGGAATCCGACCGGGATGAGAGCGCGAGACGCTGGCAATTCCGAGATTTTGGGGCACAACTAGGGGGGTAGCCGCGAATAGACGGGCGTTCGGGCGCTCGCCCGGGCGTCTGGTCAGGCTAAAACAAGCAGTCGCCGGTGTGCTGGCGCGAGAGGGTGCTTTTTATGTTGCAGAATCGGTACCGGATGGTGGTGTGCGCTGCGGGCGCGCTGGTGATGGCGTGCGGGCTGGCCCAGGGTGTGGGCGAGAGCGCTGCGGCTCCTGTGGCGGGCACGCTGCGCCTCAAGACCGGGTTTACCCAGCTTGACCAGAGTACGAGCGTGCTCAATCAGATCGCGCGCCCGGGCCAGCGCTTCGACGGCGCTGTCCGGGGCAAGTCAGTGATTGTGCTCGACGGGGCGATCACGCCCGAGCGCCGGGCGCAGCTTGTCGGTGCGGGTGTTCGCCTGGGTGATTACCTGCCCGACCACGCGTACATCGCGGATCTGTCGGGCGCGAACATGGGCGCCCTCAAGGCGCTGGGCTTTGTGAGCTGGGCGGGCAGGCTCAAGGACGAGTGGAAGATTTCGCCCGACCTCGGGCTGGCCATCCGGACGCACGACCCGGTGCTGCTGGACATTCAGGACAAGGGCGAGCTGGCGCTGCGGGTGTGGCTGTTCCCCGGGGCCGACCGGGACGCGGCGCTGGCGGGGATCGGCGCGATCGACGGCGTGCAGGTGCTCGCCGACACGCTCGAGGGTGATCGGCGCCTGGTGCAGCTCACGGCGACACGCCAGAGCGCGGCGCTGCTCGCGGGCGTGGCGCAGGTGCAGTGGATCGAGGACGCGCCGGAGATCTCGTTCCGCAACAACACCTCGCGCTGGGTTGTGCAGAGCAACATCGCGGGTGTGTACCCCGTGTACGACGCGGGCGTGCGCGGCGAGGGGCAGATCATCGGGGTCATGGACGGGCGGGTGGACGTGGACCACTGCTCGTTCACCGACCCGGAGGGCGACCCGATCGGCCCGGACCACCGGAAGATCGAGGCGTTCAACCAGTCGATGATCTTCAACGACTTTCACGGCACGCACGTGGCCGGCTCGGCGCTGGGCGATGCGGGCGCGTTCGACAACAGCCGGGGCGTGGCGTACATGTCGAGGATGGTTTTCAACACCACGCCCACGTTCACGCAGGCGGCGATCAACCAGCGTTTGTCGCTGCACGCGAGCCAGGGCGCGTTTATCCACACCAACAGCTGGGGCAACGACGGGACGACGAACTACGACGGGATGGTCCGCGGGATCGACGATTTCTCGTGGCAGAATGACGACCACCTGGTGCTGTTCGCGGTGACGAACACGAGCACGCTGCGCAACCCGGAGAACGCCAAGAACCTGCTGGCGGTGTCGGCGGTCCGCGATTCGCCCTCGCAGGCGATCATGTGCTCGGGCGGGGCCGGCCCGACCAACGACGGGCGGCGCAAGCCCGAGATCGCGGCCCCCGGGTGCGGCATCCAGTCTTCGGACAACAACACGGCCTGCTCGACGACGGGCCTGACGGGCACGTCGATGGCATGCCCGCAGGTCGCCGGGAGCGCGGCGCTGGTCCGCCAGTATTTCATGGACGGGTACTACCCGTCGGGCGTCGCGACCGAGAGCGACCAGGTGACGCCCTCGGGCGCGCTGATGAAGGCGATGCTGCTCAACTCCGGGACGGACGTCGTTGGCGACGGGGGATACCCGGGCCAGCGTGAGGGGTGGGGGCGCGTCACGACCGCGAACTCGCTGCTCTTCCCGGCGCAGGGCGGGGCGGGCGAGTCGATCATTGTCCGCGATGTGCGCAACAACACGGGCAAGTCGATGAACACGGGCGATGTGATTGATATCCCGTTCGAGGTGACCGAGGCGCTCAGCGCTCTGCGGGTGACGCTGGTCTGGCACGACGCGCCGGCGTCGTTGCTGGCCAACCCGGCCGCGGTCAACAACCTTGATCTTGAGGTCATCACACCCAACACGACGTACCAGGGCAACGTGATGAGCGGCGGGGTCAGTGTTCCAGGCGGGGGCGCCGCCGACGCGGACAACAACGTCGAGATGGTCATCACCACAGCGCTCAACGCGGGCATGCACACGGCGCGGATCACGGCGACGGGTGTACCGGTTGGGTCGCAGGGGTTCGCGCTGGTGATCCGCGGGAAGGTTGCTGAGGACACCGGGGCGATGGGGTGCAACGAGGCCGATCTGGCTGAGCCGTTCGGGACGCTGGACTTCACAGATGTGCTCGCGTTCCTGACGGCGTTCGGCGCGATGGAGGCGCAGGCGGATCTGGCGCTGCCGATGGGCGTGTTCGACTTCAGCGACGTGCTCGCGTATCTCGATGCGTTCGGGATGGGCTGCCCGTAAGGGGAGCGAGTGTGGAGTGATCTTTCCGCCGGCCCGGGTCAGTTGACGCGGGCCGGCTTTGTATCTGGATTTGAGGGGTGAAATCACCCGTTCTGGGGCGCCGCCAGTGTGTTCGGGCTTGGCCCGGGGGCGGTGTTCGGATAGCTTCAGGGGCGCCGGGGCGGGTTGTTCCGGATCAGGCAGGAGAACATCGGATGAGCACACGACGAAGCGCACTCGGCGGGCGGGCCATTGTTGGGTTGGGCGCGGGTGTTGTCGCGCTGGCGGCGGGCAGCGCCCAGGCGACGTGGTCGATCCTGATCGCCAACACGCGCACGGGCGAGATCGCCGCGGCGTCGGCGACGTGCCTGACCGGGTTCGACCTCAAGAGCAACACGCCCGTGCTGCTCACGGGGGTTGGCGCCGCGACGGCGCAGTCGTCGGTGGACCTGCGGGGGATCAACCGGGGGGTGATCCGTTCGATGCTGCTTCAGGACGCTGGCCCGGCGGAGATCCTCGCGGCGCTCGAGCTCAGAGACTCGGCGCACCAGACGAGGCAGTACGGGATGCTCGACGCCTCGGGCGAGACGATCACGTTCTCTGGCTCGTCGAACGCGCAGTGGGCCGGGGGGCAGACGGGGCAGGTGGGGGATCTGGTGTACGCGATCCAGGGAAACATTCTCACCGGGGCGCCGGTGGTGCAGGCCGCGGTTGACGCGGTGCTGATGACGCCCGGCGATATCCCGGCGAAGCTGATGGCGGCGATGGAGGCCGCGGCGCTGTTCGGGGGCGACGGGCGATGCTCGTGCCCGCAGCCTCAGGGGCCGACTGACTGCGGCTCACCGCCCAACGGAGGCGACTTCGAGAAATCGGCGCATATCGCGTACATGCTCATCGCGCGCACGGGCGACAAGGACGGGTGCAACCAGATCCTCGACACGCGCGGGCGCCCGGCGGACTTTGTGATCGGCGATTTCAACTTTGACACCCGGCCAGACGTGATCACGGCGACGAGCGCGGCGAGCATGAACGTAGCCGTGATCTTCAACGTGACGAGCGATGACGATGCGCTCTCGACGCTGGCGGTCGCCGGGGAGTTCGAGAGCGGGGCGCTGCAACTTCGGATCGCGTCGGGCGACTTTACGGGGGACGAGACGTACGACACGGCGGTCTGTTCAGAAAGCTCGGACGTGGTGATCGTGTTCCCGGGCGGCGAAGATGGGCTGCTTGGCAAGGGCATCAGCACACCCGTGGGCGCTGGGCCGCGAGATATCGCTGCGGGCGATTTCGATGGCGCCAACGCCGGGGATATCGCGACGGTGAACGCGGACGGGAGCGTCAGCATCCTGCTCAACACGGGCGTCGGGACGTTTGATGTCACGAGTGTGACGCCGGTCGCCAACTCGGGGACGAACATTGCAACGGGCGATTTCGACGGCGACGGCGACACGGACCTGGCGATCGCCCACGACGCTCTGGGGATTGTCACGACCATGCTCAACGACGGCGCGGGGACGTTCACACCGGGCTCGTTCACTTTTGTCGGCGCCGGGCCAATGGGCCTGGTGGTCGGGGATTTCAACGGGGATTTGTTCGACGATCTGGCGACCCCGAGCACCGACGCCGCCTCGATCAGCGTGCTGCTGGGCACGGGCGCGGGCTTTAGCCGAACGGACGTCCCAACCCCGGGCGGGCGGCGGATGGTATTGCTCGCGGGCGGGCGGATGGACGAGGACGGCGACACCGATCTTGTCGCGGTGCTCGGGCAGCCGAGCGGGATCGTGTCGGTGCTCAACGACGGGAACGGTACGTTCGCGTTTGGCATTCCCGCGCCGATCGCAACGGGAGTGACAGCGCTCGGGGTTGGCGATTTCAACAGCGACGGGCTTGACGATGTGATCATCGGCGCCTCGGGGGTCAGCGGGATCATGGTGGCAGAGAACCAGGGCGGCGGGATGTTCCTCGCCGAGGAGGGGTGCGCGACGGGCGACTACTTCATGACGTTCAACGTGCCCAACACGATCGCGTCGGACCCGGACCCGGTCATCACACTCCGCGAGATGTATGACATCTGGCGGGCCGAGCTTGTCGGGCGCCCGGACGCGGTCCGCTCGGTCGTCACCGGGGCGACGAGCCTCGTCGCCAGCACCGAGGGGCCGAGCAGCATCCGTCTTCGTGTCGAGCTGCGCGACTGGCAGAGCCAGAGCGCCGAGCTGGGGCTGGGCTCGCTCAGCGCGGCGCTGGGCCAGGGGTCCGACGGCGTTGTGGAGGTCGGAGAAGTGCTCGACCTTGGCGGGGGGGTGTACGAGATCGAGCTGATCGCCGGGGCGGTGCTGGGACGTGATGTGATCGAGATTGTCGCTGACGACGGCGTTCGCCCGGTGACGCTCATGCCCGTGTATGCGGTCGAGGTGCTCGACAGCCGTGTGGACTTCGACGGCGATGGCGTGGCCGGGTTCGGGGATGTGCTGGCCTTCCTCCAGGCGTTCGCGGCCCAGGACCCGAGCGCGGATCTCGACACGAACACCATGTTCGACGCGGCGGATGTGATGCTGTTCCTGGGGCTGTTCGCGCTCTGATCCGCCCCGGGTACGGGCGGATCGCGGGATCTTGGCGTGCGATGGACGCCTTCGGATTGACACGGATACCCTTGACGCCGGCGGATGGTCGCCGAGATGAGGGAGGACGACGCCGTGAAGAAGATCCTGATTATTCTGGTGTTGGTTGTGCTGCTGGTGGTCGGTTTGATTGTCGGTGCGGTCGCGTACGGCATCTCGCAGATCGATTCGATCTTCGAGCGCGCGATCGAGCAGGGCGGGACCTACGCCACGGGCGTCGAGACGACGGTCGAGAGTGTTGACGTCGGACTGACGACGGGCACGTTTGAGATGACCGGGCTCGAGATCGGCAACCCGGAGGGGTTTGACTCGCCCCACTTCCTGGCGCTGGGCGAGGGGTCTGTGGGTGTGGCGCTGAGCCAGGCGACGATGCAGAGCATCCGGGTGCCTGAGTTTCGCTTGTCGGATATCGATCTGAACCTCGACCAGACCGGTGGCAAGGCGAACTACCAGACGATCCTCGACAACCTCAAGCGGTTCGAGTCCGGGTCGGACGGGTCTGCGCCGGAAAGCGAGACGACCGGCCCCAAGGTGACGATTGACAAGCTGACGATCGAGAACATCAACGTCCACCTGATCGGCGTGCCCGGGCTGAGCCTGGTCGCGGGCGATGTGGCGGTGAACGTGCCGCTGATCGAGCTGACGGACGTGGGCGGCGCCGACGGGATGAGCTTCGGCGAGCTGACGAACCTCGTGGTCAAGACGGTGCTGACGGCGGTGGTTGACGCCGGGGGCGGGGTGATCCCGGGCGAGATCCTGGGCCAGCTCACCGGCGGCCTCGGCGAGCTGACCTCGCTGGGCGAGATGGGTGTGAACATCGTCGGCGGTCTGGGCGAGGGTCTGATCGAGGGCGTTGGAACTCTTGGCGAGGGCGCGGCGGGCGCGGTCGGGGATGTCGCTGAGGGCGCCGCGGGCGCTGTTGGTGATGTCGTCGAGGGCGCGGGCGAGACGGTCAAGGACGCCGTCGGCGGTCTGGGCGAGGGCCTGGGCAACATCCTCGGCGGCGGTGATGACAAGGACGACGACGGCGGACCCTGAGTCGTTTGAGCACGATTCAGGCGTGGGGCGAGGGAACTCCCGCGCCAGCGGTTCGTATGGGATATGTCTGTCGTCGGGTGGGTAGGCAAGCTCCGTTCGGGGCGTGTCGTCCGGCGGTTTGTACACCTGCGCCCCCTCGCTCTCTTCTATTCTCTTCGCCAGCATTGGTCACGCTCTGGCGGGTCGGTTGGTCTCTCTCTGATCGGGATGGATCTGCGCGTGCTGTGCCGCGTATCGGACTGCTGAATCGCAGTTCTGGCCCGGGGCTCATCTCTGGGCGATGTCCGGATTGAAACAAACAACGTCCGCCGTGCCCGGTGAACGCTCCAAGATATTGGACGCGCTGACTGGCGGCTGATCGCTCGACCGGTCGGGGTTGGGCCATTGGAGATGGACTGATGATGCGGATGACACGCGCGTGCGGCGCAACCCTGATCGTTCTTTCGCTTCTGGGTGGGTTTGCCCGAGGGGCGCCGGTCGAATCGATCCTGAGCCAGCTCAACGCGCAGGCGGGTGATGCGCAGCGTCTGGTTGATGCGCAGGCGGCGGCGGATGCTTTCGTCGCGGTCCCGGGCTCGCGCGAGTTCACGGGCGAGGTGATCGTCCGCCCGCGCGGCGCCGTCCGCGGGGCGTGGACAGCCAAAGCCAGCGTGATCCAGCGGGCCGCGGCGCGCGTCGCCCCGCTGATTGTGCGCACGAGCACGGTGACAGAGCAGTACGTCGTGAAAGTTCCCGAGGGGATGGACGAGAACAAGTTCTGTGCGTTCCTGATGGCGACGGGCGACTACGAGTACGCCGAGCCGAACTGGAGGCTCTTCCCGGCGGAGACAGTCCCCAACGACCCGTTCTTTGCCAGCAGCTGGCAGCACGGCAAGATCATGTCCGCCGCGGCGTGGGATCTTGTCACCGGGAGCGACCAGATCATCGTCGCGGTCTGCGACACCGGGTGCGACTCGAACCACCCGGACCTCGAGAGCGCCTACGTCCCCGGGTACAACTCCCGGACGAACAAGGCCGAGGTTGATGGCGGCGATGTCGAGGACATCAACGGGCACGGGACGTTCGTCGCCGGGTGCGCGGCGGCGATCGGGAACAACGGGGTCGGCGTCGTGGGCGCGGGCTGGAACTTCCGGATCATGCCGATCCGCGTGACGAATAACCCGGCCGGGTTTGCCAACCCGTTCGATCTGACCCAGGGCGCCATCTGGGCCGCCCAGAACGGGGCGCAGATCGTCAACGTCAGCTTCTCGGGCGGCGTGTCGATGGCCAACCAGGCGGCGGCGGTCGAGATCAAGGCGGCGGGTGGGCTGCTGTTCTGGGCCGCGGGCAACGACAACGCCCTGCTGCCCGACGTGCAGCGACCGGATTACGTCATCGTCGCCTCGACCACGTCGAGCGACAACAAGAGCGGCTTCAGCAACTTCGGGCCTCCGATTGATGTCGCGGCGCCCGGCTCGGGCGTGCGCTCGACCCGCGTCGGTGGGTCGTACGGCACAAGCTCGGGCACGAGCTTCGCCAGCCCGATCGCTGCGGGTGTTGGCGCCATGATCTTCGCGGCCAACCCGGACCTGCACCCGACCGATGTGCAGGAGATCCTGTCGCTCGGGGCGGACGACCTTGGCGCGCCGGGCGAGGACAACCTGTTCGGCGCCGGGCGTGTCAACACGTTCAACTCCGTTCAGATTGCGTTGGGCTTCACGCCGAGGGCGCCGCTGCCGTTTGCCGATTCGTTCGAGTCCGCCGCGTTCAACGGGTCGGACTGGCTCGACATCCAGGGCGCCGAGGTTGTGCTCGACCCGGCCCCGGGCGGCTCGCTGGCCATGCTCCTCGACGGCGCCGACTCGATCGAATCAAACGCCATGCTCGCGCAGATGAGCACGGGTCAGGTCGTGGTCTTCTCGTTCCGCTCGCGCCGCGAGGGCGTCGAGGCGGGCAAGACGCTCCTGGCCCAGTACCGCGACGCGGCGGGCGTGTGGCAGACCGCGGCGGAACTGGCCTCCGACGGCTCGGACCAGGGCAGCTATTCCCTCACCGAGTTTGTCGTCAGCGAGAGCGACCTGACCAACCAGCTCGCGATCCGGTTTATCGCGGGCGGCTCGGACGCGACGGACATCTGGCGCATCGACGATGTGGACGTGTCTGTGTTCGCGGGCGCCGTGCTCCCGCTGGCCGATTCGTTCGAGTCGGGCGGGCTGATCGCGACGCGCTGGGACGAGATCATCGGCGCAACCGTCGAGGCGGGCGGCGCCGGCGGCTCGCTGGCGATGGCGCTCGACCCGGGCGACAGCGCAACGACCCAGGGCCTTGACGGATCGGTCTTCCCCGAGACGCTGTTCCTGAGCTACCGCGTCCGCGCCCAGGGCGCCGGCGCCGGCGATTCGATGCTCGTCGAGTTCCGCAACGTGCTCGGCGAGTACTCGCCCGTCGAGACCGTCTCCGGCCCGGACGCGGGCGTGTACGAGCTGCGCGTGGTCGAGCTCTCGGTGCTGGCGCTGCACAACGATCTGGCGATCCGGTTCACAGGCCAAGGCCCGAGCGGGCTCTGGCGGGTTGATGATCTGCTGCTGAGCCTCGATCCGGCGCAGGCGGACTGCCCGGCGGATCTGGCAGAGCCGTTCGGCGCGCTGGACTTCGCGGATGTGCTGGCGTTCCTGACCGCGTTCGGCGCCGGGGCGCCCGAGGCGGATCTGAGCGAGCCATTCGGCGCGTTTGACTTTGCCGATGTGCTGGCGTTCCTGAGCGCGTTCGGGGCTGGGTGCCCGTGAGGGGCGTCGGGCGGCAGGTTTTGACATTTGGAAGTTTCGGGGGTGTTGACGCGGGGTGAATCACTTATCCTCCTGAGACCAACAGGGAGGAGAGGGATCATGCTTGCTCATATTCTCGTGCTGTCGTCGCTCGCGCTGGGGCCATGCGTTCCGGAGTTTGAGGAAGAGGTCCGGTTCGACACGGGGCAGAACCCGGAGCAGATCGAGGTGGGCGATCTCGACGGCGACACCTTCCCCGATGTGGTTGTCGGGCACTTCATCGGTGGGTTCGTGAGCATCTTCTACGGCAACGGGCAGGGCGCGTTCGGCATCCCGGTGACGCTCCCGGCTGGCGCCGGAGGCGGCGTCCTCATCGCTGATCTGAACCACGACAACAACCCGGACATCATCACGGCCAACGTCCTCAATGACGACATCTCCGTCATCCTCGCCGACGGAATGGGCGGCTTTCTTGAGCAGACCAGATTCGGCGCGGGTGACGGTCCCGTGACCATCGCCGCAGCGGACCTGAACATGGACACCCATCCCGATCTGGTGGTTTCGGCGGGTCTGGACGACACGCTGCGCGTCTTCCTGGGCGATGGCGCGGGCGGGCTGACCCCGTTGGCGCCGATCACCATCGACGACCTGCGCCAGGTCGTCACGGGCGATTTCAACGCCGACCTGATCCCGGATCTCGCGGTTCCACGCTCCAGCGTCGGTCTCGTTGACGTGCTCATCGGCATCGGCGACGGGACGTTCGCACCGCCCGTGAGCTACACGGCGACGTTCGGCGCGTCATACATCGACGTGGGCGATCTGGACGCCAACGGCACGCTCGACCTGGTCGTCGTCCCCCGCGTCGTGAGCGTGCCGCCGACCGACGCGGCGCTCGTTGTGCTTCTGGGCGTTGGCGACGGGACGTTCGCGCCTCCCGTCGCCTACACGATCGGTCAACGCCCCAGCGAGTGCGTGATTGTGGACATCGACAACGACGGGATCCTGGACGTCGTCGCGTCCAACATCGACGCCAACGAGCTGTCCGTGCTGCACGGCGTCGGCGACGGCACGCTCATGCCGCAGATACGGGTTCCCGCGGGCGTAGGACCGGCCTCGATCGCCGCGGCGGACCTGGTGGGCGATGGCGTCCCGGATCTGCTCTTCCTCAACGCCAACGTGAACAAGCTGTCCGTCATGCTCAACACCTGCCCGAGCCTGGGGTGCAACGCTGCGGACCTGGTCGAGCCGTTCGGGACGCTGGACTTCTCCGACGTGCTGGCGTTCCTGACCGCGTTCGGGGCGGGCGACCCGGGCGCCGACCTGGCGCCACCGTTCGGGACGCTGTACTTCTCCGATGTGCTGACGTTCCTGACCGCGTTCGGAGCCGGGTGCCCGTGAGCCGGTGATGGAGCAGACCCCGTCCGGGCGGGGCTTGTGCGCGTAGCGTTGGGCGTGAGCACGCCAGCGAGCAACAGCACACGAGCCCTGGGCTGGGGCGCCAAGCTGCGCCTGGTGGGGGCGGACATCAAGCTGGCGCACTCGGTGTTCGCGCTGCCGTTCGCGCTGCTGGCGGCGTTTCTGGTGGCGCCGAGACTTCCCGCCGAGCCGGTCCCGCCTGGCATGCTCGATATTCACGGTGGTGTCGTCCGGGCTTACTACGCACCGATCGATTGGTCTGTCTTCGGAGGCATGCTTGGGCTCATCGTCGCATGTATGTTTCTGGCACGTACATGGGCGATGGTGGTCAACCGTGTCGCAGACCGGTCGATTGACGCCGAGAACCCAAGGACTACCGGGCGTGCGTTTGCGGCTAGATCTCTTAGCGGGCGGGACGGGCTGCTCGTGCTCGCGGGCAGCGCGCTGGCGTTCCTCGGCGTCTGCGCCTTGTTCTGGATTTTCTACGATAACCCCTGGCCCACACTGCTGTCGTGGATTGTTCTTGCTTGGATTGCGTTTTATTCGTTTACGAAGCGGTTTACGTGGTTGTGTCACGTGTTTCTTGGTGGGGCGCTCGCGGTGAGCCCATTGGCGGCTGCGGTTGCTGTCGGTGGTATTGACGCCCTCTCTTTCCAACCTGCTGACTGGTTGCAGGATGCTGCGGACCAGACTGGGTTTCACGTGATGAGCATGACTATCTCGCCGTTTGGGGCTCCACAGGGACCGGGGATAGCGGCGCTCTCGCTCATGGTCCTGCTCTGGGTTGCCGGGTTTGACGTGATCTACGCGCTCCAGGACATGGACTTCGATCGTCAGCACGGGCTGCGTTCGATCCCGGCCCGCTTCGGGTGGAAGGGCGCCGCGTGGATCAGCCGGGCGCTGCATGTGGGGGCGGTGCTGGCGCTCGCCATCGCGTGGCGGGTCGAGCCCCGGTTTGGCTGGCTCTTTGGCGTTGGGCTCGGGGTTGTTGTCGCGGCCCTCATCTGGGAGCACGCGGTCCTGGCCCGGCGCGGGCGGGCGGGCATCCCGATGGCGTTCTTCACCCTCAACGGCGTGGTCGCGCTCACGCTCGGGGCCTTCGGCATCGCCGATGTGCTCGTCTGACCCCGCCCCCACACCCAGGGGGCGCCAGATTTCAAGTTTTTCTGAAATCGGCGCCCGCCCGGGGCGCCCACGCGCAGATAATCCGTCGTGATGCCCGACGACGCCCAGAGCGCTCAGCTTCTCAAGGCCCAGGACCGGTTCATCGACGCCTGGGGGCGGATGGGCTCGGTCTGGGGCATCTCGCGGACGATGGCCGAGGTCCACGCGCTGCTGTTTGTCACGGGCGAGGCGATGTGCATGGACGAGCTGATGGACCGCCTGCGGATCTCGCGGGGCAACGCGTCGATGTCGCTGCGGGCGCTGCTTGAGTGGGGCGTGGTCAGCAAGACCCACAAGGACGGGGAACGCCGGGACTTCTACACCGCCGAGCAGGATGTGTGGGCGATGTTCCGCGCGATCTTGCGCGAGCGGGTCAAGCGCGAGGTCGAGCCGTTGCTCGAATCGCTCGGCGAGGTGCGCGAGCTGAACCCGTCGGGCGGGAAGAACGCGCCCGAGTCGGCCCGGGAACTGGACCAGCGCCTCGAAGAGGTGCAGGAGGTCTTCGGTCTCGTCGCGTCGCTCGGCGAGCGGTTCACCGGGGCGAACGGGCAGGGGCTCAAGGTCGCGGCCAAGCTGCTGGCCAAGGCGCCCGGTGGAACCCGGCGAAAGGCGAAGGCATGAGCTCGTCGGCGCCCTTGCCAACCAAGCCCGCCGCCCAGACTGATACTCACAAGCCCGTTGCGCGACTGGTCTGGAGCGTGTCGAGCGGGGCGCTCGCTCGCCTGTGCGCCGGCGCAGCGCACGGGAGCGGGTCCGTGGTCGGGGAGCTCTCGCTGGAAACGAGCATCGCGCCCGACGCCTCGGGCGAGACGGTGGTGCGCTGCGGGAACGCAGAGCTGGCGCGAGAGGCGCACGGACCCGGGTCGGTTGTGGTGACGAGCGATCCCGGGCGCGGGCTCGAGCACGTGGACATCGCGGGCGTGCTCTCGCTGACAACCCGCACCGGCGAGGTGATCTTTGCCCGGGCGCCGATCTTTGAGCGCCTGGGCCTTGAGGGCGGGCGGTACGAGCTGGCGCCGACGAAAGACGCCGAACGCTGAAGCGCCCGGCGTCTGGAGGGTTTTGTGTGTCGCAGGAGTGGTCAGCTCTTGCGGAGCATGGCCCAGCCGATACCGCCGAAGAGGAGCATGACGACGGCGCCTCCGCCGAGGATCATGTACGGCGCCGAGCCTTCCAGCGAGCCGAGCATCGCGGCCGAGCCCGAGCCGGTCAGGCCCATGATGGTGGCGGCGACCGTGACGGCCAGCGTGACAACCATCGCCAGCGCCAGCCCGCCGGCGATGCCGGACCAAGGCCCGTCGTACGCCTCGGCCATGGGCATCAACGCCGCCTGCGCCGCGTTGTTGGACGAGCCGAAGTCGGTGTCGCCCGATGATTCAAACAGCGCTCCGCCCGCAGCGGCAGCGACGGCCGAAGCGCCGATCGCGCTCTCGCCCGAGTCCGAGTCGCCCGATTCATCGCCGAAGACATCTTCGAGCAGGTTCGCGCCCAGCGAGGTGTCGTCGGGCTCGAGCGTGAGCTGCGCCAGGCCAGAGCCGGAGGCGGCCGAGTCCATGTTGATGTCGGGCGCCCCGATCGCGTTGCTCACGAGTGTGTCGGCCGACGGGTCGGCCATGTCCTCGGCGTCGGGATCAAAGATGCTCACACCGGTCGATTCGTTCGGGCTCTCGGCCGCGAACGCGGATCCCGACCCGGACGAGGACAGGCTCAGCGGCTCAAGCTCGGAGCTCTCGGCCAGCGAGATGTCGTCGTCATCATCGCCCCCGCCCGCGAGCAGATCGACCTGATCGACCTTGAACACGAGACGGTCGCGGTCGCGGAACTCCTGGAGCTGCCCGCTCTCGGCCAGCGACTGGACCTCGTCGGAACTCATGCCCAGCTTCTGGGCGGCCTCGTCAACCGTGTAAAACATCTTCGCCATCGGGCGTGTCTCCGCGTCGTGTCCTGATTCGTCTCCAGACAGAGCCCGTCGGGCGTCTGTGCTGGCCTGATGATGGTACGCCGCCCCATCGGGCGGGGTTCCGGGGCGGGAGATCCCTCGGGCGTCCGGGCAGGGCCGGATGTAGGGCGGACGCAGGGCTGGACGGCAATCTGGGCAATATCTGGGCAAATATGGGGGCTCAGGGCTCGATCGAGCGCATGACCGAGACCGCCGGGTAGATGCCCGCGACCTGCTCGCGGGGCGCGACCCGGGGGGGGTAGCGGTTGTTGATCGGCTGGATGCGAATCATCTCGCGCCCCTGCTCGTCGGTCTCAAAGAACACGCGCTTGAAGGTGGACTCGTCGTCGCGCTCGAGGCGGACGAAGCAGTCCGAGCCCGCGCGGACCTCGCGCGCGGGGCTGAAGATCACGATGTCGCCCTCGCGGTAGTCGGGGGTCATCGAGTCGCCCACCACCCGAGCGGCGAACGCGTCTGGGTCGTGCAGGTCCGGGCACCGGACATACTCGTCGGCGATCCGCGCGGGATAGCCAAGGTCGGTGAACTCTGTCGGGTACCCGGCGGAGACCGCGTTGATCAGCGGGACCTCCAGCGGGAGCGCCACGGGCGAGGGCTCGTCAACACCCGGCGGCGCAACTCGCCCCACCAGACGCGACAGCTCGCCCGAGCGGTACGCCTCGTCGAGTGAGCCGCTCGCGATCATCGCGGCCAGACGCTGCACGGCGCGACGGTCTGTCTGCAGGCGCGCAAAGTCACGCTTGACTGGCGCGGGCGTGCGCTCCCAGCGGGCCGTCTCGATCAGGCGCCCGCGCGGCAGGTCGAGCGCTTCCTCGAGCTTCGTGAGCACGGCGTCGCTCGGGGCGCGCTTGCGCCCGTTCTCGATCTCGCACAGATAACTCTTGGACCGCTCAACCCGGCGCGCCAGCTCATCGAGCGTCAGCCCAAGCTGATGACGGCGCAGGCTGATGAGGTGTCCGACGCTTGTTTCGTAGGTTTGTGGCATTGGCGTGCTCGCCTGCGCGGCGCGGCGCTCAAAGGGCGATCGTGGATGGCGCGCCGAGCTTCCGGCGCGGAGTGACGGGTTCTGTGCGCTTGATTGTTGTCCAACCATACAAAGCCCTTGCAAGTCGTTCGCCAAATGGATACAAATACCTTCGGTGTTCGCTGAATAGTGAACACTCAAACGTGTGCGATGTCAAGGCTTGAAGACTCAAAAGCGGGGTGAAGCGCATGGACGGGCATTCTGGGCGAGGGCGTGGGAGGTACGGAGGCCGCAGCAGCGGAGGGATCGGGGCGGTGATCGACCCGGACGCGGCGTGGGATCTTCGTCGAAAGCGCCGGCGGGAGGTCGTCGAGCGGGTGGTCGAGCGGGCCGAGCTGCTCTCGCCGAGCGACCGGGCCCTGGTCCTGGCGTACTACCGCGACGGGCAGAGGGCGTCGGACATCGCGCGCCTCGCGGGCGAGCCTGTGCGGGCGCTGCGCAGGCGACTGCGCCGGGTGGTCGAGCGCGTGCTGAGCCCGCGGTTCGAGTTTGTCGCGTCCCGGCGTCTGACATGGACGCCGACGCGCCGGCGCGTGGCGTGCGCGTGCGTGCTCGAGGGGTACACGCTGCGCGAGACATCGCGCCGCCTCGCCCTGAGCCTGCATTCGGTCCGGAGGCACCACGACGCGGTGCAGGCGATGTTCGAAGATGAGATGGACAGCGGACGATGAGCCAGGTCGTGTGCGATGCGCCGGTGAGCGATCGGGTGCGCGATGTGCTGGCGACGTTCGGGCTGACGGTCGAGCGCGGCAGCGAGCGAGCGAGTGCGCCAGATCATGGGGCGATCGATGCGCTGCGCGGGCTCGGGGGCGGGCAGGTGGCGATCATCAGCGGGGCGAGCGGGTGCGGCAAGTCGGTGCTGGTGCGCACGCTCGCAGATGAGCTTGCGCAGCGCGGCGAGCGGGTAGATATCGTCTCGATCGGCGCGCTGACGCGATCGCGCCGGCGTGTGATTGACCTGGTTGGGGGGGATCTGCATGGGGCGATGTCTCGCCTTGCGCGCGCGGGACTGGGCGAGGCGCGCCTGCTGGCGCGCCGGGCGTGCGATCTCTCGGAGGGCGAGCGCTGGCGATTGGCGCTGGCCCGGGCGATGGGCGAGTTTGAGGGCGAACGTGGGGGCGGACGCGGGGGCGAGCGGTGGGTGATCGCCGACGAGTTCTGCTCGGTGCTCGACCGCGAAACAGCGCGGGGCGTGTGCGCATCGGTCCGGCGGTGGGCGCGGTCGAGCCCGCGGGTCCGTCTGATCTGCGCATCGGCGCACGAGGATCTTCCCAGCCTGCTCGGGGCGGATCTGTGCGTGCGTCTGGACCCGGTCGGGCGGGTGAGGCTCGAGCGCGGCTTGGACGCTCAGAGCGCTGAAATCCGGTTTGGGGCGGGGACGATGGAGGATTACGACGCGCTGAGCGGCCTGCACTATCGCGCCGGGCGCCCGGCGACGTGGACGCGTGTTGTGCGCGCGACGGCGGAGGTGGACGCGGGTGAGCGGTTGGTCGGGGTGCTTGTCGAGAGCCGCCCGACGCTCAACGCGGCGTGGCGCGACCTGCCCTGGCCCGGGCGCTACACACGCGGGGACAAGCGCGAGCGCGCCCTGCGCATCAACCGCGAGCTGCGCTGCATCTCGCGCGTGGTCGTGGACGGGCGCTGGCGCTCGATGGGCGTCGCGCGGCGTCTGGTCGAGGAGGCGCTGCGCACGGCCCAGACGCCCGCGACGGAGGCGATCGCCGCGATGGGGGCGGTGTGCCCGTTCTTCGAGCGGGCTGGCATGCGGGCGTACCGGGCGGCGGTGCTCGCACCCGATGCGCGGTTGGGCGATGCGCTGGCGCACGCCGGGGTTGATGCGCGGGAGCTGATTGTGGGAGAGCGGGCCGACGAGGCGGCGTGTGACCCGTTCTTGCGGCGCGAGCTGGAGCGCTGGGCGCGGGCGTCGCGTTCGACGCGGGGGCTGCTTGGGCGGGAGTGGGGGCAGGTGGCGCGGGCGGCGGGGGCGAGGCTGTCGAGCCGGGCCGTGTGCTATGCGCGGGTCGGGTGATGGGAGGCGAGGTGGCGAGTGGCGAGTGGGGAGTGGGGAGTGGGGAGTGGGGAGTGGGGAGTGGGGAGATGGCCAGAGAGCAGATGGCGGATGGATTCAATCCCATTGCCCATTGCCCATTGCCCATTGCCCATTGCCCATTGCCCAGCCCCCATTGCCCGGCGGAGAGAAGGCGAGGTGGTGAGTGGCGAATGGTGAGTGGTCAGAGGGTGGTCCGGTCCCGCCGCCGATTGTCCGCTGTCTGGAGGAGGCGGGGGCGCGGGATCGGAGTGGGGCGGGCGATGGTGAGGGGCCTGGGGAGCCGGGCGATGGGGCAGCGGCGGGGGAGTTGCCGCACGCGTTGACGTGTTTTGTGAGCGCGGCCCAGCGGCGGGCGGTGCTGGCGCGGCTGCGCCGGGTGGATCGGGACCGGGCGCGGGCGCTGTTGCGGGCGCTGCGGATCGAGACGGGCTGAGGGGGGTTGATGGGCAGTGAACCGGGGGGTGAGGACGGCGCGCGCGCACATGGTGATGAGCGTGGCGCGGGGTTGTTTCATGAGGAGCTGGGCGGGGCGCCCGGGACGGACGACGAGCTGCACTCGTGGATCGAGGAGCATCTGGGTGTGGTCATCGCGCGCCGGGCGTTGGTCGAGGGGCACACGGCGCCGTTCGAGTACATCCGGCACTCGTTCTTTGAGACGGAAACGCCTCGGGATTGCGTGGTGTGGGCGAACCGGGGCGGGGGGAAGACGTTTCTGGCAGCGATCGCGTCGGTGCTGGACCTGGTGTTCAAGGACGGGATCGAGATCCGGGTGCTGGGCGGGTCGCTCGAGCAGGCGGGGCGGATGCACGCGCACCTGCGCGAGCTGCTCTCACGCCCGGGCCTGGCGCACACGATCGACGGGCGCATCACCGAGCGCCGTGTACGTCTGCGCAACGGGTCGTGTCTGGAGCTGCTGGCGCAGTCGCAGCGGTCTGTCCGGGGCACGCGCGTGCAGAAGCTCCGGTGCGACGAGGTCGAGCTGTTCGACCCGGAGGTGTGGGAGGCGGCGCAGCTGGTGACGTGCTCGAAGGTGTGCGCGGGGATCCGGGTGCGCGGGGCGGTGGAATGCCTGAGCACGATGCACGTCGCGTACGGGCTGATGCACCGGATCGTGGGCGAGGCGCGAGCGGGGAACGTCCGGCGCCTGTTCCGCTGGGGGCTGGTCGATGTGCTGGGTGTGTGCGGGAGCGAGCGGGCGTGCGAGAGTCAGGAGCATGGTCCGTGCGATCTGCTTGAGGAGTGCGCCGGGCGGGCGAAGGCGCGCGACGAGGCGGGGGCGGCGGCGGGGCACGTCGATGTGGACGATGCGTTGACACAGAAATCCCGCGTGAGCGAGAGCACATGGCAGAGCGAGATGCTGTGCCTGCGACCGACGCGCTCGGACTGTGTTTTGCCCGAGTTCGGGCGCGAGACGCATGTGGTGCGCGAGGCGCCCGAGGAGCGCGGCGGGTGGGTGTGGGTCGGGGGGATGGACTTTGGGATCCGATCGCCGACGGTGGTGCTGTGGGGCGGGGTGGACCCGGCGGGGGTGCTGTGGATCGTCGATGAGCGGGTCGTCTGCGGCGTGACGCTCGGAGAGCACATCAACGCGATCAAGGCGGCGCCCTGGCCCGCGCTCGCGTGGATCGGTGTGGACCCGGCGGGCGGGCAACGCTCCGGGCAGACGGGCGTGAGCGACATCCAGGCCATGCGGCGCGAGGGGCTGGTCGTCAAGCACCGACGCATGGGCGTGAGCGAGGGGCTCGAACTCGTCCGCGTCCGCCTGCGCCCGGCCCAGGGCTCGGCGCGGGTGCTGGTGCATTCGCGCTGCGAGAAGCTGATCGAGTCGCTCGAGACGTACCGGTACCCGAGGGATCGCCCCGAGTCGCTCGAGCCGGTGAAGGACGGGTCGGACCACGCGGTGGACGCGCTGCGGTACCTGATCCAGAACCTGGACCGGGGGTACGAGGCGCGGTTTTCGAGGTATGTGTAGGGGAGGTGAGGTGGCGAAGTGGTCAGATGGTCAGTGGGGATTCAATCCCATTGCCCATTGCCCATTGACGGAGCCTGAGCCGGTTGAAAACCGGCTCCACCAGGGCGCGGAGGGCTGGAAGCCCTCGCCTCCAAAATCCATCTCACCACTCACCCCGGCATGGGAGCGAGCGAGGGGATGGCGTAGGCGATGACGAGGTAGGCGCCGATGCCGAGGAGGATGATGCCGCCGACGATCTGGATGGTGAATGTCAGCACCTGGCGCCAGTAGAGGCGCATGTCCACGGTGCGGACGGCCTTGTAGCCCACGGCGATAAAGAACGCGAGCGGGAGCAGCAGCACGAACCAGAAGTCCTGGGCGTTGATGGGGTCGATGAAGGGGGTGTAGGCGAGGGTGGTCATGAGCCGGTCCCCGTGCTTGTGACAGAGATCGCGGCATCGACGGCGAGGCCTGCTGGGGTGTCGAGTTTGTCGAGTGCGTTGCGTCCGGGCTTGGATCGCTTGGTCGGCATGAGCGCGTCGAGGATGATGATGAAGTTGAGCATGCCGGCGATGGTGACAAACAAGGTGCCGAGCTCGTTCATCTTGGCGATGCTCTTTTTGTTGGGCGGGCCTGCGGTCGCGGAGGCGTCGGTGGGCGTCCGCCACTCCCAGTGACCCCGCCGCAGGATGTCCTTGTTCTTGCCCGGTTGGTCGGGGGCGCCCGGGACCGGCTCGATCCAGGTACGCGTCTCAACGGGGTAGCCCGAGCGGGTGTCCCAGGTGGGTCTGCCGGTGATGGAGGGGACTTTGGCCCAGGCTTTGAACTGGCTTTGGTGGAGGGCGTCGACGGCGAAGGCGCCCGGGCCGACGATGGCCTGACCAAAGAACCAGATGGGGTCTTCCTTGGAGTCGATGACGTCGATGCCTCCGATGAGGAGGCCGCTGAGGAAGAGGCCCAGGACGCCGACGCTGGCCATGGCGCCGCGGTAGAGCTGGCCCCGGAACATCTGCCCGGCGCCTGGGAAGAGGAAGGCGAGGACGGCGGCGGGGATATCGAGGGTGGCGCGGTCAGTGCTCATGCGTCGGGGGGTCTCTGCTGGGGGGGGAGAAAGACCCCAGGGGGTGTGGTCGGATCGGGGGGAGGCGGGCGGGGGGCGTTGACAGGGGGCGCTTCGGCGGTAGTGTACGCCGAAGCCGGTTGGTCGAGGGCGGTGGCGCTCTGGCCCGGTGCGGTGAAGGTGTGCCCGGCGACCGGGCGTTTGAGGACCATAGAGCGATGGATGGCGAATCAGAACACATGGACATGGTTGGCGGGTGCTGGATGGTGGATAACCGGGGCGGACGCGGGGGAGCCGCAGTGCTTGCGGGTGACGACGAGGACGAGGACGAGAGGTACTTCCGGGAGGAAGACGACGATGATTACGAGGAGAACGAGGATTACGACGAGGATGATGACCTCGATGACGAGGATGAAGTAGAGGAGAAGGAGGAGGAGGACGATGAGCTGTAGGGAGCCGTTCTCGGGCCGGTGAGGGGCCGACCCGGGCAGAACCGCGGCGTCCTGGAGGCCTCGATGAGCACACCCAAGCCAGAGCAGTCGTCAGATCGCAGCGAGCAGAACCCGTCGTCGGAGCTTTCTGGCGAGGGGATTGTGGACCGGCGCCTGGGGCTGGACAAGCGGCGCGTCACGCTGGTCAAGGACGGCAAGGTGGTGGCGCCGACGGGGCTGGAGCGCCGGCGCGGTCCTGGGCGGCGGTTGAGTGATTTTACGAAGTCCGCCGAAGAGGGCGAGATGACGACGGAGCAGTTCCTGTTCCTCAAGGCGATCGACGCCTTCAAGACGGGCAACAACAAGGCGTTCCCGACCTGGACGGACGTGCTCGAGGTCGTGCGCCTGCTCGGCTATCGCAAGACGATGCCCAGCGAGCTGAACCTGCCCGCGGCGGAGGACTGGAAGGAGCGTGCGGACGCGCCGGCCAATGTTCGCCCGGACGGCTGGGAGCGGCGCTTCCAGGGCAAGCCGATGAGCGAGGCCGAGCTGACCGACGAGGCGCTCGACGAGTTCGAGCGGAGCCTCGGCGAGGCGGCCTGAGCGTTCTGACAGGCCCGCGCGTGCGTGTAGACTCGCGGGCGTATGAGCCAGATCCCAAATCCAGAGCTGTTTGAACGACTCGGCGTGTTTTATCTCGGGCGCGAGCTGTCGCCCGGGGGAGAGCTCGGCGGGGCGTTGTTGTACGACTCGCGCGACCTGACGACCCACGCGGTGTGCGTGGGGATGACGGGCTCGGGCAAGACGGGGCTGTGTATCTCGTTGCTGGAGGAGGCGGCGCTCGACGGGGTGCCGGCGATCTGCATCGACCCGAAGGGGGACCTGGGCAACCTGCTGCTGACGTTCCCGGAGCTGCGGGGCGAGGACTTTGCGCCGTGGATCGACGAGGCGGACGCGCGGCGCAAGGGGATGAGCGCGGGCGAGTACGCGCAGAACCGGGCGGAGCTGTGGAAGAAGGGGCTGGGCGAGTGGGGGCAGGACGGGGAGCGGATCCGGAAGCTGCGTGAGAGCGCCGAGGTGACGATCTACACACCCGGGAGCAGCGCGGGGAGGCAGATCACGCCGTTGACGTCGTTCAAGGCGCCTCCGCCTGAGATGCGGGGCGATGATGAGGCGATGCGCGAGCGTGTGAGCGCGTCGGCGTCGGGGCTTTTGGCGCTGCTGGGCGAGGACACGGACCCGGTCAAGAGCCGGGCGCACATCCTGATCTCGACAATCCTGGGCGAGGCGTGGGGCAGGGGGCAGGACCTGGACCTGGGCGAGCTGATCCGTCGGGTGCAGTCGCCGCCGGTCGAGCGGATCGGGGTGATGAGCGTGGACGCGTTCATGAGCGAGAAGGACCGGGGCAAGCTGGCGATGACGATCAACAACCTGCTGGCGTCGCCGAGCTTTGCGGGGTGGATGCAGGGCGAGGCGATGGATGTTGATCGCCTGCTGCGCACGGGCGAGGGGAAGGCGCGGATCTCGATCATGTCGATTGCGCACCTGAGCGAGGCGGAGCGGCAGTTCTTCGTGACGCTGCTGCTGGGCGAGGTGATCGCGTGGATGCGTCGCCAGCCCGGGACGGGGTCGTTGCGGGCGATTTTGTACATGGACGAGGTGTTCGGGTATTTCCCGCCGACGGAGAACCCGCCGACGAAGCGGTTGTTGCTGACGCTGATGAAGCAGGCTCGGGCGTACGGGCTGGGGTGTGTGCTGGCGACGCAGAACCCGGTGGACCTGGATTACAAGGGGCTGAGCAACGCGGGGACGTGGCTGCTCGGGCGGTTGTCCACGGAGCGGGACAAGAGGCGCGTGCTCGACGGGCTCGAGGGGACGGCGGGGGGGACGGGGATCAGCCGGCGCGAAGCGGACAAGATTTTGTCGTCGCTTCGCCCGCGTGAGTTTTTGATGCAGAACGTGCACGAGGACGGGGCGGTGCTGATGCGGACGCGCTGGGCGATGAGCTATCTGCGCGGGCCGATGACGCGGGAGGAGATCAGGCGTTTGACGCCGGATGTGGAGCAGGCTCCGGCGCCTGCGGGCGCGCGCACGTTCGCGGCGCCAGCGCCCGAGAAGCTGGCCCCGGAGCCGATCGCGCCGATGGGCGTGGAGATGGGGTATGTGCCGATCGCGCGGTCGATCTCGTCGGAGGACAGGCTTGTTTACAGGCCGGCGGTGCTGGGGTCGTGCCAGCTTCATCATGTCCGCGTCGCGGCCAAGATCGACCAGTGGGAGGACCTGACATTGCTGGCGCTGGTCGATGAGGGGCAGGCGTCGGCGGACTGGCAGGACGCGATCAAGGTTGGCGATCTGCGCGATCAGCTCGAAGACACCCCGGACACGCGGGGGACGTTCGCCCCGATCAGCGGGGCGATCGACGAGCGGAAGGACTTTACCAAGTGGAAGCGGTCGCTGAGCGCGTTCGCGTACCGCGAGTATGCGCGCGATGTGCTGCACTGCAAGAGCCTCAAGGCCTATTCGGCGCTGGGCGAGACCAAGGAGCACTTCCGCGTGCGCCTGGGCGAGCTGCTGCGTGAGGAGCGCGACGAGGCGCTCGACAAGATGCGCACGAAGTACGCCTCCAAGCTGGCGACGCTCGAGGACCGGGTGCGCCGGGCGGAGCAAAGAGTCGAAGTAGAGAAGGAGCAGTACAGGCAGTCGGGCCTGCAGACGGCGGTGTCGATCGGCAGCGGGTTGCTCGGGGCGCTGCTGGGGCGGAAGAAGATGAGCGTGACGAACGCGAGGCGGGCGGGGAGTGCCGCGAGCAAGGCGGCGCGGACCGGCAAGGAGCGCGGCGACATCGCGCGGTCACGCGAGAACGTCGAGGCCCTGCGCGAGCGGTACCGCAAGCTCGAGCTGGAGTTCGACGACGAGATCAGCTCGATCGAGCGGGAGATGGACGTGGACGCGCTGGAGCTGGGCGTGATCCGGGTGCCTCCCCGGAAGGGTGACATGAACCCGGCGGAGGCGGTGCTGGTGTGGGCGCCGTTCCGGGTGGGGGCGGATGGGCGGGCGGAGGCGGCGTTTGAGGTGGAGGTGTAAAGACTGATGGCCGGTTGGAAACCGGCTCTACCAGGAGCTTCGACGCCTACGCGTCTTTGTAGTAATCCAGGTTGATCTGGACGTAGTTGTTCCACTCTTCGGGGAGGTCCTCGTCCTGGTAGATGGCCTGGACGGGGCATTCGTCAACGCACAGGCCGCAGTCGATGCAGGTGTCGGGGTCGATGAAGAGCTGGGTGGCGGTCTCGAAGTCGGGCTCGTCCTTGGTGGGGTGGATGCAGTCCACCGGGCAGGAATCGACGCAGCTCGTGTCCTTGGTGCCCAGGCAGGGCTCGGCGATGATGTGCGGCATGACAAATGCTCCGATTGAACCCGCCCAGAGCTTGGGCGGGTCCAGACTCTATCCCCCGGCGGCGGGCGGGGTGGGGGTGGGGTGTTGAGCAACGAAATCCGAGCCGCGAGCGTGAGCTCGCGACGAACCCCGCCATTCTCGCGAGCTCACGCTCGCGGCTCGGAATGAGGTGGCTACGCCCCGGGGGCGGGGTCGTTGGGGTCGGCGCGCATGAAGAGGGCGTCGCCCTTGGTGATTTTCTGGCCCGGCTTGAGCGAGTGGGGGCCGCCCCACTGGGCGAGTTCGGCGAGGGGCGCGACGAAGCCGGAGTTGGGGTCGGCGGGGTCGTTGAGGTGGGCGCAGTTCCAGTTGCGCCAGACCTCGGCCATTTTCGAGGGCATCGCTGGGGCGAGGAGGAGGGTGGCGATACGGAGGGCTTCGGCGCAGGAGTAGAGGATGGTCGAGAGGGCCTTGTCGGCGTGTTCGTGCTCGTCCAGGCGTTTGGCGAGGGTGAAGGGGGCGGCGTAGCTGATGAAGTCGTCCACCTCGCGGACGAGCTTGCGCCCGAGGGCGAGGGCGGTGTCGAGCTGGGGGGTTGAGTAGTCGGCTGTTGCGCTCTGGATCGCGTCCGATGTGAGCTGCGCGAAGTCGAAGGTGCGCTCGGGATCGTCAACGGGCTTGCCGGCGGCGGCGCGGGCTTCGAGCGCGATGCCCAGGGCCTTGCCGCCGGGGAGGCCGAACTGACCATTGCAGGTCCGGTCGCAGGCGCCGCCCAGGTACTTGTCGATCATTTTGCCCACGCGGCTGACGGCGTTGCCGACGCCGTTGGCCAGGTCCGCGTTGTACACCTCGACAAAGCGTTTGTGCGCAAAGTCCGAGTCGGTCGCGCCGAGCGGGCCTTGGGTCATCAGGAACCAGCGGACGGCGTCGAGGCTGTACTTGTCCGCGTAAGCCCGGAGCTGGTCGATCTCGATGAAGTTGCCCAAGCTTTTGGACATCTTCGTGCCCTCGCTGATCCAGTAGGCGTGGGCGTAGATGGTTTTGGGGGGTTGCTCGCCGAGGGCGCGGAGGAGGCAGGGCCAGATCACGGCGTGGAACCAGAGGATGTCCTTGGCCATGAAGTGGACGATGTCGGGGTGGGTCGGCTCGCCGGGTAGATCGGCTCTCCGAGCCGATCCGTCTTCAGTGGTCGAAATGCTCCGATCGGCTCGGAGAGCCGATCTACCCGGGATCGGCTCGGAGAGCCGATCCGTGTTTGTGGGCGGGGTTCGGATCGGCTCGGAGAGCCGATCTACGCGGCGGGGCCAGTACTTGCGCAGGTCGTCGGTATCGACGACGGTCAGGTAGTTGCACAGCGCCTCAATCCAGACGTAGATGCGGTGCTCGGGATCGCCCGGCATCGCGATGCCCCAGTCGGAGTCTTCGGGCTTGATCTTGCGCGAGACGGGCACAGGGCGGAGGCCCTGCTTGAGGCGACCGAGGACTTCGTTTTTGCGCTGCTCGGGGAGGACGCTGATGGCGCCGGACTCGATCTGGTCCTTGAGCCATGACTCGTGTTTGTCGAGCTTGAAGAAGTAGTTCTGTTCGGTGCGCTTTTCGAGGGGCTTGCCGGTGACGGGGCTTTTGAAGTCGTGCTCTTTGGCGACGGTCTCGGTGACGTACTCCTCCTGGGAGGGGGCGAACCAGCCGACGTAGTCGCCGAGTTCGATGTCGCCCGAGTCGATGAGGCGCTGGATGTAGGCGCTGGCGCGGTCTTTGTGGCGGGCCTCGGTGGTGCGCACGAAGTCGTCGTTGGAGAAGTTCATGAAGGCGAAGGCCTCCTTGAACCGCTCGGCGTTGAGCGTGGCCCAGTCCATGGGCGACATGTCGCGCTCGCGGGCGGAGGTGACGATTTTTTCGGCGTGTTCGTCGGTGCCGGTGAGGAAGAAGACGTCACGCCCGATCAGGCGCTGAGCCCGGGCGGCGACGTCGGCCACGAGCGTGGTGTAGCAGTGCCCGATGTGGGGGCGGTCGTTGACGTAGTAGATGGGCGTGGTGATGTAGTAGGGGGCTTTGGGGGCAGGCATGGGCGAGTCTAGGTAGATCGGCTCTCCGAGCCGATTCGGGGCGACGTGTAGATCGGCTCTCCGAGCCGATTTTGGATTCAGGCACGTCGTTTCTCCATCCCACCCGGGGCGACTCAACAACGCGCCCAGGCGTTCGCCTCCCAACGCCGGATCGGCTCGGAGAGCCGATCTACCCAAGAGCCGATCGACGCGACCTATCGGGTAGGCTGGGGGGATGGGATATGGACACATGATGACGCGACGGGCGGGGCTGGTGGCGGGGCTGGTCGTGGGGTTGGGTGCAACTCTGGGGTCGGGGTGTGGGAAGAAGGCGTATGTGCGTGACACGACGCCGACGCTTCCGGAGGAGCTGGACCCGATGCTGGTGCTCTTCGAGGAGGCGCCTGTTGAACAGACGCGGGCGGGTCGGCGCCCGCTGGTGATCTTCGCGCTCTCGGCGGATGACCCTGCGGCGCTCGAGCAGGTGGCGTTGGTCCGGGAGGCGAAGGCGGGGTTTGAGGACCGGGACATGATGCTTATTGAGGTGTACGAGGTCGGGATATCGAGGCGCGAGGGGCGCCCGATGAGCCAAGCTTCGGCGGTGGAATGGCACGAGCGGTTCCGGGCGAGCACGTGGCCCGTGGAGGTGGTGCTCGTGGGCAAGGACGGGGGCGTGAAGCGCCGGTCGGCCGGGTCTGCGGTGATGAGCGAGCTGTTTGAGCAGATCGACCAGATGCCCGTGCGCAAGCGGGAGGTGTACGAGCGGGCGCGGGACGGGGGCTGAGTTCGGATGGTGTTCGGTTTAGATGGGTTTGTGCGGGCGGGGGGGTCTATGCTCGGCGTGAGCGTGGAATAGGCCCGGGCCCGGGGCTGTTGCCCTCTGTATGAAGGGAAGACTCCTTGGATCGCGACAAGTTCGAGCGGCTCGCCCTCGAGCATCTGGACAGTGTCTATCGGATGGCGCTGCATCTGTCGCGTCGCCCGGAGGAGGCGGACGATCTGGTGCAGGAGGTCTATGCGCGGGCGTTCCGTCCGGGGACGATCGAGCGGTTCGAGGACAAGAGCACCGAGGACGGCGGGGGTGGGATGCGTTCGTGGTTGTTCACGATCACGCACAACGTGTTCTACACGCGGATCAAGCGGGAGGCGCGCCAGCCGAAGTCGGTGGAGGCGTTCTACGCGGAAGAGAGTTCCGAGACGCTCCCGGGCGAATCGCCCCCGGTGTTCGACCGGACGGAGCTGGACTGGGAGCAGGTGGACGGTCGCCTCAAGCTGGCGATCGAGGAGTTGAAGGACGAGTACCGAGAGGTGCTGATGATGTGGGGTGTTGATGGGCTCAAGTACCGGGAGATCGCGACGATCCTGGAGGTCCCGATCGGGACGGTGATGAGCCGGTTGCACCGGGCGAGGAAGGTATTGGCGGATCGGCTCCTGGCGGACGCGGGGGCGGTCAGCGACCTGGGGATTGGCGGCGAGGCGGGCAGGCGGAACGGCGAGCAGGGGAAGTCGGCATGACAGACGACATGAACAACACGAACACTGGCGGCGGGGCGGCGATGTCAGACGCGGCGCTGCTGCGGGCGGCTGCGGACGATGAGCTGACGAGCGAGCAGCGTGATCGCCTCGACCGGCACCTGTCGCGGAGCCTCGAGGGGCACGCGCGGATCCAGTTTGAGCGGGAGCTTCGCAGCGCGGTGGGGCGTGTGATGGGGGTTCCGACGGCGCCGGCGGCGCTGCGGGCGGGTGTTGAGCGGATTATCGAGAGTGCGCGTGACAGCGAGCCGACGCCGGAGTTCAAGCCGGCCGAGGCGGTGCGCGAGACGGGCGGCGTCGAGGCGCTGCGCGTGCAGACGCGCTCGCGTTCGTTCTGGGCGAACCGCCAGGCGTGGATGGGGGCGCTCGCGGCGGTGCTGGTGGTGGGCGTCGCGTCGGTGCTGGTCTGGCAGGCGGCGAGCCTGGTGGGCGTGCAACTGACGGACGACCAGCGGGATTACCGGTCGCGTCTGGTGGGGCATGTGGCCAGCGAGCACCGGCGTGTGATCGACCCGGCGGTCGCGGCGACGAAGCTGTCGGTGCGCGAGCCGGAGGAGGTTCAGGCGTTCTTCCGCCAGGTGGTCGGATCGACGCCGTCGGTACCGGGGCTGACGGAGGGGACGCCATCGCTGGCGTTTGTGGGCGCGGGCAACTGCCATGTGCCGGGGTCGGACGGGAGTTCGGCGCACCTGCGGTTTGATGTGATCGGCCCTGACGGGAGCGTGGAGCGGGTGGTGAGTGTGTTCGTGAAGACGGACAACGGGGAGTTGCCGCTTGAGGCGGGGGTGACGTACGCGATGGATACCAAGGCGTGCGGGGAGTCGGGGACGCGGGTGCTGGTGTGGTCGAATGGGGGGTTGGTGTACTTTATGGTGGCTGACGCGATCAACGATGGGTGCGTCGCGGTGCTGGAGCATCTGGGCGTGGCTCGCCCCAGCAAGAGCCTGTAAGGGCGGGCGCCGGCTTTGGTGGTTGGGGATCCCTGGGGGCGGGGCGGAATCGAACGCACAACGGCGGGTTTGAGGCGTAGAAGTGGGGCCAGCGGCGTGGCGCCGGGTCCATCGGGTGTTATCGAGCGCGCACGGGGCGGCTTTGTGCGATCCGGCGCTCCGAGGGGCCGAATATCATTGTCGCCAGGATGATGAGGAGGCGGTCATGAGCGGACGAGCATGTGTGATGGGGTTGGTTGCGGGTCTGGCCCTGGGGCTGGGTTCTCCGGCGCTGGGGCAGAACGCGCTGGGGACGGGTCGGGGGCTGGACCAGCGGCTCGACGCGCGGGGGCCTCGGGCGTTGTGGGCTGGGAGCGTGCCCGGGCAGTCTGTGCAGGGCACGGGGCGGCTGCTGGACAACAGCTTGTACGCGGGGAGCCGGTACAACGACGCGGGGATCTCGCGCGACCCGATGCGCGAGTTCGCGTTCCGGCGTTCGATCGTGACGGGCAACGCGCCGGGGGGGCTGTCGTTCCGGGGTGATGTGGGGTACACGGAGCCGAGGGCGTTCCGGGCGGACCTGGGCTCGAACGATCTGTTCGCGTTCCGGCGTGATTCATTGTATTCGGGGCTGGTGGGGCAGGGGATCCGTGGGACGGAGGCGTTGCAGTATCAGATGGCGATGACGACGGGGTCAACGCCGCCGCCGAATCTGGTGGGGAGCATCGTGGTGCCGCGATCGTTCACGCCCGAGCCGGTGTCGGTGATTGCGGCAAGGCGGATCGACACGGGGCGGATCGACACGAGTGAGCCGTTGCACAGGGCGGACCCGTCGGACGGGGCAGAGAGCGGGTCGTTGCTGGGGACGCTGCGTTCGTCGGCGGCGTATTCGACGAGCATGAGCCTGCAGCCGTTGATGGTGAACAAGCTGGACACGCCGGAAGGGGCGGCGGACATCGCGATCACGGCATCGCCTCTGCGGGGCGTGCGGTTGTCTCCGGTGCCGGATGAATCAGAGGACACACGCGAGGATCTGCGTGTGGACACGAGCGTGCCCGGGACGGGGTTTGAGGCGGGCGGGCGTGTGGAGACGGCGCACGACGTGGTGATGCGCCAGCTCGAAGAGGCGGCGACGCCCGACGAAAGCGGGGCGGAAACGGAGGCGGCGCAGACGTGGTCGGAACGCCTTGAGGAGCTGCGCCTGAAGGTTATTCAGGGGACGGAGCCGGGCGAGGGCGATGCGGGCGACGAAGGCGCCAAGCCGGGCGAGCTGCCCAAGGATCTGCAGGATCTCGAGCGGATGGGGACGTTCGACGAGGAAACGATCGATCTGATGCGCCGCGCGCGAGAGCCGGTCAAGCGGTTGGTGATGCCGGGCGAGGGGGGGCAGCGAGATATTTTCCGCGAGCACATGGAGGCCGGGCAGCGGCTGCTGACGCGCGAGCGGTTCTTCGACGCGGAGGAGCGGTTCACACGGGCGCTGGCGATGCGTCCGGGGGACGTGACGGCGCAGGTGGGGCGGATCCACTCGCAGCTTGGCGCCGGGATGTACCTGTCGGCGTCGATGAACCTGCGCGTGCTGATGATCCAGCACCCGGAGCTGATCGCGATGCGGTTTGATGAGACGCTGCTGCCGGGCGATGAGCGCCGCGAGCGGATCATGACGGCGCTGCGTACAAAGATCGGGATCGGGGGCGAGGCGGGGTCGGTGCGCGAGGGCGACGCGCAGCTGCGCCGGGAGGCGGGGCTGCTGCTGGCGTACCTCGGGCGTCAGACGGGCGACCGTGACGCGGTGCGCGACGGGCTGTCGGCGATCCGGAAGGTGAACGATGAGTTCGAGGGCGACGAGAACCAGGCTACGGAGCGTCGTCTGCTCGAGCTGCTCGAGCGTGTGTGGCTCTCACCCGAGACGGATGGATGAGCACAGACGGGGGCGCGGGACGGCGGAGGCGAGTCTCGATCCGCGACTACATCACGGATGGATCACTCGCGGCGCTGTGCGCCGAGCTGGCGTCGCTGACGGGCAGCGAGATTACGCTGCGCGATGAGCGGGGCGAGCTGATCGAATCGGCGGGCGCGGGGCGTCTGGTCGCTGCGGGGGCGGCGCGCGAGGGCGAGGTCGAGGTTCCGCTGCTGGTCGAGGGGGCGCGGATCGGGTCGATCGTGATGAGGGGCGGGCCTGCTGATGATGAGGCGTATGTGCATACGCGGTCGATTTTGTCGCTGCTGGGTCGGGCGGCGAGCGAGCTGTGCGCCGATGTGTCGGAGCTGCGTGGGCGGGTGAAGGAGCTGGGTGTCCTTGAGCGGCTGAGCAGTTTGCTGGTGGGCGGGGGCGATCCTGAGGACGTGCTGCGCGAGTCGTTCGAGTCGGCGTTGGATGTGCTGGGGCTGGACGCGGGGTCGTTGGTGCTTTTGCCGGAGGACGCAGACGGGATCGCGCGGTCGAACGACGAGTCGGAGCTGGAGGTCAAGGCGAGCAGGGGGTTGAGCGAGGGGTGGCTTTCGAGCGGGGCGCCGTTGAGCAGGGAGCGGGTGTTCGATCGCCAGGCGCTCGATGGGGAGGTTGTGGTTTCGGAGGATCTGCTGGCGGACCCGCGGGTGGTCGAGCCGGGGCGGTGTGTGGAGGAGAACCTGCGGAGCTTTATCGGGGCGGGGCTGGTGGTGCGCGGGAGGCCGATCGGGGTGATGCGGTTGTATTCGAGGACGGTGCGTGCGTTCTCGGAGGCGGACCGGAGGCTGCTGCGTTCGATCGGGCAGCAGGGAGCGGCGGCGGTGGAGCAGGCGCGGTTGGTCGAGGCGCGGGCGCGCGAGCGGCGCGTCAAGCGTCAGCTGCAGCTTGCGGGGGCGGTGCAGGCGCGGATGCTGCCGACGAAGCTGCCGACGCTTTCTGGGCTGGATATCGCGGCGCGGTGCGAGCCGAGCTCGGACCTGGGAGGCGATTTTTTCGACGTGTTCGAGCTGGGCGGGCGGGTGGTGGTGCTGATCGGGGACGTGGTGGGCAAGGGGATCGCGGCGGCGCTGCTGATGAGCGCGGTGCGGGCGACGCTGCGGGCGTATCTGGAGCGGGTGGATGATCTGTCGCGTGTGATGTCGATGGCCAACGAGGCGTTGTGCCGGGATTCGTTGCCCAACGAGTTCGCGACGGTGTGGCTGGGGCTGATCAACCCGGAGACCGGGGAGCTGACGTACTGCTCGGCGGGGCATGACCCGCCCTTTGTTGTGCGGGATGTTGCGACGGGCTCGCCCAGGCTCGAGGAGCTGCCCGGCGATGGGCTGGTGCTTGGGGTGCTCGGGGGCGAGGTGTACCCGGCCCGGACGGTGCGGCTGCGTGAGGGCGACGTGGTGTTCGCGTACACGGACGGCGTGACGGACGCGGCGAGCTTTGACCGGAAGCGGTTCGGGCGGGCGCGGTTGCACGCGGGGGTGCTCGAGCTGCTCGGGCGCGATGCGGGGGCGTCGGCTTCGAGGGTGCTGGACCAGACGATGTGGCATGTGCGCGCGTTCTCGGGCCTTGCCGAGCGGGCGGACGATGAGACAGCGGTGGTGGTCCGCGTTGGGGCTGGGTTTGGGGCGGGAACGCCTGTGCCGGTCTCAGAGTGAGCGCGGCGTGGTCAGGCGATGCTCAGGCGGCGTGGGGGCCTTCGTCGGACTCTGACGCGGGGAAGGGCAGGGTGTCGATCAGCTCTTCGAGCTCGCTGATGCCGCGCTGGATGTCGCTCAGGGCGGCCTCGGCGTCGGTGGCGGCGTCCTCGGTCTCGGGCTGGGCAGAGCCCCGGGAGATCGAGTTTCTGACAGATCGGCGGTCGTCGCTCCGTCCGGGGATCCGGTCCCGTGGGAACGGGATCGGGGCGGGGGCTTCGTCTTCTGGGTTGTCGTCGTGGTGCAGACGCAGACGCATGGCGGACACCTCCTCACGGGGCGACGGACCCACTGAAATCGGCGAGTTGAGCGCGGGAGTTCAAGCGGCGCAGAACTTGCCGAGGCGTTGGGCATTCGGACCACACCAGGCCGGTTTTGGCGCGGTTCTCGGACGTCCCGTCGTCGTTATCGGGCGGGTGACGGCGTGAGCTTGAGCGGGAGGAAGGCGGGGGTGTTTGGATGGAAAGGCGGTACGCGGAGGGCGCGAAGGGGGGCGGAGGACGCGGAGTTTTTGAGCCGGGTTCAGACCCAGGATCTCCTCACCACCCCATCTGTATCTCTCCGCGTTCTCTGCGATCCTTCGCGCCCTCCGCGTACGCATTTTTACGCGATCCCGAGAGAAGATCCTGCGCATAAAGCCCAAAGCGTCAGCGCCGGGTTTCTTTCGTCACGCTTTCGCGCCAGAAGAAACCCGGCGCTGACGCTTTGGGCTTTATGCGACGCGGGCGGGCGCTCACGGGAGCGAAAGGACACCGGGCTCAGGCGGCGTCGGGGGGGTCGGCTTTGGGTGAGCCGATCTTGTGCTCTTCGCCCGCGAGCAGGCGTCGGGCGTTGGAGCGGTGGCGGATGAGCACGAGTGCTGCGAGGAGGAGGCTGACACTCAGGAAGGGCAGGGCGTCGGCGGGGCGGGCGCCGGTGAGCACGTCCCAGAGCGCGAGGGTGACGGCCAGCGGCAGCGCGAGAGCGGCGGCGATCGAGGCGAGCGAGACGTAACGCCAGATGGCGAAAGTCAGACCCCAGACGATGGCGCTGGCCCCTGCGGCGAGGGAGAGGATGGGGAAGACACCGAGCAGGGCGCCGAGCCCGGTCGCGACGCCCTTGCCGCCCTTGAAGCCAAGGAAGGGGCTGAACATGTGCCCGAGGACGGCGGCGCTCATGACCGCGACCCAGAGCCAGGCGTCGGCCTGGGCGATGTCGCGCTGGCCCGCGACGCCGGCGATGAGGCCTGCGGCGAGGGTGGGGATGAGGCCCTTGAGCATGTCGAGGGAGAAGCAGAGGAGGAAGAAGCGGAAGCCGAGGACGCGACCGACGTTGGTGGCGCCGGGGTTGCCCGAGCCCTGGGCGCGGATGTCGATGCCCTTGGCGCGGGCGATGAGGACGCCGAAGGGGATGGAGCCGGCGAGGTAGGCGAGAGGGATGGAGAGGAGAAAGGGGAGCATGGGGGGAGGGTATGGGAGCGGAGGGTGGCACGACTCGCCGTCTTCGGCGCAGTCGTGTTCGCTCAAACCCACGACTGCGCCGAAGACGGCGAGTCGCGGCGCCCGTATTTAGTAGCGGTCTTGGCGGGAGACGAGGGGGCCGCATTTGTGGCGGAACAAGGCTTTCCAGGCGACGGGGAGATCAAGGTACCGCACATCGAACGCGCATTCGGGGCAGCATTCGGGCTCCACGAGACCCGAGAGGTCGAACAGGCAATGGGGGCAGGCGGAGTAGTTTGCTTGGCGAACCTGCTTTGCAAAGGATCGGAGGCGGATCACAAGGCCGATTGAGAATGCCAGAAATCCCGCGATGCCGACGATAGCGAAAGGCATCCCAGCGCGTCTGAATGAGCTTTCAAGGAATAGAACAATCACCATTCCAGCGAAGGCGGCAAACGGGATTGTGAGAAATATAAAGACTGCAAGTGAGATGGAGACAAGCCGAAACGCTTTCGGCTCACGCTCGAGCGTTGTGAGCATCATCCCGATTTCAGTGGATGTTGTTTGCGTCACGCGAGTTGCTCCTTGAGCCAGCACACATGTTGTTGGAACAATATGTCCTCACCTTTGCTCGCGATGATGTGGAGGTGGTGTTCAGGGGTGCGCTGGATCTCAGTAGCCTTCCTGGTTTGTTCGGCGCTTGCCGAGGGTCTATTGAAAGAGGCTCTTCCAGGCGGCCGGGATATCGAGTGAGCGGGTATCGAAGGCGCACTCGGGGCAGCGCTGCGGATCGGTCAGGCCGGAGAGATCGAAGAGGCAGTTGGGGCAGGCGAGATAGCTCGTATTGCGAACACGCCGGCGTATTCTGAAGTAGTAGAACAGATTGATGTAGACAGGAGACATCTGGACCATGAGAAGCGTGATGGTGATTGGACCTTCGAGGGGGGGAGGCGCCAGTTGCTTGATGAAGCCGCTGAGAAAGAGCGGAAGCATGATCGCCCCGAGAATCAACATCAACAAACTTGCGAGCCAAACCCCGTAGGCCACGATCCAGTAGGCGCGCGGTCGGGGGCGGCGCGAGAGTGTCTCGCGGAAGGCGGGCTCGTCCGGGCCGGAGAAACGTCTTAGCCCAAGCATCGTTCGAGCCCATTGACCAACTGCTCGAACACCTCGTCCTCGCCCTTGCTCGCATCAATGCGCAGATGATGCTCCGGATCGCCCTCGATCTGCTTGAGGTAGCCCTGCCTCACGCGCTGGTGGTAGTCGCGGCCTTTGGCTTCCATGCGGTCGAGCAGGGGGTTGAGGCGGGTCGCGGCGGTGTGTTCGTCTACGTCGAAGATGACGACGAGGTCGGGGGTTGTGGGGCCGCAGGCGATGGTGGCGGCGGCGTGGATCTCGGACTCGGGCAGGCCGCCGGCGGCGCCCTGGTAGGCGAGGGTGGAGCTGACGAAGCGGTCGGCGACGACGAGGCGGTCGGCGGCGAGCGCGGGGCGGATGGTTTGCTCGACGAGCTGGGCGCGGCTGGCCATGTAGAGGAGCATCTCGCAGCGGAGGGTCATGTCTTGCTCGAGGTGGTCGAGGAGGGCGAGGCGGATTTTCTCGCCGATCTCGGTGCCGCCGGGCTCGCGGACCTCGCAGGGGTCGAGGCCTGCGGCGCGAGCGGCGGTGAGGAAGCGTCGGAGCTGTGTGGATTTGCCGGAGCCGTCGGGGCCGTCGAAGACGAGGAACTTGGCGCGGAGAGCGCTGGCCAGGGCGCTCGGGAGGGGGGGAGCGTTGGTGTCGGTCTGGTCGGCGGGGTTGGTCACTGAGTTGGTCACTGAGTTGGTCACGAAGTTGGTCACGGGGCGGAGTCTAGCTGGCGGGCGGCGGCCTCGATGCGCGAGCGCCAGGGCTCGGCGCCGAGCACGGGATCGAGCAGGCGGAGGCGCGCCAGGTTGGTCCGCGCGGCGTCGGCGTCGGCGGACTCGCCCTGGCCTGCGCGCTCGGCAAGGATCTCGAGCATGAGCGTCCAGGCGTGCCAGAACATGTCGGTGCGATCGCCGGAAGCGTCGAGCGATGAGGCAAGGGTGCGCAGCAGCTCGAAGGCCTCGGCGGTTTGACCGACGGCCAGATGGGCGCGGGCGCGGGCGAGGTCGAGGCGGGCTTGACCACCGGGGATGGTTTCTTTGAGAGCGGCGGCGCGGATGAGCAGGGGCATGGCGCGCCCGGGGTCGCCCGAGTCGAGCTCGGCCTCGCCCAGGTCAACGAACAGCGCGGCGCGGGGGCGGGCGTCGTGGCGCTCGGCGTAGCGGGCGGCGCGACGGAGGAGGGCGACGCGCTCGAGCGAGTTCGGGGCGAGCGGGCCGGCGGTGAGGTCGGCGATTGTTTCCAGGTAGAGCATGGCGGCGGCGGCGCCCTCGGGTGTGCCCGCCTTGATTGGTTCGAGCACGTCGAGGACATCGAGCCCTGACAGGCGCTGGGCGTACTTGTAGCGCCAGAGGTCGGCCTGGGGGTGGTCGGGGTATTTCTCGACGGCCAGGCGGAGCACGCCCAGCTCGTAGGACTCGGGCAGGCCCTCGCCTGCGGCGGAGGCGTCGGCGACGGCTGCGGACAGCGCGTCGGCGGCGCGCGGGGACTCGGGGAACTCGCGGGCGATGCGTTCGAGGTGCTGCGTGGCGCGGGCGCGGGACTCGGGGGTGTTGCGGACGCGGTGGACGATGGCGGCTTCCCAGAGGGCTTCGGGGGCGAGGGCGCCGGCGTCGGCTCGATCGGCGACCTGCTCGAAGAGGCGCACGGCCTCGTTCCAGCCGGTCGCGCGACGGGCGAGCACGACGGCGCGGGCGAAGGCGGCCTCGGGCGGGAAGGCGGGCCAGTCGAGTGAGCGGGCCTGGGCGTCGGTCGCGGCGGCGAGCTTGGCGTAGACGAGAGCCGTGCGCTGGCGCGGGTCGGTGATGAGCGATTCGTCGTCGGTGAGCGCGAGCAGGTCGTCGAGGGCGCCGGGCGCGAGGGAGGGCTCGGGCAGGAGGGTTCGGGCGGTCGCTTCGGCGGCGGCCAGGCGCCAGAGCGGGTCGGGCAGGCGTTCGACGACGAAGGGGGCGAGCTCGGTCGCGTCGCGCAGGGCGGCGACGCCCAGGGCGCGGTCGCGCTCGTTCTGTGCGGTGAGCAGCAGCGCGAGCATGGCCTCGGCGACGATCGAGGGCTTGGCCTTGAGCAGGTCGGCCTCGCTGATGAGCGAGCGCAGGACGCGCCGCGATTCATTGGTGTCATCGACGAGGTGCAGGGCGACGCCCAGGGCGACGCGGCGCGCGGCCTCGGCGTTGGTGTCTATGAGCGAGAGCTGCTCGACGTTGGCGATCGCGGTGGTGGCGAGCTGGCGGCGCCAGGCGGGGTCGTCCGAGAGCGAGGCGAGGAGGATCGCGGCGCGGGCGCGCAGCAGCGGGAGGCGCGCGTCGGGCGGGTTGCGCGGGTCGTAGTCGGAGCTTGCGGAGGCCTCGGGGAAGGTGGCGAGAACCGCGAGGACGAACTCGGTGGCGCGGGAGACGGAGTCGCGTTGTTCGGGCAGGGGGACGCCAAAGAGGACGGAGAGGGCGGAGCCGTCGTTCTCGATGGAGGCGAGGCGCTGGGCGGCGCGTTCGAGCTTGGCGTTGTCGTCTTCGGAGAGGGCCTGGGCGAGGGCGACCTGTTCGGCCTGGTCGGGGTCTTTGGTGAGGTCTTCCCAGCGGACGAGTCGGTAGGAGCCCTCGCCGTCGCCGTGGGTGAGGGCGATGGCCTTCATGGTTCCTGTGGGGTCTTCGTCGAGGAACTGGATGGTTTTGATGGTGACTCTGCGGCGCGCGGTGTGTTTGGAGAGGGGGTTGAGGCGGTCAAGGTCGGCGAGGATGGCGTCTTTGCCACGTCCCCAGGAGGCGTTGGGGCCTGAGCGTTGGATGGAGCGCGAGAGCATGAAGATGAGGTCGGGCTTGAACTCGAAGGCGGCGCGGAGGCCGTCGGCGGGGTTGGAGCGCCCGCCGGGAAGGGCGGCGTCGATCCAATCGGCGACGGCCTGCTGGTTGGCGGGGGTGGCGCGGATGAGTGTGGGCTTGGAGCCCTTGGGGGTGAGGACGCGGAAGGGGGGCGTGCCTTCGGGGCGGTTTTTGGTGTCGCCGAAGAGGACAATCTGGAAGTGCTGGGTGGGGGCGAGGCGATCGACGGAGCGTTTGAGCTGGTCTTTGACGAAGGAGAAGGAGGAGGCCATGGCGCCGGAGGCGTCAACGACGTAGACGATGCGCGACGCGGCCTGGGAGCGGAGGCCCGCGAAGGAGGCGAAGGGTTGTTCGGAGGAGGAGGCGCCGGCGATGGCGTCGATGACGCCGGCGCCGTTGACAGCGCCGACGGATGAGATCAGGTCGGGCGATTGAGCGTCGAGCGAGTTGGTCAGGCCGACAAGCTCGATGACGCGCGGCGGGTCGGGCAGAGTGGGCGGGGGCGGGTGGTCGGTGGAGGCCTGCGGGTCGGTCGGCGCTTGGACGGGGGGGCGCTCGAGCGGGGCGGTGATGGGGCGAGAGGATTCGATCGCGGGGGTGAGGTTGATCTCGCTGAGCGAGACGCGGTCGGTCTCGGGGGCGGGGGTGATGGCGTTGACGTAGAGGATGGCCCCGAGCAGGGCGAGGGGGATGGTGAGCGAGACGGCCGTGGGCAGGACATTGCGGACCCAGGCGGGGACGCCTGCGAAGGTCTCGGGGATGCGAGGGATGATGAGGTCCGCCCGGGAAGCGGCGGCGACGGCGGGCTGGGGGTCGATCCTGCCTGGCTCGGTGTGGGGGCTGGATCGGGTCGGCACGGGCATGGGTATTCCTACGGCGCCCGGTCGAAGGAGGATCGGTCGCGGGCGTCGTCGTCGTCATCATCGTCGTCCCAGTCGTCGGCGCTTGAGGGGGCGAAGATGGCGCGGTCGAGGGCGAGGGTTCCGGGGCCTGCGAAGAAGAGGGCGAGGCAGGACATGAGGACGATGAGCTGGAAGAGGGGCTCTTGCCATGCGAAGGAGAGGAAGGGGTTATTGGGGAGGAAGCCGAGGAATGCGTCGCCCTTTTGGATGGCGGCGCCGATGGTGGTGAGCCAGATGGCGACGAGCATGACGCCCGCGAGCGAGAGGGCGGAGAGGCGGGTGATGAGGCCGATGAGCAGGAAGAAGCCGGCGAAGATTTCGGTCAACGCCGCGCCCCAGGCGAGGAAGACGGGCCAGCGCTTGGAGGCGAGGGCCTTGGGCCAGATGGCGGGCTTGGCGGAGCCGTCGTCGCGGGAGTCGGGGTTGGCGGCCTGGTCCATCAGCAGCACCAGTTGGTAGACGGAACGGGCGGTGACGGGCTCGGGCTTGTCGGGCGGGGCGCCGTCTTGCACGAGGGTGATGTGCGCGGAGAGCGGCGCCTGCGCGGAGCGTTGGGGCTGCGCGTCGGGGTTTGCGGGCGCTGGTTCGTCGTCGGAGGGAACGGGATCTGGGAGGGGCTCGGTTGGTGCGATGGAGGTTGGATCGGGGTCGGGGGCGGGGTCTTCAGGGAGTGTGTCTGCGGGCGCATCGGCAGCGCCGGCGTCTGGCGTATCGGTGGGTTGGTCGGTGGGTTGGTCGTTGGGGGGCGAGGGAGGGGGCGGGGCGTTGGGGATGGAGACGCTGTGGGCCTGGAGGACGGTGATTTGCTGGGGTGTGACCTCGAAGGTGGTGATGACTTTGGAGAGTCCCGCCCAGAGGAAGATGAGGGCGAGGGGGAGTCGGAGGCACAGGGGGGTGAGGTTGAGGGCCATCCGGTCGCGGGTGCGCATGTCGCCGTCCTTCCGTGGAGGGGCGTGTGTGGGACGCCCAGCGGGGTCCGTGTGAGCATCATACCGGGGAGTGATCGGGGGATTTCATGTGGTTTTCGGGGATTGGGGGCGTATGGGGTTAGGATGGGCGTACGCGGGCGTGGCGGAACTGGCAGACGCGCGGGATTTAGGATCCCGTGGGGGCAACCCCTTGCAGGTTCGACTCCTGTCGCCCGCATTCGTGTCATGAGGTGTGTTGGCGGATCCTTTATGCAGGGTGTGGCGTATAGGTGCATGCCCTCGGTCTGAGCGGGGGTATTCCCGGGCGTTCGTCCGGGCGCCTGGTGGAACCATGATCGACGTAAGGAGAGGACTATGCAGCGGCGAGTTCTGTGTCGCGGTGTTGCGCTCGGGTGCAGCGCGGCGATGATCGGATCGGCCTCGGGCCAGTGGGTGACTTTTGATGATGAGACGGGGTCGCGGCTGACGCTTACGAGCGTGCCGAGCAACGACGGCGAGGAGAAGGACATCATCGCGGCGGACGTGGACCACGACGGGGATCTGGATGTGATCGTGGTTCGGAAGTCGCCTTTCTCGAACCCGGGGGCGCGCGATGACGTGCTGCTGATGAACGAGGGGGGCGTGCTGGTGGACCGGACGGCGATGTTCGGGTTCGACGCGGGCGCGAGCGACGCGCGGGATGTGCAGTGCGTGGACCTGACCGGCGACGGCTGGGAGGACATTATCATCTGCACGACGTTCAACGACCCGATCCGGTTGTATGTAAACCAGGGCGAGATTGGTGGGGTGTGGCAGGGGTTCGCGGACGAGACGGCGGCGCGCCTGGGGGCGGTCGTTGAGGGGTCGCGTCTGTACTGCGCCGTGGGGGTGGAGGACGTCACGGGCAACGGGGCGGCGGATCTGTTTTTCTCGAACTACAACGGCGGGGACGACCTGCTGTATATCAACGACGGCTCGGGCAACTTTACGGACCAGACGGCGGCGCGGATGGGCAGCTTTGCCAACAGCGCGTTCGGGACGTCGAACGTGATCGTGGATATTGATGGGGATGGGGACCAGGACATCATCAAGCTGACGACGCTGTTCGATCAGGCGCCGTTCCAGCGTGGGGTGTATGTGCTGTGGAACGACGGGACGGGGGATTTCAATAATCTTCCGTTCCAGCACATCCCGGCGGACCAGCCGTACATGTTCATGCTTGAGGACTTCAACGGCGACACGGTGCTGGATATGTATGTTGTGAACGATGGTGCCGACGAGGTGTACCTGACGACGGGTGTGGTCGCGGATACAAGCTGGAACTTTACGATCGGCGCGCCCACGAGCGCGAGCCGCACGACCGGCTTCGGCGGGAACCTGCGGACGGTGGACATCGACAACGACGGCGACATGGACATCGCGGTGGGGCCGATTGATACCGACATCGCCAACTGCGGCGTGGGGGCGCAGATGGCTTTCCTTCGGAACAACGGCGCGGGTGGGCTGTCGGACCCGTACAACGCGGGGCCAGCCCAGAACTTCAACGATGAGGCGCACGATTTCGAGTTCCTGGATCTCAACGGGGACGGGTGCATGGACATCTTCATGGCGATGTGCACGGGGTACCGGGTGCTGATCCAGACGGGGTGTACGGCGCCGATGTGCAACGAGGCGGACCTGGGCGAGCCGTTCGGGGAGCTGAACTTCTCGGATGTGGTCGCGTTCCTGACGGCGTTCGGGGCGATGGAGCCCGGGGCGGATCTGGCGCTGCCGTTCGGGGAGTGGAACTTCTCGGATGTGGTCGCGTTCCTGGGCGCGTTCGGGACGGGGTGCCCGTAAGCGATTCGGGACAAGTTGAGAATCCGCAGGGAGTCCCGTCGTGGGGCTCCCTGTTTTTATGGGGATGGCTCGGCGGGCGGGACGCCGATGTCCTCGTTCCAGAGGTTCGGGTGTTCGGCGATGAAGGTGCGCATCAGTGCGATGCAGCGGGGGTCGTTGGCGAGGACGATCTCGACGCCTTCGGCGCAGAGCCAGTCTTCGCGCCCGAGGAAGGTGTCGTGCTCGCCTATGACGACGCGGGGGATGCGATGGAGGATGGCGGCGCCGGTGCACATGGCGCAGGGGGAGAGGGTGGAGGCGAGGGTGAGGGTGTGCCAGTCGCGCCGGCGCCCGGCGGCGCGGATGCAGACTGTTTCGGCGTGGGCGGTGGGATCGCCGGTCTGGACGCGGAGGTTGCGCCCGCGCGCGACGATCTGGCCCGCGGGTGTGACGAGGGCGGAGCCGATGGGGATGGCGCCCTGGTCGCGTCCGGCGCAGGCCTCTTCGTAGGCGGCGTCGAGGGCGAGGCGGTTGAGCTCGGTCAGGGGTGCTGAGGGGCGCATGGGCGGGGTGTTCCGGGCGCGATGGTGTGGTGTAGACTCGCAGGATGAGCCTGTCTCACCCCGAACATCCGAATCTTATCGTGTTTGACCACCCGCTGATCCGTCACAAGCTGACCTGGATGCGCGACGAGGCGACGAGCTTTCGCGCGTTCCGGGCGCTGCTCGAGCAGATCGCGGGGCTGATGGTGTACGAGGTGACGCGGTCGTTTGAGACGGTGGAGGTGGAGGTGCGGACGCCGATGCAGCGGATGCGTGGGTGGCGGGTGGAGACGCCGATCACGGTGGTTCCGGTGCTTCGGGCGGGGCTGGGGATGACGGGGGGGATTCTGGAGTTGATGCCCGAGGCGCGGGTGGGGCATCTGGGGATGGCGCGGGATGAGGCGACGCTCGAGCCGCGGGCGTATTTGAATAAGCTGCCGGGGGATCTGGACGCGGGGCCGGTGATTCTGGTGGATCCGATGCTGGCGACGGGGGGGAGCGCGTCGGCGGCGATGGGGATGCTGCGCGAGGCGGGGGCGAGCGATCTGCGGATGATCTGTCTGGTGGCGGCGCCGGAGGGCGTGCGCCGGCTGGCAAAGGATCACCCCGAAGTCACGGTGTACACGGCGGGGCTCGACGAGCGGCTCAACGAGCAGGGGTACATTTTGCCCGGGCTGGGCGACGCGGGGGACCGGCTGTTCGGGACGACGTAGCGGGCGCGGGATAGCGGGCGGCGGACGTTGTGTGCGCAGAGAAAACGCCCGGGGGCAGCCCCGGGCGTGTTGTGTTTGATGGGATCAGGAGAAACGTGTTACGGGCAGCCGGCGCCGAAGACGGCGAGGTAGGCGGCGACGTCGGAGAAGTCCCACTGACCGAACGGGGCGGCGAGGTCGGCCTCGGGCGCCATGGCGGCGAAGGCGGTGAGGAAGGCGGAGACGTCGGAGAAGTCGAGCGAGCCGAATGGTTCGGCGAGGTCGGCCTCGTTGCACCCGGAGGGGCCTACGCAGATGAAGGATTCGATGTGGAGGGCGTCGATGCCGGCCTCGATGACGTTTTGCGTGCCGAAGTCGGAGGCGGTGAAGCGGAGACGGATCTGGTCGGTGGGAGTGACGAAGTCGGCGACGCGGAAGGAGGCCTCGATCCAGGCGCCTGTGCCGCTGGGCCCGACGGATTCGAGCGTGGTCCAGTTGGCGCCAGAGTCGTTGGAGATTTCGACGATGAAGAGGTCGTCGGAGGCGGCGCCGACGGTGGTGTCGTACCAGCGTCGGTAGGAGAGCACGGCTTCGGGGGCGGAGGCGAGGGCGTAGTCGGAGCTGGTGAGGATGGTGGCGGCGTTGTCAACGTCGGTGTTGTCGTCGGCGTTGCCGGTGAGCCAGCACTGTCCGGAGCCGTCGGCGTCGAAGGCGGGGTCGCCGCGGTCGCCGCCGCCGACGGGCGTGCCGCGTTCCCAGCGTCCGGTGGCCTGGGTGGTGACGCCTCCGGTGACGGTCCAGCCGGAGTCGGCCTCGAAGTTGTCGTCGAGGAGGACGGTGATCTCTCCGATGTCAACGGAGAAGGGGTTGGCGGCGGCGGCGGTGGGGAGGTTGATGACGCCCGCAAGATTGCCCTCGGCGGTGACGAAGAACTGGATGGTCTCGTCGCAGTCGGCGCCGGGGATGGTGGAGGTGAATGCGTTGGCGCCGGCGTCGGTCATGGCGACGGTGGTGAAGGAGCCGGCGTCGAAGCGGTAGCTGAGCATGACCGAGCCGGGGACGAGGGTGTCGATGCCCGGGAAGATGGCGACATCAACGGGCAGGGGTGTCGCCGGCGGGTGGAGCGCGGGGACGACGGTGGTCAGGGCAGCGGCGAGGAAGCCCTCGCCCAGGTCGGGCGTGGCGGAGAGGGCGAAGGTCTGGGGGCCGCTGGCGACGCTGGTCCCGACAACCTCGACGCGCCAGGCGCCGGACTCGGGGTTGGTGATCTGGACCTGCTCGATGTTGTTGAGCGTGTCAACCTGGGTCTGGACGGCGGGGCTTGCGGGGCTCGCGGGGTTGAGTGTCCAGGGGAAGAAGCGCACGCCCGAGGGTGAGACGACGACGAGGTCGAGGTCGTTGATGAGCGCGGGGCTGACGTTGGGCGTGCCAGCGGGGTCGTCCCAGGCCATGGTGATTTTCATCTCGGGCGTGCCGCCCGGGATGTTGATGGTGAAGGTGACGGCGCCGCCCTGGTCAACGATGTCTTCGGCCCAGTCTCCGGTGCGCATGAGGTCGATGGCATCGACGACACGGGCGGAGCCGTAGCCGTATTGGTAGTCGGGGCCGGTGTTTCCAAGGTCAACGGCGGAGTGGCAGAGCCAGGCTTTCATGAGTTGGTTGGAGGGGTCGGGCTGTGCGGGGAAGTTGTTGCGGAAGTCTTCGAAGATGAGTGCGCCCATGCCGGCGAGTGTGGGGCCTGACATGGAGGTGCCGCAGAGTGTGGTGTAGTCGGTGTCGAAGCCGGAGTCGGTGGAGGTGACGCCGAAGTCGCCGTTGGACTGGCACCCGGGGCCGGCGAGGACGGGGCGGATGCGTCCGTCGTCGGAGGGGCCCCAGCTGGAGAAGGAGGTCATGGAGTCGTTGTTGGAGTTGAGAGCGCCGACGGTGATGGCGTTTTTGTTGTTGGCGGGCGGGGGGGAGGTGTTGTAGGCGGAGCCACAGGACGAGCCTCGTTCGTTGCCGGCGGACCAGAAGATGACGATGGGGCCGCCGAGTGAGCCTCGGATGATGTTGTCGATGGTGGCGGCGCAGAGGCCGTAGTCGCCTTCCCAGGCGCAGGGGAAGCCGTTGGGCCCGACGTTGGAGCCGATGGAGTTGTTGGAGATGCTGGCGCCGTGGGTGTTGATGGCGGTGGAGTAGTCGGCCTCGATGTCACCCGGGTTGGTGTAGAGGAAGGTGCCCGAGCCGTCCCACTCGAAGCCGGCGGAGACGATGGAGGCGCCCGGGGCCATGCCGGTATGGGTGGAGTTGCCTGTGCCGTTGCCGGCGACGGTGCCTGAGACGTGGGTGGCGTGGAAGTTGGTGCCCGATCCGTCGATGACGGTGGTGCGTCCGGCGAGATCGACGTGGGAGGCGCGGGCGGTGCCGGCGTCGTAGACGAGGACCGTCACGCCCGAGCCGTCGAGGCTGTACGGGGCGCTCTGGGCGATATCGACCTGGGTGATGGCGCGGTTGGAGGCGTTGAAGCCTTCCATGCGCGGCAGCGGGGGCTCGATCCACTGGACACGGTCGTCTTCGGCGAGGGCGTGGACCTGGCTGAGCGGGAGCTCGACGACCATCGAGTTGACACTGATGAGCGTGTCGCGGACGACGCCGGCGTGGTTGGTGATGACGGTGTTGGCCTCTTGGAGGACGGCGTCGATGTCGTCGTGGAAGCGGACGTAGACGCCGACAATGGGGTCGGCGAGCGGGCCGTTGTCGCGAGCGCCAGCGTCAACGATTGACCACGCGGGGGGCGCGAGGTTGAGCAGGGTGTCGTGGAGCTTGTATTCGATGCGGATCGGTGCGGCGGCGATGAGGCCGGCGGCGGCGAGGGCGTTGGCCTGCGCGCCCGGGTCAAGGCGGGCGAAGTAGGCGCCCGAGCCGAGGGGGGAGAGCAGGGTGACGCCCTGAGCGCCGAGGCTGGTGCGTTCGGGCTTGGACAGAGCGCTGTCGAAGCGGAGGATCATGCGGGGGGCGCCGGGCTGGGCGGCGAGGCGGAGGGCCTCGGTGGCGGCCTGCGCGGGGGCGGCGGGGGCGGGGGCGAGGCGCTGGGCGGCGTCGGAGCGCCAGACGATGGTGTCGTCGAGGGCGATGGCTGAGCCGGCGCAGGCGAGCAGGGCCGCGAGGGCGATGGTCCGGGTGGTGGATTTCCGCACGAGAGTCTCCTTGGTGGCGATTCGCCCGCAGAAGCTCGGGCGAGTGTTCAACGTACCGGGAAAGTGGGGGCTGTGGAAGGGGTTGAGTAGATACGGGGTGTTGAAGAAAGAGCGGGGCGAGCCTTTCGGATCGCCCCGCTGGGGATTTGGAGAAGATGACCGTCTATGGGCAGCCAGCGGCGAAGAGGCCCAGGAAGGCGACAACATCGGAGAAGTCAAAGACGCCTGCGGGAAGAGCGAGGTCGGCCTGGGGGGCGCCGCCGCTGAAGGCGATGAGGAAGGCGGTGACATCGGAGAAGTCGAGGACGCCGAAGGGGGGGAGGAAATCGGCGGGTGAGCAGGCGCCGCCGCCGGTGGCGTCGGAGGCGAGGTTGGGTCGGTAGTGTTCGAGGGTGCAGCGCATGCGGTTGGACTGTTCGGGTGTGAACATTTCCATGCAGATGTCGTCGGAGTAGTCCATGTAGTTGTCTTTGGGGGCCTGGAGGCCGCAGGAGGAGCGTGAGCCGGGGCAGCCGAAGGTGGGTGTGCTTTCGTTGTTGGTGTCGCAGATGCGGTCGCCGGAGTTGTAGCAGGAGCCGCCGGCGCATCCGCCGTTGAAGGTGTGGTAGAGGCCGAAGTAGTGCCCGAGTTCGTGGGTGGTGGTGCGACCGAGGTGGTAGGGGACGAGCGGGGCGTTGCGTCCGAAGGAGGAGTAGAGGACGACGACACGGTCGGAGTTGGAGCCGGCGATACCGCCCTGGGGGAGGTCGGGGACGTACCCGAGTGCGCCGGAGGCGGAGTTGGTGTAGATGTTGAGGTAGCGGTTGGTGTCCCAGGCGAGGGTGTTCCAGTACGAGCCGTTGTCGTTGAACCAGGAGTTGCTGGTGGTGTAGGTGATGCCGTTGGTGGGGGAGCCGGAGGGGTCTTCGGTGGCGAGGAAGAACTCGAACTGAGAGTCGGTCCCGTTGGCGCCGTTGGAGCCGGCGATGGCCTGGAAATCTTCGTTGAGGACGTCGATCTGAGACTGGACGCGGCTCTCGGAGATGAAGCCGGTTCCGGCGTTGTTCTGGATGACGTGGACAACGACGGGGATTCGGAAGAGACCGGCGGAGGGGTCGTACTGGGTTTCGATGTTGGTGTTGTTGTAGGAGCAGTCGCTGGCGGCGCCGCGGGCGGGGCCTTGCTGGGCGTCGATCATGCTCGCCTGGGTGAGGCAGTGGGTCTGCTCGGTGTCGAAGTAGCCGGAGTCGGCGAGGGCCTGCCAGGAGTTGTAGAGCTGGCCGTTGGCGTAGATGGTGTTGTCATCGACGACGTGGAAGGAGGGGCGGGCCAGGGGTGAATCATCGGTGGCGAGCGCGGAGGAGGCGCAGGCGGCGAGTGCGAATGCGAGTGCGGCTTGGATGGTCACGGCTTGAACTCCAGATGCGGTGAAGGGGGACACGGGGAATCGGCGCACCGCCTGGGGGAGGCGGCACACCGGGGGGGGAATGCGGGGCGGTTATGGGCAGCCAGCGCCGAAGGCGCCCAGGTAAGCGATGACGTCGGAGAAGTCTAAGGTTCCGAAGGGGGGGGCAAGGTCGGCGCTGGGGTCGCTTGAGGCGAAGGCGACGAGGAAGGCGGTGATGTCGGAGAAGTCGAGGACGCCGAAGGGCTCGGCGAGGTCGGCCTCGGAGCAG
>JAJRXR010000002.1 GCA_024276195.1 Planctomycetota bacterium
CGATGCAGATCGGCATGGGCGCTGGCGGCATCCTGCTGGGCGTCTTCCTCAGTGTGCGCTACGAAAAACTCGCCTTCATCGGCTTCCCGCTGCTCGGCGCTGTCGCCATCGCACTCATCCCCGCGGGCGGATCGGTCCCGGGCGCGGGTGTGCCGATCGTCTTCGCACTCGGCATCCTCTCCGGCGTCGGCTTCGGCAGCGTCATCCCCGTGAGCATGTCGCTGGCCCAGCGCCTGCTCCCCCACCGCACCAGCATGGCCTCGGGCCTGATGCTCGGCGGCGCCTGGGCCTTCGCCTTCATCGGCCCCAAGTGGGCGCAGGTCGTCCAGGACCGATACACCCTCGACGCCGCTTTTTATGTGACAAGCGCCTCGCTCGTTCTGGCCAGCCTGATCGCGTTCTTACTGCCCTCACGCCTCCTGCGAGCGACGAGCGCCCACTGATCGCGTGACACTTGCGTGACAAACGCGCCCACCGTGCGCCCCGTGACAAACCCGTGACGACCTGCGGGCCGATCCGACGGTACATGTATCCGTACCGCAAGCCGCAAGGAGAACGTCATGCGTCACCGAACCCGATCCCTCATCGCAGGCGGAGCCCTCGCCCTTGCGAGCGCCCTGCCAGCACCCGCCCTCGCGCAGGACGACCGTGCGCTCGTCCAGACGCTGCTGCCCCAGCGGCGCATGGTCCACCCGAACATCTCGGTCCAGGCGTACATCACCAAGGTGGACGCCGACATCAGCATCCACGGGCGCATCGCGACGACAAGCATGGCCATCACCGTGCACAACCCCGGGCAGCGGATGGCCGAGGCGGAGCTGATCCTCCCCGTCCCCGACGCCTCGGCCATCCGCTCGTTCAGCCTCGACGGGCTGGGCGAGGAGGGCAGCGCCCGGTTGCTCCCGCGCGAGGAAGCGACGCGGATCTATCGCGAGATTGTGCGCCGTATGATCGACCCGGGGCTGCTCGAGTTCGCCGGGTACGGGCTGATCAAGTCGAGCGTTTTCCCCGTGCCGCCCAACGGGACGCAGACGTTCCGACTGACGTATGAACAAGTCCTCTCGGGCGACGGGCAGCGTGTGGATTACGTCCTGCCCCGGTCCGAGTCGCTCGAGAACTCCGGCGTCGAGTGGAGCCTGAGCGTGCGCCTCAAGCAGGCCGACGGCGGCAGCCGCCTGGGCGCGGTCTACTCGCCCAGCCACGAGATCGCGGTCAAACCCCTCGGCAGCGACGGGTTCTCGGTCAAGGTTGCTCCGAACGCCATGCTTGAGCCCGGCTCGTTCCGGTTGAGCTACATCCTCGCGAGCGACGAGAAGCTGCCCATGACCGTCATGGCCTACCCGGACGCGAGTGTGGGCGACGGCACGGGCGGGTATTTCCTGCTCGTCGTCGGCGCCGGGACCGATATTGACCGTCCAAAAATTAAACGTGAGGTCACGATCGTCATCGACCGCTCGGGCTCGATGCGTGGCGACAAGATCGAACAAGCCAAGAACGCGGCCCTCCAGATCATCGAGGCCCTCGACGAGGGTGAACGCTTCAACCTGATCTCGTACTCGGACACCATCGAGCGGTTCGCGCCCGAGGCGGTCGAGAAGAACAGCAAAACCGTGGCCCAGGTGCGCGAGGTAATCAACGCGATCAAGGCCGTGGGCGGGACCAACATCCACGACGCGCTGCTCGAGGCCCTGCGCCCCAAGCCGGTGGAAGGATCGCTCCCGCTGGTGCTGTTCCTGACCGATGGCCTGGCGACGGTCGGCATCGTCAACGAGCGCCAGATCCGTGAGGCGGTCGCCTCGGGCAACCAGCACGATCGGCGCATCTTCACGTTCGGCGTCGGCTACGACGTCAACGCCCCGCTGCTGAGCGCGCTGGCCCAGACAACCAGGGCAGCGAGCACGTTTGTGCTGCCGGATGAGGATGTCGAAGTCAAGGTCGGGCAGGTGTTCCGGAAGCTGGCGGGGCCGGTGCTTGCGTCGCCTGGGTTGAAAGTTGTTCCGGGTATCCACGACTCGAGCCCAGAGCTAGTGGACGGTTGGTGCCGAGTCGCGTTCTTGCCTGATCAAATGCCCCGTGTTCTTCCGGACCTTTTCGCGGGCGAGCAACTGGTCGTGCTCGGGAAGTACACATCGCAAGACACGCTCACGATGTACTTGATCGGAGACGACGGCGTTCAAAGATCAGGCTCTCAGGTTGTGTTCGACCCCGCGAAAGCTTCGATCGCCAACAGCTTTGTCCCGCGCCTCTGGGCGCAGCGGAAGATCGCGTCGATGATCGAGCAGATCCGTCTGTCGGGCGACGCAGCGAGCGTGAAGAAGGAACTCGTCGGGGAGATCGTGCGGCTGAGCCTCAAGCACGGCATCCTGACGGAGTACACCGCGTTCCTCGCGGCCGAGGAGGGCCAGTTCGCCCGCGTGGGCGGGCTGCGGGACGACAACTTCGGGGCGATGGAGGCCGAAGCGAGCGACGTGATCCAGATGCGGGCGGTTGAGGATCGCGATGGTCGCGGCGCTGTAAGCCAGTCGATGAACATGAAATCCATGAGCGGCGAAGGCGGCGAGGGTGGCTACGCCCGCGCTCGCCAGACGTACTACGACGCGAGCATGACCGAGGTCGTGATCTCGACGGTCCAGAACATCGCCGACCGGACGCTGCTGCGCCGCCAGGGTCGCTGGGTGGACGCTCGCCTGCTCGAGCACGAGGCGGAGGCGCCGGACGAGACGATCGAGTTCGCGTCCGACGCGTACTTCGAGCTGAGCGAGCGTCTGGCCAAAGAGAACCGCCAGGGGCTCATTGCCCAGCGGGGCGACGTGTACCTGCTGATCGATGGGCGGCGGGTGCTCGTGAAGAACCCAAGCTGAAACGCCCCGGCGATCGGGCCGATTGAGTCGTGCAGGAGGTGGGCGCCCGAGGGGGGCGCCCGCCTCGTTGGATACGATGTTCGCAGGAGGGCGTAGCCCGTGTCACTCGGAACAGTTTTGGTGGTTGAGGACGACGACGCGATCCGCAGGGGATTGGTCGATGCGCTGCGCTTCAGCGGGTACACGCTGCACGAGGCGCCGGACGGGAAGGCGGGGCTGGAGCTGGCGCTCTCGATCGACGCCGACATTGTGCTCTTGGACATCATGATGCCCAAGATGAGCGGGCTCGAGGTGCTCGAAGAGCTGCGCAAGGCCAAGCCGACGATCCCGGTGATCTTCCTGACCGCCCGCGGCGAGGAGGAGGACCGCGTCAAGGGGCTCAAGCTCGGCGCGGATGATTACGTCGTCAAACCCTTCGGCGTCGATGAGCTCACCGCCCGCGTCGAGGCGGTGCTGCGCCGCTCCGCCGAGCGCCCCACGCCGCAGCGAACCCTGCGCATCTCCGGGCGCACGGTGGACTTTGAGCGGCGTGAGGTGACGCTGGCGGGGGGCGAGGTTCGGACGCTGCCGCAGCGCGAGGCGGAGGTGCTGGCGTACCTGGCGGCGAACCCGGGGCGGGCGATCGCGCGCGAGGAGCTGCTCACGCGAGTCTGGGGCTTTGACCCGCGCGGCACGCAGACACGCACCGTGGACATGGCCATTGCGCGCCTGCGCGAGCAGCTCGGCGATTCGCCGACCGATCCCAAGGTCATCCGCACCGTGCGCGGCAAGGGGTACATGCTCGCCCCGACCGACGGGGCGGAGGGCTAGATGCGATCGCGCCAGCGCATCACCTGGCTGGTTTACGCGGCCTGCGTCGCGCTCGTTGCGGTTGTGCTCACGGTCGTGAGCTGGCAGGCGCTGCGCCTCGAACAGCAGGAGCTGCGCGCCCGCAACGAGACACGCCGCCAGGAGGCGGTCCGCCTGGCGCTGTGGCGGATGGACTCGCGCCTGACACCCATCCTCGTGCGCGAGGCGGCCCGCCCGTACTTCCAGTACCGCAGCTTTTTCCCGGTCGAACGGGCGTACTCGCGGATGTGGGAGCCGCTCGAGGCGGGCGAGACGCTGGCGCCGTCGCCTCTGCTCGCCCTCGGCGGCGCCGATGGCGATGGCGAGCCAGATTCCGGGCTGATCCTGCTGCACTTCCAGACCGAGCCGGACGGGTCGATGACCTCGCCCCAGGCGCCGCGAGGGGAGATGCTCTCGCTGGCGCTGGGCGGGTATCGCGCGCAGAAGGACATCGCGCGAGCCGAGGGGCTGCTCGGGCGACTTGGTGATCTGCTCAAGAGCGCGCCGTATGTGCGACTGGATTCGAGCCCCGAGCAGGACGGCGAGCGCGCCAGCGCTCTCTTTGACGACACCCTCAGCGCCCAGGATTTCGATGACGGCTCGTACGCCTCCGGGGCCGCGCGAGAATACCGCGCCCGCCAGCAGGCCATCGAGCTGTCGCAGCGCAACGCTTCCCTCAGCCAGATCCTCCCGCTCAGCGCACGCAAAGACTCCGGGGAGGGCGGCGACGACGCCGCTCTGGCCCTCCGCAGCGTAGGAGTTGACGAAAGCGAGACCTTCGCCAAGTCAGAACCGGAAGCGGCGCCCGCCAGCGATGGCGCCACGGAGCTGGGCCTTGAAGAGGGCTTTCTCGCAAAGACTGACGCAAGGCTGAAAGCCCCGTCGCCGACGCTTCATCTGATCGTCACCGACGGCGCCGACGAGCGGGTGCGGCTGGGCATCTTCGAGGCGGTGTGGATCGTCGGCGACCACGACCCCGAGCTGGTCCTGACCCGCCAGGCCCGGATCGAGGGCGTGCTCTACCGCCAGGGCTTCTGGGTGGACTGGCCCGCGCTCAGCGCACTGCTCTCGTCGAGCGTCGAGGATCTGCTGCCCAACGCGCGTCTCGAGCCGGCTGTCGCGGGCATGGACTCGCCCAGCGCCGCCCCGGAGCTGCTCGCGAGCGTGCCCATCCGCCTGGACCCGGGCGAGCTTCCGGTTGTGGTCCACGCCGGGCTGACTGCGGCCCGGGGGACGCTGCTGCTCTCGTGGTTGGCGCTGGTGGGGGCGGCCGTCGCTATCGGGTTCGTGCTCCGGGCGGCGATCCAGCTCTCGGAGCGGCGCGGGCGCTTCGTCAGCGCCGTCACGCACGAGCTGCGCACCCCGCTGACGACGTTCCGCCTGTACGCCCAGATGCTCGCCGACGGCATGGTGACCGACGAGGACGCGCGGCGCGAATACCTCTCCACGCTCAAGAGCGAGTCCGGGCGCCTCTCGGGCATCGTCGAGAACGTGCTCGAGTACGCCCGCCTGAGCCGACGGCGCTCGGGCCCCGAGCAGACGCTCGAGATGACGCCCGAGGCCCTGCTGGTGCGCCTGCGCCCGATGCTCTCGCGCCGGGCCGAGCAGAGCGGGATGGACCTGATCGTCTCGGCGGACCTGGACGACGCGACCCGGCGCGGCATCACGCTCACGATCGACCCCCAGTCCGTCGAACGGATCCTGATGAACCTCGTCGAGAACGCCTGCAAGTACGCCGGCCCGGCGGAGGGCGAGGACGACGACGACATCGACCCGCGCATCCATCTCGATGTTCGCGTCAGCGGGGACCAGCTCGAGTTTCTCATCGCCGACTATGGGCCGGGCATCCGCCCGCGGGACCGGGCCAGGATCTTTGGCGAGTTCCAGCGCGGCGCCGCCCGCCCCATGCGCTCGGGCCTGGGACTGGGCCTGGCGCTCTCGCGCGGGCTGGCCCGCGAGGGCGGGGGGGAGCTGCGTCTGGTCCGCCGGCGTGGGCACGGGGCTGAGTTTGTACTGTCACTGCCCATCCACGCCCCGCCCGGCGGGCAGGCCCGGGCATCGGAAGGCGGGGCGTAGGAAAGCGTGCCTGGGTGTGGATATACTGCCCGCCCGCCGAGCCATCGGCGGGCGTGAGGGCCTGTAGCTCAGTTGGTTAGAGCGCACCCCTGATAAGGGTGAGGTCGAAGGTTCGAGTCCTTCTAGGCCCATGTGATAGACGACCGAGAGCCGCCCTCAGGGCGGTTTTTTCGTTTTCTCGGATCGTCGTGAGAGATCCGAGCCTCGGGCGCAGACAAACAGGACAACCGCCTCCGCCGGAGCGGGGGCGACGCATAGAATGCGCCAATAGGGAAGAGATGCGGGCGACGCGGATCTGCACGCCGGCTCAGCGCCAGCGGGCTCCTGCGCTTGCCAACGCATGTTCTAGAGGAGAGACATCATGATCGTCACACCGAACCGCCTGGGGCTGTGCCTCTGTGCCTGTGCGCTCGGCGCGAGCGCGTTCTCCGCGCAGGCCCAGTTCACCGGCTTCGCGCCCGCCCAGGGCTACGGAACCTTTGAAGCGCCCTCGGACACCATCCTCGCTGACCTTGACGGCGACGGCGACCTCGACATCGCCGCCACCGTCAACGGGCCTGACACCTTCGACGAGATTGTTGTTCTGATCAACAACGGCGACGGCACGTTCGGCGGCGCTGTGCTGTACGGCGTCGGCGGCGCCCCGCGCGGACTCGCCGCGGCCGACATGGACCTCGACGGCGACATCGACCTGCTCTGCGCCAACCGCGGGTCCGCCGACGTCTCGCTGCTGCGCAACAACGGCGATGGCACGTTCCTTGCCGAGGTCATCATCCCCGCTGGCACGCTCCCCCAGGACATCGCCGTCGCTGACTTCAACGTTGACGGCAAGCCCGACTTTGTCGTCACCAACGGGGACGACAACAGCCACGTCCGCGTCTACCTCGGCGACGCCTCGGGCACGAACTGGGTCGCGCCGACCATCTGGACCACAAACAACGGCGGGGGCACGGGCGGCGCCTTCCCCAACAGCGTCATCGCCAAAGACCTCAACTTCGACGGCGCCCCCGACATCGTCACCGCCAACCAGGGCAGCGACACGCTCACCATCCTCTACAACACCGGGATCGGCTCGTTCTTCACGGGCGACTTCGCCACCTTTGTCACCACGGGCGACAACCCGAGCGACCTCGCCTGCGCCGATATGAACGGTGACGGCGCCCAGGACCTCGTCGTCGTCAACCGCCTCGACAACTCCGTCTCCGTGCATTTCAACAACTCCAACGGGGGCGCCGTCGCCTTCCCGACCTTCCCGACGTCCAGCACGACAACCACCCCCAGCCAACCCGAGAGCGTTATCACCGCCGATCTCGGCGCCGAAGAGGGCGACGGCGACCAAGACCTCCTCATCACCACGTTCGGAAACCTCCGCGTCCGCCTCAACACCGGCGCCGGCGTCTTCGTCGATGGCGGAACCTTCCCCTTCGGCTCGGGCTCGGGCGAGCCCGCTGCGGGCGACCTTGACGGCGACGGCGACATCGACGCCATCGTCCCCTCCGCCGGATCCAGCGAGATCGGGGTCTACCTCAACCAGACCATCATCATCGGGGGCGCCGACCCGGTCGCGCGCATCGACTCGCCCGCGTCGTTCGGCCTGAGCGGGAGCTGCATCTGCCAGAGCGGGAGCGATATCACGGGCGTCGCCGACGTCCCGGGGGGCGTCTTCGCCTCGTATCTTCTCGAGTACCGCCCCGTCTCCGATCCGATGGGCTGGGTGACAATCATCAACTCGGTGGACAGCGTCCCCGACCCCGGGGGCGTGCTGGGCATGATGAGCGTCGGCGGCCTGGGCGAGGGGCTCTACCTCATCCGCCTCACGGTCGAGAACTCCTCGGGCGTCTCGGACACCGCCGAGATTGTCGTGTGGGTCTCCACCGATTACGACACCCTCGACTGGTTCCTGGCCAGGGGCAACCTCGCTACGGGCAATGTCTCCTCGGCGGAAATCGTCGGCGGAAACGCCTGCGTGTATGGCACAGCCAACGACAACAACTGCGGGCCGGACGAGTACATCGTCGAGTACAGCGTCGCCGACGCCAACACATGGATGCTTGTGGACCCGGGCAACCCCGTCTTCGCGGGCGCCCGGATCAACTCGCTCCTGGCCGACTGGGACACGACCATGGTCCCCGACGGCGCCTACGACGTCCGCGTCGTCGCCTCCAACGGGTGCGGCGATATGAAGACCTTCCAGCAGAATGGTGTTGTCGTGGACAACATCGCGCCCATCGCCGAGATCACGGCGCCGCTCAACTGCGACGTGTTCAACCCGACGGGCATGCTCGATTTCGTTGGCACCGCGTTCGACGCGAACATCGGGTCGTGGTCGCTCTCCTACACCGGAGGGGACGAGAACGGCTGGGTCACAATCGCAAGCGGGACCAACAACGTCGTTGACGATGTCATCGCCTCGTGGGACATCTCGTCGCTGCGTCCGTGCGCGTACACCGTCCGCCTGCGTGTCACGGACAAGGCGATTGTCAACTGCAACTCAGGGCGTTCCCGAAGTTTCTACACCTCGATCAACGTCGGGTGTATTGCCGACCTGGCCGAGCCCTACAACGTGCTGGACTTCACCGACGTTCTGGCGTTCCTGGCCTCGTTCGGCGCCGGGTGCCCGTGATCCCGCGCTGCAGCTAGGCGTTCGAGTTTCATCCGCGCCGGGGCTACAGCCCCGGCGCGGTATTCCTATCAGCTCTGCGAATAGCCATTCGGGTGGGCCTTGCGCCACGCGACGGCGTCGCCGACGATCTCGCGCAAGCCCGGCGAACGTGCCTTCCAGCCCAGCTCTCGCTCGATCTTGCTCGGGTCGGCGAACAGCCTGGGCGGATCGCCCTCGCGCCGGGCGCCCTCGATCGTGGGCACGGGCGTGCCCACCACGTCGCCGACGGTCTCGACGACCTCGCGCACCGAGTGCCCGCGCCCGGAGCCGACGTTGTACGCCAGCACGCGCCCGGGGCGAAGCGCGTCGAGGGCCGCGACGTGGGCGTCGATGAGGTCCTCGACGTGGACGTAGTCGCGCACGCAGGCGCCGTCGGGCGTGGGGTAGTCCGAGCCGAAGATGGTCAGCGCGTCGCGCCGCCCCAGGGCCGCGTCGATGGCGAGCGGGATCAGGTGGGTCTCGGGCTCGTGGTCCTCGCCCAGCACGCCCGAGCGGTCGGCGCCGGCGACATTGAAGTAACGCAGCATCGCAACCCCGACCGCCTCGCCCGCGAGCGCCTGCGCCCGGGCGCAGTCCCGGAGCATCCACTCGCCGACGAGCTTGGTCCGCCCATACGGGCTCAGCGGCGCCTGCGGGCAGGTCTCGGGGATCGGGATCATCTCGTCCGGCGGCTGCCCGTACGTCGCGCACGATGAGCTGAAGACAAACCGCTCGACGCCATGGCACGCATGCATCACGTTGAGCATCCCCGAGACATTGACCGCGAAATAGCGCCCGGGGATCTGGACGCTCTCACCAACATAGGCCAGGGCCGCAAAGTGCAGCACCGCGTCGGGGGCGAACGCCCGGACCGCCTCGCCCAGGCGGTCGCCGTCCTGGATCGAGCACCGCTCGAAGGCCAGGCGCCCGCCCGCCCGGGGGCGGAGCAGCTCGATCGCCTCGGCGTGCCCACGCGAGAGGTCGTCGATCGCCAGAACGTCGTGCCCGTCGTCGAGCAATCGCTTGACGGCGTGCGATCCGATGAAACCCGCGCCCCCCGTGACCAAACAACGCATCGGACCTCCTCCATGCTCGCCCGGGCAGGGTAGCGGGGGACCGGGGCGCCGGGCGAGCGCCGATCGGGCGCCCGCCGTAGACTCTCGCGCGGGACAGCAGAAAGCGCCCCAGAACCACTTCTCAGCGAGGACGACGCACACACATGCACAGAAAGACGTTCGAGGGAGATTTCAAGAAGTTCTTCGGGCGGGGCCTGGCGATCCTGCTGCCCTCGATCCTGACGCTCTGGATCCTGTGGCAGGCGTTTGTATTCGTCTTCTCGAACGTCGCCGGCCCGATCAACGCGGGCACGCGCAGCGCCATCGTCTGGATCGTGCCGCTCGTGATGGGCGACGAGAGCCTGCCCGAGTGGTTCGTGGTCTCGCACGAGGACCTGGCCCAGGCCCGCCAGAGCGGGGACTACCGCCCAAGCATCAGCGACACGCTGATCGAGAACGACCTGCGCAAGCAGTTCCTGGCGCAGTACTGGCAGGACCGCTGGTACCTGAACCTCACGGGCCTGTTCCTTGCGATCCTGCTGATCTATCTGGCGGGGGTGCTGCTGTCGAACTTCCTGGGCAAGCGTCTGTACTCGAGCCTCGAGCGCCTCATCAGCCGCATCCCCGGGTTCAAGCAGGTCTACCCGCACGTCAAGCAGGTGGTCGAGCTGGTCCTGGGCGAGAACAAGATGGCCTTCCGCGACGTGGTGCTCGTCGAGTATCCCTCGCCGGGGATCTGGACGGTCGGATTCCTGACTGGCACGTCGATCAGCCAGATCGAGACCCGGGTCGGCGCCCCCATCTCGAGCGTCTTCATCCCCACCTCCCCCACCCCCTTCACCGGGTTCACCATCAACGTCGCACGCACCAAAATCGTCCACCTGGATATCTCGGTCGAGCAGGCGCTCCGGTTCGTCATCACCGCCGGCGTGCTCACCCCCGAGAACCCCACCGGCGAAGGCTCGGGCGAGGGCGAGGGTGGGAGCGGGCTCGTCGACGCCTCGGGCGGACCCCGCATGATCCAGGCCCAGGGCGGACGAGACGCCCGCGACGCGATCGAGCGCGCCATCGAGCCTGACCCGGAGGGGTAGCCCTTCTCTCACGCCTCTCGGGCGCACGGCGGAGCTATGCTCTGAGCGGCGGCACGGGCCGATCCTCCCTGCGGTGTCTCCGCAGGGGCGCCGGCGCCCGGTTGTCCGCCGATGGGAGATCCACATGCGCATCGACGTTGTTGGGCGGCATATAGAGGTCACCGATCCGATCCGTGAGCACGCCGAGACCAAGGGCGCCAAGCTCACCAAGTTTTACGACCGAATCCAGCAGATCACATTCACGATCTTCGAGGCCGATCACAAGGGCGACCACAAGGTCGAGGTTGTCGTTGATGTCGAGCATCACGACGATTTCGTCTCTCACGCCACGGGCGACGACCTCTACGGCGCCATCGACCAGGCCACCCAGAAAGCCACCCGCCAGCTCACGGACTTCAAGGAGAAGTTCAAGCTCGGCAAACGCGGCTAACCGCCAGACGCCCGCGACGAACCGGAAGGACAGAACCATGATGAAGCTCAGCGACATCGTCGTCGAGGGAGCGATCGTCCCCGACCTTGGCTCCAGCGAGCGCGACGCAACCATCAGCTCGCTCGTTGACGTGCTCGTCAGCTCTGGCGCCGCCCCCGAGGCGGTCCGCGATGAGCTGCTCGAACGCCTCCTTGCGCGCGAGCACAAGGGCTCGACCGGGTTCGGACGCGGCGTCGCCGTCCCCCACGTCAAGCACGCCGGCATCAAACGCATGAGCGCCGCGATCGGGCTCAGCACGGGCGGGATCGAGTTCAACGCCCTCGACAAGCAGCCGGTCTACTCCGTCTTCCTGCTGCTCAGCCCCGAGGACCAGCCCGAGGAGCACCTCCAGGCGATGGAGGCGATCTTCAAGAGCTTGTCCAAGGACACCTTCCGCCGGTTTCTCCGCCAGGCGACCAGTGTTGACGAGGTCAAAACGCTGCTCGACGAGGCCGACAACCAGCAGCCCGCCAGCTAATCGCTCACGCTCGGGCGCCCCTCGCCCCTATCCCAGGAGGTTCGCGTGGGCGATGGTCTCACGGTCAAGGTGACGATCGTCAACAGCCTCGGGCTCCACGCCCGCCCGGCCATGGCCTTTGTTGATACCGCGAGCCGCTTCAAATCCACCGTTCGCGTCCGCAAGGGCGACGATGATGTTGACGGCAAGTCGATCATGGAGATCATGATGCTCGCTGCCACCAAGGGCACCAGCCTCGAGCTGTTCATCGACGGCGACGACGCCAAGCCCTGCGCCGATGAACTCATCGCGCTCGTCGCCCGCGGCTTCGACGAGGACTGAGCTCGGGTGGGACAGGCGTCCCACCGAGAACCACCTAGGCCGCGACGGTCTGCTCGGCCTTGACCCGCCTGATCTTGGCGCCGACGCGCTCGAGGCGCTGCTCCAGGCGCTCGTACCCGCGGTCGAGGTGATACACGCGGTTGATCGTGGTCACACCCCGCGCCGCCATCCCCGCGAGCACCAGCCCCGCGCTCGCCCGCAGATCCGACGCCATCACGGGCGCCCCCGTCAGCTCGCGCACGCCCGACACCACCACCGTCGCGCCCTGTCGGTGCAGGCGCGCCCCCATCCGCGCCAGCTCGGGCACATGCAGGAACCGTTCCGGGAAGATTTTTTCCGTGATGACCGAGTTCCCGTCCGCCAGGCTCACCAGCGCCATCAGCTGCGCCTGCACGTCGGTCGGGAACCCCGGGTGCGGCTGCGTCGTCGCGACCACCGGCTTGAGATCACCCCCACGACTCACCCGGCATGTGGCGCGCAGCAGGTCCTTCTCGTGCGGCCCGACCCGGATCTCGACCCCGATCTGGCGCAAGTGCTCCGTCACCGCCAGCATCGCGTCCACCGGGCAGTTGTCCAGCGTCAGCGCCCCGTCCGTGATCGCAGCCGCGCCCATCAGCGTCGCCGCCTCGATCCGGTCCGGGATCACCCGGTGATCCGCCCCAGAGAGCGACTCCACACCCTCGATGACAAGCCTCGGCGAGCCCGCGCCCGAAATCTTCGCCCCCATCGAGTTGAGCAGCTTGGCCAGATCCACGATTTCCGGCTCGCACGCGGCCGACTCGATCATCGTGATCCCCTCGGCCAGCGTCGCGGCGCTGAGCACGTTGGCCGTCCCCAGAACCGTCGATCCGAACGACCCGCCCAGAAACACCGTCGCCCCGCGCAAGCGCCCGCCCGTCTCGAAGCCGGGGATCGAGACGCTGATGTCGCCCGAGTCCAGGCAGACCCGGGCGCCGAGCGCCTCGAGCCCGCGCAGGTGCAGGTCCACCGGACGGTCGCCGATCGCGCACCCCCCCGGCATCGAGACGCGGGCGGCGCCGCGCCGTGCCAGCAGCGGCCCGAGCACGCACACACTGGCGCGCATCGTGCGCACCACCTCGTACCTCGCGTGCGAGTGCGTCTCATCCACGGGCCTGATCGTGACGCTCCGCTCGCCCGAGTCCGGGTCGGGCTCGAAGTCCGCCTCCACCTCGCACCCCAGTTCGGTGAGCAGGCGGATCATGTTTCGGATGTCGGCCAGGTCCGGCACGTCGCGGAGAATGACGGGCTTGTCCGTCAGCAGGGCTGCGGCCATCAGGGGCAGCGACGCGTTCTTGGACCCGTTGACCCGCAATCGCCCCTCAAGGCGCCCCCCGCCCTCGATCTCGAACACTTCCATGTGCTTCCCCGTCCGTATGGCCCGATCCACGGGCGTTTTTCCCAGCCTAATGCCCCGGGGCCTCCGGCGCCCGCGCCCACGGGCAGTCCCCATCACACCCGGCGCACGCCGCACAGGCAACCCCCCCGGGCAGGTTCCGACCGGACCCGGATTGCACAAAGCAAACGCGTATTTGACCCTTGCATGTGCAGGGACTCCCCCGGGTCCGTCGTGAGCGTGTCGCTCATCGGCGGGTTCGTCGGGGCTCAGACGGGCAACCGGACGCCGAGGGGGCGTCCGAACACACGGAGGAATGGACATGGACGACAGCAAAGCAACAAGCGCGGGACGACTGCGCGGCTCAACAGGAACGATTATCGCTGGCGGCGTGGTCATCGGCGCTGCGCTCCTGGTCACCGCCTCATCGAGCAACGCAAGCCAGGACGGCCAGAGCGGTCAGGGCGGGGCGTTCGCTGATCTGCCCGACCAGATCGTGCTCGACGCGGTCATCCGCGACTTCCGCGCCAAGGCGGACCAGGGTGGGCACCCCGATTTTCAGTCCTACGCCGGCACCACCACCGTGGGCCTGGTCTCGGACGTGCTCGACGCCGACGGGCTCCCCGCGGCCATCTCGCTCCGTGGGCAGAAAATCAGCTCCGAGTTCCGCGATTCCCAGGGACGCAACATCAACCCGAGCATGTACGACGAGTCGCTCGGCGACTCCATGGGCTCGCTCCAGACCGGCGGCTCCGGCAACGGGTTCTTCTCCGAGGAATCCTTTTCCCAGTGGTACCGCGATGTTCCGGGCGTCAACAGCTCCACGACCATCCCGCTGGTGCTCACGCGCGAGCCCGGGACCAACCGGTACATCTTCGACTCGGACGCCGACCAGCCCTACGCCGGCAACGGCGGGTTCTTCCCCATCGATGGCGAGCTCTATGGCGACTACTCCAGCTCCGGGCACAACTTCCACTTCACCACCGCGATCTCGACCCAGTTCCTCTTCGACGCCGGCGTCGAGCAGGTCTTCAAGTTCACCGGTGACGACGACGTCTGGGTCTACATCGACGGCAAGCTCGTGATCGACCTGGGCGGGCTCCACCCAAGGCGTGAGCAGTTCCTCGACCTCAGCCGCCTGGACTGGCTCGTCGATGGGCGCGTCTACACGCTTGATATCTTCCACGCCGAACGCAGGACCAGCGGCTCGAACTTCCGGATCGAGACCACGCTGAACCTCCAGCGCGTCGAGCTCCCCCCCACCGCGGCCCTCTACGACTGAGCCAGATCCTCCCCGTACCGTTTCACGCCCCCCGTGCCCGCGCAACTCGCTCGGGCACGGGGGGCGTTCTTGTGCGCAGGCAAGCGAACGCCGTCGCCCGCAGGATCGGCGCGCCCATCAGATCCGGAACCGCTCACCCATCCCCACGCACGCGCGATCAAACGCGCGAAACACATTGGCATACGCCGAAACCGGATTGCACAGTTTCTCTTGAGACGCGCGCTCTCCGGCGCACGCCTCACGGAGGACACACCGAATGAGCAACAAGCAACCTGACACTCCCGCAGTTGGACGCACGGAGGGGATCCTCCTCGTCGCGGGCGTCGCCCTCGGGCTCGCGGCACTCCTGCTCGCGAGCGGACAGACGGCGGTCCTCACGATCGCCGGAACTTTCTGATCACCACCAGCCGAGACGGACGGCACACACGACGGAGGACCACCATGAACACGAACACCACACGCTCGTATCCCAGAACCATCGCCCGGCGCGGCGCCATGCTCGCGTGCGTCGGCTCGATCGTCGGGTTCTCGACCCTGGCCATGGCCCAGGGACCCACCGGCGGCGGCGGCGCCTCGGGCGGACGCGGGGGCGACCCCTTCGCCGATCTACCCGATCAGGTCACGCTCAGCGGCGTCGTCCGAGACTTCCGCGAACGCAACGCCGAGGACGGGCACGACGACTTCGAGCGCCGCCCGACCTCCGGCTTCGGGCACTACATGTACATGGTCGAGGACGAGCTCGACGGGCGAGGGATGCCCGTCTTCCGCTCCACGGGCCAGCGCGTCAGCTCCAACTGGCGCGACGCCCAGGGACGCAACATCATGCCCCCCCGCGACTACATCGCGAGCCGCGACGGCGACCAGTCGGGCTCGGTCAACGCCAACAAGACCGGCTCCTCGACCACCGCCGAGAACTTCGCCATGTGGTTCTCCGATACCCCGGGCATGAACAGCTCGGCGCCCCTGAGCCTCACCCTCACGCGCCAGCCCGGCTCCTCGGTCTACACCTTCGACGACCGCGAGGACGACTTCTACGCCTCCCGAGGCGGGTTCTTCCCCATCAATGGCGAGCACTTTGGCAACTCCGCCGGCAACAACAAAAACTTCCACTTCACCTATCACCTCTCCACCGAGTTCGCCTTCGAGCGTGACGCCGGGCTCGTCTTCACCTTCACCGGCGACGACGACGTCTTCGTCTTCATCGACGGGCGCCTCGTGATCGATATCGGCGGCGTCCACTCACGCGTCGCCCAGACCATCGAGCTCGACCGCCTCGACTGGCTTGAGGACGGGCAGACTTACTCGCTCGACTTCTTCTTCGCCGAGCGTCACCGGACCGCCTCCAACTTCCGGATCGAGACCACCCTCCAGCTCCGCAACGTCGAGCTCCCGCCCACCGCGGCGCTCTACGACTAAGCCTCCGTGAGCGCACAAGCACTCACAGCCCGGTCGCTCGAAGGCGCCCGGGCTGTTTCTTTTTTCAGATCACATCAAGCCGGGGGCGATTCAGTACCGGTAGCGCGAGTACCCAGAGCGGTAGTACCCGCGGTACCGCCCGATATCACCCGAATAGATGAACCGCTCCGGGTTGGTGCTCGTCCGACCCGTGCGCTCATAATCGAGCGAGGGGACGACCGCCGCGGGCCACGAGGCGGCGATCGCGCTGATCGCCTCGGGTCTGCTCTTGGACAGCGCCGTGTCACGCCTGGTCGCTTCCGCCAGGATGCGCCGGTCCAGGCGGCGCTGGTCCATCACGACCTCGGGCGCCGCCATCACCGCATCCCAACCCGGGCCAGACGCGGGCGCCCGGTGCAGCACCGCCCGGCGCTGGGTCTCTGTTCGCACATACGTCGTCGAGGCGCACGCGCTGAGAAACACGCCCATGCCAAGCAGGACGCCAGCCGTCAGAATCTTCTTTTTTGCCCTCATACGAAGAACGTACCCCGCTCCCCCGCCACTGCCACCGATCGGCCCAGCGGGCCGGACGGATCGCGCCATACAGCCTGCTCTCCAGGTCCGAGAAGCCCCTCAGCCCTCGATCGCCCCGCGCAGGCGTCCGCCGCATTGCCCGAGCAGACGCCGGGCCTCATCGAGCGAGACGCCCCGCGCGTGCATCACCGCCGCGGCTTTGACGCTCCACCCAGCCCGCTGGAGCAGCTCGCAACACGCGCCCCGGTCCAGCCCGGTCAGCTCCGCGACGATCCGCAAGGCCCGGTCACGCAGCTTGTCGTTGGTCGCGCGCAGATCGACCATCAGGTTCTCGTGCACCCGCCCCGTGCGCACCATCAGCGTCGTCGAGATCGTGTTGAGCACCAGCTTGGTCGCGGTCCCCGCCTTCATGCGCGTTGACCCCGTCACCACCTCAGCCCCGGTCTCGACCACGATCAGCACATCTGCCCCGCATGGCTTCTCGATCGGCGAACAACACAGCACCCCCGTCGAGGCGCCCCGGTCCTTGGCAATATCCACCGCGCCCAGCACATACGGCGTCGTCCCCCCCGTTGTAATCCCGAGCAGCGTGTCGTTCGGGCCGACCGCCAGCGACTCCAGCTCGGCGCGCGCGCCGTCGCGGATGTCCTCCTTCGATTCGCTCGAGCGGCGCAGCGCCTCATCCCCGCCCGCGATGATCCCGAGAACCAGGCCCGGTTCCGTCTGGAATGTCGGCGGGCACTCCGAAGCGTCGAGCACACCAAGACGCCCGGACGTCCCGGCGCCGATGTAGATCAAACGCCCCCCCGCGCTCATCCCCCGCTCGCACAGCTCGATGAACGCGCAGATCTCGGGCGAGGCAAGGCGGACCGCCTGCGCGATGGTCTCGTCCTCTCGGTTGATGAGCCCGACGCACTCGGACACACTCAGCGTGTCCAGGCGCATCGACGCGGGGTTGCGCCGTTCGGTCAGGAGCGAGCCGCGGTCGGGCGGGGTGGGCTTGGCGCTGGACAGGTCGCTGGGCTGGGTGTCGGGCATGGCGGTGAGCGTATCCGGGCGTCAGCCCGCGGCGCCCGCGACGCCGGCGCCGAAGAACGTGGGCGGGCGCTCCATCGTGAAGACCTCGGTCTCCGCCTCGATCCGGGCTCGGATGTGCCTGGGGAGTTGGTAGAGCCCGAGCATGGTCTGCCCGTCGAACATGCGCATCTCGCCCGGGGCTTTCTCGCTGAGCAGCGCGTCGATCGCCTCGGGGCTCGGGCGGGTGTCGATCGGGCTCGAGGCGCCCAGGATAAAGCTCCAGGGGCCTGGATAGCTCGGGACATCGCTCGAATAGCTCGCGCCGAAATCGAACACACTCTCGACGGTCTTGCGCAGCTTGGCGTGCGTGCCCAGCGAGGGCGGGCTGACGGGGCCGGCCTGGACGACGAACACGCCGCCCGGCGCGAGCGCGGAGCGGACGCGCTGGAAGTATTCCTTGGTGAAGAGCGGGAAGCTGGGTCCGTCCTCGATGGGGTCGGACAGGTCGGAGATGATCACGTCCCAGTCGGCGCCGGAGTCGTCGAGGTATTTGAGCGCGTCGCCGATGACGAGTTTTGTGCGCGGGTCATCGAAAGCGCCTTGGTGCATCTCGGGCAGGTGTTCTTTGCAGGCCTCGACGACATCAGCGTCGATATCGACCATGGTGACGCGCTCGACGGTGGTCCACTTGAGCGCTTCTCGAACAGTCGCGCCCTCGCCCCCGCCGAGCACAAGGACGCGCTTGGGCGCCCCGTGGACAACGCACGGGACCTGGACGAGCGGCTCGTGGTAGAGGAACTCGTCCCCGGTACACGACTGCCACTTGCCGTCGAG
>JAJRXR010000014.1 GCA_024276195.1 Planctomycetota bacterium
ATCGCCGGGGGTCTCGGCCTGCTGCCGAACCACGCCCGCCGGCTGCGTCGGGTCACGCTCTGAATCGCCGCCGGGCTCGCCATCGACGCCGCACACCGATGGCGCAGAAACAACCTGCGAACCGCTTGATGCAAAGGGCCCGTCAGCGCTGGGTTTCCTGAGCCAGCTTGGTTCCGAAGAAACCTGGCGCTGACGCTTGGGGCTTCAGGCGGCACGCTCTAGCCGACGTCGCGACCCTGGAAGAGCAACACCGCCAGCGCCAGGAACCCGGCGATCTGTGTCAGCCCGTACACCAGCACCAGCGCGATGTGCTTGAGCGGGATCGGCTGGGCCTGGCTGATCGCATCGACCAGCCAGAACGACTGCATGTTCGGGATCAGCGCCCACACCACGCCCGCGAACGGGTGGACCTTGGTCGGGCGGAGGAAGACAAAGTCTCCCTTCATCGGAGGGCGAGACAGCTTCAGCGGCTCCGAACCGATGTGGCGGATGCGCAGGACCGGGCCGTCGGAGAACGTGACCACCAGGGCCGCGGGCGTGCCCGGGGGGTAGAGGTCGGCGTTGAGATCGAGGTCGGGTGCGGGCGGGTCAAAGCGGGGGGGGACGAGCGAGACGCCGTTGGGCGCGGGGCCGTAGTAGATGGGCTGTCCGAGTTTGACCTGGGTGTTTTTGGGCGGGGCCTTGAGGCGGATCTCGTACTCGCTGCCGATGGTGCGCAGGAGCAGCTCACGCTCGGTCTGGTCCGAGCCATCGATCATGCCCAGCACTTCCCACTTGGTGACGTAGTGGTTGCTGTTGAGTTCGGGTCGGGCGAGGAACTCTTCGGGGCTGACGCCGGCGCGTTCCGCGGCCAGCTCAAGCACCTGCTGACCCACAAACGAGCGCAGGTCGATGCCCGCGCCCGAGCGGGCCTCGTCGATGATCCCGATCGAAGGGTTGTCGTAGACGTGGCGCCCGACGAGGTGGTTCGAGAGCAGGCCCAGGATGAACACGCCGGCGCACACGACGATGGTCATGATCTGCCCGAGCCTCGTCGAGGCGGCCGTCGCGATCGCCGAGATCACGAGCAGCGCCATCGTCAGCGCCAGGCAGGCGAGCGTGATCTGCGGCTTGAAGTCGGTCGAGAAGGGCTGGAACTCCCATTTTTTGTTGATCGCCAGGACGAGGACGTAGGCGATGAGCATCAGCGGGAGCATGATGACGATGCTCGTCTGGGCGAACGACCAGCCGTAGAGGTAGTTGCCGATGGCTCCGAGTGTGATCGAGAGCAGGACAGCTCCGACGCCGAAGAGGATGACGGGGAGGTCGATGGTGTCGGCGGCGGTGCTGAGCACGCCGTGGCGGATGCCCAGGAGCAGGAAAATGATCATGATCGCGATGGCGACGAGCATGGCGCCGGCGACGCCCAGGTACTTGCCGATGATGACCTTCGTCCGGCTGATCGGCTTGGAGACGACGGTCAGGATGGTTTTGTTCTCGATCTCGCGGCTGATGACGCTGGTGGTCGTGAACGCGGCGAGGAGGATGCCACAGAAAAAGACCGTCGCCAGACCGATGTCGAAGAGGAGTTTGTTGTCGCCCGCAACCTCTCCGGGAACGTTCTTAAAGCCCATAGAAAAGCCAGTCGCCCAGGTGTTGAGTACCTGGAGCACGCCGGAGATCAGCAGCACACCCAGGAAAACGGGCTGGCGCAGGCTCTCGACGAAGGCGTTCCGTGCGATGGCAAGGGTGGTTGAGACCATCGGGCAGCGATGGTAGCCGGATTGTCGGCGGAGTCATTGGGGCGGGCGGACGACTTTCTTTCGATCGGTGCGAACGGGTGGTCGCCCCGGGGCGTAGGGGTGGACCGGGCGGAGCCCCGGGTGCGCGCACGCCGGGGCAGGGGACGGCGCATGGACCGACGATCGACCAACAATCAGCCAGCCAGACGACACGCGCGACCGCTCGATCTGCGTGTCAGGGATCTGGAAGGGTTTTTCCGTGATCTTGCCACAGTGGAAAGCGGGCCTCGGCGCGGCGAGAATAGCCCCCCGTGGGCGTTGCCCGCTCTGCGGCGGCGCAGGCCCGCGATTCTGTCCGGGCGATCCACTGTCCGCACTCTCCCGGACCCGATCTCGATCCCGACCCTGACCCGAAAGGCACGATGAAGGGCGATTACCTGACGTACAAGCGAGGCGCCAGCGTGAGCGTCCTCGGCCTGCTCATCCAGGCGGGCCTGGCGCTCGGCATCCTGATCTACGGGCGTGTCGCGGGCGACCACAGCGCCATCACCCTCTCCATCTTCATGGGCATCGGGCTGATCGTCTGGCTCGGGCTCGCCCTGCTCTTCGACCAGCAGCGGCGCGCACGCATCGAGGCCATGGAGGCCGAGGCGCTCGCCGGCGAGGGTGGCGCGTCCAGCGCGTTCGAGTCCAGCGGGAGCGACCTGTTCATCGCGGCGCGTCGCGTCCTGGCCATCCAGAAGTGGGTGCTGCCCGTTCTGGCCCTCGTCGTCGCCGCGATGCTGATTACCGCGGGCCTCGTCCGTCACGCCAGCGGGCGATCGCTGATCGACCACGACATCTACAGGCAAGCCTCGCAGCCCGGCTGGGGGATCGCTGTCGGGCTTGGCGTCGCGTTCGTTGGCTTTGTGTTTGCGAGGTTTGTCGCCGGGATGGGCAAGCAGCCCTCGTGGTCGGCCCTGCGAGCCGGGGGCGCGATGTGCGTGGGCGGGGCGCTCGGCGGGCTCGCCATCGCCGTCGCCAACTTCGTTGAACTCGCCATCGGCCCCGACCTAATTGGGCGCTACCTGCCCGGGATCTTCGGGATCGCCCTTGTAGTTCTCGGGAGCGAGATCGCGCTCAACTTCCTGCTCGACCTTTACCGCCCACGCAAGAGCGGCGAGGAACTTCGTCCCGCCTTCGATTCTCGCCTGCTCGGGTTCATCGCGGCCCCGGACAAAATCGCCGAATCCGTCGGCGAAACCCTCAGCTACCAGTTCGGCGTGGATGTCACCAGCTCCTGGTTCTACCGCCTGCTGCGCCGCTCGATCCTGCTGCTGGTGCTCATGGGCCTGCTCATCGGGTGGGGCATGACCTCGCTCGTGATTGTCGAGCCCCACCAGCGCGCCTTGATCCTCGCCAACGGCAAGATCAGCAAGCCGGTGCTGAGCTTCGGCGAGACCGGCGAGCAGGATGTCGGTCCCGGGCTGCACATCAAATACCCCTGGCCCTTTGGTGAGGCGATCGTCCCCGAGTTCACCACCTCTGTTCCCGGCCAAGGTCTGGTGAACACACGCACCACCACGGGCGTGCGCACGCTCCACCTGGGCACCAACCCGCCCGAGGCGGGCGACTCGCCCATCCTCTGGACAGAAAAGCACACCAGCGACGAGGTCGTCAACATCGTCCAGCCCGCGCAGGGTTCGAACGACGAGGGCGTGCGCGGCGGGAGCGTGGCGCTCGTCGCCGTCGAGGTGCCCGTGCAGTTTGTGATCTCGGACCTGGTGCTCTACGAATCGCTCGCCGGTCCTGGGCAGCGGGAAAATGTCCTCCGCGCCATCGGGCGGCGCGTGGTCATGCAGCACCTCTCGGCGATGCGGATCGACCAGATCATCACCTCCGAGCGCACGACCCTGGCCACGGCCCTGCGTAAAGAACTCGAAATCGCGTACGGCGCGCTCAACGAGGGGCGTGGGTCGGGCGTCGAGCTCGTCTTTGTCGGCGCCGGTGGGGTCCACCCGCCCAAGGACGTCGCCGCTCCGTACGAGCGTCTGATCCAGGCCAGGCAGAACTACGAGTCCCAGATTGAAAGAGCGCGCGGCGACGAGATCACGGCCCTGACCGATATCGCCGGCAGCGTCGAGCTCGCTCGCAAGATCGTCGGTGAGCTTGACGCGCTCGAGGCGCTCATCGAGAGCAACGGCGCCCAGGACGAGATCATCCGAAGGCGTCTGGGCGTGCAGCGTCTGCTCGAACAGGCCGGGGGCGAGGCGGGCGAACGCCTGATCAACGCCGCGGCGGTGCGCTGGAAGAGGCACATGGGCGAACGCGCCAAGGCGACACTCTTCGAGGGGCAGGCCGCCGCGTTCGAGGCGGCGCCCGACCTGTACCAGTCCAGGCTCTATCTCCAGGCGATGCTCGAGGCGATGCGCGACGCGCGTGTATACATCAACGGCGTGCCGGGCGCAAAGATCCGGATCGACCTCAACGATCGTCAGAGCGGGCTCGACGTCTTCGGCGCCGAGGCGGGCGGATAACACCAGACCACAAGCTGCGGCGGGGCGTGACCCCCGCCGACCGGAGCTTTCACCGTGCGGAACCTTATTTACATGCTGATCGGGGCGATCTTCCTCGGCGCCATCGTGTCGTTCATGGTGACATACACCGTGCGCTTCAACGAGGTGGCGGTGAGGACGACGCTGGGCAAGGCCGGGCCTGAGTCGGTCGTGACCGAGGCCGGGCTCAAGTTCAAGTGGCCCTATCCGATCCAGCAGGTCATCAAGTACGACAAGCGTCTGCGCATCGTCGAGACCCGCTCGGAGACGCAGCTCACCGCCGACGAGTACCAGATCATCGCCGTCAGTTTCCTGACGTACCGGGTGAGCGATCCGCTGATCTTCTTCCAACGGTTTGGCAGCGCCGGCGAGCGCTCCATCGACCACTTCCGACGGGCCGAGGATGTCGTCCGCAACCGCCTGCGCAGCGCCATGGGCGAGGTGAGCAAGTACCGGATGAACGAGCTGTTCACGCCCGAGCGGGGCGCAAGCAAGCTCGGCGAGCTTGAGGCCCGGGTCATGGAGCAGATCGCGACGGCCGGCGAGGGCGGGCAGGGGCTCAATGACTACGGCATCGAGGTCGTGGGCGTCGGCATCAGCCGCATCCGCCTCCCCGCCGACACCACAGCAACCGTGATCAGCCGGATGAGCGCCAACCGCGACAAGCTCTCGAAAGAGCTCGAATCCAAGGGGCAGTCGAGGGCGCGTTCGATCGTCGCCCGGGCCGAGTCCGACGCGACGAAGATCCGCGAGTTCGCCAACCTGCGCGCGATGGAGATCGTGGCACGGGGCGAGCACGAGGCGGCGCCGTACCTCGGCGCCCAGCAGGCCAACGCCGAGCTGGCTGTGTTCCTCCAGAAGCTCGACCTGATGCGCAACGCCATGGCCAAGCGGATCACGCTGATCTTCTCGGTCTCGGACTATGGGCTGGGCGTCTTCTCGCCCAACGCGATGGACGCGACGAGAGGCGAGAGCGCGGGCTTGCCCGCGCCGCTGCCCGAGGCCATCGGCACGGGAGAAGGCGAGTGAGCGATTCTCCGAGCACACCTCCCCCTCAGCCGGCGTCGCACCGGTCCTCATCGGTGGTCCTGCGCCAGCGTTCGGAATCGCCCGGCGCCGACATCGCCTCGCGCATGGACCCGGCCAACCAGTCCCTGGCCGACGCGCTGCGCATCACCTACCGCCTCGTGCAGTTCAGCATGGTCGCCCTGCTTGTGCTCTTCCTCGTCTCTGGTTTCAAGACGGTCAACGAGGGCGAGCGCGGCGTGCGACTGCTCTTTGGCAAGCAGCAGGCCGCCGACCTGGCGCCCGGCGCCCAGTGGGCCTGGCCCTCGCCCATCGGCGAGCTCATCAAAATCCAGACCGGAACCCAGGGCGTCGATGTCAACCGGGAGTTCTTCCCCTATGTCCAGTTCGGCGATGAAAACCGCCCCACCGAACGCCTCCGCAAAGAGACTCGCTTTGACCCCGCACGCGACGGGGCGCTGCTCACGGCGGACCTGAACCTCGCCCACTCGCAGTGGTCGGTGACGTACCAACGCTCCAACCTCGGGCAGTATGTCGAGAACGTCCGCCCGGGCGAGGGCGGCTCCGAAGAACGCCGCCTGATCCGCCTCGTGGTCGAGAGCGCCATCGTCCGCGCCAGCGCCGAGACGACGATCGACAACCTGCTCAAGCAGTCGCGCACCGACCTGGGCTCGATCGAGTCCGTCGCGATGCGCCTGGCGCAGCAGATGCTCGATGATTTCGGGACGGGTTTGCGCATCGACCAGCTCACGCTCAGCCGCAAGTTCCCCCCGGCGACGCTCAGCGATAAGTTCGCCAAGGTGACCAACCAGTCAAACGCGGCGGGCGAGGCCCGGGAGAAGGCGCTGCGTCAGCGGGCCGAGCTGCTCAACGCGGTCGCCGGCGCCGCCTCGGGCGCCCTGATCGCCCAGATCGATCTGTACGAGGAGGCGACCGAGCTGGACGATGTCGCGGCCCAGGCTGATATCCTCGCGAGCATCAACGCCCTGCTCGAAGGACGCGAGATCGTGATCGACGGAGCGCGCTACGAGGCTGGCCTGGCGACGGGCGAGGTCGCGGCGATGCTCGATGAGGCCGCGTCGCTCCGCTCGTCCATCGTCAACCGGGCCCAGGCCGATCTGGCGATCTTCGAGGCCAAGCTCGCGCAGTTCCGGGCCAACCCGCAGCTGATGATGTCCCGCGACTGGGGGCTGGCGTACGACGAGTTTCTGGCCAAGCCCTTTGTCCAGTCCTGGTACCTCCCGAGCGGGAGCCCGGCCGAGATCCTGCTCAACGAGGACCCGGCGATTCTCCGCGATCTTGAGGAGGCCATCAAGCTGCGTGAAGCGGAGCAGGCCATCAAGGATCGCATGGACGCGCAGCGCAAGGCCCGCTTCCGCACCGATGAGGGCATCGTGACGGGTGAAGAGCTTTGAGCGCCGTTGAGCGAAACATCGCGGGCGACGAACGCCCAGTCGTCGCGACCCAGCGCCTGACCAAGGTCTTCCGCGACTTCTGGATGCGCTCGCGCGCCAAGGCCGTCGATGATCTGACCATCGAGATCCGCCCGCATGAGGTCTTCGGGCTCCTCGGGCCGAACGGCTCGGGCAAGTCCACCACCATCAAGCTCATGCTCGGCCTGCTCCGCCCGACCTCCGGGCGCCTGCTCGTGTTCGGCAAACGCCCGACCGACGTCGGGATCAAGCGGCGCATCGGCTACCTCCCCGAAGAAAGCTACCTCTACCCCTTCCTCAACGCCCGCGAGACGCTCGACTACTACGCACGCCTCTTCGAGATCGACCACCGCACCCGCGCCAAACGCATCGATGAGCTGCTCGACATGGTCGGCCTCACCCACGCCCAGTTCCGACCCGTGCGCGAATACTCCAAGGGCATGCAGCGCCGCATCGGCCTCGCCCAGGCCCTCATCAACGACCCCGATCTGCTCATCCTCGACGAGCCCACCTCGGGCCTCGACCCGATCGGCACGCGACAGGTCAAAGACCTCATCATCGAGCTCGGCAGGCGCGGCAAAACCATCGTCCTCTCCAGCCACCTCCTCTCCGATGTCGAGGACGTCGTCGATCGCATGGTCATCCTCTACGGCGGCAAGGTCCGCGACGAGGGCACCTGCGAAGAACTCCTCGAAGAGCAGTCCAAAACCACCATCGAGACCGACCAGCTCGACGAGAGCACGATCGCCGAGATCGACGAGCTCATCCGCAGGCGTTCCGGCGGCGAGAAGGCCGTGCTGAAGGTCTCGCACCCGAGGCAGAAGCTCGAAGAGCTCTTCCTCGGCATCGTCGAACAAGCCCGGAAGGAACGCCTCGAAACGGCCGGCGCCCAGCAGGGCGGGCAGACCGCCGCCTTCCTCCGTGCCGATGAGCCCGAGCGCGGCGACGCCCTCATCGACCGCCTCGTCAGCGATACCGAGCCCGTCCCCGCGAGTGTCGAGGGCGAGGCGCCAGCGCCGTCGCCACCCTCCGCCGAGGACGACTCGATCATCGACGCGCTCGTCAAGGATGATTCACCCCGCGAGCCCGCGCCGCCCGCCAGCCCGTCGCCAACCGGCCCGCCGCCCGCCATCGCCAGCGACGACAACGTGGACGACAGCATCATCGGCTCGCTGCTCGACACGCCCGACGAGACCAACCGCGAGGAGGCCTGAGCCATGCTCCGCGTCCTCTCCGTCCTGAACCGGGCGCAGTCCTCCCTGGCGTTCAAGGTCATCGCGACGATCGCGGCGGTCCTGATCGCCGCCGGCGTCGCGGGCGGCTTCGCCCTGTTCGCGCCGGAATCCGCGCCCCAGCCCACGACCGAAGCCGCCCAGGAACGCCTCGAAACCATCGAGCGCATGCTCCAGACGAGCGATCCGATGGTGCTCGTCGGCGCCGCCTCGGGTGTTGGCCTGGTCATTGCAGTCGTCATCATCTGGCTCGGCCTGGCGCTGACGTATCTCGGGCTGATCGCGCTGAGCCTGGCGGTTGCGCTGCCGCTGCTGATGTTTGACTCGACCAAGGTGTACGGCGTGATGACCCTGGGCGTCGTCGCGCTGACATGCTCGTTCGTGGCCCTGCTCCAGGGGCTGCGCATTGTGTACTCGCTGCCCGGGCCGATCTTCGCGGTGGCGCGCAACGTGCTCGCCGAGGCGGTGCGGATGAAGCTCTCGGTGATCTTCATCGTGCTGCTGGTGCTCGCGATGGCGGCGCTGCCGCAGGTCTTCGATTCGGAGTACCCGCTGCGCTACCGGATGCAGTCGTTCCTGCAATACTCGACCGGGGGCGCGTTCTGGATCATCGCGCTGCTGACGCTGCTCTTCAGCGCCGGCACCGTCGCCTTCGAGCAGCGCGACAAGATCATCTGGCAGACCATGACCAAGCCCGTCGCGGCGTGGAAGTACATCCTCGGCAAGTGGCTGGGCGTTGTCGGTCTCGTCGCCGTTCTTCTCACGGTCTCCGCTTCGGGCGTCTTCCTCGCGACCGAGTACTTCCGGCGCATGCCCGCCGTCGGCGAGATCGCCCCCTACACCACCGCCTCGGGCGACGTCTCCGAGGACCGTCTGATCCTCGAAACCCAGGTCCTCGCGGCCCGAACCTCGATCAACCCGGGCCTGGATTTCTCGATCAACGATGAGCAGTTTGACCGGGCCGTCGAGGCCCGGATCGCGCAGGAACGCCTCACCCAGCAGCAGGACCCAGGCTGGCGCCCGCCGATGAGTGTCGTCGAGCAGTGGCGCACCGAGGCGTTCAACCAGGCGGTCCAGCAGTTTCTGGGCGTCGAGCCGGGGCGCGGCAAGATCTACACCTTCGAGGGGCTCTCCAACGCGCGCGACTCCGGGCGCCCGCTGGCGCTGGCCTACCGCGTGGACGCGGAGGGCAACCGCCCGGACCGGTTCTATGAGATCAGCTTCATCCTCCCGGGCAACATCATCGTTACACGCGAGATCGGCCTCGGCTACACCCACACGCTCGAGATCTCGCCCGATTTCATCAACCCGCAGGGCCAGCTCCAGATCGAGGTCATCAACGGGCGTCTCATCCCCCAAGGCGCCGGGCTCGCCTCCGTCTTTGTCAACGAAGAAGGCCTCGTCCAGCAGACCATGAGCTTCCCGCCCGGCGGCATCCAGATCTCGTACAGCGCCGGCAGCTTTCACATGAACTTCTTCCGTGTCATGGGTGTGCTCTGGGTCAAGCTCGCGTTCCTCTCGATCGTCGCGATCTTCGCGGCGACATTCATGAGCTACCCCGTCGCCTGCCTGCTCGCCGTCGGGATCTTTTTCATGGCCGAGGGCGCCGGCTTTATCGCCAGCTCGCTCGTGGTCTACTCCGTCAAAGACAACGCGGGCGATATCAACCCGATCAAGGTCGTGATCGCCTCGATCTCGTACGGTGTCAGCTGGCTGTTCAGTGTCTACTCAGACCTCCGCCCGACCGGGCGCCTCGTCGAGGGGCGCTTGCTCGGCTGGGGCGAGTCGGCCCGGGGCGTGAGCGTGCTGGGCATCGCCTCGTTGGTGCTGTATTTCGCGGGTGTTCTCATCTTCAGACGCCGCGAGCTGGCGATTTATTCGGGGCATTGACCGGGGCGCCGATCTCGGCGCACGCCGCGGGCGTACAGGCCCGGGCGACCAACGGAGCGTGAACATGCGTCACGAAACACGGGTCAGGCTGATCGCGGGGCTCATCATGCTCGCGTCGCTCGCGTCGTCGGCCCTGCTCAACCCCAGGATCGCGGCCTCCGTCGGGCGGAACGACCTGAGCTTCACCGACACCGCCGAGGAGGGTGACCCCCCGCAGGTCGCCCTGGGCATCGCGATGGGCGCGTTCCGCGGGCTGTTCGTCAACGTGCTCTGGATCCGCGCCAACACGCTCAAGGAAGAGGGCAAGTTCCACGAGGCCATCGAGCTGAGCCGCGCCATCACCAAGCTCCAGCCCCGCTTCCCCCAGGTCTGGGCCTTCCACGCCTGGAACATGGCCTACAACATCTCCGTCACCACCCAGACGCCCGAAGAGCGCTACCAGTGGGTCATGGCCGGCATCCGCCTCCTCCGCGACGAGGGGCTCAAGGCCAACCCCAACAACATGCTCCTGCACAAAGAGCTCGGCTGGATCTACCTGCACAAGATCGCGGGCTACACCGACGACGCCAACCAGTACTACAAGCGCAAGGTCGCCGAGGAATGGACGATCGTCATGGGCGAGCCGCCCAGGCCCGAGCCCGAGCACCGAGATCGTGAATCGGTCATCGCGCTCTACGCCGACGCCTGGCTCGGGCCGATCATCGACGCCAGCGAGTCGTTGCCCGGCCTGCGCGAGCGCAACGAGAAGTCCTACGAGCTGGCCAAGGCCTACGAGCGCATCATCGGCGAGCCCGTCGGCTTCGGCTTCCTCCGGCGCTACACCCTCCAGACCATCCTCCGGCGCGACCGCGCCGGCGCCAGCCGCATCCCCTTCGGCCCCCGGGGCCAAGCCTTCAGCGACCTCCTCGACGACCCCCAGTGGAACTCCGCCTGGGACGACCTCGTCGCCCACGTCCGCAAGCGCGTCCTCGTCGATGAGCGAGGGATGGAACCCATCCGCATGCAGCGCCTCACCCGCAGGCTCGGACCCATCGACTGGCGCCTGCCCGCCGCCCACTCGCTCTACTGGAGCGCCCGCGGCGTCGAGGTCGGACGCGTCGCCGTGGACGAGCACAACACCGAAACGCTCGACTTCATCAACGGCTACCGCGTGCTCATGCAGTCCATCCAGGAACTCTGGCGCTACGGCGACCTCTACTTCAACTTCGTGGACTGGGTCGAGACCGGCGCCTGCGTCTACCAGCCCATGCCCAACCCCTACTTCGTCGAGTCCTACGGCGACGTCCTCGACGAGGCCCACGACGCCGTCGGCATCTTCGGCGACGAGCGACGCGCCGTCCGCGCCTTCAGCGCCGGCTACGAGAACTTCGTCGCCCAGGCCGTCCTGTTCTTCTACCGGCGCGGCGAGCGCGAACGCGCCGAACACTGGTACTCCATCGGGCGCAACTTCGAGAGCCAGAACGCCGGCATGAACTGGCGCGTCGAGCGCTGGTCCGTCACGCTCGACGAGTTCGCCCGCAACGAGGTCTTCGTCGAGGACCGCACCGACTCGCCCTACATCGTGGTCAACCAGATGGTCGCGTCGCTCCAGGGCGCCTTCGCCCAGGGCTTGCTGGGCAACAACCAGGAGCTCTACGAGGGCCAGATCGAGTTCGCCCGCCTCTCACACAAGATCTACATGGAGCGTCAGTACAACCCCGTCGTCGCCAGCTCGGGCGACGCCCGGATGCAGTACGTCGATCCTGATTTCCGCGTTGTCGCGGGCACGGTCTTCGCCTCGGTCATTTCTGCCGTTGGTCCGCGCGAGGCCGAGCTGATGTACTTCCGGGCGCCCGAGGGGCTGCGCAAGTACGCCTACGCCGCGATCAGGGACCGATACTCGGGGTTCTTCTCGATCGACGCCGGGGGCGAGGTTGGGGTAGACATCCAGGGTCGGACCTTTGATGAGGTCTTCCCCGAGCCCGAGGGCATGGACGAGTTCTACGCGTTCATGGGTCGCAAGCTTGAGGAGCGCCAGGCCCGCGAGCAGCAGGGCATCCGCCGCAAGTAAGCGATGGCCCTCGGATCGGGCGCAGGTTCAGGCGCCTCAAGCCCCGAGCAGGCGGTCCCGCGCCTCGCGGTAGCGCTCCAGCGTCCCGCGGACGACAGGCCCGGCCAGCGCAGGCCCGGGCTCGGTCTTGTCCCACTCGCCCCGGTCCACCAGCGCTTGCAGGTACTCACGCACAAACTGCTTGTCGAAGCTCCGCTGCGCCCGCCCCGCCTCGTACCCGTCTGCGGGCCAGAACCGCGAACTGTCGGGCGTCAACGCCTCGTCAATCAGGATCGGATCCTCGTCGATCACTCGGTCCTCATCGTCGATCGGGACGCCGAACTCAAACTTCGTGTCGGCGATGATGATCCCGCGCTGCAGCGCGTACGCCGCCGCTTGGGAGTAGATCGCGAGCGAGCGCTCGCGGAGCGTCTCCATCAGCCCGCGCCCGACCGAGTCGCACGCGCTGTCGAACCCGATGTTCTCGTCGTGTCCTGTCTGGGCCTTTGTCGCGGGCGTGAAGATCGGCTCGGGCAGGCGGTCGCACTGGCGCAGCCCCGCGGGCAGCGCCACGCCGCAGATGGCGCCCGTGCGCTGATAGTCCGCAAGCCCCGAGCCCTCGAGATACCCGCGCACCACGCACTCGATCGGAACCACTCGGCAGCGCGTCCCGATCGTCACCCGCCCGCCCAGATCCTCGCGCCGGGTCGAGCCCGAGCCAAACGCCGAACTCGGAATCTCGTTCGCGTCCGTGGAGATCAGGTGCGTCCGGGCCAGGCCCCGGCCTTGGATCCATTGAAGCCAGAACGTGCTGATCTCGGTCAGCAGGCGCCCCTTGCCCGGGATGGGCGTGGGCAGCACAACGTCGAACGCCGAGAGGCGGTCCGTCGCGACCATCAGCAGGCGGTCCGCCCCGCCCCCGACGGGCAGGCGATAGACATCCCGGACCTTGCCCCGGCGGCGTTCGGGCAGATCGAGCGAACTCTCGAAAACCGGGGCGCCCGCCTCCGAGCAATCAGGAGATGGGCCGGGAGATGGGCCGGGTGGTGGGCCAGATGGTGGGCTCGCGTGCATGGGCACAGGGTATTGCGGCTGGGGCCTCGGACGCCGGGGCGGGTCGCCAGAGGGCGCCGCCGGGCGCCCCATGCACGCGGATCGGAGGTTCTGATTTGCCTTCAGGCCCATGGCGCAGAGAATGGAGGACCCCCAGCCCCGCCGATCTGACAGATCATCATCGGGCTCCGGGGCGCCCGGGCCAGGAGCGGCCCGCACGTGGAGGTCTGAGGCGTCGATGCTGAGCTTTGTTGTCTTTGAGCCCGACGCCGAGTCCATGCCCAGCGCGCTCGCCTCGGCGCACCTGGTCGGCCCCGAGAACGTCCCGATCGCCGGCGAGATCAGCTACGAGCACGGGCTGGTCCGGTGTGTCAAGACAACCCGCGAGGCCGCGGGCCTAGCCATGCAGATCGACCTGGGGCTGGGCTTTGAGGGCTCGTTCGCGGGCGACGTCTCGATCCTGGACCCGGGTGTGCTCGAGGACATCCGCACATCCGGAGAGCCGGCAGCCGGCGTGGCGCTCCGCTCGCCCGGGCGCCTGATGCTCGAGACGTGCCTGCTGCCCGAGCGGGGCGAGCCATATCTGCTGAGCCTGGAGCTGGCGCGCCGACGCCTGATGCTCTTTCTCAACTGCCAGGAGGAGTGGCAGCTTTTCGCCCTGGCGCCGCAGAGCCCGATCCTGCGCCTGTTCGAGCGCGCGAGGCTGACATTCACCGAGGCGCTCGTCGCCCCGCGCACCGCCTCGGACGGGCACGCGGGCGGGTTCTCGCCCGAGGCCCACCGCCTGGCGATGCGCGCGTTGATCCTGAGCATCTGGGCCGGCGAGTGCCTGACGCTGCACAACGCCGCGACCGATTTCACCCCACGCACCAGCGGCGGGGTCTACGCCAGAACCGTCGAACGCCTCACCGGCGCCCCGCCCAAGCCCCGCCAGATGCGCCCGGTCGTCAGCCCGGACCGGGCTGGGGTGGTCCTGCCCACGCGCCCGGCCGTCGGGTGCGCGATCTCGCCGGGCGTCCAGTCCGAGGGGCTCCAGCAGATCGTCAAGGGCGCGTGCGATTTCATCAGCGTGCCCATGCGCTGGCGCGACATGGAGCCGGGCGAGGGGCGCTACGCGTTCGCCGATACCGACCGGTGGATCGAGTGGGCGGTGCGCCGGGCCAAGATGCCCGTGGTCGCCGGCCCGCTGATCGACTTCCGCGCCTCGTGCGTCCCGGACTGGCTCTACATCTGGGAGAACGACTACGACACGCTCCGCGACCTTGTGTACGAGCATGTGCGCACCATTGTCACACGCTACCGACGCACCATCACGCGCTGGACGGTCGTCTCGGGCCTGCACTCGAACGAGAATTTCCAGCTCTCGTTCGAGCAGATGATGGACCTGACGCGCGTCTGCGTGTACGTCGTGCGCAAGCTGCACCCGCAGGCCAAGGTGCAAGTCGAGATCGCCCACCCCTGGGGTGAGTACCACACCACCAACCGTCGTTCGCTCCCCCCGACGCTCTACGCCGAGATGCTCTCGCAGGCAGGCATCCAGCTCGACGCGTTCGCGCTGCGTGTGCAGACGGGCGCGCCCGAGGACGGGCTGGGCGCGCGTGATCTGATGTCGCTCAGCGCGATGCTCGACCAGTACGCCGCGCTCGACAAGCCCATCTCGGTCTCCGCCGTCGGCTCGCCCAGCGCCATGGTCCCCCCGCCCGACACCGACGACACGTTCGACGAGAGCGTCCCGCTCGACCCCGGCGCCTGGTGGGCGCCCTGGAACCCCGTGATGCAGGCCGACTGGCTCAGCGCCGCCCTGAGCGTCGCCGCCACCAAGCCCTACGTCCAGAGCGTCTGCTGGCACGAGCTCAGCGACGCCTCGACCCGTCCGGAGATGCCCAACGGGGGCTTGGTGGACGCCAACGGCGTCTCCAAGCCCGCCACCGCGCGCCTGGGCGAGCTGCGAGACGCCCTCCGTGTCGGGATCGCCCCCCCCCGTCTCGGGGTGTTCGCGGGGCTGAATCGTGAGGTCGGGAGCCCGGTCCAGGCGCCAACGCCCTAGGCCTCTCGGGCGAAGCCCACTACCATGCTCCCATGGCTGGCCAGGCGACACGCACAGGCGACGCGTCCAACACGGACTGGACCGTCGGCCCCGCGAAGTGGGGGGGCGCTGGGTTCCTCGGCGGCGCCTCGCTCGTCGGACTCATCTGGGTGCTCGGCGCCCGCGAACCCTCGCCCATGCTCGACCGATCGCACGCTGCAATTGTGATCCCGAGCGACGAACTCGACGCGCCTCCAAGTGCTGTCGCCCTGCTTCCCGAGCCCGCGCAGGCGAAGGCGACGCAGATTGCTCCGCCCAAGCCCGAGCCCGAGTCTGCGAAGGCCCAGACGCCGCGCATTGTGCTTGATGAAGAGCCCTCGCCAGCGCCGGCGCCGCCCGATGATGAGCTCCCGCCCGAGAGCCCGCTCGAGTCGCGTCTGGTGGATCTCGAACCCTCGCCGGCGCCCGCGCCGGCGGATGATGAAGCCGAGAGCGCACAAGAGCCGGCTCTGGCGGTCCGAATCCGGGTCAACAGCGCCTCGCCCTCAGAGCTGGAGCTGCTGCCGGGCGTTGGCCCGGTGATCGCATCGCGGATCAGCGAGAGCCGCGCGTCCGATGGCCCGTTCAAGGATCTGCGCGACCTCCAGCGTGTCCGTGGCATCGGCCCCAAGACGGCCCAGAAGCTCGCCCCGCACATCCGCTTTGACTGAGCCCGCCCCGCGGGCACGCTACGATGACCCGAACCGAAGCCGACCGACCCGGGCGGGGGCGAGCAGCGCCTGCCTGGGGAGGGGTGTGCGCGCACCGAAGGAGCCCGCGTGGATCTGATCGACCACATCAGCAAGGACGCGTGCGCGCGCGCGCTCATCGGCGCTGTGCGCGACGGGCGGCGTGTGGTCGCCACGGGCAGCGTGGGCTCGTCAACGGCGCTGGTGAGCGCCGCGATCAGCGAGGCGCTGGCGTGCCCGGTGGTGCTGGTTGTTGCGCACGCCGACGAGGGCGAGGAGAGCTGCGACGAGCTCAACGCCCTGCGCCCGGGGCTGGCCAGGTGGGCGCCGCCGATGGAGTCCACCCCCGGGGCGGGCGGGGTGGGGGCCGAGCAGTTCGCCGAGCGGGCGGCGCTGGTGCGCGCGCTCGCTGCCGATCCTGCGCCCGATCGCGCCGGGGTATTGGTCTTGCCGATCGCGGCGCTCATGCAGCGCGTCCCCAGGCCCGAGGGGCTCGGGGATCTGCTGCTGAGCATCGGCGCGGGCGACGAGATCGATCCGTCGAGGCTCGCCGCCTGGCTGGGCGACGCGGGGTACCGGAGGCTGGACGCGATCGAGGAGCCGGGCGACTTTGCTATCCGCGGCGGGATCCTCGATGTCTTCCCGCCCGCCGCAGTGGGCGGCGCCAACGCCCCGGTTCGACTGGACTTCTTTGGGGACGAGGTCGAACGCCTCACCGAGATTGACCTCGACACCATGGGCTCGGACCGGAGGCTCGAGCGCGTCGAGCTTGTCGCGATCGACCCCGAACGCCTGCGCATCAGCGACGACGGCGTCAACCTGCTCGAGCTCGTCCCGCCCGAGGCGGTCGCCGTGCTCAGCGAGACGATGGAGATCGTCGAGCAGGGGCGGGGGTACTACGAGCGTGTGACGGATTCGAGCGGGATCATGGGTCCGCCGGCGGTGCTCAAGATTCTCGAAAGCCGCTTCCGTGCGCTCGTGGAGGTCAACCAGTTTTCCGCCGGGGCGAGCGATGCCGATGTCCGGGTGGCGCTGCCCGTCTCGCCCCTGCCCCCGTTCGAGAAGGACGCGGGCGAGGCGGTGCGCGAGCTTGGGCAGATGGCGGGCGAGGGGCAGGTCGTCGTGACGTGCCTCAACGACGCGGAGCGAGCCCGCATGAGCGAGCTCGTCGCCCAGCACGCGCCCGATCGCTCGGGCTCGATCCGGCGCGAGGTCGTCTATATCCACCGGGGGTTTGTCTGGGGCGACGGGGACGAGCGTCTGTCGGTCGTGCCGACGCACGAGCTGTTGCACCGGTACGACACGCGCCGCAAGGCGTCGCGCCTGCGGGCGGGGCGCGCGATGGACACGTTCCTGGACATGGCTCCCGGGGACTACGTCGTCCACGCGGACCACGGCATCGCCCGGTTCTCCGGGCTGCGGGTTCTGCGCACGACGACGAAGCGATCCACAAAGAAGGGTGAGAGCGCGCCCGACGCTGAGGAGTACATGACGCTCGAGTTCGCCAAGGATTCGCGCCTGCATGTGCCGTGCTCGCAGATTGACCTGGTGCAGAAGTACGTCGGCGGGTTCCAGGGCAAGCCGCCATTGTCGCACATGGGCGGGAGCAAGTGGAAGACGCAGAAGGCCAGGGTCGCCGAGTCGGTGCGCGATCTGGCCAGCGAGCTGCTGCGCGTGCGGGCCGCCCGCGAGCACCTGCCCGGCCTGCGCTACCCGCAGGACACGCCCTGGCAGGCGGAGTTCGAGGCCGAGTTCCCGTACGAAGAAACCGAGGACCAGCTCGCCTCGATCGCCGAGATCAAGCGGGACATGACCTCCGGGCGCCCGATGGACCGCCTGCTGTGCGGCGACGTCGGGTTCGGCAAGACCGAGCTGGCGATTCGCGCGGCCTTCAAGGCCGTCGAGTTCGGCAAGCAGGTCGCCATCCTCGTCCCCACGACCGTCCTCGCCGAGCAGCACGAGCGGACCTTCCGCGCCCGGTTCGCCGATTACCCGTTCCGGGTCGAGTCGCTCAGCCGCTTCAAGACCGGCAAAGAGATCAACGCGACGCTCAAGCAGCTCCGCATGGGCGAGGTCGATGTCATCATCGGCACGCACCGCCTGCTCTCCAAGGACGTCAAGTTCGCCGACCTGGGCCTGGTCGTGATCGACGAGGAGCAACGATTTGGGGTCGAGCACAAGGAACGCCTTCTGCAGCTGCGCATGACGGTGGATGTGCTGACGCTCAGCGCGACACCGATCCCGCGGACGCTGCACATGTCGATGCTCGGGCTGCGGGACATCAGTTCGCTGACGACACCCCCCCTGGACCGAAGGGCGATTGTCACCGAGGTCATCCCGTACAACACGCGCCGGATCGCACAGGCGATCAAGCGAGAGCTGGCGCGAGAGGGGCAGGTGTATTTCGTTCACAACCGGGTCCACAACATCCAGACAGTCGCCGACGAGGTGCAGAAGATGGCGCCGGACGCGCGGGTGGTCGTGGGGCACGGGCAGATGGCGCCCAAAGAACTCGAGGCGGTCATGCTCACGTTCATGCGGCGCGAGGCGGACATCCTCGTCGCGACAACGATCATCGAGTCCGGGATCGACATCGCGTCGGCCAACACCATGGTCATCAACGACGCCGACCGCTTCGGGCTTGCCGACCTGCACCAGCTCCGCGGGCGCGTCGGGCGATCCAAGCACCGGGCGTACTGCTACCTGCTGCTGCCCGAAGATCGTGTGGTGAAAGAGGCGGCCAAGAAGCGACTCAAGGCGATCGAGCAGTATTCCATGCTCGGGGCGGGGTTCAAGATCGCGATGCGCGACCTGGAGATCCGCGGCGCCGGCAATATTCTGGGCGCCGAGCAGTCCGGGCACATCGCGGCAGTCGGGTACGAAATGTTCTGCCGCCTGCTGGACCGCGCCGTGCACGAGCTGACGCGCACCGAGGAGCCCGAGCTCGTCGAGCACTGCGTGATCGACATCGGGATCACGGGCCTGATCCCCAAGGCGTACATCCCGAGCGACACGCGGCGGCTCGAGGCGTACCGGCGCATCGCGACGGCCGGGAGCGCCACGAAGCTCGATGTCGTCGAGGCCGACCTGACCAGCGCGTACGGCGACATCCCCTCGCCCGTGCGCCGATTGATCGAACTCGGCGAGATCCGCGTCGGCGCGGCGCCGCTGGGCATCAGGACAATCACGCGCCGCGACAACGACCTGGTCTTCCTGACCGAGCGCCCGGAGCCGGTCGCCGAGCGTCTGGCCGGCGCCCAGGGCAGCGTGCGCGTAATCGGCTCGGACCTGGCCCAGACCAACGCCAGGACGCCCTCGGGCACGGCGCTGGCGGAGGTCTACTGGCGCCCGCCCGCGTCGTACTTCGAGCCCGCCACGCTCGTGCGAGTGCTCGCGACCCGCCTGGCGCCCAAGGACGCGGTGCCCGCCCCTGCGTCAGCACCATCGTCTCTCTCTCCCTCAACCCCGCCCTCAACATTGACCCGTTCATAACACGAGCACGCCGAGATCGCGTGTATACTCACGTTTTCACGCACGGAAAGGCGCACACGGACCATGAGCGAGCGCGAAGAACCAGCCGCGGGGCACGACATCGGACACCGCCTCAAGGGGCAGACCAGCTTCGACGTCGAGTTGCTCGCCCTGCGCCGGCGCATTGTCCGCGAGGCGAGCATGGCGATCGACATGCTCGAGTCGGCCCTGAAAGCCCTCTGGGTTTTGGACGCGGAGGGCGCCCAGGCGGTGCGCGACCGCGACGACCGGGTGGACCGAGAAGAGGTCGAGATCGAGGCAGAATGCTTCCGCCTGCTGACCCTGCAGCAACCGTTCGGGGGCGACCTGCGCCAGATCGCGTTCTGTCTCAAGGCCAACAACGACATCGAGCGCGTGGCGGACCACGCAAGCTCGATCGCCAAGCTGACGCTGCGCATCGGCTCGCCCACGCCGAGCTGGCCGACGTCGTTGGTGGAGATGGGCGAGCGGGTGCCGCTGATGTGCCACAGCCTGCTGCGCGCGGTCCTGAGCGAAGACATCGACGCGGCCCGCGAGATCATCGCCGGCGACACGCTCATCGACCGCCTCGACAAACGCCTGTTCGACGACGTGCTGGCGCTGTTCGACCTCGAGCCCACCCGCAAGGCGGACGTGCTGATGATCCACCGGATCGGGCGCGAGCTCGAGCGCGTGGGAGATCTGATGGTCAACATCGCCGAGGACGTGGTCTACCTCGTGACCGGCGAGATCGTGCGTCACGAGAAGAAGTTCAAGCGCGACAAGAACAGCAGGGCATAAGGCAACGCGGATCCAGGGGGAGTGGGGGTAAGCCGTGTGGATATTTACATACGCGTTGTTGCTCGTGGCTGTGCTTGTGATCGCGTCCACACTCCTCGGCTGGTTGCGATATCGCTGGCTGGCCGGGATTGGATGCGTTCTTGCCCTTGTCATCCTCGTCGGCTCGGTGGCCGTGTACTTCGGCGCCTCGGTGTCCCCAACATGGATCTTGATTGAGCGAAGCGCCTACGGCGACATAAAAGCTCTCGTGGAGCTGAACCGCCGCATGGAGAGCGGAGCGATTCAGCAGCACGAGCTCCAGCGAGTGTTCGAGATCGGCCTCGACGTCCAAGGCGATGCCTCCGCAGCATGGACCGCCGAGTGGGGCGAGTTCATGGCGCGAGCGATCGCATCAGGAAACATCGAAGCTCCACTCATCTCGCGCTTTCTGATGCAGGGCATTGCAGTCTCATTTCGTCACAGCCCCGATCCGGCACAGCCGGGCTCGTTCGTGTTTGCCGTTCAGTACTCGGAGTACCGGACCGGTGATCCAACGTGGAAAAACGGGAAGCACTGGATTCGCTTGGAGTTCGTTGACATCGCGGTCGCAGACCAACATGTCACGATCGAGGCATGGGGAAGTGGGCCCATGGGCAACCACGGCGCGGGGATTTTCACGAAGATGATCACACTTGGACCGGAGATCCCGCCCGGCGAGTACCCCGCGACTGCTCGGTTCAGAGTGAGTCTTTTTGCTTCCGAGGATGGCTTTGACTTGGGCGCCGACCCGATCGCCTCAGTGACCCACGAGCTCGAGTGTGTTGTTGATCTAGACCCCTGACCTAGTCGATCGCGACGGAGAATGCAAAAACAACAACGCCCGCTTCCAGGGGAAGCGGGCGCGTATGTGCCTTGACAGTTGAACAGTTGGGTCCAGCCTTCGATACCGATTACTCGGCGTCTATCCGCGACTCGCGCTCGCCGAAGCGGGCACGGGACATATGCGGGCAAGAATGTGTTCACATGCTCGATCCGGTTCTCACCGGGATGATTCCCCATCAGGGTTTCATACGATCGAGTCTAAGGAAATCCCTTAGAAAGGAGGTGATCCAGCCGCAGGTTCTCCTACGGCTACCTTGTTACGACTTCGTCCCAGTCACCGATCTCGCCGTAGGCACACCTGAAACGATGTGACTTCGGGCGCTCCCGGCTTCCATGACGTGACGGGCGGTGTGTACAAGGCTCAGGAACGTATTCACCGTGGCGTAGCTGATCCACGATTACTAGCGATTCCGGCTTCATGCAGGCGAGTTGCAGCCTGCAATCCGAACTGGGGCATGGTTTTTGCGATTTGCTCCACCTCGCGGTATTGCGTCGCTCTGTCCATGCCATTGTAGCACGTTTGCATCCCTGGTCATAAGGGCCATGAGGACTTGACGTCATCCCCACCTTCCTCCGGTTTGACACCGGCAGTCTCGCTAGAGTCCTCGCCATAACGCGTTAGTAACTAGCGATAGGGGTTGCGCTCGTTAAGGGACTTAACCCGACACTTCACAGCACGAGCTGACGACAGCCATGCAGCACCTGTGCATGTTCCACCCAAAGGGCGTGGCCTAAGTTTCCAAAGGTTAATCCATGCATGTCAAGACCAGGTAAGGTTCTTCGCGTTGCCTCGAATTAAGCAACATGCTCCACCGCTTGTGTGAGCCCCCGTCAATTCCTTTGAGTTTTAGCCTTGCGACCGTACTCCCCAGGCGGTGTACTTAACGATTTTTCTTCGACCGAGAAGGCGTGAACACCACCTCGATCTAGTACACATCGTTTACGGCGTGGACTACCGGGGTATCTAATCCCGTTCGCTCCCCACGCTTTCGTGCCTGAGCGTCAGGACAAGCCCAGTCAGCTGCCTTCGCCATTGGCGTTCCCATGGATATCTACACATTTCACCGTTCCACCCATGGTTCTACTGACCCCTACTTGCCTCAAGACTCGCGGTTCACCCCGCAGTTCCACGGTTGAGCCGTGGGATTTCACGAGATGCCTGCGAATCCGCCTGCGCACCCTTTAAGCCCAGTGATTCCGATTAACGCTTGGGCCTTCAGTATTACCGCGGCTGCTGGCACTGAATTAGCCGGCCCTTCCTTTGGGACTGGTCATTGTTCCTAGTCCCTGACAGTGGTTTACACATCGTAGATGCTTCATCCCACACGCGGCATTGCTCCGTCAGGCTTTCGCCCATTGCGGAATATTCGTTACTGCAGCCTCCCGTAGGAGTCCGGGCAGTGTCTCAGTCCCGATGCGGCGGGTCATGCTCTCACACCCGCTACCCGTCTTCGGCTTGGTGAGCCTTTACCTCACCAACAACCTGATAGGACGATCGCCGCTCCCGAGGCGGTAAACCTTTCCTCCGAAGAGCACATGGGGTATTCCCGTCAGTTTCCCGACGCTATCCCCCACCTTGGGGCACGTTCGATCGTATTCCTCGCCCTTTCGCCACTGTCCCCAGGCCGAAGCCTGGTTCTCGTTCGACTTGCATGTTTTAGCCATGCCGCCAGCGTTCAATCTGAGCCAGGATCAAACTCTTCAATTGAATTCCTTTGCGGTGACTCCTGCAACCTTGGCTGCACTCGTCGATGCGTCGGATTGAAGTGATCCGGCCACCCCGTTCGTGCCACTCCCCTCTCGATGCCTTTCGACATCGACAAGATCAGCATGGGCGTAACGAGGCCGGTCTTCACAATACGGATTGCTCCGCACTATGCCCCGCCCAGCAACGGGCGAGGTCGATTCAAACACTCATTTGGATGATTATGCCCACACATGGGTATGTGTGGGCAAGGGCTGATCCAAGCACAAGAATGTCTGAAGCCATCAGAGCTGTGAAACCCTGATCCAGCTTCTTGAACGACGCTGACTGTCCCGCCAAGGACCCGGTATGCACCGGTTGTCAACGCCGCACATTCTTGCGGTGGACCCAACTGTTCACTTGTCAAGGTGGCCCCGAAGGCCCCGGCGTCCGCCGATGCCCCCGGTTGTCCGTCGCTTCCCCTTCGGTCAGCGGCGAGGCGAGTGTAGCGCACCCTCCCGGGGAGTCAATCTTCGCCAGAAAAAGACTGCCGATCTTTCCCCCCCGCCCCATCCTCCAGCCCCGCCTGAGCCGAACTTATTCCGTCCACCCCCGCCCTCCCCTGGCGGTCCGCCCCATCACCTACCCCCGCGACGCACGCCCAGATCCGCCCGCGGTCCACACCCAGGGCCTGGACGCATCGGCACGCCGCCCGCATCGTCGCCCCAGTTGTCCGAACATCATCCAGCACGACCACAACCCCCTCCTCCGGCGCCCGACGCCCGCGCCGCACTCCGATCGACCCGCGAACATTCGCCTCCCGCTGGCTCGTCGGCACGCTGAGCTGGCTCGGGCGGTGCGATCGTCTCAGCAGCGGCGTCACAGTCAGCCCCGAGCGACTGGAAACGCCCCCGGCGAGGACCGCCGTGTGGTCCACGCCCCGCTGCAGACGCCGGCGCGTCGAGATCGGGACCGGGACGACGACCCCCGCCCCCGGCTCATGCCCCTGCGCTTGCAGTTCAGCGTTCAGGCGCAGCCCCAGCAATCGCCCCAGCTCGCCTCCCACACCCCGCCTGGCCCGGAACTTGAGCTCGAGAATGGCGCTGCGCACCAGCCCGTCGTAGGCGCCCAGTCGGACGAATCGGTTCCAGGGCGGGCGCGAGCCTCGGCAGGTGGCGCACCCGGTGTCATCGACCTCGTGCTCGCCGACGGATTCGGCGCAGCGCCAGCAGGCCCTGCCTGCGGGCTCAGGCCTCCACACGAGCTGAGCGGCCCGGGCTTCGAGCGAGCATGTCCCGCCCCCGAGCAGAACCCGCTCGAGCTCGCCGATGGTCCGCCCAAAGCGCGTCGCCTCTCGGGGCCAGGACGCATCAAGCCAGTGGGGGGGCTCAAATGGCGCCAGCGATTGTGGTGCATTTGGCTTGGGGGGCGCGGGCGGGCCTGGGGGCCAGACGAACCGCTCGGAAGGATCAGCCCCCCGGGCGCTCACGCTCCACCGAGGGTCTTGCGCACGAGCGCCGCCCGCTCGATCCGGCGCTCTTGCTGGGTCAGCTCGCGCGACGCCGAGCATTGCAGGTGCGCCTGCTGAACCTGGAGCATCAGCGCGTTGACGCTGTGCTGCTCGACGCCCTCGACCAGCCCGAGCAGCACGCCCAGGCGCACATGGCTGAGCAGCTGCATGGATTCTTCCACGCCCAGCAGGCGGGCCGTGCGGAGCACGCCCAAGGCCCGGTTGGTTGTGTCGTCGGTCGTGGGGCGTCGTTTTTCGAGCAGCGTCCGGCGCGCGTGGCGCTCGTAATCAATAATCCGCGGCACGATCTCCCGCTCGAGCTCGTGCACCAGCACATGCTCGCTCTTGCCCAGCGTGGTCTGGTTCGAGACCTGGTACAGATCGCCCGCAGCCTCGGAGCCCTCGCCGTAAAACCCGCGCACCGCCAGCGACATGTCCTCGGCCGCCCGCTTGACCCGCTCGATCTCGCCCGTGAGCTTCAGGCCCGGCAGGTGGAGCATGACCGAGAAGCGGATGCCGGTGCCCACGTTCGTCGGGCACGCCGTCAGGTACCCGAACCTCGGGTGGAAGGCGTAGTCGAGCCCGAGTTCGAGCGCGTCGTCGATCTGATCGATCTGCTCGAGCAGCTCGGACAGCGCCAGGCCCGAGCGGATGACCTGGATGCGGAGCTGGTCCTCCTCGTTGACCATGACCGCGACGCGCTCGCTGGGCAGCCCGATGGCCACGCCCCGGGGCTGGTCGGCCCCGCCCCGACCCGTCGAGAGCTTCCCTCGCGCGTGCTGGCGGCTGATCAGATGCCGCTCGACGAGCACCTGACGCTCGTGCTTGTCCACCTCGTGCAGATCGACCCACATCACGCTCTGTGCGCCCGAGGCCCGCTTGAACTCATCGCTGAGCACACGCCTGCGGCACGGGTCCAGCACCTGCACGCGGTCCTCGCTCGAGGCCTTCGTCATAAACGGGAAGCCCGCCAGGTTCCTGGCGATGCGCGCCCGCGACGACAGCACGACGTCGCTCGCCTCGCCCTCGCCGCGCAGCCACTCGGCCCCGCCCTCCCATCTCGCGCTCGGCGGGATCACGCCTGCGACCCTTCACCGTGGGCGTCGTCGCCATCAACCTCTTCGCCCGCGTCCTGCTGGACCGTCGCGACCCGGCGCATCTCGTCACGAAGCTGGGCGGCCCGCTCGTACTGCTCACGCTCGACCGCGTCGGTGAGCTGCTTGCGCAGCGTCCCGAGACGCTCGGCCCGCTCGTGCGCATCGCCCAGCAGACGCGCGACATCGCCCTTGCTCCGCCCGGAATCGAGCGCACGGCGCGGGGTCTTGCCCACGTGGCAGACGCCGCCCTCGTGGGCGCGCTCGATCAGCGGCGCCAGCAGATCCTCGAACGCGTCGTAGCACCCCGGGCACCCGAGCAGCCCGCCCTGGCGGAACTCACGCACCGTCAAGGCGCAGCTCGGGCAGACGGTCGTCGCGGGCGTGCGCCGCTGCTCGGACTCGTCGCCCGGGTGTGCGCCGGGCTGGACGCCGGGCGAGACCATGTACTTGCTGATGAGCTCGCTGATGGGCAGGTTCGACGAGGGCTCGATCTCCGACGCCTGCGCGCACACCTCGCACAGGTGCTTCTCGATCTTCGACCCGCCCTTGATCAGGACCTCGTGGATCGTCGCCTCGCGTTGACCGCAGCTCTCGCACAGCACCGGGCGCCTCCCTCACAGCTCGCCCAATCGTACCCGCCCGCGCCGTTGGGCAGGGCGCAAAGAAAGACCCACGCCGATGAAAGCGTGGGCCCGATGATGATCCGGTGTGCTGTCCGCTCAGGCCTTCTGCTGGCGGGTGTACCCGTACTTGCGCTTGAGCGGCTTGATCACGAGCCCCGAGCGGATCGCGCTCGTCGAGGCGTAGACGCGCTTGACGCTTGTCTTGCCGTTCGCGTCGGTGAGCAGGACGTTGACCTTCTGCAGGTTGGGCTTGAACTTGCGGCTCGAGATGCCGGTTGTCTTCAGGCCGAAACCGCCCTTCTTGACCTTCTGACCGCCGTGCGCGATCTTCCGTCCAAAGGTCGTTTTTTTGCCCGTGAAATGGCACTCGTACGGCATCGGAAATCTCCAAACCCGCCCGGACGCTCTCCCGGGACAGGCCCCAATCCTAGGCGCCCGACCCCCCGGGGCAAGTCCCGGCGCCCTCGAATATACAAATAGAACACGAACAAACAACCTAGCTCCGCTTCAGACTCTCCCGCTTGAGCATCAGCTCGAGCGTCTGCGAGACCAGATCAACTTCGCGTTCGCTCAGATCACCAAAGAACGGCAGCGCAACCGTCCGGGCGCTGACCGACTCGGCGATCGGGAACCGACCCGGCCTAAACCCGAACAAATCTCGATAAAATGGCTGGAGATGGATGCACGGGAAGTAGTCCGCCGCCCCGATCTCGTGCTGGCGCAGCCCGGTGATGACCCGGTCGCGCTCGTCGCGCGAGTACCCGGCTGCGAGCCTGACGACGAACACAAACCAGCTGAAAACGTCGCCCTCGCCCGAGTTGGGCAGGACCAGATCCGGGACCCCGAGCAGGCGTTCCATGTACATGTTCGCGACGCGCCCGCGTCGTTCGAGCAGCTCATCGAGGCGGCGCATCTGCGCGACGCCGATGGCGGCGTTGACCTCCGAGAGGCGGTAGTTGTACCCGAGCCTGTCGTGGGCGAGCCACGAACCGGTGTTCATGGGCGACGGGGCGCCCCGGCGCGGGCTCGCGGGTGTGGGGGCGCGTCCCTGGTTGCGCAGCGAGCGGCACGATTCGGCCAGGCGCGGATCATCCGTCACCACCATGCCGCCCTCGCCCGTGGTGATCTGCTTGTTCGGATAAAACCCAAACACACCCGCCCGCCCGAACGAGCCAGCCCGCCTGCCGCGCGAGCTCGCCCCGAGCGCCTCGCAGCAGTCCTCGACCAGCGGGATCTCGTGCTTCGCGGCGATCCGGGCGTAGTCGTGCATGTACGCGGGGTTCCCGAAGGCCTCGACCGCGAGAATGGCCCTGGTTCTCGGGGTGATCGCCGCTTCGAGCAGGCGCGGATCCATGTTCAGGCTCGTCGGGCAGATGTCCACGAACACGGGCGTCGCGCCGACCATCAAAATCGCGTTGCTCGAGGCGATAAACGAGAACGGCGTGGTGACGACCTCGTCGCCCGGGCCGATCCCCAGCGACGCGAGCACCAGGTGCAGGCCCGCGGTGCCCGAGCTGACCGCCACCGCATGGTCGCACCCGGCCCGCTCGGCGACGAGCCGCTCGAACTCTTCCTGCATCGGCCCGATCGACAACCGCCCCGACCGGAGCACCGAGAGCACCAGCTCCTCTTCGAGTCGTGAAATATCCGGGCGGCTCAGGGGGATCTCGGTGTCTGACATGCGCGTCCTTCCGTGGGCGTGAGGATACCCGCTCGCCCCCGCGCCCTCCGCCCAGTCTCAGCCCCGGCGCGCCGCCCGGCGGACCTCGCGCTCGAGCTGGGCCGCGACCTGTCCGATCGGCAGCCCGTCGTGGGCGCACCCGACATCGCAGTTCTGCTCGGCCTCGATCTGGCGTTGAACGCGCTGGTGGGCCGTGATCACGGTCGAGTGGTTGGTCCGGGCCATGGCCCGGGCGATCTCGGGGTAGCTCCGGGTCGTCAGCGCCCGGCTGACGTGGACGATCAGCGCCCGGGTAAGCACGACGCGCTTGTGCCGCCCGCGCCCGAGCACGTCACCGAGCTGCACGCCCATCTCGCGGCAGACGACCTCGCTGATCTGTTCGAGTCGGACCGGGCGTTTACCTTGCCCGGACTCGTCGTCGCCCCGGGTCGAGCTGCGCAGCTCCAGGGCGCGGGCGACGAGCGACGCCTCGATCAGGGCGGCGCCCGAGGCGCGCCCGAGCAGGCGCCAGACGGCCTCGACCTGGATAATCATGCCCTCGAGATCGCGCACGCTCGCCAGCTCCCCCTCGCGGGCGCCCGAGGCGCGATCGGCGATCATCGACGCCGCCTGATCGCTCAGCGCCAGCCCGCGCCGCTCGGATCGACGCCTGACCAGACGCTCGCGCAGCTCCCGGTCGGGCGCGTCGATCCTGATGACCGGTCCGGCGACAAACCGGCTCGCAAGCGCCCGGCTGAGCTCACGCATCTGGCGCGGGTGCGTGTCCGACGCGAGCGCGACGCGCCCGCCCCCGTTCTGCACCGTCTCGATCGCCTGCAGGAGCTGGTGCTGGGTTTTTTCCTTGCCCAGCACGATCTGCACGTCATCGACACACAACAGATCCAGCCCGCGGAACCGCGCCTGGAACGCGTCGATGCGCCCCTCACGCACCCGAGCGATGTACTCGTTGAGGAACGACTCGCCCGTCAGGTAGCGGACCTTGGCGCCGGGGTTGTCCTGGCGGAGCTTGACCGACACGCCCCGCAGCAGGTGCGTCTTGCCCAGCCCGCACGGCGCGTGCAGAAACACCACCCGCAGCGGCGAGGCCCGGTCGCACAGCTGCACGCAAGCGCTGTGCGCCACGCGGTTGGCCTCGCCCACCACAAAGTCGTCCAGACGCTGGTCGTCGCGGATCGGGCTGGGCGCCCGGGCGGGCGCTCGTGCGGGTCGGGCGCCGGGGTCATCGCGCCGGGGCGCGCAATCCGGCGCGATGGCGCGGTCCACGCGGCAGGTGACGGCTCCCTCGCTCTCGCTGCCCAGCTCCTCGCGCAGGGCGCGTCGCAGGCTCTCGCCGTAGCGCCGGTCGATCAGGCTCGCGGTGAAGCGGTCCGGGACACGGACGTCCAGGCGGGCGCCGTCGAGCTCGAGGCGGTCGCCGCCGCCGAGGTATCGCCCGTAGCCCTCGTCGTCGAGCTCGCTGGCGAGGCGGTCTTTGAGGCGGTCGAGGGCGGAGGCGCCGCGGCGCGTCTGGCCTGCGCTCTCTCTGCCCCTGCTGCTGGATGAAGTTCGTGAGGTGTCATGCTCGCCCGTCCTGGTGTTGCCGCCTTGCACTGTGTTGTACCCGCCCCTGAGACCCAGTCCGTGGGCCTCGTCCCCGAGCCCGCCGGTCCGGGCGGGACGCCGCATCCGTGGCGCCCGCGACCGAGCGCACGGATTCCCCCCGTGCGCCCAGCGCCCGTCCGGCAAGCATGCCCTGTGGTGGATCGAATCCTTCGCCCTACGTCCGGATCACCCCGTTGCGGGGTGTGCGCACCGATCACATCTCGCCGTCGTCGTGACGGCGTTCCTGGCGGTCTCTCGCCGTTTGATTTTCTCTCACCGACCCGGGTGGGTCGGGGCGTGAAATCGAGTGATTCTCGCTGTCCGTCCGCCGGTCGTGTCCGTGACCGATGAGCGGTGAATCTAGGCCAACTCCGGGCGGTCCGCAACGGGGAGAAGCACCCGGAGTTTGGTGTTGACCGCGTGAGCGTTGCGCGGGCAACGACTTACGATCGGAAGAAAAAGTCATCCACGACAAAGCCCGAAGTTCACGCATGTTGTGAACAAGATTGTTGATAAACCAAGTGTTCCACAGGCCGCCCACAACGCGCTCCGTGGGTCACACGTTCGTCTTGCGTGCCGCGTTGATCGGGTGTACGTACGCGATGCGCGACGTGAACTCGGCGAACCCAAACCCGCGGTACAGCGAGAGCGCAGGCGTGTTTCTTCGGTCTACGGCGCAGGTCATCGAGGCGAGCCCGGGTTGGACCGCCGAGGCCATGGCCCGTTCGAGCACCAGGCGCCCGAGCCCGCGTCCGCGCAGGCGTGTGGACAACCCGAGGTAGACCAGCTCGAGCGCGTCCTGTTCCGGGCACCGGCTCATCAGCACGCACCCCTCCGGGCGCCCGTCGAGCTCGACGACCCACCAGTGCGTCGGGTCGAACTCGCCCGTGGACTTGTGCGAGGCGAGCACGTCCTCTGTGGTGCGCAGGCCGCACAGCTCGGGGCAGTCGAGCGTGTCCTCGTACGAGCGGTCGAGCGCGACGATGAGCCTGCGGGTGTTCTCCGGGTCCGCCGGGTCGCCCATGCGCCGGACGCGGACGCCCTCGGGCCAGTCCAGGGCGCCCGGGTCCACGGCGCCCGTGCCCTTGGGCAGGCTCCGCCTGAGGTACGCCAGATCGCCCACATGGACCATCGAGGCCCGCTTGCACGCCTCGATCGACCACGCCTGCCCCGGCTCGGGCAGCGACTGAGCGACCGCGATATCCAGGTCCGCCCTCGCCTCAAGCCCGGCAAACGCCCCCCGGAGCACCCGGACCCGCTCGTCGAGCTGGGCCGACTCGGAGCCGAGCAGACGCTCGCTCCCGGGCTGAGACAGAAACAGCATCGCGGTCCGCCCGCAGGCGGGCACGACCAGGCAGACCTGCCCGACCCACTCTCGCCCCCGGGCGGGATCGGTGGTGATCCACATCAGGCTGGGGTCGATCCCGGCGCTGGAGGCGTTTTCGAGCAGTGCCCGGGCGGCGCGGCGCCTCGCTGGCCCCTCGACGCTCACCAGGCGGGCGGCGGCGGCAAGGCGGAGGGCCTTGGGCGCCTGCTGGACTCTCGGCGTGGTCTGGGTCATCGCATTGCGTCTGCCCCGTCTGGGCGAGAACCGATCCCCTTCAAGGCCCGTATCGGATTGACGCGTCCCCGGGGTGCTCTAGACTACCCACCCCGGGACGCTCGGCGCGATGACGCCCGGGTCTGAGTTCACACCGACGACGCGAGAGGATCGATATGCAGCGGTCGAGGACATCCTGGACACGCCCGATTCGGGCTCTGGCGATCGCGTGTGTCGCGCTCGGCGCCGTTATGACCGCCCCGGGCGCCGCCCCGGAGCCATCGCCCATCCCGACCTCGTGGGAGTTTGATTTCGACGCAGGGCCGCTGCGTCTGGCCCGGGTCGATGTTCCCGGCGTCGGCGTGCGTCCGTTTTTCTATCTGACCTTCACCGTGACGAACTTCTGGGGCGCCGATCTGCTCTACGCCCCGGATTTTTACCTGAAAACCGACATGGGCGAGATTCTTCGCTCGGGCGAGAACATCCCCCCGGCCGTCACCGCGGAGATGCTCAAACGCCTGGGCAACCCGCTGATCAAGGACCAGATCTCGATCCTGGGCAGCGTGCTCGAAGGCGTTGAGAACGCGCGCTCGGGCGTGGTGATCTGGCCCGCGACGGACCTGGACGTGGACGAGATCATGGTCTTCGCGGCGAACCTCTCGGGCGAGAGCACGGTCTTCTGGACCAAGGACCGCCAGACCGGGCAGCGCCAGAGGCACGTCCTGCGCAAGACGCTGATGCTCCGCTACGAGACCCCGGGCGACATGACCGACCGGGGCGGCGAGCCGCTCGAGCGGGTCGAGACCCTCTGGGTAATGCGGTAAGGCGTCAAAAGGGGTGAGCAGCCTCAATAGCTTCGGGCGCCCCGTCCGCCTATCCTTGCCGCTGGCGAGACGGCGCCCCGTCCGCCTATCCTTGCCGCTGGCGAGACAGACACCTGCCCCGCAGGCGACGAGCCTTGGGGATTGATTGGAGCCGACGCGATGGCGCACAAAAAGGGACAGGGCTCGACCAAGAACGGGCGCGACTCGAACCCGCAGTACCGCGGGATCAAGCTCTACGGCGGTGAATGGGCCAAGCCCGGCGCGATCATCGTCCGCCAGTGCGGCACCAAGTTCAAGCCCGGCTTCAATGTCCGACGCGCCAAGGACGACACGCTCTTTAGCGTCGGCGAGGGTCGCGTCGTCTTCCAGGGTCGCAAGATCCACGTCGATCCGCCCGAGAGCGACGCGCAGCGCACCGTCCAGCTCCGACGCATGCGTGACGCCAAGGCGAGCTGAGCCGCTCGTCCCGATAAAGAACACACCGACTATGACCCAAGCCGCCCGCGATCTTCGCGGGCGGTTTCTTTGGTTCCCGCGTCCGATACCCGCCAGAACCAGATCGCTGCGCTTTGAGATTCGCGCCCGGGCGGCTACGTTGTGAGACCACCTTGGAGAACACCGATGCGTAGAACACTCACAACACCGCTGGGCGCGATCGCCGTTGCGCTCGCCGCCGCCCCCTCGCTGGGCGCGATCGCTGGCTTTACCGAAGACTTCAACGCCGGGCTCGGCGGCTGGGGCGGCGGCGCGACGCTCGACCTGATCGCCACCGGCGGCGTCGGTGGCGCCGGCGACGGCTACCTGCTGATCTCAAACTCCAACCCGGCCCAGCTCGCGACACGCAACACATCGGCCCCGTACACGGGCGACCTGATCGCTGATGGTGTGACAGGCATGTCCTTCTGGCTGCGCGACCTCGGGGGTGAGGACACGCTGCGATTGCACGTGGCCGTGGGCAACCCGGGCAACTTCTGGACGAGCGTTGTCGAGTTCTCGCCCGGCGCCGACGCCTGGACGTTCTACCAGGTGGACTTCACCGATTCCGCCTCGTGGGTCCGCCAGCAGGGCAGCGGCACGTTCGAGGACGCCCTGCGCGCCACCAACCGCATGCAGTTTCGCAACAACCCGCTCGCGGGGGATCCATCATCGCCCGATGGGATCGCGGACTTCGCGCTCGACCGGATCACGCTCGTGCCGTCGCCGGGGACGCTGGCGATGCTGCTGGTGTTCGGGCCGCTGGCGAAGAGGCGTTCGAGGCGAGCCTGATCGGGCGTCATCGGGGCGGGTCAATATCGATCGCGCGCCTGACCGCCGCGACGCTCGCGAGCACCTCGCCCACGTCGCTCAGCGGGAGCTGCGTCGCGCCGTCGGAGAGCGCCTCGCGCGGGTTCGGGTGGGCCTCGATGAAGAGCGCGTGAACGCCGGCGGCGGTCGCGGCCCTTGCGAGCATCGGCGCCCGCTCGGGCCTGCCGCCCGTTTGCTGGCCCGAGCCGGGGAGCTGGGTCGAGTGCGTGACGTCAAAGCAGACCGGCGGCGGGCCAAGGTCGGTAAAGCCCGAGCAGTCGAGCTCCATGAGATCGCCGAGACCGATGAAATCGTTGACGAGTCGGTGGTAGCCGAAGAACGTGCCGCGCTCGATGAGCAGGACGTTGTCGAGCCCGCCCTCGGAGAGCTTGCGGACGGGGCCGGACATCTCTTCGGGCGAGAGGAACTGACCCTTCTTGACGCTGACAGCCCGGTTGTGGGCGTTGGCGCTGTGGGCCGCCGCGAGGAGCAGGTCCGTCTGGCGGCAGAGGAACGCGGGGATCTGGAGCATGTCCACGACGCGGGCGACGGGCTCGCACTGCTCGGGCGTGTGGACATCGGTGGTGACGGGGACGCCCAACTCGTCGCGGACGCGGGCGAGCGCGTCGAGGCCCCGGGCGAGGCCCGGGCCACGCGGCGAGGCGATGCTGGTGCGGTTGGCCTTGTCGAACGAGGCCTTGAAGATCAGCGAGAGACCCAGGCCTTGGCAGGCGTCCTTGAGGACGCGCCCGACCTCGAGGGCGAGTTCGGGGGATTCGAGCGAGCAGGGGCCGCCGATGATCGTCAGCGGGCGCCCGGGACCGATGGTGACGTCGCCGACGTGGCAGCTTCGGGTCATGGGGCAACGGTAGCCCGCCCAGGGGGATCCTCGCGGGCGGCGTTGCGGGCGTAGGCTTGGTCCGCCCGGGCGGGTAGCTCAGTTGGCCAGAGCGTTCGCCTTACACGCGAAGGGTCGCGGGTTCGAGTCCCGCCCCGCCCATTGGCCCATCGCGCTCGCACGGACAGGGCATGAACGCACTCGATCTGGCGTACATCCTGGGCGGCGTCATCAGCGCCCCGGTCTGGCTGCGCAAGCGGCGCCAGGGCTGGCCCGAACGCTTCGGGCGTGTCGAGCCCATGCTCTCCGGGCGCTAACCCTCCGGGCGTGAGCCCTCCGGGCGACCGCGGATCATGCTCCACGCGGTCTCGGTGGGGGAGGTCAACGCCCTGCGCCCGCTGGCAGCGCTGCTCGAGGGTCGGGCTGATCTGATTATCTCGACAACCACGGACACCGGCCTGGCGCGCGCGCAGGCGCTGTTCGCGCAGACGTGCGAGGTGGTGCGCTACCCGCTGGATTTCTCGTGGGCGGTGGGGCGTTTTCTGGACTCGATCAGGCCCGACGTGGTCGGGCTGGTGGAGCTGGAGCTGTGGCCGAACTTTTTGCGAGCGTGCCGGAGGCGGGACATCCCGGTCTGTGTGATCAACGGGCGTCTGAGCGAACGCTCGTTCAAGGGGTACCGGCGCTTCCGACCCGTCGTTGGGGGGATGTTCCGGTCGCTGGAGGTCGCGGCGGTCCAGGATGAGGCGTACCGGGCTCGGTTCGAGGCGATGGGCGTCGCGCCCGAGCGGTGCATGGTCACGGGCTCGATGAAGTGGGACAGCCTGGACGTTTCGCGCCCGGTGGCCGGGGCGAGTGAGGAGGCGCGGGCGCTGGGGCGGGCGATGGGGATCGACCCGGGGCGCCAGCTGATCGTCGCGGGCAGCACCGGGCCGGGCGAGGAGGCGATGGTGCGCCGGGCCTGCCCGCCCGGGGCGCAGCTCGCGTGCGCACCGCGCAAGCCAGAGCGGTTTGCTGAGGCGGGCGCAGCGCTCGAGCCGTGCACCAGGCGATCGCAGAATGAGGCGCCAATGCCCGGGGGCGATCGGTTCCTGCTCGACACGATCGGGGAGCTGGGGCTGCTGTATCAACTGGCGGATATCGCGGTGGTGGGGCGTTCGTTCGGGGATTTGCACGGCTCGGACCCGATCGAGCCCGTCGCCCTGGGCGCCGCGACGCTCATCGGCGAGCGGTTCGGCGATTTCGAGTCCATCGTCGAGGCCCTGCTCAATGGCGGGGGGATCGAGGTCGTCTCGGCGGAGGCGCTCGCGGGGCGATTGAGCGAACTGCTGGACGACGGGCAGGCCCGGGCGGGCTTGGCACAGCGGGGGCGGGGGTGCATTCTGGAGCGTCAGGGGGCGGCCCGGCGGCACGCGGAGGTGCTTCTGGGACTCGCAGACGGGGTTGGAGAGGAAATGAGAGGCGGTTGATCGCGTCTGACGCGGATGTGTCCTAGGATCGCGCCTGCGCGGCGAGTTGAGCGTGCGAGAGCACGACCGTTGCCGGGGGCGTAGCTCAATCGGTAGAGCACCGGCCTTTTAAGCCGTTGGTTGTGGGTTCGAGTCCCCCCGCCCCTATTGAGCGTCTCCGAGTGGAGGCGCCAGACCCGCCGAGTTGGAACCCGCAACGGACGCGGGGAGCGGGCGACGATCATCGGTCCGGGATGGAGAGAGCCGGAACGTGAGTCAGCTCAGCCAAGGTGGTATCACGGAACAGGAAACCCTCGTCGTTCACGCGGCGTGGACCGACGGGCGTCTGCACCTGTGGGGCGAGACGGGCGGCGCGCGCGCGCCCTCGCCCGAGAGCGGGGGGGAGGCGAGCCCGTTCGCGCTCGACCCGGCGCGCCTGCGCGAGGCGCTGGCGATCGACGCCGGGCGCGAGAGCGAGATCGAGATGCGTCTGCCCGCGAGCGGGGCGAGCCCCGCGCCGAGCACCGAGATGGCGCTGGCGATGGGGCGGTCGGCCCACGAGGACGAGGGGGCGGCGACGGGTCTGGGGCTGTTTCGGATCCCGACGCTCGCGTTCGAGCCCGGAGAGGCGGCGGCGGTGCTCGAGCTGCTGCTCGATTCGAGCGTGGGCAGGGTGACACTCGGCGCCTCGGTCGGATACCTGGCGATGGTCGCTCGCCTGGCGCGCCACCTGCTCGGGCGACACAGATTTGTGCCCATGGCCTGTCAGGACGGGACCGGCAAGCTCACCGGGGCGTGGCGCGGGTGGATGAGCGATGAGGCGAGCGCCGAGCGGGCTGCGGCGTTGTGCATGGCGGCGCCGCCGGTGGTGCGCGCGGTTGTGGACGAGAACGAGCACCACGCGTGGACGATCGTTGAGCAGATGGTGGGGGCGTTGATCGACGCGGCGTGCCGACGGGTGCTGATCTCCGAGGAGATGACCGACACCATCGAGGGCCAGAGCCCGGAGGTGGACCCGCAGGTCGCGTGGCTGACGGGGCTCCTGGGCGAACGGGTCAAGGTCCCGACGACGCCTCAGCAGCGCACCGATATGGCGCGCCGGATCAAACGCTGGATCGGGGCGCTCGAGGACCGGGGGCAGAGCTCGACGTGGCGTCTGTGCTTCCGCCTCAACGAGCCGCTGGACGAGGAGCTGCCCGACGATCTGGACGACACCGCGGGGTCGCTGAACTGGTCGGTGAGTTTCTACCTGCAATCGCAGGAAGACTCGGGCGTGATCGTCGAGGCGGCGGACATCTGGCTGCTCTCGCGCGATCGCGTGACGATCGAGGGGTACACGCTCGAATCACCCCAGGAGCTGTTGCTTGGAGAGCTCGGGCGCGCGAGCCGCTTGTATAAGCGTTTGGAGACGGCGCTGAGCGAGAGCGAGCCGATTGATGTGGCGCTGACGACGCGCCAGGCGTACGAGTTTCTGCACGAGATCAAGCCGGTGCTCGTCGAGCAGGGGTTCGGTGTGGTCTCGCCCGCGTGGTGGGATTCGCCGGTCGGGCGTCTCGGGGCGCGTTTGCGGATTGATTCGGGCGAGCTTGACGCGGACGCCGGCCCGGGCTCGGGCGGGGCGGCGGGGGCGCAGATCGGGCTGACGGCGCTGGTGGGGTACCACTGGGAGATCGCCATCGGGGACACGACGCTGACGCTCAACGAGTTCGAGCAGTTCGCGAGCAAGTCGAGCCCGCTGGTGCGCGTGGGGGGCAAGTGGGTCGAGATCCGCCCGGAGGACGTGCAGAACGCGATCAAGTTCATCCGGGAGAACCCGGGCGGGCAGATGCCGTTGGCCGAGGCGATGAGCCTGGCGTTCGCGTCGGACACGAGCCAGACGGGCGTGCCGGTGGTGGGGCTGGAGGCGACGGGGTGGGTCTCGGATCTGCTGGGCGGGTCGGACGAGAACGCGAAGGTGGAGTTCCCGCAGCTGCCCACGCCCAGGGGGTTCGTCGGGACGCTGCGTCCATATCAGGAGCGCGGGCTGAGCTGGCTGGCGTTTCTTGAGCGGTTCGGGCTGGGGGTGTGTCTGGCCGACGACATGGGCCTGGGCAAGACGATCCAGCTCTTGGCGCTGCTGGTGCACGAGCGCGAGGAGGGCGAGCGGACCGGGGAGGCGGTGGACCCGACGCTGCTGGTGGCGCCGATGTCGGTGATCGGTAACTGGATGCACGAGACCAAGAAGTTCGCGCCGGGTCTGAAGGTGCGGATCCACCACGGGGTGGAGCGCCTGACCGGCGAGGAGCTGGTCGAGGCGTCCGAGTCGAGCGATCTGGTGGTGACGACGTACGCGCTGGTCCACCGGGATCTGGAGACGCTCGGGCGGGTGCGCTGGGGGCGGATCGTGCTCGACGAGGCGCAGTTCGTGAAGAACCCGGCGGCGAAGCAGTCCAAGGCGGTGCGGGCGATCGAGGCGCCGCGCCGGATCGCGCTCACGGGCACGCCGGTGGAGAACCGCCTGACGGAGCTGTGGTCGATCATGGACTTCCTGAACCCGGGGTTTCTGGGGACGGTGGGGAGCTTTCGCAAGCGTTTCGCGGTGCCGATCGAGCGGTACCACGACCAGGCCAAGAGCGAGCGTCTGCGGGCGTTGGTGAGGCCGTTCATTTTGCGGCGCGTCAAGACGGACCCGAACGTGGTGTCGGATCTGCCCGAGAAGATCGAGTCCAAGGAGTACTGCCACCTCACGAGCGAGCAGGCGACGCTGTACGAGAGCTGCGTCAAGCGGATGCTCGCGGACGTGGACCAGAGCGAGGGGATCCACAGGCGGGGCGTGGTGCTCGCGTCGCTGATCCGTCTCAAGCAGATCTGCAACCACCCGTCGCAGATGCTCAAGGACCACGACTTCGCGTCGTCGCGCCCGGTGGATCCGTCGCGCTCGGGCAAGTGCGTGCGTCTGCTCGAGCAGCTCGACGAGGCGCTCAGCGAGGGCGACCAGGTGCTGGTGTTCACGCAGTTCCGCCAGATGGGGCACCTGCTGGCGTCGATGCTGCGCCACGAGCTTGGGCGTGAGGTGCTGTTCCTGCACGGCGGGACGCCGCAGGGGCAGAGGCAGAAGATGGTGGACCAGTTCCAATCAGAGAACAACACGGCTCCGATCCTGCTGCTCTCGCTCAAGGCGGGCGGCGTGGGCCTGAACCTGACGGCGGCGACGCACGTCTTTCATTATGACCGGTGGTGGAACCCGGCGGTGGAGAACCAGGCGACGGACCGGGCGTACCGCATCGGGCAGACGCGGACGGTGCAGGTGCACAAGTACGTCGTCCGGGGCACGCTCGAAGAGCGGATCGACGAGATGATCGAATCGAAGATGGAGCTTGCGGACAACATCATCGGCGCCGGCGAGCGCTGGCTGACGGAACTGGACACGGACCAGCTCCGCGACATCCTGACGCTGCGGAGCGACGCGGTCGGGGACGAGGCGTGAGGCGAGAGACATCAGCGTGACAAGCAACCCAGCACAACCCCCCCCGGGCCAGCCGTTCCGGCGAGAGGCCAAGATCCCGATCAACCCGCGCCGGGTGCGCGGCGGCGTGCGCCTCAAGGCCAAAGAGGGCGAGGCGTGGGAGAGCTGGGTGACGCAGCGCCTGTTCCGCGTGGTCGAGCAGGCGTCCTCGGGCGAGGCGCTGCGCGAGGGGATGGAGTACGCGCGCACCGGGCAGACGCGCCGGATTGATATTGACGATGGTGTCTCCCGCGCCTCGGTCCAGGGGCGCGCCCAGCGTCCGTACCGCGTGAGCATCGGGCTCGAGCGGTTCACCGACGATCAGCGCGAGCGCGTGATCGAGGCGATGAGCGACCAGGCGATCTACGCGGCCAAGCTGCTGGCCGGGGAGCTGCCGACGAACATCGAGGATCTGCTGGCGCCGCTGGAGCTGCGCCTGTTCCCGCAGGACGCGTCGGACTTTGAGGTGAGCTGTTCGTGCAAGGAGACGAACAAGCCGTGGTGCAAGCACGCGGTGTGCGCCTCGGCGTTGCTGTGCGAACAGCTGGGCAGCGATCCGATGCTGGTGTTCTCGTTGCGGGGGCTCGATGGTGAAGAGCTGATCGAGCGCCTGCGCGAGAGGCGTGTTCTGGCGGGGCGCGGGTCTCGCCCGGGGGATTTGTACACGCCGCGGGCGCCGGGCGCGAGCGATGACCCGTCGCCGGCGCTCGAGGATTGTCTGGAGCATTTCTGGGAGGCGGGTCCCGGGCTGGAGATGGTGCACCTGCCGATCGAGAAGCCGGACGTGGGGTATGTGCTGCTGCGTCGGTTGGGGCCGAGCCCGTTCCCGGAGGCGGCGTTTCCGCTGGTGGGGCTGCTGGCGACGTGCTACGAGCTGATCGGCGAGCGGGCGCTCGCAGAGCCGATCGGGCGCCTGGGCTCGGGCGGCGATTCGGAGGAAACCCAAACTCAGGGCGAGGGCGAAGCTCAGGCGGGCGAAGCTCAGATGGGCGGCGATCAGGATGGGGCGCCCGCGGACGAGGATTGACTCGATCAGGTGGGTTCCTAGCATTACAGCATTGCGGAGCCGGGTGTGACGGAGCGAGGGGCGAGGCCCCGGGCGAGGCGCATCCAGGGGTCCCCTCTTGATCCGGGCGAGTGCTCGGGCGCGGCGACGGGGGATTCTGCTCCAAGTCCGTCGGTGACGGGCGTTTGGCGCCGCGACCGGTCGTCCTCTGAGGGCGTCTTGGCCGCGACGGAACGGTTCGAGACGTTGTGCCGGGCGCAGTGCCCGGTGCTCAGAGGGAGGTACGCGGCGCGCGTCGGCTTGCACGATCAACACCACTGCCCGATGGTGTAATTGGCAACACAGCTGTTTTTGGTACAGCCATTCCAGGTTCGAGCCCTGGTCGGGCAGCTTTCCATCCACAGCAAGCGGACGGCGCGTCGCCTCTGGCGATGAGCGGCACACCCAACACATCCAGCTCTGCGAGCGCTCCCGGGGCGATCATCCTTGCCGCGGGCAAGGGCACGCGGATGAACTCGGACCTGCCCAAGGTCTGCCACCCGGTCGGGGGGCGGGCGATGGTGTGCGCGGTTGTGGACGCGTGCTTGGACGCTGGGTGTGAGCGCGTTGTGGTTGTTGTCGGGTACAAGCAGGAGCTGGTGCGCGAGGCGCTCGCGCCGTATGCCGATCGCGTCGTGTTCGCGTTGCAGGACGAGCAGCTCGGGACCGGGCACGCGGTGATGTGCGCCCGTGGGGCGTTCGATGGCGCCCCAAACGCAGGATCGCCCAAGGCAGAGGTGTTTGTGCTGTGCGGCGACGGCCCGCTGATCCGGACGGAGACCCTGGCGGAGATGCTCGGGCGTCACCGCTCGACGGGCGCCGGGGCGACGCTGGCGACGAGTGTTCTTGATGACCCAGGCGGGTACGGGCGGGTCGTGCGGGGGGCCGACGGGCGGTTTGAGCGGATTGTCGAGCAGAAAAACGCGACGCCCGAGCAGCTTGAGATCCGCGAGGTGAACCCGAGTTATTACTGCTTTGATCGCGGGTTGTTGTTCGAATCTCTGGATCGTCTCGAACGCGACGAGGTGAGCGGGGAGTACTACATCACGGACGTCCCGGAGATGATCCGGGCTCGGGGTGGGCGCGTTGAGGTGATCCGGGGCGTGCCCCCGGGGGACGTGCTGAGCATCAACACGCCCGAGCAACTGGCGGCGGTGGACCGCGTCTTCCGGGCGCGGGTCAACAGGGCTGGGGCTGCGGGGACTTCTGTCGGGGGCGCTTCATGAACGGCGAGCTGTCGAACGAGCTGAAAGTCTTCGCGGGGCGCAACAGCAAAGCGCTGGCGAAGATCGTGTGCGAGCACATGGACATCCCCCTGGGCGATGCGCGCACGAGCCTCTTCCCCGACGGCGAGATCTTCGTCAAGCTCGAGGAGGACGTCCGCGGGCGCGACTGCTATGTGATTATCTCGACCTGCCAGCCGGTCAACGACAACCTGATGGAGCTGCTGGTCTTTACGGACTGCCTCAAGCGGGCGAGCGCCAATCGGGTGACGATTGTGACGCCGTACTTCGGGTACGGGCGCCAGGACCGCAAGGACGAGGGGCGGGTGCCGATCACAGCCAAGCTGGTAGCGAACCTGATCACGGGCTCGCAGGCGGACCGGGTGATGGCGATCGACCTGCACGCGGCCCAGATCCAGGGGTTCTTTGACCTGCCGATGGACCACCTGTCGGCGACGCCCGTGTTCCTCGATTATTTTGAGTCGATCCGGGACGAGCTGGGGGATCTGTGTCTGGTGAGCCCGGACGTGGGGAACGTCAAGGTCGCCGAGGGTATGGCGAACCTGATGGGCGGCGAGCTGGCGATCATCAACAAACGACGGGTCTCGGGCACGGAGGTCCGGGTGGGCAACATCATCGGGTCCGTGAAGGGCAAGACGGTGCTGATGTTCGACGACATGATCTCGACGGCGGGCACCATCTGCGAGGCGGCGCAGCTGGTAATGGACAAGGGGGCGACCCGCGTTCTGGCGGCGGCGACCCACCCCGTGCTCGCGGGCATGGCGATCGAACGCCTGAGCGAGTCGCCGATCGAACGCTTGGTTGTGACAGACACCATCCCGTGCGGGCAGCGTTGCGAGCCGATCCGCGACAAGCTGGTGCAGCTGAGCATCGGCCCGCTGCTGGGCGAGGCGGTCAGGCGGATCCACCAGAACCAGTCGGTCAGCGCCCTGTTCTCGAGGACATCGGGGATGAAACGGTAATCGGGCGTTGGCCCAAAGAGCAAGAAACACACACACACACGCAAACACACGAGAAGACCACACGAATCGGAGGCTACGACATGAGCGACGAAACACACATTCTTAAGGCCCAGGCGCGCGAGCGCACGGGCTCTCGGTACTGCAAGCGGATCCGCGAGAGCGGCGGCCTGCCCGCGGTTGTCTACGGGCACGGCAGAGACCCCGTCTCCATCACGCTCAACGCCAAGGACGCGATCAAGCACATCACCAAGGGCGAGAAGGTCTTCGAGCTGACGCTCGAAGGCTCGGACGCGCGTCAGCACGTGCTCGTCAAGGATCTGCAGTTTGATTACCTGGGCACGAACATCGTCCACGCGGACTTCGCCCGGATCGAGCTGACGGATCGGATCAACGTGTCGGTGCCGCTGCGTCTGGTGGGCGATGCCCCCGGGCTCAAGACCGCGGGCGCGATCATGACGCACCCTGTGACGCAGCTGGAGCTGAACTGTCTGGTGACGAACCTGCCCAGCTTTATCGAGGTGGACGTCTCGGGGCTCGAGGCTGGCAGTGTGATCCACGCGGGCGAGGTGAAGCTGCCCAAGGACACGATGAAGCTGCTGTCGGACACGGACGGCGTGGTGGCGCATGTGGTGGTCCAGGCCGAGGCGCCGGCGGAAGAGGGCGAGGAGGCGCAGGTCTCTGGCGACGCGACCGAGCCGGAGGTCATGGGCGAGAAGAAGGACGACGAGGGCGAGAAGAAAGAGGGCGAGGGCTGAGGCCCCGTTTCTCTTCGTCATTGAAGGAGCGTTTCGACGTGAAGCTGATTGTGGGGCTTGGAAACCCGGGGCTCGAGTACGAGCGGACGCGGCACAACGCCGGGTTCATGGCGCTCGACGAGCTGGCACGCCGCCACGCCGGCGGGGCTGTCCCGCGCTCCAAGTTCCACGCGGCTCTGCTCGACGCCTCCATCAACGGCGAGAAATGCCTGCTCATGAGGCCGACCACCTTCATGAACCGCTCGGGCCTGAGCGTGGGCGAGGCGATCCGTTTCTACAAGCTCGAGCCGAGCGAGGACATGCTCGTGCTCGTCGATGAGGTGGCCCTGCCCGTCGGCGAGGTCCGAATCCGCCCGAGCGGGTCGGACGGCGGGCACAACGGGCTGGGCGACATCAGCCGTGCGCTCGGCGGGGCGGACTACCCACGCCTGCGCATCGGCATCGGCGCGGTCCCGAAGTTCATGGTCCGGGCGGACTGGGTCCTGTCCCGGTTCATGAGTGAGGAGAAAGCGGACGTGGAGCGCGCCATAAAGAGCGCGGCGGACGCGACGGAGATGGCGCTGTCCAAGGGACTCGACGCCGCCATGAACACATTCAACCGCAGGATCTCCCAGGAACAACCCCAACCCAAGGACGGGGTGAAGGCGGGCGATCAGGCGGATAGCGATACAGAACCGAAGCGAACAACGAACACAGAATCGGAGACGAAGTGATGACAGAGACAGCGGTAAAGACGAACCCGTACGAGGTGATGTTCCTGACCAGCCAGGGGGCCGCGGCGGACCTGAACGCACTGGTGGAGCACATCAGCGAGCTGTTCAGCCGTGCGGGCTCGGAGATCATCTCGCTGCGCAAGTGGGACGAGCGCCGCCTGGCGTTCCCGATCGAGAAGCAGAAGCGCGGGGTGTACTTCCTCGCGTACGCCAACATGCCGATTGACGGCCCGGCCCACCTCGAGCGCGACTGCGTGATCTCCGAGAAGATCATGCGGGTGCTGCTGACCAAGGCGGACCACCTGTCGATGGACGAGATCACGGTTCACGACAAGCGCGACGAGCTGGCGACGGAGGCCAAGCTCCGGGCCGAGCAGGGCGAGACCGAGACGGAGAAGCGCACGACCGTCTCGCTCGGCGCCCCGGTCGTCGAGCAAGCCCCGGCGCCCGAGGCCCCGGCTGCGGACGCGGCAGGCGAGGGCGCCCCCAAGACCGAGACCGCCCCCGCGGAGACCGAGACCACCCCCGAGACCAAAACCGAGGCCAGCGAGGGCTGATCTGGGCGGGTTGCCCTGTCGGTTCCTCCTTGTATGGGGGAGGAGCCTGTTAGAATCATCCGGCGCCCGAGGTGGGCGCGATGGGAGGTTGGTATGGCCGGCAACGTGAACAAGGTTTTCCTGATGGGCAACCTGACGCGGGATGTGGAGATGCGTTCCCTGCCCAGCGGGATGAACGTGGGCAACTTCGGGATCGCCGTCAACGAGCGGTTCAAGTCCAAGGACGGCGAGTGGCAAGAGCGGGTCAACTTCATCGACTGCGAGGTCTGGGGACGCACCGCCGAGATCATGAGCCAGTACCTGAAGAAGGGCAGGCCGGCATTTATCGAGGGCAGGCTCCGCCTCGACCAGTGGGAAGACAAGCAGGGACAGAAGCGGTCCAAGCTCAAGGTCGTTGTTGACAACTTCCAGTTCGTCGATTCTCGCACCGATGGAGGTGGTGGTGGGGGCGGTGGATCTAGCGGGGGCGGCTCGGGCCAGTCCCAGGTCAGCGTGCCCGACGACTCGCCGGCGATCGATCACGACGACATCCCGTTCTGATTACGCCTAGGATCTTTGCCCGGGGTCACATGCTGGCCCGGGGACATGCTGGGGCCTGCCCGCCGGTGTCGGTGGGAACGTCGGGCTCCTCAACTGCCCGCCCAACTCCGGGGCGGGTCCAGGACAGCGAAGGAGGCCAGCGTGCCCAAGACCATTCAGCTTTTGCTTACCGAGAACGTCGATAACCTCGGCATCGTCGGCGATGTCGTGAGTGTCAAGGTCGGGTACGCCCGGAACTATCTGCTCCCGCGTGAGCTGGCGACGCCGCCGAGCGACGAGCTGATGAAGGGTCTCGCGGCCAAGCGGGCGCAGGCGGAGAAGGACGTGGCCGCGCTGCGTTCGTCACGCCAGGAGCTCATCGGGCGCCTCGACGGCATCGAGATCACGATGCTCCGGGCCTGCAACGACCAGGGACACCTGTACGGCTCCGTCACCCAGCAGGACATCGCGTCCGGCCTGGCGGAACTGGGCTACGACGTCAAACCCCGCGAGGTCCGCCTGGCGCAGACGATCAAACGCCTCGACGCCTTCGAGGTCAGCGTCAAGTTTGACTCGGATCTCGAGGCGACCATCAAGCTGCACGTCATGCCCGACCGCGAGATGGAGGATGACGATCGCGAGGAGATGGAGTTCGACAACGAGGGCGAGCTGATCGAGAAGAAGCCCAAGAAGAAGGCGGACAAGGCCGAGGTCGAGGCCGGCGCCGAGGCCAGTACTGAGGGTTGAGGCCAGAGTTCTGGAACCCATCAACGAACGCCGCCCCCGCGACCGACGCGGGGGCGGTTTTTTTATGTCAACGCTGAGGCGTGTTCAGTCAGAGCCGCGAGCATAAGCTCGCGCTGGATCAACCGAGCCGCGAGCGTGAGCTCGCGAGGGGCGCCGAATACAGCGCGAGCTCACGCTCGCGGCTCGGTTCTGGACCCTATCCGCCCTGGCGTTGGTCGCACTCGAAGGGCGCCTCGAACTTGAGGATGGCCTTGTCGCCCAGGACGTAGTGGCTGATCTTGGCGCCGCGGCTGACGACAAAGAGCAGGCGGAGCTTCTGGTCCGTGCGCGCCCGGGAGAGTGATTTGGGCAGCTCGCGGAGACTCGCGATGGTCTTCGAGGGTGTGTAGCGGATCCAGACGCCCTCGCTGTCCTCGTAGACCCAGCCGATGGCCTCGTAGTAGGCGCCATTGGTATCGACGAGGCGCGGGGGCAGATCGGCATCGAGCGCGCGGACGACCGGGCTGAGCAGGCTCGCGGGCATGTCTTCGCCCGAGACGCCGATCTGGACCATGTTCTGGTCCGAGGCGACGCCGAAGCGTTCGACGCGGAAGTTCCGCTCGGCGTTGCGCCCGGCCTTGGACTCTTCTTCGGAGAACGAGCCCTCGCCGCCGAAGATGGCGTTGCTCTTGCCGTCCTCCTCGACCACGAGCCCGCGCTTGGCGGTCGTGCGGTCGAGCGAATAGCCCAGGCGGTTGGAGATGTAGACGCCCGGGGGGGTCAGTGTCCTGGCGAACGAGACTTTAACATCCGAGTCGGGGACGATGACGGCGTCGGACTCGTCGAACGAGATCTCGGCGCTGCCCTTGATGAGCGCGCCCGAGGTGATGGCCGCGTCGCGGTCGCTCGGCTCGTCGTAGCGGATGGGCTCGGTCGCCTGGGGGAGATCGGTCAGGGGGAGGCGGGCGTTTTTGACGCTCAGGGCGATCGGGTGATAGCCGGCGGGGACGATGAACTCGAAGGCCATTTTGACGGCCGAGGCCCCGCCGACGGACGCGATGTAGATGTCCTCGGCGTCGTAGCGCCAGCGTCCGTACAGATTTCCCTCTTTGGCCTCAGCCTGGCTGATGCTCGCGATGGGGAAGATGACGGTCGAGCGGTCGCCTTCGGCGTTCTCGTCGGTCTTCTCGGCGATCATAAAGATCTGCCCGTTGGACATGAGCACCTGGGCGCCCTTGGAATCTTCCTTGGCGCCCGCCTTGAACTCGATGACGTAGCCGAAGAGCTGGCCTGTGCTGACGGGCTCGCCGCTGATGTCCCGGTACTTCTGCGGCGTTTCGTCGAAGGTGTCGGTGAGCAGATCGCGGGCGGGGGCGGATTCGGAGCCGACGGTGTAGGCGCGGACGAGGCGGAAGTCGTCGTTGTTGAAGGTGTTGCGACCGGCGCCGTCGCCCGGGCTGATGCGGGCGGCGAAGCCGGTGAGCTCGATATTCGGGCGCCACTTGGTCAGCGGTTCGCTGGTCGAGAGGGCGTTCTCGCTCATCGTGCCGTAGAGGTTGGCGACGATGGAATCGACGGGGAGCCAGAGCTTGTCCTTGCGGACGAGGCTGCCGTCGCGGTCGTCGGAATACCAGATGGGCTGGTAGCCGAGGAAGTTGGTACTCAGGCGGAAGTAGCCGACGCTCAGGACGAGGAAGCCGACGGCGATGACGGAGGAGGCCCCGCCGCAGATGACCCCGCCGGCGTAATCGACCGCAGTCGCCTGGGCGACGTTGGCGATGACGAGCTTGTCAACGATCACACGCAGGAGGACGAGCGAGACGACAAAGGGAACGAGCAGGCCGATGCCCCAGCTCATGCCGTGGAGAAAGCGGAGCCAGCCCGAGGTGGGGAGCACGCTCACAAGCAGCTCGGAGAGCGGCTCCCAGAAGGCGAAGGCGATGGCGCCTGCGGCCAGCGTGCATAGCAGGTGCAGGAAGGCGCTGAAGAACCCCCGGGTCATCCAGAGGTACGCGAGCCCGAGCACGCAGGCGACGACGATCAGGTTGAACACAAGCAGCATGGCTGACTCCTCGATGCTTCGAGACTCGGTGGTCTGATCGGTCTTACCCGGCCTTGACGGGCGCCTCGCCTGCGGCGCCGGATTTCTTCTTCGATTTCTGCTTTGACGGGGCGGACGCGGTGACGCGCATGACCTCTTCGATGCTGGTGACGCCCTCGACGGCGCGGCGCAGGGCCGCCTGCTGGATGGACGGGCGTTGCGTTTTACGCAGGGCGTTGCGCAGGGCGATCCAGTCCTGGCCCGCGATGAGCGAGCGCATCTCGTCGTCGAGGACGTAGACCTCGAAGACGCCGATCTGCCCGACATAGCCGAGCCCCTGGCAGACCGGGCAGACCTCGGGCTTGTTGCGGATGAGCACCTGTCCGCCCTTCTTGTGCAGCTGCTTGACCTTGTCCGGGGGCAGCCCGAGCTTCTGGAGGATCTCGGGCGGGGGTTGGTACGGCACGCGGCAGTTGTCGCACAGCTTGCGCAGCAGGCGCTGGGCGATGAGCCCCTTGAGCCCCTCGCCGGCGAGCTTCGCGTCGCCTACCGCTTTGACCCACAGCTGCGCCGAGGCCAACGCCCCGTCGCCCTTGATCGAGACGTACACCCGCGAGCGGCTCAGGTCCGCCTTGGCGATCTCCTTGGCCGTATCGACATCGGGCAGCTCCATCACGCTGACCACGTCCGGGTCGCGCCGGAGCACGGACCGCACGGTCGAGGCGAAGTCCGGCCCGTCGTCCTTCGCCTCGTACACGATCTGGCGCACGCCCTCGAGCATGTCCTCGGATTCGGTCTCGACGGTCTGCACGTTCTGCGTGTAGGCGTCGTGGAGGTTGAGCATGGAGTAGGCGGTGGTGGTGCGTCCGTGGTCACTCGGCGCCGCGAGCAGGACGACCCCGCCCTCGATCTGCCCGAGCGCCTTGACGTCTTCGAGCTGCTGATCGAGGAATCCGAGCTTCTCGATCGGGCGGCGCACGGCCTTGTCCGGGTCGAACACCAGCGTCAGGCGCATCCCGCTCTTGGACCCGCTTGTGACAATCTTGACGCCCGTCTCCCCGGCGCCGCCCGTCACCTTGATCATGCCCGAGATCTTGCGCCGACGGTCCTTGATATCCAGCTCGGCGCACGACTTCCAGAAATCGATCAGGGTGATCGCGTCGGCGGTCGGGATCGCGTCGCCCGCCTGGCGGACGCCGTCGATCAGGTACGACGCGGCGTACGTCGCCTCCGTCGCGGGCGCGAAGTCCACCTGCGACGCGCGGACTTGGCTGGCCTTGATGAAAATATGCTCGGCGTTGGCGCGGATCGCGTAGTCCGGTGTGTCCTTGTTCGGCGCCTGCACCGCGATGCCCGAGGCGTTCTTGATTTCGAGCTGGACCGTCGCCTGCTGCTTGGACGCCGCCTTCACCTCGCGGGCCTCGCTGATCTTCGAGAAATCCAGGCGGATGTGCTGGCTCTCGGGGACGCGCTCGTCCTTGTTGGTGATCGCGGCGAACAACGCAATATCGATCCCCAGGATCAGCACCACCGACGTGAACCCGAGCAGGACCCCCCCGATGCCCGGGACCGGCATCAGAAAGCCCGCGATCAACGCCAGCATTCCTGCGGTCATGTGGATCGCGTTCCACTTCTCACGCCCGAGAAAGAAGCGGGCGGCGTGCTTGTCGAACAGCGTCGAGATCAGCCACGCCCACGCCACGAACGGCGCAAACAGCAGCAGCGGCTTCCACCATGACACAAGCTGGTGGGCCGTCTCGGCGAGCGTGAGGACGCCGGCGCTGGGCGGGAGGGTCATGGCGAGGAGCGTTGGTTCTTGGAGGGTGCTCACCGGGCGGGTTTCCTGGCGGAGGGTGATAGAGCGGGGCGCACCGGGGCGCCGCCGGCTCCTGAGCGGCTACTTGAGCTTCTTGAGTTTCATGATGAGGTCGTCAACGTTGGGCGAGTTCTCTTGCGCGACGCGCATGTGGATGAACTCCTCCTCGACGAGCTTTACGAGCGAGTCGTTGAAGTCGATCATCCCGACCTGGCGGGCCTCGACCGAGTTGAGCACGTCACGCAGCTCGCCCTCACGCCCGTCGAGGACGAACTTGCGGACGACCGTGTTGCCGATGAGGATCTCCAGCGCGGGGATCCGGTGGATTTTTTCGTGGAGCGTGGGCAGGAGCTTCTGGTACACGAACGAGCGCATCTGGTAGCCCAGGATCTTGCGGACCTGCTCGACCTCGTCCTGCGGGAACAGGCCGTAGATGCGGCTGAACGTCTGAGTCGTGCTCGAGGCGTGGATGGTGCCGTAGACGAGGTGCCCGGTCTCGGCGGCGTGCAGGGCCGCCTCGAACGTCTCCTGGTCGCGCATCTCGCCGATGAGCACGATGTCCGGGTTCTCACGCACGAGCGCCCGGAGCGCGATCTTGAAGTCGAGGCAGTCGATGCCGATCTCACGCTGGTTGATCGTCGCCTTCTTATCCTCGAAGATGTACTCGATCGGATCCTCGATCGTGAGGATGTGGACGCTCTTGCGCGCGTTGACGTAGTCGAGCATCGAGGCGATGGTCGTGGACTTGCCCGAGCCCGTCACGCCGCACAGCAGCACGATGCCCTGCGGCTGCATTGCGATGTCCGACATGATCGGGGGCAGGTGCAGCCCCTCGAACGGGAGGATGTTGCTCGTGATGTTCCGGGCCGCGACCGAGAGCTTGCCCCGCGCCTGGAACAGGTTCACGCGGAAGCGGTTCTTCTCCGAATAGTTGTACGCAAAGTCCACGGACCCGAACTTGTGCAGGTAGGCGAACTGATCTTCGGTGAGGATGTGCTGGGCGATCTTGAGGAACTCCTCGCCCGTCACCTTGGGCACGTCGAGCGCCTTGAGCGAACCCTTGAGGCGGATCTTGGGCTGCTGCTCCGACTTCATGATGAGGTCGGACGCCTCGAACTTGATCGTCGCCTTGAGAAAGTCGCCCCAGCGCGTCGCGTGCGGGTCGTGCTTCTCGCTCCCGGTGACGTCGAGGCTGACGTGACCAGCGCTGGTGTCGTCGAGGTTTGCATCTGTTGTAGAGGGCGTCATTACTCGGGCATCCTCCGAACCGGACCACGCGCTCGAGCGGGTCTGGTGGGTCGTTCATGCTCCCGCGTCCGGGCTGGCCCGGCGCGGGACAAACATCCTATTCTCATCGCGGGGCGTTCTCCGGCTTGAACCAGCCCGAATCCTCCGATTCGCACCAGAGGCGGCGCGGGTTGCCCACGGGCGGGATCAAAGAAAGCGGGCCCGCCGTTGGGCGGACCCGCGTCGTGAACGGTTTTTGCGACGCCCTGGCGTCACAGTGGGGGGGAAACCACGGGATCTCGCCCGTTTCGCCCCAGAGTCAGCCCGGTTATGCCCGGGTCATCTCAGCGGGCGCTGACCTCGACACCCTCTTCGGCGGCCTCCTCCGCCTCGCGGGTGCCCAGGAAGTTCACCTCCAGCTGCGTGCGGATCTTCTCCATCGCCTTGTTCTGGATCTGGCGCACACGCTCCTTGGTGACCCCGATGATCTGCCCGACCTGCTCGAGGGTCATGGGCTTCTCGCCGGACTCGCTCTCAAGCCCGAACCGGTGTTCAATGACGGTCCGCTCGACGGTCGTCAGCTCGGCGCTGTTGTCCATCACGATCCGTCGGACCTCGTCGGCCGCGTCCTTCTCGAAGCCGGCGCGCTTCGTCTCCAGATAATCCGACTTCTCCAGCTTCGGGTCGAAATCGGTCGGGAAACGCTGGCGGTACTTGCTCAGCTTCATCCCCTGGCGGCTGAACGCCTTGAGAATCGCCCGGCACGCGTACGTCGAGAACTTGAACCCTCGCCCGGCGTCGAACTTGTCCACCGCACGCAGCAGCGCCATGTTCCCCTCGGACACCAGGTCCGCGAAGTCCACCTCGCTCATCCGCGTCCGCTTGGCCATCGCCAGCACCAGCGCCAGGTTCGTCTCGGCGATCTGCTCGCGGATCCGATCCGCCCGTCGGTGCCAGCCCAGAAGCAGCAGCGCCAGCTCCGGCGTTGGCTTCTTCCCCGGGCTCGACCAGACCTCCTGCTGCAGCTTCCACACTCGGAAACGCGCGTAGTTGAACTGGTAGAACAGCACACGCTCCTCGGCGCCCGTCAGGATCACCTGCTGCGTGCTCTTGACCGTCCGCGAGCGGGCCGACGTGATGTCGTCCATCACCGGGTGGTACCAGGTCGTATCGGGCTTGGCGACGTCCGGAGCCTCGTCATAAATCGACGCCTCGGCGCCCTCCTCGCGGAAGACCTCCGAATCGATGAAATCCTGCTCTTTCGTCAGGATCTGCGTGAGCAGACGCTCGTCTTCCTGCGACAAGCGCCGGCGCGGCGTTCGTGACGAGCGAGGCGTCGCCGTCCGGGTCACACCAACCCGGTGCCGTCGGCGAACCTGCTCAAGCGGGCTCGGAGCCTTCTGTGGTCCTTGCTGCATCATCCGAGAGAGTCCTTCATCCAAACCCAGGTCCAAGCCGAGCCTCCCGCTCTGCCCGCCCAGTCTTCCTCATATACGCTTGCCGGACCCTTGTAGTGCGGCCCACAAACGGTTCGTTCCTACTTTCCCCCGCCATCTTTCCGTCGGGCGAGAGCCAATCCTGACCGGTGGGCGTTTCTTCCCGCCGGCAAGTGCCTGCTTTCGTGCAGGCGTCGCTGTCGATTCGACCCCGCCGGAGCATCCCCAGGCCTGAGCCTTCAGTTGTCTGAACCACGCCCGGAGGCCCGGGATTCCCGGTTCAGAGCAGCCAGTTGAGGGGCTCAGAGGCCAGAGCCAGAGCGTGTCGAGTGGGTTGCGGACCCACGCCTGCACACACCGCGATTCCGAGATCCTGCCGAACACACTTTCTAACACCCGAATCTTTCCAGGATTCAGGTTTTTTAGAATGATTCGAGAGAACGAGCTCTTCGGATCCGTCTTCGGTTGCTGGGGCGTCGCATCCTGCCTGCCCGACGTACGCGATCTGAGCGTCACACACACGGTTGACCGGGTTCTGGGCGACGCCTATTCTCGGACGTTCAACCCTCGGTCTCGCCGCCGCTTGATCGGCTGGGCTGAGAGTATAGCCGATCCGACAGGGGCAACGCAACCACCTGCCCATCTTGTCGCGTCGGCTTTTTGTGTCTATTTTGTTCGGGATATGACCGGAAGGAGACCCCGATGCCCTTCGAACTGCCCCCTCTCCCATACGCATTCGACGCCCTCGAGCCCGCCATCGATGCGCGCACGATGGAAATTCACCACGACAAGCACCACGCGGCGTACGTCGCCAAGGGGAACAACGCCCTCGAGGGCACGCCCCTGAGCGACATCTCCTGCCCGTTCCAGGTCTGCGCCCGACTCGGCGAGCTTGACGACAGCCGCAAGACCGCCGCCCGAAACAATGTCGGCGGGCACGCCAACCACTCGCTGTTCTGGGAAGTCATGACGCCCGGCGGCTCGAACCAGCCCACCGGCCCCGTCGCCGATGCGATCAACAACGCTTTCGGCTCGTTCGAGGGCTTCAAAAAGACCTTCACCGATGCCGCGGCAACGCGCTTCGGCTCCGACTGGGCGTGGCTGTATGTGGACACCGACGGCGCCCTCAAGGTCGGCTCAACCGCGAACCAGGACAACCCGGCCATGGGCAGCGAGATCGCCGGCATCGCTGGACGCCCGGTCCTGGGCCTGGATGTCTGGGAGCACGCGTACTACCTCAACTACCAGAACCGGCGCCCGGACTACATCGAGGCGTTCTTCAGCGTGATCAACTGGGACAAGGTCGCCGAGATGTTCGCCCACGCCGCGAGCTGAATCTCATTCCGAGCCGCGTGCGTGAGCACGCGAGACAGCGCCGGGAATCGCGTGCTCACGCACGCGGCTCGGTTTTGTTTTGATCCACGCTACGATACGGGCCATGGGTCGCCGGATGAAACAGAACGTGCTGCTGACGCTGTGGGTGCTGGCGCCGTTCGCGGTGCTCGCGGTGCTGGTGAGCTGGATTTTCTATTCGCTGCGTGCGGGGCCGATGATGGACGAGCCGGGTGTGGGGGCGGGCGCGGGCGACACCGGCGGCGCCAACGCCATCGGCGAGATGCTCAAGCACCGCCACGATGATGATGATGGCAACACCGAGGGCGATCCGGACGAACAGACAGATGACTGATGCGACTGCCGCTGAGCAAAGTCTGGCGAGCGTTCCCCGAGCTTGACCGCTTCGACGATGCGCGCTGCCAGCGGTATGTCCGCGAGGCGAAGCGAGAGAGCCGGAGATCCGGTCTGCTCGTCGCCGCCTTGATCCCGCTGAGCGTCTTCGCGTGGATGGTCAGCGTCGCGATCGCGATCGCCATCATGGACATGCTCAACTCGGGGGGCGTCGGGCCTGGGGGGCTGGGTACGATCGTCGCGCTCGCTCTGTACGTCGGGACGCCGTTCGTGCTGATGTTGGTGTTCCTGCTCGCCCGCGACCGGTGGCTGCACGGCGCGATCCGCAGCCGCCTCAACATCGCCCGGTGCCTCGGGTGTTCGTACAGCCTTCTGGGCCTGGCGCCGATCGAGAGCGAGAGCGGCAGCCACGTCATCTGCCCCGAGTGCGGCAAGACGGGCGAGCTCGCCGACGAGATGCTGGAGCAGATGCAAGAACTCGGCGTGATCCCTACCCCTTGACCACCCTCGTCGCCTTGAACCGTCCTTCGAGGATTTCGCCGGGGTTCTTGGCGCCGAGCCAGGCGCCGAGCACGTCGGAGTAGACGGACCGGAAGTCGATCTTGTATTTCAGATCGCCTTGGTCGAGGTCGGTCAGGGACGGGTGGAGCCCGGTGACGCCAGCCTTGACCATTGGCCCGAGCAGGAACATCGGCGCGGCGGTGCCGTGGTCGGTCCCGCCCGAGGCGTTCTGGCTGACGCGCCTGCCGAACTCGCTGAAGCACATGGTCATCACACGCCCGTCGTTCTCCTGGGCTTTGAGGTCGTCGTAGAAAGCCTTGACGCCATCGGAGAACTGCTGCAGGAGCTGGGCGTGCCTGCCGTTGGAGCCGCCCTGGCCTGAGTGGGTGTCGAACCCGCCGTGGGTGACGTAGTAGATCCGGGTCTTGAGCCCGGAGCGGATCATGGAGGCGACCATCTGGAGCTGACGGGCAAAGCCCGAGTTGGGGTAGCGCACCAGCGGCTGGCGCGAGACGGCCTGGCGGATCTGGTCGCTCGAGACCTGGGCGTCGAGCGTGGTGCGCATCAGGAACGCGGCGTTGGAGTGCGGGTCGGTCCCGGGCGTCACGCCCTGCTGGGCGAGTTTTTCATACGGATCGACGAGCGAATCGTGGACGTCCTCGCCCATCCAGCGGAAGAGGTCGGGGGTCTCGAAGGCGACGGGCTTGACGCGGGCGCCCTCGAGCGCGAGCGGCGCCGTGCGCCCGATCGCGATGGGCGGGTTGATGGTTTCGCTGGAGCCGTCGTCCTTGCCGGACTCGCCCTTGCCGTAGCCGCAGCATTCTGCGTCGATGTAGCGTCCGAGCCAGCCGTCGCCGACGCCGGAGGTGTCGGCGGTCTGCCAGATGTCCATGGACTTGAAGTGCGAGCGGTTGGGGTTGGGATAGCCGACGCCCTGGACGAGGGCGCACAGGCCATCGTCGTAGAGAGATTTGACGCCGGACATGGCGCGGTGGAGCGCGAGGCCCTCGGAGCCGTTGGAGCCGAGGCGTGAGAGTTGGAGGAGCTGGTCTTCGCCGCGGAGGGCGATGCCCGGGCGGGCGCGGTAGTAGGCGTCCTGGCGGAAGGGGATGACGGTGTTGAGCCCGTCGTTGCCGCCTCCGAGCTGGCAGACGACGAGGATGCGGTCCTCGTTGACGCCGGCGATGGAGCTGAGGCCGGCGGCGGCGGTGGGCAGGGCGAAGGCGGAGCGTTGGAGGAAGTGGGGGACGGCGACCGCCGCAGAGGCCATGGTCAGGCCCGAGTGCAGGAACTCGCGCCGTGTGTACGCGCTGGCCTGTGACGGATCGTTATGCAGCGTCATGGTGTGGCTCGCTTCCCAGTGCCCAAAGCCCATCGCCCGAAGCCGGTTGGAAACCGGCTCTACCAGGGCCAAGGCGCGAGGGCTGGAAGCCCTCGCCTCCGGGGGTGATTTCTAACATAGCTGATACTCCGGCATGGCGGTCACGAGCAGGAGTGCGCCGGTGACGACGTCCTTGCGGACACCGCCGTGTGTTTCGATGAACTCGGTGAGGACGGCGCGCGCATGGGCGGGCGACTTGCCGAGTGTGAGGCGGAGGAGATAGTCAACGACCTTGCTCGGGTCGTTGGAGGCGCCGGGGTCTCCGGATTCGAGCGAGTCGAGCAGGGCCATGGGGTCAAAGGTTTCGGAGCCGACGGTCGCGTCGTAGCCGACCGGTTTTTTGCCGGTGAGGAGGAAGGCGAGGATGTTCTGGCGGACGAACATGGTGGAGGTGTTGACCCAGGAGCGTCCGCCGTCCCAGCCCTTGACGCTGGGCGGGAAGAACAGGCGCTGGCCCATGAGGTCGAGCGCGTCGTTGAGCACCGCCAGATCGCGCACCGGCGCGTTGAGCGAACGCACGGCCCCGACGACAAGCTCGACCGGGCTCTTGATCTGCTCGTCCATCACGCTCGGGTGGTAGAAGTGCTGGCTCTTGAAGAGCTGGCGCAGGACGGGGCGCAGCTCGTAGTCCGAGCGGCGCAGGGCGCTGGCGACCTGCCCGACGATCCGCTTGGTGTCCTTGGTCTGGCGCGTCGGGTCGGTGGGGATGTGGCGCACAAAGAAACGGTACAGCGTCGAGGCGAGGAACTCCGAGCAGGCGCGCTGGCGGAGAATGGCTCGGACAAAGCTCTCGCCGTCGTGCGGCGCCCGGACGCCGAGGATGGTCTTGGAGCCGGTGTCGTGGTTCTCCTGGTTGAAGTAGAACTCGTCGTCGCGGAAGGTGTAGCCGGTGAGGGCGCGGGCGCCCTGCTTGATGTCGCGCTCGGTGTAGGCGCCGACGCCGAGGCTGAAGAGTTCCATCAGCTCGCGGGCGAGGTTCTCGTTTGGGCGGCGCTTGGACGACTCGTCGTTGTCGAGATACTTGAGCATCGCCGGGTCGCGGATGATCGCGAGCAGAATGTTCCCGAAGTTGCCCGCGGCATTCGCCCGGAAGGTCTGGTTCTGCAGGTACATGTGGTACGAGTTCTCGATCGTCCGGTACCCGGTCGCGAGGCGCCCGTGCCAGAAGAGGGTCATTTTCTCTTCGAAGGGGCGGGGCGTCTCGATCATCCGCTTGAGCCACCAGCGCTGCATCTCGCCGATCTGCTGGCGGTCGCGGCGCTGCGCCTGCTGGCGGCGCAGGCGGAACTGCGCCAGCGCGTTCTCGTTCTGCGAGCGCTGGGCGGCGCGGCGCTGGCGGCGCTGCTCGTCCGTGGGCGGCTGCATGATGTTGCGGTCAAAGGCATCGGCGCTCGGCGCCTCGAACGGGACCGCCTCGTAATCGAGCAGGTGGTCCACCGCCTTGTCCAAGCCCCACGACGCGAGCGTCTGGATCTGGGCCGGGCTGCCTCCGAAGCCGGCGCGCCACAACAGATGCCTCGCCTCGGCGTACCCGAAGCTGCGCCTGTCGATCGGCTTGAGATGGAGCGGGGGCGGCTCGACCGGCTCGACCTGTGCTCCCGCTGCGATGCTGGCGTTCATCGGCGCCGTCCTCCTGGGCTGCTTCCCGAGCGTTCAACGCCCGGGGCGCGCGTCCATTGCCCTCGTTGGGGATCGGCGCGCGACTGTTCCCAGACTATCGGTCCGTCCGACCCGCGCCCACAGTTCCGGGTGATTGGGGGCGGATCAGGGCTCTTTCCGCCTCAGGCGGTGGGTCCAGAGCACCGCCAGGGCCACCGCCGCGAAAACCAGAGCCCCGCTGGCCTGGTGGACGGTCGTGAAAATCGCCTCGATGCCCTCGATCGGATGGGCCGAGGCGAGTTCGTCGGCGCTGGGGATGGGGCGGTCGGCCTTGCTGGGCGGGGCCATGCCCAGCGCCGCCCACCCGAGCAGGAACTGCCACCCGACGAGCCCGTGCTGGAGCACGCCGATGCGACGGAGCGTCTTGCCCGGGCGCGTCTGGCGCGAGCCCTTCATGCACAGCGAGCCGCAGATGATGACCAGCACCAGGACGACAAACGACCAGCCGATGTGCGCATAGAGCGAGTGGGCGCCCTTCTCGACGCCCAGGTGTCGGTAGAGGGCGCCGAAGATGAGCTGGACGAGCACGGCGACAAGCGTGACGACCGCGAGCTTGCGCGCGCGCCGGGCTGCCTTGCGGGTGTCGTCATCGAGCAGCCCCGGCGCGTCAATGTACCCGCGTGTCTGGGCCGCGGCGAGACCGACGGCGAACACGAACGTGATCTGGCCGACGATGCCGTGGACCACACCCATGATCTGCAGGTCTTCGCCGACACGCACCATCCCGAAAACACCCTGCACAACAACAAGAATCCAGAGCGCCCAGGTTGCGATTTTCATGCCGGTGCGTCGATCAGCAATCGTCGTGTACACCGCCCAGATCAGCGTCACCAGTCCGATCAACTGTGCGAGTAGTCTGTGCGAATGTTCTAGAAAGATCCGCTCCTCACCCATGAGACTGAGTGGAAACAGGAAGCTCACGGCGCCGTAGCTTGTCACCGAGTCGGGCACGGACATGCCCGCCTCGGCGCTCGTGACCGCCCCCCCGACCAAGAGCAGGGGCAGGATTGACAAGGCGCTGACCACACCCAGGCGCGCGAGCCAGAGCTGTGCGTTCCCCCCGGAGCGTGGGGCGCGGAGCGAGGCGCCGACGAGGCCTGCGATCGCGCCCGCGAAGGTGCAGGCGAGCAGGAACCCGCCAATGACGATCGCGGCGTTGGGGGCGAGTGTGTTGGCCGCCTCGCCCATCTGCTCGGTGGTTTCGGGCTGCTCGACGATGCGCATGCCCAGGAGCAAGAGATTGAGCCCCCCCGCGAGGGCGCCGGCGAGCAGGCCGATGAGCCAGCCCGGGCGCCCGCGACCGGACCGGGACACGCCGACGCCGAGCCCGATGAGCAGGACACCACCGAGGATTGGGGTCGCGATGGTGGTGTCGGCGCGGACGCCGGGCATGTGCAGGAGGAACCAGGCGATCCACATGGCAACGGTCACGCCGACGCCGGTGACGAGAACTGGTCCCGCGAGCGGGCTTCTGGCGGTGTTGTTGTCGGTCATGGGCAAGTCCTCTCGCGCGGGGGCGTGTAGTAAAAGGGTCAGGGCGTCTGCAAACGGGCGGGCGTCTGGTTATTGAGACCCTGTCTCATTTACGGTTTGACAGTGACACGATCGCCAGAGCATACGCGCCAGGGGTGAGAATTTCGGCTGGGCAGCAATGCGGGAATGCGGCGGTGGTGCTAACCTCCCCGACCACCGCCCGGTTGAGGGCGCGTGGATGGTCTCGGATCGGCGGCGCGCCCACAGGGCGTCATCGTCGACCACCAGCGGAGGAGGCGTCGCGTGCCAGGCCTGTTTCCACGATGGATGAACGTGCTGCCCACGCTCGGCGCTCTCGGCGCCATGGGCGGCGGAACCCTCGCGATCGGCGGCGTCTGGTACTACTTCACGCCCTCGTTCTGGGAAGTTGGCTATATGCCCATCCAGCCGGGCAGCGGGTTCAACCACCAGATCCACGCGGGCAAACTCGGTATGGACTGCCGTTATTGCCACTCGAGTGTCGAAGAATCGCGCATCGCAAACATCCCCAGCGTGACGACCTGCTACGGGTGTCACGGCGAGGGCAAGCTTCAGAACGTTGAGGAAAAAACGGCGTTCGTCCGCGAGGCGTACGAGACGGACACATCCATCCCGTGGCGCCGGGTCCACAAGCTGCCGGATTACGTTCAGTTCTCACACCAGTCGCACCTGTCGGCCGGGGTGAGCTGCTTCTCGTGCCACGGGCAGATCAAGGGGTTGCCCGTGGTGGCGCAGGCCAAGTCGCTGTCGATGAGCTGGTGCCTGGATTGTCACCGGAACCCGGAGAACAACCTGGTGCCGACGGACCGGGTGACAGATCTGATCTGGGTTGAGGAGTGGCTGAGCATGCCCCCGGACGAGCGGGGCGCTGATGGGCAGGCGCAGATGAGCCCGCAGGCGCTGCTCGAATCGCTGCGTCGAGACCCACCCGAGAACTGCGGCGCCTGCCACTACTGACCTTTGTTTCCCTGAGACGACTTTCGGCGGACGCACACGACCCCGAGCACGCGACAGAACCCACAGGCCGAGCGGGCCTGAGAGACAGGGCGGACCATGAGCAAGCTGGAACAGTGCCCATCGACGAAGGACTCGGATCTCACGCCGGAGATCGCGGCGCACGCGGGCACGCTTTCGGGGCGCCGGTACTGGCGGAGCCTTGATGAGGTAAGCGAGACGAGCGAGTTCAAGAGCTTTGTCGAGCGGGAGTTTCCTGCGGGCGCGTCGGAGTTGCTGGGCGAGTCGCGCCGCGACTTTGTAAAGCTGATGGGTGCGAGCGTGGCCTTGGCCGGCGCCGCGACGCTTCCGGGTTGCCGCCGGCCCGAGCACCACATCCTGGCGTATTCGAGCTCGGTGCCCGAGGAGGTCATCCCGGGCAAGGCGTTGTATTACGCGACAGCGATGGCGCTGCCCGGGGGCGGGGCCGAGGGGATTCTGGCCGAGACGCACGCCGGTCGTCCGACGAAGATCGAGGGCAACCCGCTGCACCCGGTCAACCGGGGCAAGTCGAGCATCTGGGCGCAGGCGAGCGTGCTGACGCTGTACGACCCGGACCGCCTGAAGAACCCGGTGTACCTGAACCCGACATCGGGGCAGAAGGTCGCGACGTGGGACGATTTCAAGGTGTGGAGCGCATCGCACCTGAGCGGGTTCGACGCGACGCGCGGGCGGGGCCTGGCGTTCCTTGTTGACAAGAAGACCAGCCCGACGCGCGACGCGCTCAGGGCGCGGATTCTTGAGCGCTGGCCCGAGGCCGCGTGGCACGCGTACAGCGCGAGCGAGCGCTCCGGCGCCGCCGATGGCGCCCGGACCGCGTTCGGCTCGCCCGTGCGGGTTCACTACGACCTGTCCAAGGCCAAGCGGGTGCTGAGCCTCGATTCTGATTTCACCTGCGACGGCCCCGAGGCGTTGATTCACTGCCGCGACATGGCCTCGATCCGGCGTGTCAAGCACGCGGGCGACGAGATGGGGCGGTTGTATGTGCTCGAGTCGTGCCCGAGCGCGACGGGCTCGGTCGCGGACCACCGGATCCGCATGGCGCCGAGCCAGATCTCTGCGTTTGCGATGGCGTTGGCCAACGCCCTGGGCGTCGGTCGGTTCAGTGTTCCCGCCGGGGCGGAGCTCGATCAGGAGGTGGTGTCGCAGATCAGCGACGACCTGCGTTCGCACGGGGCGGGGTCGGTCGTGATCCCGGGCGCGAGCCAGGGCCCGGAGGTTCACGCGCTGTGCCACGCGATCAACTCGGCGCTGGGGTCGATGGGTTCGATCGTCACAACCTCGCCCATGAGCGCCGACGAGGCGCGCAGCTCGATCGAGTCCATCCGGGCTCTGGCGGGCGAGATGAGCGCCGGGCGCATCGACACGCTCGTGTGCATCGACACCAACCCGCTGTTCGACGCGCCCGCCGACCTGAACTTCGGCGACGCCTTCGCCTCGCTCGGCACGACCATCACCTGGTCCGTGCAGTCCACCGAGACCGCGGCCCGCTCCACCTGGAGCCTCAACGGCGCCCATTTCCTCGAATCCTGGGGTGACGCCGAGGCCCACGACGGCACAATCTCGCCCGTCCAGCCGATGATCGCCCCGCTGTATGACCCGGCCATGAGCGACATCGAGCTGCTCGCGATCTTCGCGGGCGACGAGCAACCCGACGGCTACGCCCTCGTCCGCGCGACCTGGAGCGCCCGCTCGGGCGCGAGTGTCGAGGACAAGGCGTTCGCCAAGCTCTGGCGGCGCGCCCTGCACGACGGCGTGCTCGCTGGCTCGGGCGCAACCCGATCAACACCGAGCGTCAACGTGGCGAGTGTCCAGCGCGCAGCCAGCGCGTTGACGCTTCCGTCCGCGCCGACACAGGAGTCGCTCGAGGTCGTGTTCTCGACCGGGAACGTGGGCGACGGGCGCTGGGCCAACTGCGGCTGGCTCCAGGAGCTGCCCGACACCGCCTCCAAGGTCGTCTGGGACAACCCCGCCTACGTCAGCCCCGCGACGGCCAAGGCCCTGGGCATCCTGCCCGACCACACCTGGCAGGACGAGTACAACCCGTACACCAAGTCGCAGATGCCCCAGGCCAAGATGGCGACGCTCACGCTCGGCGGACGCCAGCTCGAGCTGCCCGTCTGGATCATGCCGGGCATGCCCGACAACACCGTCGTGCTCCGCCTGGGCTACGGCAGGACCGTCTGCGGGCACGTGGGCAACCAGGTCGGCTTCAACACCTACGCCCTGCGAACCGCGGAAACGCCCGCGGGCGCGACCGGCGCAACCCTCGCCCGCGCCAGCGGCTCGTACACCATCGCCAGCACCCAGAACCACTGGACCATGGCCGGGCGTGACACCATCCTCCGCTCGATCGACAAGAAGTGGTGGGATGAGCACGGGGGCGCCCCGTCCAAGGTCGTCACGGACCACGTCTACGGCGGGGACGGCGCGCCGCTGAACATGGCCGAGCAGCTCGGCGAGCTGGCGCACACGCCTCGCAACATCTCGATCTACGACAACCCGTACAACGAATCGAAGGAAGAGGCCGCCCCCGGGTCGGCATTCTCCAAGGGGCCGCAGTGGGGGATGACGATCGACATGGGCTCTTGCACCGGGTGCGGCGTGTGCACCATCGCCTGCCAGAGCGAGAACAGCATCCCGATCGTGGGCAAGCGGGAGGTCGCCAAGGGACGCGAGATGCAGTGGATCCGCGTTGACCGCTACTTCGCGGGCGACGACCTGAACAACCCCTCGGGCATGCTCAACCAGCCCGTCGCGTGTGTCCACTGCGAGAACGCCCCCTGCGAGACCGTCTGCCCGGTCAACGCGACCGTCCACGGCCCCGAGGGCACCAACGACATGACCTACAACCGGTGCATCGGCACACGCTACTGCGCCAACAACTGCCCCTACAAGGTCCGGCGCTTCAACTTCTTCGAGTGGGGCTGGAACAAGTACAACGGACGCTTCTACGGCGAAGACCTCCTCGGCGACGCCCCGATCTCGCAGAAAGACCTCAACAAAAACTTCATCCCCCCCCGCCTGCGCCAGAAGCTCGACGAGATCCAGCGGATGCAGCTCAACCCGGATGTCACCGTCCGCTCGCGCGGCGTGATGGAAAAATGCTCCTACTGCATCCAGCGCGTCAACGAGGCGCGCCAGGAAGTCAAGGTCAAGAACATCTGGGACCGCGACCAGAACACCGAGATGGGCGAGGGCTACGAGGCCCCGATCCCCGACGGCTTCTTCCAGGTCGCCTGCCAGCAGGCCTGCCCCTCGGACTCGATCGTCTTCGGCGATATCCTCGACCCGACCAGCAAGGTCAGCGCCTGGCGCGACAACCAGCGTTCCTACATGGTCCTGGGGTATCTCGACACGCGCCCGCGCACCACCCACCTGATGCGCGTGGACAACCCCAACGAAACCCTCCTGGCTCACCTCGATCCTGCGGGCTACGAGGACCGCATCGCCCACGACCCGCTCGGGCACGCCGGCGGCCCAAAGGGTGACGACACCGGCGGGCACGGCGACAGCCCGGGTGATTCCCAAGGCGACGCCCAGCCCGAAACACACGGATTCTTCTACGACACCACTCGCTCCAGCGATCGCGGATACGCCCTGAGCCTCCGCGTGCTCGCCAAGGCGCCCGGAGTCCACGCATGAGCTCCATTCACCCCGACAAGGTGACGGCCGAACGCCTCGCCGGGCTCCGTTCCGGGGCGCCGGCCCCCGGGCGCGACGAAGGCCCCAACTTGGGCGACGGCTCGCTCGTCGAGGACCCCGCCGTCCGACCCCCGCGCGTGCTCTCTGGGCGGACGCACGGCGAGGTCACGCAGATCGTCTCGGGCTACGCCGAGGACCCCGCGCCAAAGTGGTGGTACATCGCGATCACGATCAGCTCCACGATCGCGGCGGTCGGCACCGGGATGATCCTGTATCTGATCATCACGGGCGTGGGCGTCTGGGGTCTGAACAACCAGGTGGACTGGGCCTGGGACATCACCAACTTCGTGTTCTGGATCGGCATCGGGCACGCCGGGACGCTGATCTCCGCGATTCTCTGCCTGCTCAAGCAGAAGTGGAGGACGGCGGTGAACCGTGCGGCGGAGGCGATGACGATTTTCGCCGTCATCTGCGCCGGCATTTTCCCGGGCATCCACGTCGGGCGTGTCTGGTTCGCCTGGATGCTCTTCCCGATCCCCAACTCCAACGGGCTCTGGCCCAACTTCCGCTCGCCGCTGCTGTGGGACGTCTTCGCGGTCTCGACGTACGCGACGGTCTCGCTGCTGTTCTGGTACATGGGCATGATCCCGGACATCGCGACGTTGCGCGACCGGGCGGACCGGCGCCTGCGCCTGGGCGTGTCCAAGGCGTTTGTGGTCACACTGCCGGGCGGGCGCGACGTGACGCTGCCGCTGCCCAGGCCCGACACGCTCCGGGCGTACATCTACGGCCTGCTGTCGATCGGCTGGCGGTTCTCGAGCAGGCACTGGCACCGGTACGAGGTCGCGTACCTGGTTCTGGCCGGGATCTCGACGCCGCTGGTGCTCTCGGTTCACTCGATCGTGTCGTTCGACTTTGCAACGTCGGTGCTGCCCGGGTGGCACACGACGATTTTCCCGCCGTACTTCGTCGCGGGCGCCATCTTCGGCGGCTTCGCGATGGTGCTGTTCCTGCTGATCCCGATGCGGGCGCTGATGCCCAACTTCAAGGATCTGCTCACGATCCGGCACATCGAGAACATGGCCAAGATCATCCTGGTGACGGGGATGATGGTCGGCTTCGCGTACGCGATGGAGTTCTTCATCGCGTGGTACGGCGCCAACAAGTTCGAGTTTGAGGCCTTCGCCAACAACCGCGTGAACCCACGGGTCGCGCCGTACTGGTGGGCGTACTGGACGATGATCGGGTGCAACGTGATCTCGCCGCAGGTGTTCTGGTTCCGGAAGATCCGCCAGAACCCGTGGGCGGTGTGGGTGGTGGCGATCCTTGTGACGATCGGGATGTGGTTCGAGCGGTTCGTCATCATCGTCACGTCGCTGCACCGGGCGTTCATCCCGGGCGAGTGGCACATGTTCTACCCGACGTGGGTGGACATCCTGACATTCGTGGGCTCGTGCGGCATCTTCCTGACGCTGTTCCTGCTGTTCATCAAGTTCCTGCCGATCTTCGCGATGGCCGAGCTTAAGGCCGTGATGCCAGAGGCGGACACGCACGGGCACGACGACGACCACGGGGAGGAGCACTGACATGCCTGAGCTGCCCAAAATCTTCGGCAAGATCCCGAGCGTGTCGGAGCTGCTCGCCAGCGCCAGCGACTACATGCCCTTCATCCCCAAGCCCGCGCCCAAGTACGTCTCCGAATCGGGCAAGCCCGTTCACGGGATCACGGCGGAGTTCTCCAAGACGCCCGTGGTTGTCCGGGCCGCTGAGAAGGTCCGCGACGCGGGCTACACCAGGTGGGACGTGATGACACCCTTCCCGATCCACGGGATGGAAACGTCGATGGGCATCAAGCGGACCATCCTGCCCGCGCTGGCCGCGGGAGCGGCGCTGACGGGTGTGGCCGGCGCCCTGGCCATGCAGCTTTATATGAACAACGATTTCGAGATGGTCGTCCAGGGCAAGCCCTTCCTCTCGTGGGAGCCGCTCACGCCCATCACCTTCGAGATCGGCATCCTGCTCACCGCGTTCACCTGCGTCTTCGGCATGATGGCTCTCAACGGCTTGCCCCGCTTCCATCACCCGCTCTTCAACAGCGAGCGATTCCTGAGCGTCTCGGACAACCGTTTCTTTGTCTGCATCGAGGCCAGCGATCCGAAGTTCGACCCCGTACGCACGCGGGAGCTGCTCGAGTCCGCCGGCGCCGATCGCATCGAGCTTGTGGAGGACGAGAACTGATGACCGCTTCTCCCCCTCTCCGGACCGGGCTTCTGCTCGTCGCGCTCGGCGCGGCGGTGCTGGCGCCCGCGCTGGGCGGCTGCCGGGGCGACCGCACCGACGCCCGCCCGCGCCAGTTCTTCCCGGACATGGACGACCAGCCCAAGTGGAATCCCCAGTCCGAGACCGAGTTCTTCGTCCACCAGGACGGGACCCGGCGCACGCAGCGCACGCCCGACGCCAACACCGTCGCCTTCGCCCGGCGCAGCTTCAACCCGGAGCAGCACGCGAGCGACGCCTGGGCCAAGGACTACACGCTCGAGCGGGCCTCGTTCCTCGCCGAGGACGACGCGTACTACACGGGCCAGACCGCCCCGGACAGCTTTGTCGCGGTCATCCCCGCGACCGTGACCCGCGAGATGATCGAACTCGGGCGCCAATCGTTTGAGATCAACTGCGTCGCCTGCCACGGGTACAAGGGCGACGGCCAGGGCACGGTCGCCAAGCTCGGCTACTCGCCCGTGCCCGCCAACCTGCTCGATCCCAAGTTCTCCGACCCGTCGCAGCGCTCGGCCAAGGACGGGCACATGTTCAGTGTCATCCGCGACGGGCTCTGGAACGACAACACCGGCGCCAACCGCATGCCCGCGTACGGGCACAACGTCAGCCCCGACGAGGCGTGGGCGGTCGTCGCCTATATCCGTGTGCTCCAGGCCGCGCAGAACGCCTCGTTTGAGAGCGCGAACCTGTCCGATGCAGTCCGGTCCGAGCTGTTGCGCACCCGACCAGCCGCGCCCGCAAGCGAGGGAGGAGCCCCATGAGCCAAGCCCCATCCCAAGCTGCCACCCAGGACCCGACGACCATCCCCATCCCCGAGCGTCCGACGCCGCGCGCCGTGCTGACCGAGGCCCAGTGGCAGGCCCGCCTGGACAAGCTCGCGGCCCACCCCGCGATGCGCCACGACAACGTCCACCTGCCCGAGGGCGCGACCAACAAGCTCTCGGGGCTGCTGCTGATCATCGGCGCCGCCGCCCTCGTCGTGACCATCCTCGGCGCATTCACCTTCAACGCCCGCCACGCTCTGGCGGCGTTCGAGGTCGGGCTGTTCACCTGCATCGCCATGAGCGTTGGCGCTCAGTTCCTGGTCATGATCTTCCACTCGCTCAACGCGGGCTGGACCACCACATCGCGCAGACAGTTCGAGAATGTCGCCTCGCTCCTGCCCGTCTGCTGGGTGATGGCCCTGGGCGTCGTGCTCATCGAGATCCTGGGCGGGGGGGTTCTGCTCACCTGGCTCGACAAGGGCCTCACGGGCGACCACCTGCTCGAACTCAAGTCGCCCTACCTGAACGCGGGCTTCTTCGTCGTTCGGTTCCTGATCTACGGGCTCGTCTGGCTTGGGCTGTCGCAGTTGATGTTCCGCCTCAGCCGCAAGCAGGACGAGACCGGGCAGCGTGGGCTGACCCGTGTGATGCGGTTCAACTCGGGCTGGGGCCTGCTGGTGATGACGCTGACGACCGCGTTCTTCGCGTTCGACTTCCTGATGGCGCTCGACTTCCGCTTCTTCTCGACGATGTGGGGTGTGTATTTCTTCGCGTCGTCCACGCTGGCGAGCGTCTCGGTGGTGGTGCTGATTCTTGCGGTACTCCGCGGAACGGGTCGCCTGACGGGCGCCGTCACGGAAGAGCACTTCCACGATCTCGGCAAGCTCATCCTCACGTTCACCGTCTTCTGGTCGTACATCGCCTTCAGCCAGTACTTCCTGATCTGGTACGCCAACATCCCCGAGGAGACGGCCTGGTACGTCTACCGCACGGGCGAGGGCGGGTACAAGGCCCTGTTCATCATCCTCGCCTTCGGGCACTTCGTTGCGCCGTTCTGCATCCTGCTCTTCCGCAAGGTCAAACGCACGACGGGCCTGCTCGCCTTCATGGCGGCGTACATGATCGCGATCACCGTCGCCGACATGATCTGGATTGTCCGCCCGATGGTGTACGCGGGCGCGCACGCGGCGGAGAACCCGGGCCTGGACGCGACCTGGTGGCTGGATGCCGCGGGCATCATCGGCGCCCTGAGCATCTGGGGCTTCTTCCTGGTCCGCGCGGTCGGGGCGTCCCCGCTCGTGCCGCTGAAAGACCCGACCCTGCACGAGGCGTTGGCCCACAAGAACTACGTCTAACCCGCCCGGCGAAGCCGCCGTCAGAAGCGAGAACGGGACACACCCATGAGCGATTCACACCAAGAAACCCCGACGCATCACACCGAGCCGGACGCCTGGCACCGGCACTCGGAGGACGAGGGCGCGCCGCAGGTCGAGCACGCCGCCCACGCGAACCCGACGATCCTCGCCGTCACCTTCATCGCGATGATCCTGGGCGTGGCGTTCGTCGTTGTCGTGCTCGTGGCGTACTTCAACAACTACGTCTCGAACTTCAAGGCCGAGAAGCAGGAGGGCGTTGGGATGGCCGCCCCGTTCGAGGCCTCCAAGGCCGAGGCCCTCGCCCAGCTCAACGGGCACGGCTGGGTTGACACCAACACCATCTATATCCCCGTCGATGATGCGATGGACCTCGTCGTCCAGCGCTACGCCAGCGCCGCGAGTCCCTCTGAGGAGTCCATGCTGACCGATGCGGACTAAGGCCAGCGCCAACCCGCGCCTCGCTCGCCAGATGCTCTTGGCGCTGGGCGCTGTCTGTGCGCTGTCGCTGGGCGCGTCCGGGCAGGTGCTTGAGAAGAGGCTGCCGGCGCAGGCCCAGGGCGTCGAGCTGCGCGAGCGCTTCGGGCAGCGTGTCCCGATGAACCTGGTTTTCACCGAGGCGGACGCCAAGCCCCTGGCGATGGCCGAGGTGCTCGAAGATGGCCTGCCCGTGGTCCTGGCGCTGGTGTATTACGACTGCCCGATTGTCTGCCCGGTCGTGATGCGGAAGATGCTCGAGTCGTTCAACGACCTGGACTACACCATCGGTGACGAGTTCAACGTCCTGATCGTCAGCTTCGACGCGACCGAAACTCCGACCCACGCATCGAGCGCCAAGGCCCAGTACACCGCGCTCTACAACCGGCGCTCCCCCAAGACGGACCGGGCTTGGTCGTTCTGCGTCGCCGATCAGGACACCATCGATACGCTCACGAGCACGGTCGGCTTCATGACCAATCGCCTGCCCGGCGGGGAGTTCGCACACCCCGTGGGCGTGACGGTGCTCTCGCCCGAGGGCGAGGTCGCCGCCTATTTCCACGGGTTCGATTACCCCGCGCGTGACATGAAGCTCGCGCTGCTCGACGCCTCGAACGGGGGCGTCGCCCGCTCGTTCGGCGACCGCCTGCTCCACTTCTGCTACCGCTACGACCCGGAGGCCGGGTCGTACAGCATGCACGCGATGAACGTGATGCGCCTCGCCGGCGTGGTGACCGTGATCGGGCTCATCGCCCTGATCGGGGGTCTGCTCACGATCGAGCGTCTGCGCAAACGCTCCGCCTCCCGGACCCCCGCGGACATCGCCCCCTCACAACAGACACTCACAGACGCTCAGCGCACGGGGAACTTCCCCGGCGCCAGCGTGCCAGGATCCGTGTCATGACCATGCCCTTCTCCTTGCCGCTGACCACACTCGCCAACGCCGTGCCCCCGGTCCGCGTCCTGCCCAACAACGCCGACGGGTTCCAGGAGATATTTTTCCGAACCAACGGCCAGACCGACAGCGCCGTCTGGACCGACGGGCTGTTCATGCTCACCTTCTGGTTCAGCACGTTCTTCTTTGTGCTGCTCATGGGCCTGCTTGTGTACTGGTGCATCATCTACCGCCGCCGCCCGGGCGTGCCCCAGAAGATCAGCCCGTCCCACAACACCCCGCTGGAAATTCTCTGGACCGTCGTTCCGTCCTCGGGCATGCTCGTCATCTTCTTCCTTGGCTTCCAGGGGTACATGGACAAGCTCGTCCCCGCCAGCGGCGCCCTGCAACTCGAAGTCACCGGTTTCAAGTGGGACTGGAAGGTCTCCTACCCCGATGGCACGCAGACCGGACAAACCGTCACCCTCGGCGGACGCAATGACATCAAGGTCCACGCCCTGCCCGAAGATACCGAGGTCAGCCTCCGCCTCCTCTCCAACGACGTCATCCACGCCTTCTGGATCCCCGACTTCCGCATGAAGATGGATGTCTTCCCCAACCGCTACACCGGCTACGGCTTCCGCACACCCGTGCTCGGCCCCGAGGACGACCATCCCGAGGGGCGGTACCGCGACCACTGGGTCTTCTGCGCCGAGTACTGCGGCGATCTGCACTCCGAGATGGCCGCCGTTCTCCGCGTCATGCCCCGGGCCGACTATGAACAATGGCTCAAGGACCAGGGCAGCTCGGGCGACCCCGTCATCGACGGCAAGCGCGTCTACAGCAGCATGTGCGCCACCTGCCACACGGTCAACGGCGCCAAAAACATCGGCCCGAGCTGGATGAACCTGTACGGGTCTACCCGTGAGTTCGAAGATGGCACGAGCCAGATCGCCGACGACAACTACATCCGTGAATCGATCCTCAATCCGAATGCCAAGATCGTCAAGGGCTTCCAGCCCCAGATGACCTCGTACCAGGGCGTGATCAATGACACAGACATCGCCAACGTCATCGCGTACATGAAGTCGATCTCCGAGCACGTCGAGCAGCCCGCCGAGGGCGAAGGCGAGGGCGAGGCGCCCGCCAGCGAGACCGACGCCGAGGGAGAGGGCTGACCCCGCAGCCGCCGGGGTACGCCCCCGATTGGAATCCGATATGACGACCGCAGAAACAACGCACGACCACCACGATGAAGGCTCCTACCTCACGCCCAAGTACGGCGTGATGGGCACCATCTGGGACTGGATGACCACCGTCGATCACAAAAAGATCGGCGTGATGTACCTCTTCGCCGTGCTCTTCATGTTCTTCCTCGGCGGCGTCGCCGCCCTCGCGGTCCGCCTCGAACTGCTCGAGCCCGTCCGCGTCGCCGCCGACGGCACGATCACCGGCCAGCTCTTCGGCCCGGCCAACCCCGAGTCCATCGCCACCGGCAACAATATCTTCAACCGCCTCTTCACGCTCCACGGCGCGATCATGGTCTTCATGTTCATCATCCCCTCGGTCCCCGCGGCCCTGGGCAACTTCTTCCTCCCGCTCATGCTCGGCGCCAAGGACGTCGCCTTCCCACGACTCAACCTCTTCAGCTGGTACATCTACGTCGTCGGCTCCCTCTTCGGCGTCTTCTCGATCATCCTCGGGGGCGTCGATACCGGCTGGACCTTCTATACGCCCTATTCAACGACAACCGACGCCGACCATTGGCGTGTTTTATTGATGGTGCTCGCCGCGTTCGTGCTCGGGTTCAGCTCGATCCTGACGGGGCTGAACTTCATCGTCACGACCCACAAGCTCCGCGCCCCGGGCATGGGCTGGTTCGACATGCCCCTGTTCATCTGGGCCATCTACGCCACGAGCATCATCCAGGTCCTCGCCACGCCCGTCATCGGCATCACCCTGCTCCTGCTCATCTTCGAGCGACTCTTCAAGGTCGGCATCTTCGACCCCGCCCTGGGCGGCGATCCCGTCCTCTACCAGCACTTCTTCTGGTTCTACTCCCACCCCGTTGTCTATGTCATGATTCTCCCGGGCATGGGCATCATCTCCGAGATCCTCTCCGTCCACGCCCGCAAGCACATCTTCGGCTACCGCGCGATCGCCTTCAGCTCCCTCGGCATCGCCGCCGTCTCGTTCATCGTCTGGGGGCACCACATGTTCACCGCGATGGGCGAGCTCGCCTCGACCATCTTCAGCGCCCTGACCTTCCTCGTCGCCATCCCCACGGCCATCAAAATGTTCAACTGGATCGCCACCCTCTACAAGGGCTCCATCGCGATCAACACCCCGATGCTCTACGCCCTCTCGTTCCTCTTCCTCTTCTCCATCGGCGGGCTCACGGGCCTGCCCCTGGGCGCCCTGGCCACCGACCTCCACCTGCATGATTCGTACTTCGTCGTCGCCCACTTCCACTACACCATGATGGGCGGCACCGTCATCGCCTTCCTCGGGGGCATCCACCACTGGTGGCCCAAGATGTTCGGACGCATGTACAACGAGCGTGCGGGCATGATCGGGTGCGTGCTCGTCTTCATCGGCTTCAACCTCACCTTCATGACCCAGTTCTTCCTCGGCACCCAGGGCATGCCCCGGCGCTACGCCAGCTACATCGACGAGTTCCAGACCCTCCACGTCCTCTCGACCTACGGCTCGTGGATCCTCCTGGCCGGCTTCCTCGTCCACCTGTTCAACTTCATCCACTCGCTCGTGGCCGGGCCCAAGGCGCCGCCCAACCCATGGGGCGGGCTCACCCTCGAGTGGGAGACCGAGTCACCCCCGATCGAGCACAACTTCCACCACGAGGTCCTTGTCCAGCACGGGCCGTACGACTTTGACACCGTTGTTCCCCCGCACTGCGACGAGCGCGAGTTCCCGCTCCCCGAGACCCCCGCGTCACACTGAGAGACCACCATGGCGACCATCGACGCCCCAAATCCAGACATCCAAGCGACGGGCGCTCAAACGCACCCGCTCTACTGGAAGAACCGCGGCTTCGCCCACCACTTCCGCAACGCCGACGAGCAGTTCGACGCCTGCAAGCTGGGCATGTGGCTCTTCCTCTCGACGGAGATCCTGCTCTTCGCCGGGATCTTCTGCGCCTACGCCATCTTCCGCATGCTCTACCCCGAGGCCTGGGCCGCCGGCAGCCACCACCTCGACTGGCGCTTCGGCGGGCTCAACACCGTCATCCTGCTCCTGAGCTCCTGGACCGTCGCCTCGGGCGTCCGCGCGGCCCAGCTCGGCAACAACGCCGCCCTGATCCGCAACCTGGTCATCACCCTCATCTGCGCCGGGCTGTTCGTCTTCATCAAGCTGTACTTCGAGTACATCCCCAAGCTCAGCGCCGGCAAGGCCCCGGGCACCTTCTTCTCCTATCCCTACGCCCACGACCCGCACGAGCCGCTCTGGTGGAGCATCTACTACATCGGCACCGGCATCCACGCCTTGCACGTGCTCATCGGAGCCGGCCTGCTCATATGGGTTCTCGTCCGCGCCATCCGCTACGAGGCCTACGGCCCAACCGAGTACACCATGGTCGAGAACAGCGCCCTCTACTGGCACCTTGTTGACCTGATCTGGATCTTCCTCTTCCCTCTCCTGTACCTCATCCACTAGCAGGACGACGCCATGTCACACTCAATCGACGACGTCCACATCCCCAACCCGGACTTTGATCCCACCGACCCGCACGCGACCGGGCAGGGACACCACGGGCACCACATCATCAGCGCCCCCACGCTGATGATCGTCCTGCTCCTGCTGCTCTTCTTCACCGCGCTGACCGTCGGTCTCTCGCGAGGCGAGGTCTGGGTTCAGGACACCTTCGATATCATCCTCCCCAACTGGCTCAACATCATCATCGCCATGAGCATCTCCGTCATCAAGGCGACGCTCGTGGGCGCCTACTTCATGGGCTTGCGCTTCGACAAGGCGCTCAACTCAATCATCATGCTTGTCTGCCTCGCTGCGGTGGTCTGCTTCCTGTTCTTCACCGCGATCGACCTGGGCAACCGCGACTCCGTCTCTGCGGTCCGGGCCACCGTCCCCACCCCGGGCGGCACGGGCGAGGGGCTCGACAAGACCGCCGACCGCTTCAGCACCGCCCTCTCGCCGCGCATCTCGACCAACCGGATGCCCATCACCGAGTTCCGTCGCACCGAAAGACTCAACGAACTCGCCCTCAAGCAGGCCGAGGATCACGGACGCATCGAGCCCAACGACGAGGACAAGGCCGCGGGCGAGGCCGAGTTCTGGCGCATCTACTACCAGGGCTACGTTGACAAGGGCAAGCACCCGCACCGCCACGAGCACGACGAGCACAACTACTTCACGAAGCTCCCGGACCACTTTGCCCACCACGATGACGACGCACTCGAGCCCGTCTCCCGACCCGACGTCGCCGGCGTCGCCGATTCGAGCCCCAACTTCTCCTTCCGGCGCACCGGCAAGACCCCGGGTCTGTTCTCCGAGGGTTCCGAGCACGCCTCCGACCATGCCGCACCCGCGTCCGACCATTAGCGAGACGACATCCGACCACTGAGCATGCCCATGTCCAGCCCAACGTCCAGCCCAACGCCCAGCCCCGCGTCCACCTCACCAACCGCTGAACACACCCGGGCGCATTCGTTCTCAGTCAAGCCCATCGCCTGGAGCGGGGTGCTTGTTTCGCTGGTCGTGCTGGTCATCAGCGGCTACATCCTGGCCCAGCGCATCGGCGAGTACAACAAGGCCAACGCACGCCCGATCTACTCGTTCATCCAGGGCGACAAGACCGACTTCACCTTCCGTGACCGCCCGGTCACGATCCGGGCGGACCTCAACGACGCGGGCGAGGGCGAGGTGCTCGTCACCTACGCCGACGCGACGCTCCACCTGCCCGTGCAGATCCCGCAGGCGTACGCGTTCCCCGGTCTTGAGCGCTACGCGGACTGGTTCCGGGTGCAGATGTTCGCCGAGAGCTCGGGCATGAGCTTCGCCGAGTTCGAGGCCAGGATCAACTCGGGCGAGATCGAGCCCCGCCTCGTGATCGTCACGCGCAACCCGCACTCTAAGACCACGCGCGAGGGACGCTTCGAACTCGAGCCGGCCAAAAACTGGGGCTGGGGCGAGGTCCGACGCGACAAATGGACCTTCGGCTTCTACGAGTTCCTGCCCGAGGGCGGCTTCTCCACCGAGACACTCCGCTTCCCCGAGAGCGGCGCCAGCTTCTACCGACGCCAGGTCAAGGCCGACCTCGCGGGCGATCCCCCGCCCGAGCGCGCCGACGACGAGCTGCGTGAGGGCTCGTGGCAGTTCCAGGCCGCCCTCCCGCTGATGAACCGTCGCCCGGGCATCACCACCGAGCAGCAGGGCCTGCGCAACGCCGGCTGGACCCTGCCCGCGGCGTCCGCCTCCATGATCGCGCTGATGGTCTTCCTCGCCTTTGCGCTGGCCCCCAGCCGCGAGCAGGTCGAGCGCCGGGCCATCAACCAGTCATAACTCCTGGTGGCGCCGGTTTCCAACCGGCGCATCTCCGAGCATCACCAGCCGAACCGACATCGCACGCGCGAGACGCCCAACCCACCATCCTGCCCACGCCGCGCAAAGACAAGGCCGGGCCGCGTGACGCGACCCGGCCCCTCATCTCGGGCTCCAGTGAGCCCCTGTGCTTTGTATCGCAAGCCAATGCTCGCCCTTACTTGGTCGGGTCGAACGCCGACGCCGGCGGGTTGTCCGAATCGACGTTGACCGTCGTCGGCGCCGGGGACTCGCCCCCGACAAAGTTGAAGTCCGACGAGACCAGGAAGATCTCCACACGCCGGTTCTGGGGTGTGTTCCCGTCCGCAGCGTTGGCGACCACCGGGCGGTACTCGCCCCACCCAGCGATCTGCATCTTGTTGGCGGGGATGCCCACCGAACGCAACGCTTCCTTGACCGCGATCGCGCGGTGCGCCGAGAGGTGTGTGTTGGTCGGGTGACGCTGCTGCGTCCCGGCGCTGGGCTTGGCCGCGTCGGTATGCCCGACGATCACCACGTCGTACGCCTCGGCCTCGCTCGTCTTGAGCACCTCGCCGAGCGCCGCGATGCTCGCCTTCGCCTCGTCACGCACGGCGTCGCTGCCCGACGAGAACGTCAGGTCGCTCGAGAACCGGAGCATGCCCCGGTCCGCGTCGTACTGGATCTGCCTCGGGAACCGGGCCGCCAGGCGGGCCAAGGCCCGGTCCGTCGCCGGGTCGAGCTGCCCGAGCTCGAGCGAGTCGAGGCGATCTTCCAGACCGTTGATCGTGTTTCGCGCCTGCGAGAGCTGCTGGCGCAGCATCGTGTTATCGCTGCGCTGGCGCCCCATCAGATCCTCGGCGCCCGACTGCGACCCGCGCAGGCCCGCCATTGACTGGTTGCACTCGTCGAGCTGCGCCAGCAGCTCCTGGTTCCGGTTCGTCAGGCTCCGGTTGTTGTCGAAGAGCGCGTCGTACTCTCCCTGGCTGACGCACCCGCCCAGGCTTCCGGCGCCCAGCGCCAGAACCACCATCGCTCGTCCCGCACGCACTCTGCTGTTCATTCCGTTGACTCCCAGATTATGCGGCTCAACCGCAGGCTCTCGCGTCCGTCGCACGCCCGCGGCTCCATGCCTCTGTCTCTCAAGATGCTACCGTGTCACCCCCTTTCCATGCCCTGTCCACAATGACCGACACCCACCCGAACACCCCCGAAACCCCCGCCGGCACGGGCGAATCGCTCGTCCGCCTCAACGCCCGCGCCGTCGCCGACGAGCGGGGCGTGCTCGCCCGCCCCGCCTCGCTGCTCCTGGGCGTCACACCCGGCGCCTCCCCCCGCGACCCGCTCTCGGGCGTCCCCCTCGCCCGCACGATCCGCCTGCTCGCTCTCGACTCGCCCGAGAGCCTCCCCGAGCACACCCCCGACCTCGTCATCGACCGCCCGGACTGCGTCATCATCCCCCCCCTCGTCAACGCCCACGCCCACCTCGATCTGACGCACATCGGCCCGCGACCGCACGACCCGGCTGCGGGCTTTGTCGCCTGGGTCGATCAGATCCGCGACAAACGACGCGACACCGACCGCGAGATCGCCCAGAGCGTCCTCGACGGCGCCCGCCTGCTCCTCCGCGGCGGGACCGCAGCAGTAGGGGACATCGCCGGCGCCCCCGCTGGGATCCCCTCGCTCATCCCCTGGCGAACCCTGCGGCAAACCCCGCTCGCGGGCGTTAGCTACCTCGAGTTCTTCGGCATCGGCTCAACCGAAGCCCGCGCCCGCGATCGCCTCGACCGCCTCCTCCATGAGCACGCCCAGGAGATCGCGCGCGATCACGCCGTCCGTTTCGGTCTCCAGCCGCACGCGCCCAACACCGTCGCCATCGCGCTATACCGCTGGATCGCCCGGCGCGCCGCCGAGCTGGGCCTGCCCCTGAGCACGCACCTGAGCGAGACCCCCGAGGAGATCGAGTTCATCGCCAGCGCCTCAGGCCCGCAGCGAGAGCTGCTCGAACGCCTGGGCGTCTGGGCCGACAGCATCGACGCCGGGCACGGTCTCCACCCGATCGAGCACCTCCGCCCGTTCCTGGAGGACACATCAGGGCGAGACCCCGGTGTGCTTGTCGCGCACGTCAACGCGCTGGGGTCGCACGCGTCGATCCTTGCGGGAGCCCGTGTCAGCGTCGCCTACTGCCCACGGGCGAGCGCCTATTTCGCCGCCGAGCGTCATTTCGGACCGCACCCGTACCGCGAGCTTCTGGGCGCGGGCGTGAACGTCTGCCTGGGGACCGACTCGATCGTGAATCTCCCGCCCGAGACGTGCGTGGGGCCGGACGCGCGGATCTCGGTTCTCGATGAGATGCGTTTCCTGTTCAAACGCGACGCGACGCCCCCGGGGCTGCTCCTGGCGATGGGCACAACCTGCGGCGCCCGCGCCCTGGGCATTGACCCTGCCCCATTCCGGTTCGAGGTTGGCGCCGCCATCGCGGGCCTGCTCGCGGTCCGCTCGGACGCTCCCGATCCGCTCGAAGGGGTGATGGGCGCGGGCGCTGCGCCCGAGCCGGTGCTGCTGCGAAATCTCGCCCGTTGAGCGGGATTCGTTCGCCGAGGCGGGCACGCCGCGCGTACGATCCGCGACGTGCTTTCGCCAAAAAAATCCCCCATCGGCGCCCCCCGCGCTCTGAGTACACACGAGGCGCCATGAGCCGCAAGTGGCAGCAAACCAAGCAGTGGGACGACGAGAACCTCCGGGGCCCGCTCGAGCCGCTCCGCCTGATTCTCCGGGCTCTGAGTTCGGTCTCGCTGGCGGTCGTGCTGCTCACGTTCGTCGCGTTGTACGCCGTGCTCGCGAGCGTGCCCATCGGCCTGCTCGCGATGACGCCGACGTACCTCATCGTGGCGCTCAGCCTCGTCGGGATGCTCGTCGTCGTCGCGGTGCTGCCCGTTGTGATCGTGCGCCGCGTCATGCGTCGCGCCAGCCAACCGGCCCGGTTCACCGTCTCCCTGCTCTCGCTGATCGTGCTGGGTGTTGTTGCCAGCGTGCTCTGGTTTGCGCTGGTCTGGCCCGTGCTCCGGTACGACCCGGTCGCGGGGACGGGCCTGCGCCTGTTCCCCGGGTTTGTCAGCGCGTACGAGGCGACGACGCTCCGGCGCCTGCCGATGCTCGAGATGACCGAGCTGCAGTTCTACTCGTGGTGGCCCCTGGTCGTCGTACTCATGCTGTTTGTGACAAACATGGTCGTCGCCACCTTCCGGCGCATCGAGTTCAACTTCAAAAACCTCGGTGTGCTCACCGTCCACTCCGGCATCATCCTCATCGCCCTGGGCAGCCTCTTCTACGCCCGCTTCAAGCAAGAGGGCGACACCATCCTCTTCGCATCACAAAACGCCAACACCCTCGGCTCGCCGCAGGTCGCGTTCTACAGCCGTGAGAAGGTCGTGCTCTACATCGCCCAGACCCAGGCCGAGGGCGGGCGCCCGCGTCCGGGTTCGGTCGCCGGGCACCCGGCGTGGGAGCAGCGCCAGCTGCGCAGGCTGCCGCGCTACAACGATTACAACCTCTTCGCGGGCATCCCCGAGGGCGCCCGCTCCCTCTGGTCCACCACCGGCGCCGACCGCGCCTGGAAAGACCACCCCGGACTCCCCCTGAGCCAGAAGGTCTCCCCGGGCGCCTCGGGCCTGGTCGATCCAGACATCCAGTTCCGCATCGTCGGCTACGCCTCCTACGCCACCGCGGGCGAGGATCTCATCGAGCAGCCCCTCGACCCGGGCGCCCCCATCCCCGCCGGCTTCCACGCCAACCCGTTGCGTTTCATCGAGCTCTTCTCCCGGCTCGAAGATGAGGGCGATTCCCACGCGGGCCACGACCATGGCCCCGACTCTGACCACGAGCACGACCCCGACTCCCCGATCTTCCGCTACTCGCTTTCGCCCACGTCGCCCGTCAACCGGATCTCGGCCAACAGCGCCTTCGGGGTCGAGTACACCGAGGGCATGGACGAGCGGCGCTGGCGCGATCTGTCCACCCCCGTCCCGCCCGGAACCCAGCAGGCGCTCATCATCGAGATCCCGCGTCAGGGCGGCGCCTACCGCGCCGCCCTGCCCATCGTCCCGGGCGTCAAGCGCGTGATCTCGGACACGGGATACTCGGTGCGTGTCAAAGAGGTCCTGCCCGAGCCGCCCTTCCCGATCATCACCCCGGGCTACGAGGGCGCAACAAGCGTCGTCGCGATCGTCGAGATCGAGGCGCCCGAAGGCGAGGACAAGCCCGCCGAGACCTACGACCGCTGGGTCTACCACCGCTTCCCCGAGATAGCGCAGGACCTGCTCGCCGGCGTCGATCCCGCCTCGGGTCGCCCGGCGCGCCGCGACGCGGACCTGGGAATCCGTGTCTCTCTGGTCGATGCTTCCATGCTCCAGGTCTACATCGACGGGCGCCCGGATGGCTCGGCCCGCGCCATCATCCGCCAGCCCGGCGGCGCCGTTCGCATCATCGACCCCATCGCCCCCGGCGAGCGCATCGAGAACATCGTTGACAAGATCGACCTCCGCCTGGCCGACCGCTGGGACCACGCCCGCCGCTTTGAACGCCCCATCCCCGTGCCCATGGAGGACCGGCGCAACGACCGCGTCGGCACCCACGACGAGGCGCTCATGGGCGTCGAGGTCTCGCTCGACTCGGGCTGGTCCCGCGTCGTCTGGCTCCCGTTCACCCGCTACATGCACATCCCCGGCCTCGGCACAGAACGCGACGTCACACTCCCCGACGGTCGCACCGTCCGCATCGCATTCGGGCGTCTCCAGTACCCCCTGCCCGACTTCAGGCTCAGGCTCGTCGATTTCGAGATGATCGCCTACGACCACCGCGGCGCCCCGCGCGACTACCAGTCCATCGTCCGCGTCGAGCCCAACTCCAACAACGCCGGGTTCGAGGCCTACGAGCACGTCACCAAGCTCAACAGCCCCCTCCGCGCGCCCTTCCATTGGAGCGAGGAGCGATCGTGGGGCGCCAACGCCCTCCTCCGACTCACCTCGGGCCTGAACCCAAGACAGTTCAAGCTCAGCCAGTCCGGCTGGGACCAGGGCGGCTGGACCGAGAGCCAGAAGCTCGTCGATCAGGGCCTGCTCGATCGCCCCCGCGCCAACTTCACCATCCTCGGCGTCGGCAACAACCCGGGCATCCACATCATCGCCCTCGGAAGCTTCTTCATGGCCGTCGGCATCCCCTGGGCCTTCTATGTCAAGCCCTGGCTCCTCCGGCGCGAAAAAGCCCGCCTCAAAGCCGGGCACGCCGCCGATGCTGCCAAGAACAAACCGGACCAGCCCGCGCCCGGTCTCGACCCCAAGCACGAACCCGATGCCCCCGCCGAGGCGAATACGCCCGTAGGAGCCGACGCATGAACGCCCTCAAGCTCACGCCGCGAACCATCCTGATGCTCGTGCTCGCGGCATTCCCCGCCGCCGCCCTCGCCCAGATGGCGCCCGATGGCAACGCCCGCCCGGAGCAGCCCGTCGTCAACGCGCCCAACACCAACGCCCTGCCCCTGAGCGAGCACGAGGGCGAGCCCACCGCGACGCCCGCGCAGAAACGCGACTTCGCCCGGGCGGTCAATCTCGATCCGCTGCGAGATCTTGCCGTCGGGCACAACGGGCGCGTCATGATTCTCGACACCCTCGCGCGCGAGAGTGTCCGCACGATCACCGGGCGCAAGGACTTCATCGACATCATCTCGGGCGAGCAGGACCCGTCCGAGACCAAGACCTTCAAGCCCGACCCGCTGTTCACCCTCTTCGATTTCATCTTCGACCCGGCGTACTACACCGACAAGCCGCTCATCTACATCGAATACCTCCCCCTCAGGCGAGCTCTGCTCGAGATCGCCTTCCCGGGCGATGAGTACGCCCAGGCGGTCTGGAACAAGCGCACCCGCGTCTCGCCCTCGATCATCGACGACAACGTGGAGGAGGTCTTCCGCGAGTACTCCGACGAGCCCGCCTTCCGGCGCGCCTTCGCCCAGCTCGACGACAAGCACGAGCTCTTCCTCTTCGGCGCCTCCAACCTCCTCCTTGTCGCCCCCGAGTCCAGGGACAAGGCCTGGCTCCCGCTGACCTCGCTCGAGCCCAACCACCCCACCCGCAAAGCCGCGGCCGAGCTGGCGGACGCCTGGTTCGAGCGCGATGTTGACCGGGCCAACAGCGCCATCGCAACCCTTGCAGATGTCCTGCCCACCATCCACCCCGACATCTACCCCACCTCACGGCGCGACCTTGAGCTGATCTACAACCGCTCCAACGCCTTCACCTGGGGCGCCTGGGTCTATCTCGTCAGCCTCGTCATGCTCGTGCTCGCCATCGGGACCGGGCGCAAGTGGCTCATCATCGGCGGCGTCGGCGCCCTCATCCTCGCCATCGCGCTCCACACCTTCGGCTTCACCGCGCGCTGCCTCATCGCCGAACGATTCGCCATTCAGAACCAGTACGAGTCCATGACCGGCGTCTCGCTCTTCGCCGCCGTCGTCGGTCTCGTCATCATGGTCTGGCGCCGCCAGTGGTTCTTCGGCGCCGCCGCCGCCGGCGCTGGCTTCCTCATCCTTACCGGCGCTACCCAGCTCGCCATCCCCGGCAAGTCCATCACCCCCATGGCCGCCATCCTCAACACCTCCGTCCTGCTCAAGTACCACGTCACGACCGTCCTCACCAGCTACGGCCTCATCACCCTCGCCATGGTCGTCAGCCTCTTCTACCTCTTCACCCACTACGCCCGGCGAGGACCGACCGCCATCCACGCCAGCCTGGGCAGCGCGGGGCCTGCTGGCGCTCCGTCCAAAGCCGCGGGATCAGAATCCCGCGGACCGCAGGACTCCAGTCCTGCGGCTTTGGACTCTTCCTCCCTCTCCCCCTTGGGGAGAGGGCAGGGCGCCGGGTCTTTATCTTCCTCCGCTCCCTCGCGCGCCCGCCTGCTCGCCGATCTCGACCGCGCCCAGATGGTCATCCTCCAGCTCGCGTTCTGGACCCTGGGCGTCGGCACCCTCCTCGGCGCCTGGTGGGCCGACCACTCCTGGGGACGCTGGTGGGCCTTCGACCCCAAAGAAACCTGGGCACTCATCACCTGGATCATCTACCTCATCGTCATCCACGCCCGCTTCGGCATGGGCGGCGAAAAGCGCGCCCTCGTCACCGCCTGGCTCTCCGTCCTCGGCTTCCTCGTCATGCTCTGGACCTACTTCGGCGTCAACCTGCTGCTGCCGGGATTGCACGCGTATGCGTGATGCACGCGCCGTTCACCCGGCTGCGCCTAAAAGCCCGGTGCCACGGCTGACCCCGATAGGGGCAGCCGTGCTCTCCCGTCAACGCCCACGCCTGCCCTAGCGGGTCAGGCGTGCCACCGATATCCTTCCCCATGCGAGCCCCGCGCGACTTCTTCGCCCACCCCTCCCCCATCCTCGCCCAGCGCCTCCTCGGCTCAACTCTCGTCCGCATCACCGACTCCGGCGCCCGACTCAGCGGCGTCATCGTCGAGACCGAGGCCTACCTCGGCCCCGACGACGCCTGCGCACACTCATTCAAAAACCGACGCACCCCCCGCACCGAGCCCATGTTCGCCCAGGCCGGAACCGCCTACATCTACTTCACCTACGGCATGCACCACTGCATGAACGTCGTCGCCGGTGAGATCGACCAGCCCCAGGCCGTGCTCATCCGCGCCCTCGAGCCGACTGAGGGTCTCGATCAGATGCGCGATCGCCGGAGCACACGCCCCGGAGGGGGGGGCTTCCAGCCCCCCCGCGAGACCGCGCACCGGGGGGGCAAGGCGCCCCCCCCTCCGAATACGAGGAAGCGAGCCCGCCCCCTCCGCGACACCGATCTCTGCTCCGGCCCGGGCAAAATCTGCCAGGCCCTGGGTCTGGACCGCACCCTTTCCGGCATCGATCTCGTCACCCACGACCGCGTCTTTGTTGAGCCCGCGCCCACCGGTCCGATAGATCCTGCGGACATCATCAACGACGCCCGCGTCGGCGTCGGAGACGCCAGCGAATGGGCCTTGCGCCCGCTCAGGTGGCACACAGCAGGCAGCCCGCACGTCAGCGTGGTCAGAACACCCTGAACTCGGGCGAAACTTCGGGGATTCACGATCCGCCGTCAGGGCGAGAGCGAATAAGACGGTGCATACCATAGTCCATGCCGGGCACGACCCCGGCGCCCGCCCGACCCGTACCCCCGGGCGGATCAGCCTCGCTGGGAGCCGTTCCATGTCCCAGGAAATCGACCTCAAACAGATCATGCTCCAGGCCGGCGGCTACGCGCCCGAGTCCTACCGCTTCATCCGCGACGGACTCGCCCATACCGTCCGCACCATCCACGGCGACGCCGCCCTCGAAGCCCCGCCCACCAGCCAGGACGACGAGGACTCGCGCCACGTCTCGGGCGAACAGCTCTGCAAGGGCCTGCGCGACTTCGGCCTCGATCAGTACGGCTTGCTCGCCAGGACGGTCCTGTGCCGCTGGGGCATCCGCTCGACCGAGGACTTCGGCAAGATCATCTTCGCCATGGTTGACGCCGGCCTCATGCGCACCACCGACGACGACCGCCTCGAAGACTTCGTCAACGTCTACGACTTCTCCGAGGTCTTCCGCGAGCCCGACCCCACAGGCCCCGTCGCCGCCGGCTCACGCAACTGAGCGAGTCTGACCCCAGCACGCGGGTGCCGTGGAGACGCCGCTTCGGCTTCTCCACGACCAGCGTCAGGCATGCAGAAGGCTGGCGCCGTCTACACGCCCCCATGCGGGATGTTCAGGATGGCGCGAGCTCACGCTCGCGGCTGGGATCTGTGTTTCGCCGTCCTCCTCCCAAACCGGCGCCCCCCCCCGGCTTGCGATAGCCTGCCCCCGTGAGCGACGCCGACCCAACGCCCAGCCCCGACCCAGCCCCCGCCCCGGACCAGCACGATTCCAAGTGGTCGCGCCTGCACCTCTGGGAGATCCAGGGCGTCCGCGACGTGCTCGTCATCCTGGGCGTCTTTGCGCTGTTCTGGCTGGGCCAGAAGGTGAGCGTCGTCACGGTCCCGGTCCTGCTCGCGATCCTGCTCGCGTACTTGTTCGAGCCCGTGATCAACTGGCTGACGCGCAAGACCCGTCTCAAGCGCACCGGCGCCGTCGTCGCCATCATCACCGCCACCATCGCCCTCGTCGTCATCCCCTCCATCCTGGGCCTGACCTACGGCGTCGTGCAGGGCGTTGGCCTCGCCGGGCGCGCGACAACCAACATCGGCCTCATCAGCAAGTACGTCAGCGAGCCCGCGCCCGTGGGATTTGAGGGTGAGCCCGCCTTCGACAGCGCCCAGCGCACGCTCGATCGCGCGCGATCCGAACTCGAGAGCGTTGGCTCCGCCTGGATCTGGATCGGCGATCAGATCCGTGAGAAGGAAGACTCCGGCTTCGCGCAGGCCTTCGACACCATCGAGTCCTGGGCGAATACCAACGCCGACCGCATCGCCCAGACCGCCACCGCCGCCGGTGTCGGCGTCGTCCAGACCGCGCTCGGCTTCCTCGCCTCCGCCTTCGCGCTCATGTTCATGGCCTTCCTGACCATCTTTTTCTTCTTCTTCTTCAGCACCGGCTGGGTCCACTTCAAGGGCTTCACGGGCCAGCTCCTGCCCGACAAAAACCGCGACCTCATCATCGACCTCGCGACCAAGTTCGATCGTGTCATCTCCGCCTTCATCCGCGGGCGCCTGACCATCGCCTTTATCCAATCGATCGTCTTCACGATCGGCTTCTGGCTCATCGGTGTGCCCGCCGCCTTCATCCTGGGTCCGGCCGTCGCCCTGCTCTCGATCGTCCCCTACCTCGCGCTCATCGGCGTGCCCGTCGCCATCGTCCTGCTCTGGCTCGAAGCCCACACCGGCATCCGCGGCAATCTCATCTGGGTCCTCGCCGCCCCGCTCGGGTTCTACTTCTTCGCCCAGGCTCTGGACGATTACGTCTGGACGCCGCTTATCCAGGGCAAGTCCACGGACATGTCCACGCCCATGATCCTGTTCGCCTCCATCGCCGGCGGCGTCCTGTTCGGCATCTTCGGTCTGCTCATCGCCATCCCCATCGCCGCCTGCCTCAAGATCCTGATTCAGGAGGTTTTCTGGCCCCGCTTCAAGGACTGGGCCGAAGGTCGGGCGAGCGATGTCCTGCCCATCGACTGACCCGGGCAACTCCCCAGACTTGCACTTCGCGCCCAACCGAGAGAAGATCCACCCATGACTGATACACCCGAAGCCCCCCCCCAGCAGCCTGCCGCTGCCCCAGCCGGCCCAGGCGCCCCCAACATCATCCGCATCCCGATCCTGATCTCAGCGATCCTCAATAGCTTGCTTGCATTATCTTGGATCCCCTTTTGCATCACGATCATTTTGACGGTTCCGCTCGCTGTGCTGGCGGTCTTCGAGATATTGCTCTTCATCAATCTGGGCAAACCCGACTACGCGACCCGCAAGCCACGCATCAAGCTCATTGCGATCCTTGAGATGTGTGCCGTTCTTCTTGGCAGTGTGGGCGCCTTGGTCTGCGGCATCATCGTCATGGTCAACCTCGACAAGGCCATCCCCGACGGACCCGCCGCCGAAGCCTGATTCAATACACCCAGCCAACCAACAAACGACCGAGCCGCAGGCCCACGCCCGCGGCTCGGTTTCTTTATCGGTGGGGCAGGCGTCCCGCCTGCCTTGGTTTGCCGAGGTGGGTCAGATGGCAGGCGGGACGCCTGCCCCACCAAAGACGAGATGACAGGCCAGACGCCTGTCCCACCAATCCTCAATCCTCCGTCTCGACCTCCGCCCGCCCATCCGCCGGCAGCATCCCCGCCGGCACCGGACGCTCGGGCGTCTCCGTGTCCCACACGATCAGCAGCACCTTCCACCCGCTGCCCTCGTCCGCCGGGTCTTTGACGAGCTGGATGCTGTTGACCCCGCGCGCCACCGCCCTCCCGCCAAGCTCGTTGTACGTCTCGTAGGTGCTGAAGACGTGCGCCATCCGCCCGAACACCTGCACGTTGTCCCAGACGCTGGCCTCATAGAACGAGTTGGACTCCATGTGGGCGCCGGCGCGTTCGATGTATTCATCGGGCGTCCATGTGATGCGCTTGGGCGCGACCGCCCCCGTCCCAGCCACGCCCCCGTCACCGCCCGCCGGGCGACCGCGTGTAAACAGCGACATCCGCCCATCGTCGGTGAACATCTCGCGGAACGCGTCCCAGTCCCGCTCCTGCCCCGCCGGGCCAGAGATCACCTCGTACATCGCCTCGACCGCCGCGAGCGCCTCCGCCTCGCTCCGAGCCTGCGCGCTCGCCTCAACCCCGTACCACCCCGCCCCAGCAAGGGTCGCGGTCGAAATAACAACAGCCGCAATCGTCATCGTGCGCATGGTCTGTGCCCTCCGAAGGTTGAGCCGATCGTACCGAGAACTCCAAAGGCGCGTTGCACGGGCCCTCTCTCCGCCTCCTCCGTCCCCTCGTGGCACGGGCGTCCCGCCCGTGATCTACCACTTCTTCTTCTTCTTCTTCTTCTATTTTGTCAATCGCACGGGCGAGACGCCCGTGCCACGGGGCCTATCGCCTCTTCTTCGGTTTCCGCTTCTTCACACCCCGGCTCTTCGCCTTCGTCGAGCCCTTCCCCCCCATCCCCAGCGCCCCCATGCCGCCGAGCATGTCCCCCATCCCACCGCTCCCCGCGAGCTGCTTGGCCGCGCTGATCTTCGCGCCCGCGCTCATCGACGCCATCTGCTTGGTCATCTTGCTGATCATCTCGAACTGCTTGACGAGCTGCCCGACCTGCTGCTGATCAGCGCCGCTGCCCAGCGCCACACGCCGCCGCCGCGAGTTGTTGAGCACCTTCGGGTTCGTGCGCTCCGCAGCGCTCATCGACTGAACGATCGCCTCCGTCCGGTCGAGCTGCTTGTCGTCGATGTCCACCCCCTTGAGCATCGACCCCACGCCCGGCAGCATCCCCATGATCTGCTTCATCGGCCCCATCCGGCGCAGCGACCGAAGCTGCTTGAGAAAGTCGTCCATCGTCAGCTCGCCCTTGGCCATCTTCGCCTCGAGCGCCTTTGCGTCCTCCTCGCTGACCTCCTCCTGCGCCTTCTCCACCAGCGACAGCACATCGCCCATCCCCAGGATCCGCCCCGCCATCCGGTGCGGGTTGAACACCTCCAGCGCGTCCATCTTCTCGCCCACGCCCACAAACCGGATCGGAGCGCCCGTCACGCGCTTGACGCTGATCGCGGCGCCGCCGCGCGTGTCCGAGTCGAGCTTGGTCAGGATCACGCCGTCAACTTCCAGGCGCTCATGAAACGCCTTCGCGCTGTTCACAGCGTCCTGCCCCGTCATCGCGTCCACAACTAAGAAAATATGGTGAGGCCCGAGCGCCCGGTTGATCTGCTGCAGCTCGCCCATCAGCTCGTCGTTGACGTGCAACCGCCCGGCCGTGTCCAGGATCAGCACGTCCACGCCCTGCGTCCGCGCCGCCTTGAGCGCGTTCTGACACACCTTGACCGCGACCCCGACCGCGCCGCCATACTCGGCGCACTTGTCCGGCTCCCCATAAAAGTGAACCTGCGACCCGCCCGAGACCGTCTCGCCTGCGGTTTGCGCCACGGTTTCAAGCTGCTCGACCGCCGCCGGGCGTTGCAGGTCCGCCGCCGCCAGCATCACCGACCGCCCGCGTTTCTTGAGGTACCCCGCCAGCTTGCCGCAGGTGGTGGTTTTGCCCGAGCCCTGCAGCCCGCACATCATCACCACCGTCGGCCCGGGCGAGACCTTCATGATCCCAGGCCCCGACTCCATCGCCGCCTCTGGCCCCGCGTCCGGATCGCCCCCGAGCAGTTCGACCAGTCGCCGGTTGACGATCCCGATCATCTCCTGCCCGGGCTTGAGGCTCTTGGTCACCCCCGCGCCCACGGCGTCCGCCAGCACGTCCTCCGTGAACTGCTGCACCACGCCGTAGTTGACGTCCGCCTCGAGCAGCGCCGTCCTGACCTCCTCCATCGCCTCGCGGACATTGGACTCAGAGATTGAGCCCTTGCCCGAGAGCCTGCGGAAGACGCCGTTGAACCCGTCAGAGAGTGTGTCGAACATGCGATGACCGACCCACGGGACAGGTCCGGTGGGTCTCTCCTTGCGTAGATGTCGTCAGTGCCGTGACCGCAGCAGTGGGGGGGAGTCTAGGGCGCCGGGTCGGCGCCGCACAATGTGGCGATGGCGGAGTTTCGTTTGATAAGCGTCTTGGGGTTTTCTTCCCGGATGCTGCCGGTCGGCCCAAGCACGATGAAACCGATGAGCGTCTCGTCTTCATCCACAAAGCTGTCTACGGCTTCGAATAGATACTCAGAGTATTCATCGTCCCATCGTTCGATGATGTCGTCCCCGTACGAACAGCTCGTTTCAAACGCTGCGACCAAGTCGTCATAGCTCAGGCTGCCGAACTGCTCTTCCGAAGCCCGAAAGGCCTCAGCGATCGAGAAGCTGCCATTGGGCCAATCGTCGGGGAGTGGCTCGACCTCGCCGTCGGATTCCAGAGCCTCCAGAACCGGGTTGAACATCTGCTTGAGAACCTGTTCGACGCCAAGGATCATGCCCATCTGAACCCAGAGCGCATCGCCACCGCCATCAACCTCAAGCTGCCGCTCCACGAACTCGCGTTGCGCAAAGTACTGGCTGGCCCAAACGCTCTTTACTGAGGTCGGGTCAACTGTCGGGACGAGGAGGCAGATCGTGATCAGACGATCACGATCGTCGTCTGTTGGCCCCGCCGCGCCCATGCGCTCGATCAGATCCAGCCCGAGCCGTTGAATCGCTCCAGATACCAGCGCATCGATCAGTCGTCCGCCCGGACTTGCGATGTGCCGGCCGATTCGCACGATCGCTTCCGCGCGGTCGATCGCGGCCTCTCGATCGCCTTCGATCCAGAGCCGGATCGCGTCATCTTTTAGCACGCGCGCAAACCGACGCATTCCCCCGTTAAAACTGCCCCTCGGGTCGTCTTCCGCCCATCGAAAAACCCGTGGGTTCTCGTGCCGATACATCTCAAAATGATCGAGCCGGGAGGCTTCGACGATCGCGTCAGTCCAAGCGTGGCGTTCTCTTAACCAAAGTCTCCACGCTTCGATATCCGGGGCGTCTGAAACCCATTCCTCCTCGTAGGACGATGGAAGGCGCCAAACCTCAAGGTCAACTTCAACCCATCCCGCAGCAGAAACATCGCGGGGCTCGATCTGCTGGGCAAGCCACATGTACCGCCCCGCAGCGTTCGGTGAATCGGGCGATATCGGATCCGCAAACGCGGGTGGGTCGGGTAGCGGGTCAACCTGCTGCTGGAGTTCTCTGAGCCGATCAACCTGGGCCGAGACCGCTGGGGACAAGACCATGATCACGAGGCTGATCGGCAGCAACCAGACGGCAAAGAATCGCATACCCATACGACGAGTCTACCGCCTGTCGCGGATCAGCCCAAGCCTTGCCCGTGCGATGCCGCCATTGCCCGCCTCACCCTCACCAACCCCAACCCTCAGTTCACCCTCGGCGGGTCCATGTCCCGCCCGCTCCCGCTGAAGTAGCGGTTCGTCGCCATGGTGGTTTCGTACTGAAAGCTCCCGTTGGGGGCGCGCTCGTACCCGAGCTCGACCGCCGTCGCGGATTTGACGTGCGCGTCGAGCCACGCGACGTTTGCTCGTCCCCGGTGGCGCTCATCCGGGGCCGATCGCGTGGTCCCGTCGCGGCTGCCGTCACAGTTGTCGCTGTTGCTCGTCAGGCGAGGCGGATCGAGCGACCACCCGTGGTTGTTCACCTCGCGCGTGTCGTTGTCCGGGTGCGGCCTCGGGTTGTACGCCAGCCGCTCATACTCCGGGAACGCCGCCGCCGTCCCCAGCGTGTCGGCGAACAGCACCGTCTCCCCGTTGAACTGGTAAATGCGCGCCGGGAACCGGACAAACCGCCCGTCCGCCCGCCGCCGGCTGTTGCCCAGAAACTGAAAGTTGTACCCCAGGCTGTAGTTCCGGTTGTTCACATACTCGGGCACAACCGGGTCCTGAAAGATCTCGTGCTCGAGCGCTCGGTTGTTGTCGTTCTCCCTGCTCGGGTCCGTCGAAGGCGTCGCGTACGCATAAAACCCCGCGCCCGCCCCCATCGAAATCATCCAGCGCGGGCGATAGTGCAGCCCGTTGCCCACGTTGTAATGGTTCGCCGAGCTTTCCGGCGGGTTCACCTTCGCCATCCGACCCGGGATGCTGATCCCATCAAAGCTGTTGGCGTACATCGCGTGCCCGACCGCGAGCTGGCGCATGTTCGAGGCGCACTTGATCGTCCTGGCCGACCCCCGCGCCGACCCCAGCGCCGGCAGCAAGATCCCGATCAAGAGCGCGATAATCGCGATCACCACCAGCAGCTCGATCAGTGTGAACGCCCGCCGCCGTACATTTCGTGCATGTCTCATCGTTCTCTCCAAAGGCCCGCAGCCACATGCTACCAGCAGGCCCACCCCCGGTTCCAGGCGCGCCCCGCGACCTTGCTTTGAGAGCGATTAGAACGAGAGCAAACCCCGTCCGCCCGCGCATCAGTCTGTCGCCCCGCGGTCAAACCCGAGCCCGTTGAACAGGCTGTTATCCCCGCGATCCGCTTCCACGAGCCCGGATTCGCTGTCGATGACCCGGTACCCGAGCGACTCCAGGGTGAACGCGTCCGCGTGCCCGTCGAGCCAGCTCACGATCGCCCTGCCGTTGTGGCGCAGCTCGGGCGTCACCTGCCCGCTCGAGTGCCCGAACCGCGTCGCCCCGCTGCCCGCCGCGTCCAGACGCGGCGGGTCCAGCACATACGAGTGCTCGCGGAACCCCTGCGTCGTCCGCAGCACCTGGCTCCCCCCCGAATCCGCGAACGCGATCGTCCGCACCGGCTGGCGCACCGCCCGCTCCGGGACCGGATAGTTGCTGAACGCCCCACCAGGCCCGTCCGTGCGCGCGTTGCCCAGGTACAGATAGTTGTACCCGTACGACCCGTTCCGCAGCACCTGGATCTGCCCCGATCCAACCGAACGCATGTCCTCCACCCCGTGCGCAGGATCAAGAAACACCTCGTTGTCGAGGCGCGGAAAGTCGCTGGTGTTGAGGAACATGTCCATCTCCTCAGCTCCCTGCGGGCGGAACGGGCGCCCGACATACTCCCCGATCATCCAGTGCCACCGCGCCAGCGGGCGCCCGGTCTCTTCATGCACGCCCGACGCCATCCGCAACGGCGGGTGGAACCCATAGTCATCCGTGTACATCCGCAGCGCCAGCCCGAGCTGGCGATGGTTCGACAGGTTCTTCACCCGCCGCCCCGACGCCCGCGCAGACCCCAGCGCCGGCAGCAAAATCCCGATCAACAACGAGATGATCGCGATCACCACCAGCAACTCGATCAGCGTAAACGCCCCCCCCGTCCGCCCCGCTCGGCCGCCAGCCCTTGCCACCATCGCGCGCTCCTCATCCCGCCCGAGCCCTACAGGCCCGGTGTGTGGTGACGATGATACGCAGCTGAGAATGAGTCGCAACCGCAGCGAGGCGGGTTTCTGCTCGAAACCCGCCGCTCTACCCTCGCCTGGAGCGCAACCATTTATGCAGCTTGGCTTTAGGCCATGTATTGATGCATAGTTCAGGCGTCAGCCATCCCCTCCGCCCGGTCAGCACGCCGTAGCGCAGGTTGTCAAAGTCCGCCGTCTGGTGGTCGTCGCAGTCAATCGCGATCGTGGCGCCCGCCTCGACCGCCGCCCGGACGTGCGTGTCCCTCAGATCCAGGCGCATCCAGTGGGCGTTGATCTCCAGCGCCACGTCGTGCTCGAGCGCGCACGCGATGATCTCGTCCATCGCCGGCTCGAGCCCCTTGCGCCGCCCGACCAACCGCCCGGTCGGGTGCCCGATGATGTGTACGAACGGGTTCTCAATCGCGCGGATCAGTCGGGCCGTCGCCTTGCTCGCCTCCTGCCCCAGCGCCACGTGCGCCGACGCCACCACCACATCCAGCCCCGCGAGCACCTCATCATCAAAGTCAAGCGACCCATCACCAAGAATGTCCACCTCCGACCCGCACAGAATCTCGATGCCCGTGGTCGTCTCGCGCAGCGCCTCGATCTGTGCGCGCTGCTCGCGCAGGCGCGCCTCGTCCAGCCCGCCCGCCTGGGCGCTGTTCTTGGAGTGGTCCGTCACCGCGATGGTGTGAAACTTCCGGCGTTTCGCCTCGCCGACGAGCTCTTCGAGCGACATCGACCCGTCCGAGGCCGTCGTGTGCGCGTGCAGCTCCGCCCGGATATCCCCAACCTCAACAAGCCTGGGCGTCTCGGCCAGCGCAAGCTCGCCCCGGTCCTCGCGGATCTCGGGCGGAACCCACACCAGCCCGAGCGCCGTATACACCGACTCCTCGGTCTTGCCCGCCTTCGCCTTGATGCCGCGCTTCTGGGGAGGCTCGCTCTGCCCATCGTCCGGGTACAGCCCGTACTCATTGAGCGTGAGGCCCTGCTTCTGCGCCCGCTCGCGCAGGCGGACGTTGTGCTCTTTCGAGCCTGAAAAATACATCAGCGCCGCGCCCCAGCTCGCCTCGGGCACAACCCGCAGATCCACCTGCACCCCGCCCGCGCCGCCGTCGCTCCCCCAGCGCGAGTGCTCGCGTTCTCCCAGGCTCAGGCGGACCGACGACTTGCTCGCGCCCTTGGCAAGCACCTCCGTCACCCCCTCCATCGCGACAAACGCCTCGCGCGCGCCGTCCGGATCGCTCGTTGTCACCAGGATGTCGATGTCCCCGATCGTCTCGCGCCCGCGCCGCAGCGACCCCGCGTACGCGACGCGCGTCACGCCCTTGATGCCTTCCATGCGATCAACAATCGCCTCCGCGATCGGCATGGCGATTCCGATGTGCAGGCGCGTGCCGCTGGTCTCAAGAAACGCGATCGACGCCCGGATGTTCTCGACCGTCTTCGCCCCCATCCGTGCCAGCCCCAGGATCGACCCGTCCTCGATCACCCGCTTGAGCCCCTCGATGTCCTCGACCCCCAGGTCCTTCCACAGCTGTCCCACCTTCTTAGGACCAAGCCCCGGAACCTCCAGCATTCGCACCACCCCGGGCGGAACCTGTGCGAGCAGATCCAGGTGCTCGCCGATCGCGCCCGTCCGCGCGTACTCCCCGATCTTCTCCGCGATCCCCTTGCCGATCCCCGGGATCGCGATCAGCGCCTTCGCGTCGCCCGCGATGGATTCCAGATCGGTCGTCAGGTCGTCGATGACCCGGGCCGCCCGGGCGTGGGCGTTGACCCGGAACGGGTTCGCCCCGGTGAGTTCGAGCATCTGCGCCATCTGCTCAAACCGCGACACCAGCTCGTCGTTGAAGCTCATGAGCGAATGGTATCGCCCTTGTGCGCGCGCACTCGGGCGTCGTCACTCCCGATCGTCGCCCGGCGCAAACCCCGGCGCGTCGGCCCCGAACTCCTCGACGATCTGCCTCTCGACCGCCTCGACGACCGCCTCGCGCTCGTCCTCGGGCACGAGCGTCAACGCCGCGAGCCAGCGCCGCCCCAGCTCAGGACCCATCGCACGCATCAGCTCCACGAGCATCCGCAGGTGCTCGCTGGGCGACAGCGGCCCGGATTCGCCGGGCTTTCTCGCCTTGTGCAGGGGTTGGCTTTCCTTCGACATCCACACCGATCTTATCGTCCGCCCCACGAAGACGTGTGTCCAAAGACTGCACGAACCGCTCCACGTTCGTCAACCGGTCGCTCAGCTCTTCGAGCGTCTTGGCGATCGCCGCGAGCAACTCCGACGGATCCGCCCCCCGCAGCGTCTCCACCCGCAGGTCCGCCGCCTTCTGAGGCCCCTTGCCCAGCAGCATCCACTCCGGGTTCAGTCGCATCGACGCGCACAAACGAGACACAAACTCGATGCTCGGCGCCTGCCCCTGCATGTACCGGCGCACCGTCTCCGGGTGGATCCCCGTCAGATCCCCCAGCGCCCGGTACGTCCTCGTCCCGACCACCAGCATCAGGCGTTCGTGCAGCGTTGACTCACTCATGGACATGAGACTACCACCACGTTCGGGCTCTGCACGCACACCAATCGGGCTCCGTTCGTGTATATACGGAGTGTGTACGGTATTGAACCACACAATCGTGGGAGATCGTGCGTGTCTCGTACCGAGCCACAGCACAAATCTGTGGCGCCCTCGCGCAAAGTAAAATGCTCGGATCCACAGACTTATGCCACGTCGCCGAGCCCGAGTGATTCGCCGTGGGCCTTGAGCAGGCGCCGGCGTGCCAGCGCGTCCTCGGGTCTGTCCAGTGTGGGCGACGCCTCGATCCATGCTCGGGCGTCGCGTCGCGCCATGGCCAGCAGCTCGACATCGCGCCGCAGGTCCGCGACCTTGAACGGCGCCGCACCCGCCTGCCTCGCCCCGAACACCTCCCCAGGTCCGCGGATCTCCAGGTCCAGCTCCGCCAGCGCAAACCCGTCGCTGGTCGTCGCCATCACCCCCAGGCGCTGCGCCCCGTCGGGCGTCTGCGCCTCGCCGATCAGCACGCACACCGACGCCGTCCCGCCGCGCCCGACCCGCCCGCGGAGCTGGTGCAGCTGCGCCAGCCCGAACCGCTCGGCGTGCTCGACCACCATCACCGTCGCGTTGGGCACGTCCACACCCACCTCGATCACCGTCGTCGCGATCAGCACATCAATCAACCCCTCGCGGAAGCGCCCCATCACCCGCTCGCGCGTGCTCCGCTTCAGGCGCCCGTGCAGAGCGGCGATGCGCAGCCCCGAAAGCGGGCCGTCCTCAAGCTCCTTGACCAACGAGCGCAGGTCCTTGAGCGCGCCGCCCGCGCTCTGGCCCGTGTCGATCGCCGGCGCCACGACGTACGCCTGCTCGCCGCGCTCAACGCGCGTGCGCACAAACGCGTACACCTCGTCGCGCCGGTCCTGCCCGAGCACGCGCGTCTCGACCGGCTGGCGCCCGGGGGGCATGCCCGTGATCGTCGAGACGTCCAGATCGCCGAACAGCGTGATCGCGATGGTTCGCGGGATCGGCGTCGCCGTCATCACGATCACGTGCGGCGTCGTCAGCCCGCCGTCGCCCATCCCCTTCGTCCGCAAGAGCGCCCGCTGGCGCACCCCAAACCGGTGCTGCTCATCAATAATCGCTACGCCCAGGCTCTTGAACGCGACGCTCTCGCTCAGCAGCGCGTGCGTCCCGATGACCAGATCCAGCTCGCCCGAGGCCAACCGTTCCAGCGTCGAGGCCCGCTCGGGCGCGGGCGTCGTGCCCGTGAGCAGCGCAAGCGAGACCCGCGAGCCGCGCAGCATCTCGGAGATCGACGCGAAGTGCTGCTC
>JAJRXR010000015.1 GCA_024276195.1 Planctomycetota bacterium
CGTTGCATCGGGTGGCTCAAGCACAACCGGCGTCTCGGGACTAGGTACGAGAAGCTCGCCACCAGCTTCCTCGCCATGGTCAAGCTCGCCTTCATCAGCCGATACCTGCGACTCTTGGAGCCGTCAGACACAACCTAGTGCTGTTAGCGTGAATCCCGTTGCAGAATTGCCTGCGATTGAAACCGATGGCGATCGCGGATGCCTCCCGCTTGGTTCGCTTGCCGTTGCAAGCTGGACGATTGACACGGAGTGTGTTGAGTGCGTCTCAGGCTCTACTTTCGCTGTGGCAGCGGCATGCACAACGTACATCGCGTGCTTTGGTCCCGCCGATCATGAGGAGGATTGCGGTATAGCGGTAGGCACCTCTTCTGGATGCGGAACTTCATCTGGGGCGTTTGCTCCGAATGATGATCCGGCTCCCCATGCTGTCCAGGCTACTGCAGGCGCCGACATCAATGCAAATGGCGGACTGGTATCAACAGAAACAATTTTCCCCTGCGGCCTTTGTCCACCGAATACTGAGAACTCGCTTGGAGTTGCAGCAGCGGCGGCGGGGGTCCGGGTCGTGTACGACGTGACCTGCCCGACGAATGCCTCGTTCGCGTTCGTTATTACGCCCTCAGTGTCATCTGGACCTGTCCGGGAGTGTTCGATCGCGATCGTGCTCACCGACTGCCCGGGGGCGAGCCCCGTATGGGCGAGTCAGTGTGTGGCACCGGGCGGTTCGGTCACGAACGGGCTCGATTCTTCAGGGGTTGCAATTCTTGACGTTCCGCTTTGTGTTGGGCAAGTCAATCTCAACCCGGTGGTCTTAAATTTCACGGATGCGGACTTTGACGTGACCGGTGACGGACGGTTCTCCCAGGAGGATGTGTCCGCTGTCACAGCGGGCTCGATGGTTCCCGCGCACGTCGATGCGTTTGACTTTGATGGCAGTGGCGCTGTCGATGCGGAAGAACTCGCCATTGTCCAAGGTGTCATTGACTGCGGCCTCGGCGCCGGCATCTTCGCCGACGCCGATGCGGACGGCGACGCCGACTGCGCCGACTACGCCCTCATCGTCAGCAACTTCGTTGATGGCAGCGTCCTCGGCGACAGCGACTACGAGGTGACCTTCGACTTCGATCTCGACGGCGACAACGACGCGACCGATCGCGACGAGATTCGCCGCCTGCTCAGCCCCGCCGACATGGCGGTCCCCTTCGGCGTTCTCGATTTCACCGACGTGCTCGCCTTCAACGTGGCTTTCGGGGCGATGGACCCGGCCGCAGACCTGGCGGTCCCCTTCGGCGTGTTTGATTTCTCCGACGTCATCGCGTTCAACACGGCGTTCGCCGCCGGTTGCCCGTGATCTTTGCCGGTCCGGCAACCGCACCGGGCCGATGAAGATCTGGTAATCCCGGCTCGCCCCGCCGCCCCAACTGGTGCGGCGAACACAGCCTTGCACAGTCCTGCACAGGGGCGCCCGATCGCCGGGCGCCCCTTTCTCGTGCCGGCGTGTACCGGATGCCGGGCGGGTGGCATGGTCTGAGCCCACAGGGCGAAGGCCATGCGAGAGCCAGAACCCGATCGATGGGCTCGGATGATCCGCCGGGTGGCGATCAGTCGATGGTCATGAGGTCGTTGCTCCGCCCCGGACGAATCATGTTGACACTCTGGGAGTTGGTCCGTCTGCGAGTGCGATCGGTGTACGGGTCAAAGAAAGTGGCGTGGATGTTGCCTCTGAGGAACTCCGCATGCCCATCAATAAAGACCCAGTTGCCGCCATCTTTGCCGTGGTTGTCCTGCTCGGCGTACGACTGGTCAACGTACCCGCTCTGGCCTTCATAGATGCCTGGGTTGCCCGGCAGGCCGACGTCTTGCCACTGGCCATTCTGATAGAACGAGTTGGTTCGGATGTCGTTGCCGTTGGTCTCGTCACCCCACAGCGGCGCCGGGGCGATGATCGTGGGCTCGTTCAGCTTGAACCCGACGATATAGAGATAGCTGATATTATAGGAAATAACATCCGGCTCCCCGCCCGGCGCCTCGGGTGTTTTCTGGACGCCGTTCTCGTAGAGGGTATTGAGCCACCCCGGCGGGCGTCCGTAGTAGTAATCTTCTCTGTCGGACGGACAGAGCAGCGTCTCAACCCCGGCGAGGTAGCTCAGCAGCAGCGGCTCGTCGTTGCCGTCTGCATACTCGTTGATGTGTCCCGGCACGCCCCAGTAGCCGATATCACCGCTCCCGCCTGGACCAGAAGCAATGCCGTCCCCGATCTGGCGGAGGCTGAACAGGCCCGCGATCCCGCCATAGACCCACTGGGCGTCAATCGTGCCCGTGAATGCGGGGTTGTCCGGGATCGGCTGCACCGGGAACCAGTCCCGCTGGTCATTGGCGTATGTGAACATCGCGATGCCGATTTGGCGGGTGCCCGCGAGGCACTTAGTGAGTTTGGCGGTCTCTCTCGCCTTGCCCAACGCCGGCAGCAAGATCCCGATCAGCAGGGCGATGATGGCGATGACCACCAGCAGCTCGATGAGAGTGAACGCGGGTTTCGCTCGCCGGTGACGGTGCGTGTTCATCCAGGGCCTTCCTTGTCGCCTCAGGCGCCCGGGGGTCCTCGGACCCCTCTCGATCGGGCTGAGACCATTGCTACACCATAATCAGGATTCGCCCGCCCATCAACGCCGGTTGCGGATTGGGGGAAGGTATGGGGGGATGGGCTGGGCGAAGGCGCCGGGTGCATATGCACAGATCGCCCAGTTTGTCAGCGATCCGGGGGCGAGAGCCCGTGAGTCAAGAGAAAAGCCTTGCCTGGGCGGCGAGGGTCTCGCTTCATGGAGCCAACGCCGCTAATCTGAGGTGTTGGGCCGGAATTGGCCCAGCACGAGGAGACGGACGCCCACCGGGCGCCCGGGAAATCTGTCGCCCTGCGGCACGGCGTCGCGCGGGTGTTTGTCACGATTCAGAGGGAGATTCACGATGCGGAATACAGCAGTTTCAGCGGCGGCTCTCGTCGCCCTGGCCGGGGCGGCCCTGGCCCAGCCCGTGGTTGACGGTATTTACGATCCGGGGACCGAGGGCGCTTTCTACTCCGACGTGCTCTGGTCACAGAACCAGCCCACCGCGTTCGGCGACAGCGAGGCCGGCGAGTTCACCGGCGGTGATTTCGGCGAAGACCCCGCACTCGTCACCACCGGCGTCGAGATCTGCATCCCCCTGACCGCCATCGGCGGACCTCTCGAAGCCTCGGGCGGAACCTCCGCCTTCTCGCTCGCTGGCTGGGTCAACTCGGGTGATCGCACCTTCATGTCCAACCAGCTCATCCACGCCGGCGACCTGCCGCTCGACACCAACAACCTCGGCGGCGCGCCGGACTTCACCGCCCTCGGCGGAACCCAGCACGACGCGATGGCCGCCAACAACGGCGCGATCATCGTCGATGGTCAGCTCGACGCCAACTACGGCGCCGCCCAGTTCCTCCAGACCAACTTCACCGGCTTCGGCAATGACACCTCCGGCACCGAGATCGGTGGCGGCGGCTCCGAGATCGACGCCGTCTACGCCGCGACCGACGGCGTGAACCTCTACCTCTTCATCGCCGGCAACCTCGAGGCCAACGGCAACGCCATGGACCTCTACATCGACTCCGACGCGAACGCCGGCACCGGCGCGACCGTCCTCGGCGCTGGCGCCGGGGCTGGCGCGTTCATCATCGACGGGCAGAGCGGCCTCGCGTTTGACGCCGGCTTCGGGGCCGATTTCCTCGTCTCCGCCGACGCCTGGAACCACGACGCCGACGACGGCACCACCCCCAACGTCCCGCGCCTCTGGGCCGGACCCGTGGGCGGCGCCATCGACGACCAGGGTTCCCTCGCGGGCCACGGCGCCGCCAACGCGGGCGCTGTTCTCAACGGCTACTCGCTGGGCGTTGACAACTCGAACATCGCGGGCGTCATCGGCGACGCCGCAGCGCCTTCACCGATCGCCCCGGACGCCGACTGGGGCTACGGCTCCGAGCTCAACAACGTCCGCGCCTACATCGACCCCGCCGACGGCCCCATGGGTCGCCTCTACATCTTCATCGGCGCCAACGCCGAGGCCAACTTCAACAAGATCAACTTCTTCCTCGACTGCGCCCCAGGCGGCCAGGGCACGCTCCGCAACGACAACGTTGACATCAGCTTCAACGGCCTCAACCGCATGGCCGACCTCATCTTTGACCCCCCATTCACCGCCAACTACTGGATCAACACCAACATGGGCGTTGATGGCGGCACGGGCAACCTCCAGAACTTCACCGATGCAGGCGTGATCAGAACCGACGGCGTCCTTCTCGATCCGTTCTTCCTGCTGACCGCGGACTACGGCTCGTTCTTCGGCGGCTTCGTCACCGACGGCACCGGCGCCCCTGTCGTTGACCCGGTACAGCTTATGGACTTCTCCGGTCCCCGCTTCGACGAGCAGGACGGCTTCCTTGCCAGCCTGTTCTCGAACTACGGACCCAGCGGTTCGGTCGATGTCGGTCTCGACATCCTCATGGGCGTCCTTCCTTCCGGTTCTATCCCCCCGAGCAACTTGGTCGAGCTCGACATCAACAACTCCAACACCGGGGGCGTCACTGCCAACGACGCCGCGGTCCCCAGCGTCGCCGACGCTCCGAACGTCAACACGGGCATCGAGATCTCGGTTGACCTTGCCGAGCTTGGCTGGGACGGCGTGCAGGACATCCTCCTTGCCGGCTGGGTTGCCAGCGGCGGCTTCGACTTCATCTCCAACCAGGTCATCGGCGGCCTCCCCGCCGTGGACAACCTCGGTGAGGTCTCACTCATCGACTTCACCGCGATCAGCGGCGACCAGTTTGTCAACCTCACCGCCGTCGCCGGCGGGTGCAACGCCGCTGATCTCGCCGAGCCCTTCGGCACCCTCGACTTCTCCGACGTCATCGCCTTCCTGACCGCCTTCGGCTCCATGGACCCGGCCGCCGACCTGGCCGCCCCCTTCGGCACCTTCGACTTCTCCGACGTCATCGCCTTCCTCGGCGCCTTCGGCGCTGGCTGCCCGTAACCCGGTAGCGCCTCGGTTTCCGCTTCACCACGCCGCCCGCGCTCTCCGCGCGGGCGGCTTTCTTTTTCGGTCAACACCACCTTTCGGCGCCGCTAAACTCGCTCCATGCTGACCGCGAAACCCCTCCTCCGCCCCATCGTCTCCGCCCTGGCCCTCGCCCTCCTGGCGCCTTTCGCCCAGGCCCAGTTGGTCCACCCCGAATCACTCGAACAGGGCTTTGTCATCGTTGTCGATGATGTCCCGCGCATGGCTTCGAAGGACAAGCCCATGTTCCTCGCCTCCAACTTCGGTGGCTGGGACCCGGCCAAGCCCGAGTTCGTGATGACCGCGCGCTCCGACGGACGCTGGCAGATCGTTTTCGAGAAGCCAGAACGCACCGGCACGCTCCAGTTCAAGTTCACCCTCGGCTCCTGGGACTCCGTCGAGACCGATCCCGACGGCGCCGACATCGACAACCGCACACTCCCCAAGATCGATCTCGCCAGCCTCAAAGCAGGCGAGGTTCCCGTGTTCGAGTTCCGCGTCCCCAAGTTCCGCTCTGCGGCGGATGTCGCCAACGAGCGCCAGTCCACGCAGTACCGCGATCTTGACGTCACCGGCACGGTCCGCCGCCTTCAGGTCGCGGGCGGAGCGGGCGACGCCGCCGGCTCCATGCGAGATCTGTTTGTCTGGCTCCCGCCAAGCTATGACGACAGCCCAGATCGCTCCTACCCCGTGCTCTACCTCTTTGATGGCCAGAACCTGTTCGAGGAGAATGCAACGCAGTGGGGCGACTGGGGCGCCGACGAAACGGCGACCCGCCTCATCAAAGAGGGGACGATCCAGGAGCTCATCATCGTCGGTGTTCCGAACGCCGGCGCCGCCCGCGCGCAAGAGTACCTCCCGTTCGACGTCGGGCGCAATGTCGAGCCCCACGGCGACACGTTCGCGCGCTGGTTCATGGGCGAGATCAAGCCCCGCGTCGAACGCGCCTTTCGCGTCTCGACCGACCCCGCCAACACCGCCATCGGCGGCGCCTCCTACGGCAGCGTGATCAGCCTCTACATTGCTGCGCAGTACCCCGACGCCTTCGGCTCGGTGCTGCTCGAGAGTTTCCCGCCGGTGGACGCCCGTTCCAGCGAACCGCGCGAGTATCTCGACTCGATCAGCGACTGGCCCGCCAAGGTCTCCATCGGTGTCGGTGATAGCGAGTTCGGCGCCTCGCCCGAGAACGCGGATCGCAACGCCGCCTATGTCCGCTGGAGCGAGTCGCTCCGCGACCAGATTGCCGAGGCCGGCCTCGGGAGCGATCGCCTCCGCCTCACCATCACGCCCGGCGCGCGTCACAATGAGCAAGCCTGGAAAGAACGCCTGCCCGGCGCCCTCGAGTTTCTGTTTCCAAGTGAGTAGGCGAGTTCACGAAATCCCGAACAGACCCAGAGTATCGAGCGAGATTTGCGGCTGAGCGGTTTACGCGGGCGTCACGAGTCTGTAGTCTGGGATCTGTAAAGAGAGAGTTCATCACCCGCCGGGGTGATGAGAGAGATCGATAGAGAGTCTAAGGAGAGAGAGATGAAGCGAGCAATTCTCGCGGGAATCGTCGTGGCGGCTGGCGCCTCAATCGCAAGCGCTGATGTGTACGCGGATAACGTCGGCAACGAACTCGCCGGCGGCGATCTGGCGGACTTCTTCCAGAGCCAGGGCTTCGACCATCTGGACATCGTCCAGGTCGAAGTCACCAATGACAACCAGTTCATTTACTTCGACATCACGCTCAACGCGGATCTCGACGCGACGAACTGGGGCAAGTACATCGTCGGCATCGACACCGGCGCCAACGCCGGTGACAACTCCACCGACCCCGGCTCCTGGAACCGCAACGTCGATTGGGGGCGCGGCATCACGCACTTCCTCGGCTCGTGGGCCGACGAAGGCGGCTCCGGCGCCGGCGCCGAACTCCGATCCTACGACGGCGCCAACTGGGGCCTCACCGATGCGACCTACCTCGGAGGTGGCCTCGTCACCGCCAGCGACGCCGGGCATGCCTCGGGCATCCAGAGCATCGCCGTTGACTTCGCCTCGCTCGGCTTGTCCATCGGTGACACCTTCGACTTCGACGTCTTCTCCTCCGGTGGTGGCGCCGATCCGGGCGTCGATCACCTCTCCCGCTCGGACCCGTCCACCCCAGACTGGGGCACCCAGTCCGTCGCTGGTCAGTTCCTGAGCTACACCATCGTCCCCGCGCCGAGCTCTTTGGCTCTGCTGGGCCTGGGCGCTCTGGGCGCTACGCGCCGCCGCCGCGCCTAAACAGCTCTCGCTGTGCTCAACCCTCAAGGGGGCTCGGGTCAGACCCGGGTCCCCTTTCCGTTGCGCCCTCCGCTGGGCGCAGCCCGCCCGCAAGCTCGCGCACGAACGCCTCGCCCACCTCGATCGCGTTCCCACCCCGCTCGTGCGCATCGCGAAGGCGACGCACCAGGGCGCTCCCGACAATGGCGCCGTCGGCGTGTGCAACCACTGCGCGCACATGCTCGGGCGTCGCGATCCCGAACCCGCACGCGATCGGCAGGTCCGTTGATTCACGCAGCTCGCGCACGCGAGGCCCGATCTCCGGCGCCTCGTCACGCTCGCCCGTGATCCCGCCCCGCGCAAGCATGTAGACAAACCCCGTTGACGCCGCAGCGATGGCGCCCGCACGCTCGCGGGGCGTGGTGGGGGAGATGAGCAGGCTCAGCGTCAGCCCCGCCTCACGGGCGGCGTCGCCCAACGCCCGCGATTCTTCGAGAGGGCAGTCCGGCACAATCAACCCGTCAACACCCGCCTCGCGGGCGAGGCGGCAGAAGCCCTCGCCCCCGCCCATCGCGCTGACAATGCTGACCGAGACCATCGCCACGATCCCGATCGAAACAGAACCCCGCACACTCGCGATCTCGTCAAATACGCCCGCGGGCGTACACCCGCCTTCGAGCGCCGCGTGCATCGCCGAGGCGATCGCCGGGCCGTCGGCGATCGGGTCGGAGAACGGAATCCCGACCTCCACGATCCCCGCGCCCGCGCGTTCCATCGCCCCGATCAACCCGCCCAGCATCCCCGGCCCAGGCGAGCCGGCGCACACGAACGGCATGAGCACCTTTCGCCCCTCGCCCTGCGCGCCGCTGAAGATATCCTCGATCCGTCCCAACGCCGCTCCCCTATCGCTCGATCACATCGACCAGTTCATCGAGCCCCTCGGTCAGCACGCGCGGCCCGTTCTCGGTAATCAACACGTCGTGCTCGTAATGCGCCGAGAGCGAACCGTCCGCCGTGAAGATCGGCCACTGGCCCTGCCCCTGCTCGGTCGCCGAAGTTCCCACCGCGAGCATCGGCTCCACCGCGATCAGCGTCCCCGGCGCACACTTCTTGAGCCCCTCGGGCCACTCGATCGGCGTCTGCGGCACAACATTCGAGATGAACGGCGGCCCGTGCAGCTTCCGCCCATACCCGTGCCCGCCGAGCCCTCGGATCAGGTGCAGCCCACGCTCGCCCTCAACACACCCCTGCACCGCCTGCGCCCAGGCCATGTAGGTGTTCTCGGGGCGGAGTTGCTCGACCCCCAGGCGCAGCGAATCCTTCCCCGCGTCCATCAGACGCCGGGCGTCATCCCCGGGTGGTCCGAACGAATACGTCCACGCCGCGTCGCCCATCCATCCGCGGTACGCCACGCCGATGTCGATGCTCAGCAGATCGCCCCGCTCCATCGGTTTCTCGTAGTACCCGGCCGTCCCATGGACCACGCAGTCGTTCACGCTCAGGCACGCGTGCGACGGGAACGGCGGCAGCCGCCCCGCCCGGTACCCCAGAAAGCACGACTTCGCCCCGATCGAGTCCAGCGTCTGCGCCACAAAGCTGTCGATCTGCGCCAGCGTCAACCCAACCTGCAGAAAGTCAGCAAGGCGCCGGTGAACGGTCACCACCTTCTGGGCCGACACATATGCGTGCTCGGCGTCGCTCTCACTGAGAATCGGGATCTTGGCCATGAACCGCCATAGTAGGTGCTCGGACCGGGCTGTGGGGGCGTGGTATCGTCACCGCCGATGCGAGCTGTTCTCTTGATCAATCCACGCTCGGGGCGAGGGCGTGCGCCCCGAAACGGACATTCGATCGCCTGCGCCCTCAAGGATCGCGGGCACGAGGCGCAGATATTTACATTCGGACAAGCCTCACCCCTGGACGCGACCGATCTGGGCGGCGCCGACGCGCTCATCGTCGTCGGGGGCGATGGCTCGGTCCACCACGCCTCCCGGGCAGCGATCGAGGCGGGCGTGCCCGTCTACCACGCGCCCAGCGGCAACGAAAACCTCTTCGCCCGCGAGTTCTCGATGCGCCCCGATCCCAAGAGCGTCCTCAATGCGCTCGAGCACGGGCCGACCGAGCGTGTCGATCTGGCTCGCTGCAACGGGTTGAGCTTCCTGCTGATGTGCTCGGTCGGCCCGGACGCGAGCGTGATTCGCCGCCTCAACCGCGCCCGCCGCCGCCCGACCGGGCACATGGCCTACATGCGCCCGGTCCTGGGCGAGACGCTGCGCCCGTACACGCCGCGCATGCGCGTGCTGGTCGATGGGCGCCCATTGGTCGATTCCCGGCGCGGCATGGTCATCATCGCCAACTGCCGCCAGTACGCGCTGCGCGCCGACCCCTGCCCGCACGCGAGCATGACCGACACCCTGCTGGACGTGGTTTTTCTGCCCTGCGCGACAGCGGTGGGGGCGCTGCGAAGGCTGGTTCAGTGCCGCATGCGCCGCCAGGAGCGATCACGCGCGATTCTCACTGCCCGAGGCTCAACCGTTCGCGTCGAGATCGAAGGGTCCGACCCGATCTGCCAGATGGACGGCGAGGCGCCCACCCCCGGCTCCGCGCCCGACAGCGCCCGGGTGCTCGAGTGCACCGTCGAGGCGGGAGTCTTGCCGGTGCTCCTCCCGCCGGGCTAGAGCGAGCCCGCGACCAGGCGCCCGCCGACAAACACCGCGTCCGCGTGCCGTCCGCCAAACTCGTACCCGAGCTGTCGCTCATCGGTGTGGCGCAGAATGACAAGGTCTCCAGCCATCCCCGGCGCGATCCGCCCCCGGTCGTCCAGCCCGAGCAGCGCCGCGCCGTTGGCCGTGCAGGCGCCGATGGCCTCCGCCGCGCTCAGGCCCAGGTATCGAGTCGCGAGCGCGATCGTCATCGCCATGCTCAGGCACGGCGCCGATCCCGGGTTCGCGTTTGTCGCGATCGCCAGCGCCCCGCCGGCGTCAACAAACGCTCGCCCATCGCCGTACCGCCCGTCCACATGGAACCCCGAGCACGCCAGCATCACCCCGAACGTCCCGCTCGCCGCGAGCGCCCGCAGGTCTTCGCCCGTCGTCGCCTCCAGGTGATCGACCGACACAAACCCCCGCGCGATCGCCTCGGGGACCATGCCAAGCGAGTTGAACTGGTCCGCGTGGACCCGCACCGGGTGCCCGAGCCCGAGCGCCCGGTCAAACAGGCACAGGCATTCTGCCAGCGACCACGCGCCACGCTCGCAGTACGCGTCGATCGTGATCCCCGGAAACTCGGTGTGGACCGCGTCGAGCGTCTCGCCGATCGTCCGCTCGACGAACCCGCTGATGTCCGGGTCGATCGCGTGCCCGATGCACGCCGTCGGGTGGACAGTGCCGGGGAACGACGCCGAAGCCCGAGCGATCGCGCCGAGCATCTTGAGCTCGTCCCGTGTCGTCAGCCCGTATCCGCTCTTGACCTCCGCGTGCGCGGTCCCCTCACTGAGCATCACCGCCAGGCGCGCGCTCAGCGAGTCCGCCAGCTCGTCCTCGCTGGCGCCCCGGACAGCCCGCACCGTGGACATGATCCCGCCGCCGCCCTCGAGCAGCTCGAGATACGTCGCGCCGCGTTGCTTCTGCTCCCACTCATCCAGTCGATCGCCCGCCCAGCACGCGTGCGTGTGGCAGTCTACAAACGCGGGGGCCACCACCCGCCCATCCGCCTCGATCGTGCGCACGCCGGGCGGCGCTCCAAGCCCGACGCCCACCGCCTCGATCCGCCCGCGCCGGATCAGCACGTCCGCGTTGTCGATCGCGTGCAACTCGCCCAGGGCCTTGCCCCGGCGCGCCCCGGGCGCCTCGCCCATCGTCAGCACGCGCCCCCCGCGGATGAGCGCGTCCCCGGGCTCATCGCTCATCGTGTGCGTTCCGCGAAGGCGTCGAGAAACGCGAGGAACAGGCGGGCCGCCAGGCGTGCCGTCCGCCCGTGCTCGTCGTGCGGCGGGCTGAGTTCCATGATGTCAAAGCAGCGCACGCGCGGGTTCCGCCCGGCTGTCCGGACCCACGCCTCGGCAAGCCCGGGCGTCCACCCGTTCGGGTTCATCGCGCTGACCCCCGGCGCGAACGCTTGGTCGATCACGTCCAGATCGAGCGAGACAAACAGATCGCCGTCCGGCAGCGGGTCCGTCGGCCCCAGCCCGTCGATCCGCCCGCCGTGCCCCTGGAACCAGCGCACATGCTCGCAGGCGTTGGCGAACCGATCGAGTCCCTGCACATGCAAGCTGCGCACGGAGCAGTCCTCGACGAGGCGCCGGAACGTCATCCCCGAGCCATCTTGTTCGCGTACATCCAGGTGGGCGTCGAAGTAGACCCCGACCATCCCGGGCAGGCGGGCCGCCAGCGGGCGCACAAACGCGTATGTCAGATCGTGCCCGCCTCCAATCCCGATCGGGAACAGGTCCGCCGCCAGCATCGCCTCCACGGCGGCGCTCACGCGCGTGTGTGTCTCGTCGAGCGTATCCGCAGGCTCGATATCCCCCGCGTCGAAGACTTCCGGCCAGTCAACGCCGCAGGCGTCCGCGCTGCCGTAGCTGGCCAGCGCAGCCCGGAACGCGCTCGGCCCCTGGGCCGCGCCCGGGCGCCCGCCGTTGAGCTTCACGCCCAACTCATCGCCCAGCCCGATCAGCCCGACCCGACACCCCTCGGGCGTATCCCGCCTGATCTTCGCGGCAAACCGCCCAGGCGGGATCTCGCTGGGCCACGACCCGGGTTGGCAGTGGGGGATCTTCATGCGCGCACAAGTATATCAGGTGGGGCGATCACCGCCCGCCGGATGACGTACGATCCCCTATGCGACACCCGTTCCGCGTAATTCTCTCAGTCTTGGCGCTTGCCGCGCTCGCGGCGTGCCAGCCCGCCCAAAGCACCCCGAAAGGCGCCGCCATGACAATCCAAGTCCTCGGCTTTGCCGACTGCCCGAACACGCCCGAGTTCGTGCGCCGCGTCAAAGAAGCGGCCGCCCAGCTCGGCGCCGGCGACGTGATCTATGTAGACCAGGAAACGTTCGCCCCCGACGACCTCCGCCGGGGCTACCCCAGCCCGACGGCCCTCGTGAACAACCGCGACCTCTTCGACATGCCCGCGCCAACCCAGCCGAGCATGGGGTGCCGGATGTACGAGGGCGGGCTGCCCACCGTCGATGAGATCGCGGCCCGACTCGCCGCGACCGAGGCGCCCTGAAAGGCCGACGCATGGGCGCCCCCTTTCTCACCGCGCGCTGGGAGCACTTGGCGCTCATCAGCTACAGCGTTGACGACGCGCTGCTATTGCCCCGCCTGGCTCCGGGGCTCGAGCTTGACCGCTTCCGCGGGCGCGCCTGCGTCAGCCTCGTCGCGTTCATGTTCCGCGAGACCCGCGTCCGGGGCGTGCGCATCCCCGGGCATGTGAACTTTCCCGAGATAAATCTGCGCTTCTACGTCCGCTCGGGCGACCGGCGCGGCGTCATGTTCATCCGCGAAATCGTCCCCCGTCGCGCCATCTCGACCGTCGCCCGCGTGCTCTACAACGAGCCGTATGTCACACGCCGGATCGACGCGAGCATCCGCGAGAGTGGGGGACGGGTTGAGGCGTCCTACGCACTGCACGACAAGGGCTTGCATCTGATCGGGGTCAACGCGATCGCAACGCCTGCGCTCACGCCCGAAGACTCAGACGAGCACTGGTTCAAGGAGCACCAGTGGGGCTTCGGCGCCGACCGTCGCGGACGCCCGCTGACCTACGAGGTCCGCCACCCACACTGGCGCGTCTACCCCGACGCGAACCTTCATCTCGATTTCGACTGGGCACAGGTCTACGGCGAACCGTGGAGCGTCCTCCAGGACGCCGAACCGATCTCGGTTGTGCTGGCCGAGGGGTCTGAAGTCGAAGTCCACCCCAAAGCCCGCAGCGTCTGAGCTACCCCATCGGGATGTCTACGCCCTGCGCCCGCCCGCACGCCCTCGCCTCGTCGTACCCCGCGTCGGCGTGCCGAAAAATCCCCATCATCGGATCGTTGCGCAGCACACGCTCGAGCCTCGCCCTGGCCTCGGGCGTGCCGTCGGCGACGATCACCTGCCCGGCGTGCTGGCTGAACCCGATCCCCACGCCCCCGCCGTGGTGGAAGCTCACCCAGCTCGCCCCCGACGCGGTGTTCACCAGCGCGTTGAGAATCGCCCAGTCCGACACCGCGTCCGACCCATCCTTCATCGCCTCCGTCTCGCGGTTCGGGCTCGCGACCGAGCCGCAGTCCAGATGATCGCGCCCAATCACGATCGGCGCGCTCAGCTCGCCGCTGGCGACCATCTCGTTGAACACCAGCCCCGCCTTGTCGCGTTCGCCCAGACCGAACCAGCAGATCCGCGCGGGCAACCCCTGGAACGCGAAGCTCGGCTCGCACCGCTCGTACTCGCCCGCGAGCAGCGCCTCCGGATTCTTGTGGCACCCCAGAAGCCAACTATGTAGCCGCTCGTTGTACCCGCCGTCCTCTCGCGGGAAGGCCTTGAGCAGCGCGTGATCGGTCTTGTAAATGTCAACAGGATCGCCCGAGAGCGCGACCCACCGGAACGGCCCGCGCCCGAGGCAGAACTGCGGCCTGATGTACGCCGGCACAAACCCCGGGAACGCGAAGGCGTCCGTGTACCCCCGGTCGAACGCCCGCTGGCGGATGTTGTTGCCGTAATCGAACGTCACGCTGCCGCGCTCTTGCAGCGCGACCATGGCGCGCACATGACGCTCCATCGAGGTGAGCGACAGGCGGGTGTACCCCTCCGGGTCGGACTCGCGCTTCGCCGCCGCTTCGTCCAGGCTCATCTCGACGGGCACATACCCGTGCAGCGGGTCATGAGCGCTCGTCTGATCCGTCAGCACATCGGGCGTGATCCCGCGTTCGAGCAGCGTCTCAAGCAGCTCCACAGCGTTGCAGTGCACCCCGATCGAGCGCCCGTCGCCCACCTTGGCGCACGCGACCGCCCGCAGGATCGCCCCGTCCAGGTCCGTTGCGATCTCGTCGAGATAGTTGTCATCCAGCCGTCGATCGAGTCGCGAGTGGTCAACGTCGGCGATCAGGCACGTTCCCGCGTTGAGCGTGACCGACAGCGGCTGCGCCCCGCCCATCCCCCCGCACCCGGCGGTGACGCACAGCTTGCCCTTCAATGAGCCGCCAAACTCCAGCTTCGCGCACTCGGCGAACGTCTCGTACGTCCCCTGCAAGATCCCCTGCGTCCCGATGTAGATCCACGATCCCGCGGTCATCTGCCCGTACATCATCAGGCCCTTGCGTGCCAGCTCGTCGAAGTGCTCCTGCGTCGCCCAGTGGGGGACCAGGTTCGAGTTGGCGATCATCACGCGCGGCGCGTCCGCGTGCGTGCGTACAACACCCACCGGCTTGCCCGACTGAATAAGCAGCGTCTCATCAGGCCCGAGTCGCACGAGCGTCTCGATGATCGCGTCATACGCCTCCCATGACCGCGCCGCCTGCCCGCGCCCGCCGTAGACAATCAGCGACTCCGGGTGCTCGGCGACCTCCGGGTCGAGGTTATTCATCAGCATCCGCATGGCCGCCTCGCTCTGCCACGTCTTGCAGCGCAGCGTCGAGCCGCGCGGGGCGCGGATCGTCCGGTCCTGCGCCTCGGGGATGAGCGAGCCGGTTTGGGGCGCCGTCGATGTCATTTTCTCTTCTCCTCTCAACACACGAAAGTGTATCCTCGTGTGTCCATGGGGCCGCCCGTGAGGTAGACTCGCACGCGTCCGCTGGCACACTGATCGAGGAGTATCCCATGCGTCTGACACGAGCGTTGCCCACCCTTGGCGCCCTGGCCCTGCTTGGCGCCGCCGCCCCCGCCCAGGAGCCCGTCTTCGAGCTGCGATTCGCCGGCTTCGACGCCCTCCTGACGAGCGACAAGGACGCGGGGCTGCGCACAGCGCTGGGCCTCGTCGCCCTTCGTCTGAGCGATCTTGAGCACGAGCTCGAGCTCGACCCCGAGGAGGGCGAGGCGATCCGCCTGGCCTGGGATATCGCCAGCGGCGCCCTCTCCATCCGCCTCGATCAGATCGACGCCGAGCCGGGCATGGCCCTGGCGATCAGCAGCCGACCTGCTGGCGCAACCGCCAAGTCGGTCATCGAGCGCATCGTCAGCTTCGCCCAGATGGGCGGCGTCCCGATCGAAGTTGACGATGCGGGCGCCGCCTTCGTTGACTCGCCCGCCGGTCCTGCGTCGCTGCGCCTCATCGACCAGAGCGCCGCGCTGACCGTGGGCGAGGTTGAACCGGCAAGCCTCACGCTCATGTCGGGCTCGCTCCCCGATGGCGCTATCGCCGCCATGACGATGCGCCTGGATCTCGACGCGCTCTCTGGCGTGCTCACGCCGATACTCGAGCAGCAGTCGCCCGAGATGGCCCAGGCGCTCGCCCAGAGCGGCTGGCTCGCCGAGGGCGCCCCGACCATCGAGTTCGCGCTCGGGTCTTCCGCCGACGCGACGCACTTCTACTCACGGATCATCGGTGCGGCGCAGGTCATGAGCGCCGCCGGCGCCGGGCCAGACGTGACGTTCTCGCCCGACGATTTCGCCGTGGTCCCGCGCGACGCGGTCCGCGTCTACGCCAACCCGATCTCGCTCGAGGGGCTCCTGGCCCTGGCCGAGGCGGCCGAAGGCCAGAGCGGGCAAGACCCCATCGCCGAGGTCTCACAGGAACTCGGCTTCGATGTCCGGACCGATGTCATCGAGAACCTCGGCCCCCGGGCCATCGTCTACCAGTCCGACACCACCGGCGGTGGGGGGCTCCTCTCGTCCATCGTCATGCTTGACCTCCGCGACCCCGCCGCCATGAACAACGCTATCGCCAAGGTCGCCGAACGCTTCAACGCCGAGATGCTCTCGAACGCCAACGGCTACGTCCGCATCCACACCCAACGCCGGGCCGGGAATGAGATCTACTCGCTCATCACGCCGGGCCTGCCCTTGCCCATCGAGGCCTCCTGGGCGATCGCCGACGGGCGCCTCGTCCTCGCCCTCCTGCCGAGCAGCCTCGACGCGGCCCTCGCCCAGATGAAGGATCACAAGAGCAGCGTCCTTGACAGCGAGGCGTTCGCCTCCACCATCCTCGCCCGCATCCCCGAGCAGGGCGCCAGCGCCGTCTCGTACGCCGACTCCAACCGGCTCGCGCGCCGCGGCTACGGAGCCACCAACCTCCTCCTCACGGCTCTTGGCAACGGCGTCCGCTCGCCGAACGAGCCGGACCGGATCTCCGCCCCGCTCATGGCGCCCTTCGCCGATTTCACGCACGATGTCCGCTCGTCGGGCACGGTCTCGTACTGGGATGGCGACGACTACATCACCGTCGGCATCGCCGACCCGTCCAAAGCCGTCGCCTTCGCCAGCGCCGTCGCCTCGTTCTCAGAGTTGCAGGGCGTCGCCGTGCCCGCGCTGCTCGCCGGCGTCATGCTCCCCGCCCTGGGCCAGGCCCGCCTTGCGGCCCGCAAATCTCTGGGAGGCTCGCAGATCAGAGCCATCGTACAAGGCATCGTGATCTACGGCATGGAGAACGACGAGACCATGCCCGCCTCGTTCGAGGATCTTCTTCGCAATGACTTTATCAGTACCGAAATGCTCGAATCGCCATTCGGCCCTGCCCTCGACGGCGGCCCCGACTTTGGCGTCTGGTTCGATCTGCCCGGCGACAGAGCTTTCTCATTTGACGCGAATCAGATCATCGTGATCGACCGAGCAATGCTCCTACGCAGAGGCGATAGTGTCAGCGTCGGATTCGCCGACAACCATGTCGAGACCCTGACTATCTGGGAACTCGAGGAGTATCTCGCCCTGCCCCAGAACGCGGGCGCCCGCGAGGCCCTCGGAATCCCGGATCTGTAAACCTTACATACCCGTGAACGCGCCATTCCGGATCAACGCCTCGATCGCGCTGATATCGGGAGCGGGGGGGCGATCCTCAACCAGCTTGGACGCGACCGAGCGCACAAGCCCGTGCGCTTTCTCCACGCCTGCGCCCGACCTGAGCGGGCGGTGCGATTCGAGCCCCTGGGCCGCGCACAGCAGCTCGATCGCGATCACCCGCCGCGCCAGCGTCAGCGCCCGGTCCGCCTGCCTTGCGCTCGTCGGGCCGAACGAGTTGTAATCCTCCATCCCCGCGCTCGTCGGGATGTTGACCACGCTCGCCGGCGCACACAGCGTGATGATCTCGTTGCACAGCGCCGCGCTCGTGTACTGCACGATCATCAGCCCCGATTGCACCCCCGGCTTGGGGCTCAAATAAGGCGGCAGGTGCGATTGCTCGTCGAACGCCGAGAGCATGTGGTACACGCGCCGCTCGCTGATGCCCGCGATGTGCGCGATCGCGATCGCGCAGGTGTCCAGTGGTATCGCCATCGGCATCCCATGAAACGCCCCCGCGCTGATCGCGACCGGGTTCGCACCGCCATCGTCCGTAAAAATCAATGGGTTGTCCGTCACCGCGCCCAGCTCATCATCGAGCCTGCCCTTGGCGTACCGCAGCGCGTCCCACGCCGCGCCGAGCACGATCGGCGAGCACCGGATCGAGTACGGGTCCTGCACCCGCGGGTCATTCTCCGCGTGGCTCGGCAGGATCTCGCTCCCATCGAGCAGCGCCCGGATCCGGTCCGCCGCCCGCGTCGCCCCCGCCTGGTTGCGCGCCCGGTACACCCGCGGATCAAGAAACGCGTCCGTCCCGCGGCAGGCGTCGATCGACATCGCCGTCGCCGCCAGCGCCGCGTCAAACAAACGATCCAAGTCCTCCCACAGCAGGCTCAACCGGGCCGTCATCAGGTGCGTGCCGTTGATGAGCGCCAGCCCCTCCTTCGCCTCGAGCGTGACAGGCGCAAGCCCCGCCCGCTTGAGCGCCTCGCCCCCGGACAGAACCTCGCCCTTGTACGTCGCCTCGCCCTCGCCAAGCAGCACCAATGCCGCGTGCGCCAGCGGCGCCAGATCCCCCGACGCCCCGACCGACCCGATCGACGGCACGACCGGCGTCACCCCCGCGTTGAGCAGCCCCGCAATCAGCCGCGCCGTCTCCGGGCGGATCGCCGAATGCCCCCGGGCGAGCGACGCGACAAGCAGCACCAACATCGCGCGAACCACGTCCTCGCCCAGCGCCTCCCCGACCCCGGCCGCGTGCGAGCGCACCAGGTTCCGCTGCAAGTCCCGCAGGTCCGCGTCATCAATCCGCTGGCGCGAGAGCGACCCGAACCCGGTGTTGATGCCGTAGTGCGCCTGGCCGTCGGCCATGACGCCCTCGAGCGCCGCCCGCGAGGCCTTCATCGCCGAGTCCGCCGCCGGGGCGATCTCGACCGGGCGAGCCCGCCGAGCCACGTCCGCGACCTGCTCGCTGGTCAGCGCCGAACCATCAATCTGCACGGGTGAGGGGGTCATCTGTGATCCTAATCCGATGTCCGATAATACATGTTCTGTAAAACTAGGCGGTGGTGTCGTTGGCTGGGTGCAATGGCCCGCGAAGTTCTCGAAGCTGGTTTGTCTCCGGATCGCCGATGGCTGCAATGCAATCTTCTAACGCTTTGCGGACATCAATCTTCTCTGCTGGCGTCATCGCCCTTTCACCAAGGCTGCTTGCTTTGTGAATGTACTCATTGTGGATGTGGACGCATAGTTCGTGTCCGACAAGGTCTCTTGCACTGGCAATCCCCTCGATCCAGGTTGGAAGCCAATCCTCTGCCGTGTCTTGAGGAGTGAACTCGTGACACCGAGTGTACTCATAAACAATGCTCACCAAATTCCTGCGATACGCACTCGGCTCACGAAACCGAATGCGATTATGCGCAATCGCAATGTCCTCTCTGCGCTTTGACCATCGTGTTTGGTAGTCGCCTGATGTGTGGCCATTGCTTCGGTACTCAATGTGACACTCATTGGCGTAGTCAAACAGACTCCGGAGTTGGTCAAGAAGCTTGTCGTAGTCGCGAGCTAGCGTCAAGAGCAGATCGCACTCCCGAGCTCTCCGATCGCGCTTGGCCGCAAAGCGATGGAACAGCACAGCTCCTACCGATGCCCCTACAAGAGCCGCAAGAAATGGGACTGCAATCGCCGAGAATATCAGCGGAGCGGAGACGACTGGTTGCTGTTGAAGCAGTTCTTGGAGCGCTATGGAAAGTGGTTCGGATTGATCAGCAGGAGCTAACCCAGTCACGCTAAGTTCTCCAGGCATGCCATTGCAGCTTCGCGTACCGCCACCAACTCCCCCTTCCCCTCACTCCCTCGCACCTTGAACTCCACCGAGTCCTGATCCAGCGCCTTGTCCCCCAGCGTCAGCCGGATCGGGATCCCAATCAAATCCGCGTCCTTGAACTTCACGCCCGGGCGTTCGCTTCGGTCGTCGATGAGCACGTCCACTCCCCGCTCGCTCAGCTCGTCCGCAAGCTGCTGCGCGACCCTCGCCTGTCGCTCATCGTCCGCCTTCATGACCGTAATCAGCACATGGTACGGCGCCAGCGCCGCGGGCCAGATGATCCCGTCGTCGTCGTGGCTCATCTCGACGCACGCCGCGAGCGTCCGCGACACGCCGATGCCGTAGCACCCCATGATCACGCTCTGGCGTTGCTGGTTCTCGTCCATGATGGCGAAGCCCATCGCGTCGGAATACTTGCTGCCGAGCTTGAAGATGTGCCCGACCTCGATCCCCCGCTTGGCTTGCAACGGCTCGCCCTTGCCCCGCGGCGACGGGTCGCCCTCGATCGCGTTGCGGATGCTGTGGACCGCGAAGAAGCAGTCGTCGGCGCCCATCGCCAGGGCGGGGTCTTTGCCGAGATCGCGCGCCCAGTTGAAGTGCTTGACGTGATGGTCTTTCTCGTCAGCGCCCGTCGCCCAGAACCTGGGCTTGTCCTTGCCCTCGTCCCACCCGACCGCAGCGTCGGGGTCGATCACGAGCAGCGTCTGGGGCTTGCCCACCGCCGCGCGGGGCGAGACAAACCCGATCTCAAAGCCCGCCCTCTTCGCCTGCTCCGGGTCGGCCAGCTCGAGCTTGCACTCGGCGAAGTCGCGCACCTTCCCCTCGTTGACGTCGTGATCGCCGCGAACAACCGCGACCACCCACCAGTCGCCCGGGTACCCCTCCGCCTCCTCCGGGGTGCTCGCGACGACCTTGAACACCACCGTCTTGAGCATGTCGCGGGCCTTGACCTTCATCAGCTTGCACACCTCGACGATCCCCGGGCACCCCGGCGTGTGGATCTTGTCCAGCTCGCCCGTGGGCTCGCCCGCGAAGAAACCCCGCGCCGGCGCAGTCCGCTCCCCGATCTCGCACTTCTCCACGTTCGCGGCGTACCCCGTCTCCGGGCACACCAGAATCGTGTCCTCGCCCGACTCGCAGTTGACCATGAACTCGTGCGACGCCGACCCGCCGATCGGCCCCGCCTCCGCCTCGACCGCGCTGAAGTCCAACCCGCAGCGCGAGAAGATGTTCGTGTACGCCCGGTACATCGCGTCGTACCCGGCGTTGAGACCCGCCTCCCCGTCCAGGCTCAGGTGGAACGAGTACGCGTCCTTCATGATGAACTCGCGCCCGCGCAGCAGCCCCGCTCGCGGACGAAACTCGTCGCGGTATTTGGTTTGGATCTGGTACAGGTTCAGCGGGAGCTGCTTGTAGCTCGTGATCGAGCCCCGCGCCATCTCCGTGATGACCTCCTCGTGCGTGGGCGCGAGATAGCTGTCACGCCCGTGCCGGTCCTCGAAGCGCATCAGCAGGTCGCCGTAGTCCTCGGCCCGCCCTGTCTCTTTGAGTAGTTCCGTGGGGCACAGCGCTGGCAGCAGCAGCTCCGACCCCCCCGCCGCGTTCATCTCTTCGCGAACGATCTGGCTGATCTTCCGCAGCACCCGCCATCCCAGGGGCAGATAGTCGTACACCCCCGCCGTCACGCGCCGGATAAACCCGCCCCGGACGAGCAGGCGATGGCTGGGCAGCTCCGCGTCGCTGGGCGCCTCGCGCGCCGTGGGGATCAGGGTCTGCGACCAGCGCTGGATATCGCCGCGCCGGACGTTCGAGATCGGGCTCTGCTGGTGGGATCGCTGGGAGCGTTGTTGGGTCATTGGAGCGGAGTCTAGGGGGATCGACTTCGTGCCACTGGCCCGTCTTCGGGTCAGTGCTGTGGCGATGGGTGGCGTGCAGACGGCGCCAGCCTTCTGCACGGTCGGCGCCTGCTCGTGGAGAAGCCGCGGCGGCGTCTCCACGCCACCCAATGAGTAAAGCTGCACTGACCCGAAGACGGGCCAGTGGCACGAAACTTCGGGAATCAAGAATCGCTACAGCGCCGCCTCGGCCGCACGCTCTCGCTCGGGCGAGACGGTCGCCCCGCCGAGCAGCGCCAGCCATCGGTTCCGCTCCGTCGCCGCCCCCGGCGCCTGCCCCAGCGCCCCGGACCACCAGCACGCCTCGACCGGCAGCTCCATGTCCAGCGCCAGGTCCGCGATCTGGTCGTCCTCAAGATCCACGAACGGCGTCTCGATCGTGATCTCAATCCCGCCCAGCTCGTCGTCGTCGAGCGAGATCAGCCGCCCGACGAGCAGCGCCCGGTCGATCGACCGCGAGATCCGGTCCAGGTCCGCCGCCTCGCCCTCGGGCAGCTTGCAGTGCACGGGCCAGACGACGCGCGTACACCGCCTCGCCGCCGCCAGATAGCACGCCCGCAGCAGCGTCAGCGTGTCCACCTCGCCCCGCAGCCCCAGCGTCGCCCCGAGCACCCCCCCCGCTCTTTCGTCCCCGGGCGGGACATACTCGAGCGAGAATATCTCGGCGTGGCGCGAGGCCGCGTGCGCACAGATCGGGTCCAGCCCGAGCGCCGTTGAAACCGGCCACACCAGGCTCGTGTCAGACCCCTGCAAGCCCGCGTCCTGCGGGCGCATGGCGTCCTCTTCGCTCGCAATCGCGCTCGCGAGCAGGCTCGTGAGCCCGCCGTCGCTGACAATCAGGGATCGGTCCTTCTTGCTGCCCATAGGCTCAGAGTGTACCGAGGGCGCCGCCGCCTCGCCGGCACGCAGGAGACGACGTGGACGACCAAGCCATCCATCCCCCGGCTCAGGCGTTGGCCCAGGCCCGATCCGTCGTTGTGCTCACCGGCGCCGGCGTCAGCGCCGAGAGCGGCATCCCCACATTCCGCGACACCATGGCGGGCCTCTGGGCCTCGTTCGACCCCCAGCAGCTCGCAACCCCCGAGGCGTTCGCCCGCGATCCCGAGCTGGTGACGCGCTGGTACGACCACCGCCGCCTGGGGTGCGCCGCCTGCGAGCCCAACCCCGGGCATCTGGCCCTTGCCCGGGCACAGGGCGAACTGGCGCGCCGGGGCGGGTCGCTCACCATCCTGACCCAGAACGTCGATGGGCTCCACACCCGGGCGGGCGCCGAGAACGTCGTCGAGCTCCACGGCTCGATCATGACCTGGCGTTGCTCGAAGACCGCCGAGCCCGTCACTCCCCCACCGCCGCCCGAGCCCTGGCCTGAGTTCCCGCCCATCTCCCACGCTGGCGCCCCGGTCCGCCCGGACGTCGTCTGGTTTGGTGAGGCGCTACCAGAGGAGGCGCTCGAGCGTTCGTTCGAGGCGCTGCAGAGCTGCGATCTGCTGCTCTCGGTCGGCACGTCAAGCGTGGTGTATCCCGCCGCAGGGTTTATCGAACTCGCGTGCGCCAACGGCGCGCGCACGATCGAGGTCAATCCACAAGAAACGCCCATATCATCGATCGTGACGTGGGCACTGCGGGGCAGGTCGGCGGAGATTCTTCCACGGCTGGTTGCAGTTGCATTTGGAGCCGCGTAATCACTCAGCCAAGGACTCAGCGGTCGCTATGCAAACCATCCCAGCGAAGACCATCCCAGCCGAGATATACAACAACGGCAACCGAAACTGATAGATCAACATCGGACGGGTCGAATGCCAACGACCCGAACGTTCAAAAGAAACAACGGCGCAGCATACCGCTAAGAGCAGGAATCCTATCGCAATCAGCGCAATTCCGAGGCTCTTGAGGGTCATTCTTAGATTATACTCAGAGCTCGCCAGAGGTGCGCATCGCGTCGCTGAGTTCTCGCAGGTGCGTCCGAATCCCATCAAGCCCACGGTCGAGCTTTGCGCCCATCGATCGCCCGACATCGTCCAGGAACTGATTCTTGGGCTGCGCCGGGCTCGAGAAATCAATCTCCGCCTCGACGCCCAGGATCTCCGCCGCGATCTGCGCCCAGTCCGCCCAGCGCGCGTAGCAATCCACAAGGTTCACCACCCGCTCGGCGCTTTCCGTCTCCTCCGCAGCCCGCAGCGTCGCCGCGACCACATCGTCCACATGGACAAACTTCCCCCCGCCGGCGCGTGTGAACTTCTGGCCCGCAGCGATCTTCTTGACGATCGGGTATCCGATCGAACGCTCGAGCTTCGGGTCGATGCCGTAGACCCCGCACGGGCGGATCGCGCAGAACGGGCGTCCGGTCTGGGCGTGCTCGCTCCAGAGGAACGCCTCGACCGCCGCCTTGTACGCCCCGTAGGCGTTGGGCGGGCGCGTCGGGTGGTCTTCATCAATCTTGCCCCCCCACCGCTCGCGCATGTCGTGATGCACCCCGATGGTGCTCATGAACACAAACGGGCGCGGCGCCGAGGCCCGGAGCAGCCCCAGCGAGCCGACCAGGTTGGACTGCACATACGCCTCGGGCGACATCTCGCCCTTCCATGACCACGCCGTGGAGTTGTGAACGACGACATCGGCGCCCTCAAGCAGCTCGCCCCAGGCGGTCGCGTTGTCCTGCTCGCCCACAACGAAGCGGTCAACGAAGGGCTCGATGTGATCCCGCCGGCTCGTCTCGCGGACGAGTGCGCTGACAGAGTGACCCTTGGCGTGCGCCGTCTTGGCGATCTCGGAACCGATAAACCCAGACGCGCCGGTGAGTGCAATTCTCATGGGGGAGGGTAGCGCGGAGGCTCAGGGAGTGTTCCATGCCGCGCCGCACTCGGGGCAGATGACGCACCCGTCGTCCTCGCGTGGCTGCCCTTCGAGCGGGAACCCGCAGGCGCCGCAGAACCCGGCCCGGACGTACGCCCGGACGATGCGCGGGAGCATCAGCGACCTGAGCGTCAGCATCATCGCGAGCGGGCCGAAAGTGCCCAGCACCACCCCCCCGGGGATGGCCCACCAGATCGCCCGCCCGCCGGCGTACCGCGTGAGCAGCAGGATCAGCACCGCCGGGAGAAGGAACAACGGCATCGCAACGAGCATCGAGACGACCACCATGCGCCGCGGCGGCGCCGGGTCTGAGCGCATACCGCGTTCGATCGTGCGGGCTTGCCCCCGGGTCAACTCATCGGAATGCTTGCGGGTCGGCCCCCAGAGGGCCACCGAGGTCCGCACGGGATTGCCGCGGGCGTCGGTGATGATGGGGAGGAGACGCACAGAGAGATGCTAGCGAAGCGTTGGGGCGTATGAGCGGTTGGAAACCGGCTCCACCAGGACGGGCGCTGGGTGGGCTGGAAGCCCACCCCTCCGAGATGCTTTAGTAGTTCGGCGTCGGCGCCCGGAAGTCGTCGAAGTTGATCGACCGGAAGTACTCGATCGTCTTCTTCAGCCCCTCCGCGAGCTGGATCGTCGGCTCCCACCCGTCAAGCTTCGCCTTGGCCAGCGAGATGTCCGGCTGGCGCTGTGTCGGGTCGTCCTCTGGCAGCGGCTTGTGGACGAACCCGGCGCCGCCCCCGACCAGCTCGACCACCTGCTCGGCCAGCTGCTTGATCGTGAACTCGTTCGGGTTGCCCAGGTTCACCGGGCCGATGAACTCGTCCGGGCCGTTCATCATCCGGATGATCCCCTCGACGAGGTCATCGACGTAGCAGAACGAGCGGGTCTGGGATCCATCGCCGAAGATCGTGATCTCATCGCCCTCGATGGCCTGGCGGATGAAGTTCGAGACGACGCGCCCGTCGTAGGGGTGCATGCGCGGGCCGTAGGTGTTGAAGATGCGGATCACGCGGATGTTCACGCCGTTGGAGCGGTTGTAATCAAAGAACAGCGTCTCGGCGGCCCGCTTGCCCTCGTCATAGCACGCGCGCGTTCCGATCGGGTTGACGTTGCCCCGGTAGCTCTCGGGCTGGGGGTGGACATCCGGATCTCCATACACCTCGCTGGTCGAGGCCTGGAGCACCTTGGCGTTGCAGCGCTTGGCCATGCCGAGCACGTTGATCGCGCCCATGACCGACGTTTTCATGGTCTTGATCGGGTTGTACTGGTAGTGCCCGGGCGCCGCGGGGCACGCGAGGTTGTAGATCTCGTCCACCTCGAGCCAGAGCGGGTGCGTCACATCGTGGCGGATCAGCTCGAAGTTGCGGTTGTCGAGCAGGTGCTCGACGTTGAACTTCTGGCTCGTGAAGAAGTTGTCCAGGCAGATGACGTCGTGCCCCTGGGCGACGAGGCGCTCGCACAGGTGCGAGCCGACAAAGCCCGCCCCGCCGGTGACAAGGATGCGCTTGATGCTCACGGGTGCTCGCTCCGAGGTTTGGGTCCATCCGCAGGACCGGTCGTGTCCGGGCGATCCTAGCTCCGCCCTGCTCTCGCACGGAATATCGGGTGGTTCGCCCCCCCTCTGAACCCCGGATCGTCAACCGATCAAGCCTTGAGCGGGGCGTTTCTGGCCGCCTCGTCGCGGAGCAGGGCGGCGTACGCCCGCGTCGCCTCGCACGGGTCATGCTCGGGCGTCCACCCGAGCCCGAGTTTCGTCTGGCCGATGTCCGCGCAGGTGTAGTGCTGATACGTCGCGACCATCGCCTCGGGCATGTCGATGTACTCGGGCTCGAGGTCAGTTCCCAGGGCCTCGTTGATTGCGCCGACGATCTGGTTGAAGGTCGTTGTCTGGCCCGAGCCGGTGTTGTAGATGCCGGGGACCGGGTCGCTCGTGGCGCCCAGGCCCGCCGCCGCGAGCGTGCAGGACACGACATCATCGACAAACACCTGGTCCCGCGCGTGCTCGCCCATTTTGAAGATCCGCGGGCGCTGGCCCCGGAGCATCTGCCCGGTCAGGTGGTAGGCCATCGAGGCCATCTTGCCCTTGCGCGCTTCGCCGGGGCCGAAGACGTTGAAATAGCGCAGCCCGACGACGTGCGGCAGCTTCGCCCCCGCCTCCTTGCGCTCTCGGAAAAGCCTCACCACCTCGACATCCATCAGCCACTTGCTGAACCCATACACATTGTTCGGCTGCCCGGCGGCCTCGACCGGGAACGGGATGCGCTGCTCGCCTTGCGGGGGCGAGCCGTAGGTCGCGCCGCTCGACGCGTACACCAGCGGTGTCTCGGTCCCGATGCACGCCGAGAGGATCTCAACCCAGGGCTCCGTGTTGGCCCGGAGCATGACCCGCTCATCAAACTCGAGCGTGTCCGTGATCGCGCCCAGGTGGAACACCGCCCGGGGCTCGAGCGCCTCGAGCGCCTGGTCCCAGTCCAGGTCGGCGACGCTTTGGGGTGTGACCGACCCGCAGAACGCCCCGAGGCCAGCGCGCCCGAACGCCTCGACAATATTCGCGTACGAGCCCTTGGAGAAGTCGTCGATCACGACCACATGGGCGTCCGATTCGCGGGCGACGAGGGCGCAGGCGAGATTGGCGCCGATAAAGCCGGCGCCCCCTGTGACGATGTAGACCGGGCTGCTTGGCATGGGCCAACTGTAGGGGCGCCCCCTTCCCGAGCCAGCCCCAACCACGAGCCCAATCCGTCAGCCCTACCCGCCGGACCCCGGTGCGGGCAGACGCAGCTTCTGCCCGATCTTCAGCGAGTGCATGTCGGCGAGGCGGTCACGGTTCAGCTCGAACACCCGGCGCGCCTCGGTGCTCGACCCCAGATACCGCAGCGCGATGCTCGACAGCGTGTCGCCCGACTCAACCGTGTGCGTCCGCTCGGAGGATTGCTCCGCGATACCCCCGCCCGGGCCTTGCGGGTCGAGCGCGACCCCCTGAATATTTCCAACATCGTCGGGCAGGCGGATCACCTGCCCGTCTTTCAGGCGGCGCGGATCTTTGAGCGGATTTGCACGGGCCACCGCGGTCCAGAGCGACGGATCTCCCCACCGCTCCGCTGCGATCGTCTCGAACGTATCGCCCTCCCGGAGCGTGTACGCGCTGAACCCGGGCGCCGTCACAGCGGGTTTCGCCGCAGGCACGCCCATCCAGATGCTCTCGCCGGGGTCAGGCTGGATCTCGGTACTCACGCTCGCGCCGGGCTCGGCTTGTGACGCGGGGGCTGGCTCGACCAGGGGCTCGCCGCCGAATGACACACGCGGCGTGCTCGGCTCCCACAGCCAGTACACACCGATCCACAGCACAACCAGCACACTCAACCCGGCAAAGACTTTCGAGGCGCGTTCATCCATGGCGTGCCGCTCCGTCCGACCCAGAGCAGGATCGACCGGTCCGCGGGGCGGCTTGACCCCGCTCGCCCGAGTCTATCACGCAACCCTCAGTCGATATCGGACCCGTCGTCCTCGCCGACGTCCTCGCCGATCGGCTCCCCCTGGACGCGCTTGCGCGACCAGACCAGCGGCGCCGCGATCGCGATCGACGAGTACGTCCCGATCATCACGCCCAGCAGCAGGGCATACGCGAACCCGTGCACGCCCGGCCCGCCGTAGACATACAGAATCGACACGGCAATCAGCGTCGTGCCCGACGTCACCACCGTCCGGCTGATCGTCTGGTTGATCGACGCGTTGATGACCTCACGCGTGGCGTAGGACAGCTTGCCCCGGTTCTCACGGATGCGGTCCATGATGATGATCGTGTCGTTGAGCGAGTACCCGATGATCGTCAGCATCGCCGCGACGAGGTTCAGGTCGATCTTGAACGGCTCGATCCCCAGCTTGAGCGCTACCGGCTGCAATGCCGGCGAGTCGTACACGATCTCAGCAAGCGCGATCAGCCCGATTACGATCAGTATATCATGCGTCAGCGTCAGAATCGCGGCGACCGAGTACCGCACGTTGCCGAACCGGACCCAGATATAGATCAGGATCAGCAGCAGGCTCAGGAAGACCGAAACAATCGCCTTGCCCTTGAAGTCCTGGGCGACGATCGAGCTGAAGCTCTGCACGCTCGCCAGCGAGGTTGTCTTGATGAGCGCCTCGCGGGTCAGGCGCCACTCCAGATCGCGCACCTCCGCGTTCCAGACCTGCTCGTTATCGAAGACGTTCACGTCCTCATCGAACACCAGCACCACCGCGCTTTGTACGCTGTCGCGAGTTCCCCGGAGCACACGGACCTCGCTGGTTCGCCCGAGTGTCTGCGAGAACCCCTCGCGGGCGCGCATCGCCTCGAGCCGGTCGTTGAGCCCGTCGAGCGTCGGCTCGGGCGAGAGATTCTCGAGCAGGATCGCCACCCCGCCCAGGTAGTCCCGCACATCGTCTCGGAACTCCGGTCGCCCGAGTACCTCGCCCAGACGCCGGCTGTCGATCGCCCGCACCGGCGCCGCCTCAGCCCGCTCGATCTGCTGACCCGTAAACCGCAGCGGCGAACGCGAGTCGATGATGTCTTCGCCCGCACTCCCGAACACCCCGAACACCGCCGCCTGCACCTCGTCCGTGTCCGTCGCGTACGTCTTGATCCGGAAGAAGTCCGACGTCACCCCGTCGTCTTGGGGGTTGAGCGGCATCACGTCCGCGTTCCGCAAATCCCGCAGCGGGTTGTCATCCGCGACCTGCTCGCCGATCTCACGCACCGCCTCCTCGATGTCCTGACGTGTCCGCAGGATCGGCTCGCCCGTCTCGGCGTTGATCTTCAGCGGCAGGTCGATCTGGATGCCGCCCCGAAACTCTGTTCCCAGCATCTTCTGGCCCTGCGTGACAATCATCGTCACGCCCAGCCCCATCAGCACCACCGAGATCGTGATGAACACCCCGCGCAGACGCAGCCAGTCAACCCGAGGCTCAAGCAGACGCTCGATCGCAGGAACCGCCATCGGCAGCATCGTCAGCTTCTTGATCTTCAGGTTGTCCGTGAAAATCGCGAAGATCAGGCGTGTGATCACCAGAGAACTGAACATCGTCGCGATCACGCCGATGCCCAGCGTAATGGCGAAGCCCTTGATCTCCTGCGTGCCCGTGTACGCGAGCACGAAGCACACGATCAGGTTCGTCACGTTGCCGTCCACGATCGAGCTCAGCGCCCGCTGATACCCCAGGCGGACTGCGGTCTTGAGATCCTGGCCCAGACGCAGCTCCTCGCTGATCCGCTCGTAGATCAGCACGTTGGCGTCCACGGCCATACCAAACGTCAGGATGATCCCCGCGATGCCCGGCAGCGAGAACGACGCCCGCGCCAGGGCCATCGCCCCCAGGATGATGATCGCGTTGCACAGCAGGCTGAACACCGCCACGCTGCCGTAGATTAAGTAGTAGAAAAACATGAACGAACTCACCGCGATCAACGCCCAGATGCCCGCCTGCATGCCCATCCGCAGGTTGTCGGCGCCCAGGTCCGGGGCGACCTGGTTCACGCTCAGGGGCGTCGGCGACAGCTTCGCTTGCAGCGAGCCCGCCGTCAGCACGCGCGTGACGTAGTTGATCTCCGCCGACGTAAAGTCGCCCTGGATAATGCCGTTGCTCGAGATGCGAGATCGCAGGACCGGCGGGGCCCCGAATAGCTGCCCGTCGAGCAGGATGGCCATCTTGTTGCCCACGTTCGGGCCGGTCAGCTCACCAAGGCGCCTGGCGCCCCGGTCATCCATCTGAAACCCGATCGCGGGCTTGCCGATCTCGTCAACCGTCTGGAATGCGCTCCGCACGCCCCACACGCCGTCCGCCTGCGTCAGACGCGTGTTCCGCGTGTCCCAGAGCAGGATGTAGTAATTGCCCTCGTAATACTCTCCGACAAACTGGCGGTTGTCGAAGAACGCGCTCGGGCTGGCCTGGAGCGCCTCCCACTCCTGTAGCGTGTCGTACCAGCTCTCGATCCGGTCGATCTCGAACCAGCGGGCGTCACGCGAGCGGACCCCCCCAGGCCCCTTCTCGCGGAGCTCTCGGCGCAGACGCTGCTCTTCCGGGTGGGTGTTCTGCGAGCCCGTCCCGCTCGGGTCCACCGAGATCCGGAAGCTGAGCACGCCCGAGGACGCGACCAGGCGCTTGAGATCCTCCGGATCATCGAGCGACTTTCGGTTCTCAACGTACACGTTGTACGTCGCCTCGATCACACGGATCTGGTCCTCAAGCTCGGGGTGATCGGACAGGATCTTCGCCAGCGCCCGCTCCCGCGGGCTTCCCAGCGAGATGTACTCGTCCGTCACCACGTCATGGACAAATTTTTCGTCTGTCGGAAGCAGCAACGCCTTCCGGACCGCATCGGGCGACAAGCTCGCGCTGAGCACCCCGTCTCGCGCCGCCTCGTACGCCAGCTCCGCGTCGGCGATCGCCGCGACGAGCTGATCGATCACGTCTTCGGGCGCCCCACCACGCTGGGCCTCGGTCAGCCCGATCCGGGCCGCCGCCGCCCCGTCGAAGCTCTCGGCGGCGCCCTCCATCAACCCCCGGATCCGATCGTTCCCCCGGGAGAGCGCCTCGATCGCCGCGCCGCGTTCGTTCCTGGGAAGGCGCATCGCACGCTCGAACTCGTCGGGCGTGATCTCAAACTGCTTGAGCCCTTCGAGCGAACGCTCAAACTCTTGGCGGAGCTTGAGCACATGCTCGCCCGGCAAGGGCATCGTGATCTCGATCCGGTCCTGACCCTGCGCGATGATCTGGATCTCGAGCAACCCCTGCGGGTCGATCCGTTCCTTGAGCACCTGGATCACCTGGTCGAGCACTCGTGACGAGTTCTCGTTCCGGTCGATCTTCACCGAGTACAGCAGCGTCACACCGCCGCGCAGGTCCTTGCCCAGTCGCAGGTTCTTCTGCGGTGGGTACACCATCGCCGCGAAGAAAACCAGCAGCGCGAGCACAAAGAAGCTGTTTCGAAGCACGTGTCTCATACGTCGGACACCTCGGAGAGGGGATCTGCGTGGTTGTGGGAATCAGGCGTCGGCGGTTTCGGCAAGCTGCTCGTTCACCGGGACCGAACTGCTCTTGAGCACCTTCTGGATCGCCGAACGAGCAACGCGGATGCGGGTGTTCGAGGCCTCATCAACGCGGATCATCAGCTCGTCGCCCTTGATCTCGATGATCGACCCGATGATCCCGCCGACCGTCTGCACCCGGTCGTGCTTGCCCAGCGACCTCATCATCGCGGCGCGCTGCTTCTTCTCTTTCCGACCCGCACGCATCGACGTGAAAATCACCATCGCGAACAACGCGAACATCCCGATCAGGAAGATGTTCGATCCGAACGGCGAGGCCGGGGTCGCGGCCGCTGCTCCGCCCTCGCCTTCGGTCTCGCTCGCGATGCTCTGCGAGTCTTCGCTGAGCAGGGAGCCCTCCTGGGCAAGTGTCAGCATCATCGGCGAAGGGCCAGTCCAATAGGTGTTGGGCATTCTCGGTTTCCGGTCGGGGGTTCGTGTGTGAGCCCCAACGATAGGACAGGCCCGAGCCCGCTTCCGCTCCCATCCGAGTATGTCTCGTATTCGCCCGCCCCGCTCAGACCCTGCCGCCGGGCAGCAGATCGCTCAACGAGGGCCAACGCCGGGCCATCGCCGCCCAGTCATCGCTCGCGATCGCGCGCCGCAGATCCGCCATCAACCCCTGGAAGTGCCTCAGATTGTGCAGGCTCACCAGGATCGGCCCGAGCATCTCATCGCTGGCGAACAGATGGCGGAGGTACCCCCGGCTCAGCGGGCGCCCCTCGAGCGTCTCCCACCCGCACGCGCCCGGGTCGCACGCCGGGCAATCGCACCCGGGCTCGATCGCCCCCGGATCCCGCGCAAACCGCGCGTTCTTCAGGCGGATCACCCCGGACCGCGTGAACGCGTTGGCGTTCCGCCCGTTGCGCGTTGGCAGCACACAGTCGAACATGTCCACCCCCGCCAGCACCGCGCCGACGATGTCCCGCTCATACCCCACGCCCATCAGATACCTGGGCTTGTTCTCGGGCAGGCGGGGCGCGATAAAGCTCGTAATCCGGGCAATGTCCTCGGGGGATTCTCCCACGGCGACCCCGCCGATGGCGTACCCGGGCAGATCAACATTGCACACCATCTCGGCCGACCGCGCCCGCCGGTCCAGATCCGTCCCGCCCTGGACAATCCCGAACAGCGACTGCTCCTCCGGTCGAGCGTGCGCATCGGCGCACCGCTCGAGCCACCGGGCCGTCCGCTCGTTGGCCTGGTCCAGGCGCGCATCGTGGTCATACCCCGAGCGGGCGCCCGCGTCGCGCATCGCGGCCTGACGCAGGCGCACCTGATTGATCGGCGCCGCCCCGGGGTCCACCGAGGGCGGGCAATCGTCGAACGCCATGATGATGTCGCTGCCCAGCAGGTTCTGCGTGTGGATTGCGCTCTCGGGCGTCATGCGGATCGTCGAGCCGTCCACGATCGACTTGAAGCTCACGCCCTCATCGTCGACGGAGTTGATATCCGCCATCGAGTACGCCTGGTACCCGCCCGAGTCCGTCAGGATCGGCCCGGGCCAGCCCATGAACCGGTGCAGCCCCCCGAGCTCGCTGACAACCTCCGCCCCCGGGCGCAGCAGCAGGTGGTACGTGTTGCCCAGCACCACCTGCGCCCCGGTCTGCGCGACCATGCTCGGGTACACACCCTTGATCGTCGCCTTTGTCCCCACGGGCATGAAAGCGGGCGTATCGAACTCACCGTGGACCGTACGCACCCGCCCAACCCGGGCGCCGGTCGTAGCGGATCGGCTCAAAATCTCGAAGCTCAGCGCGCTGCCCATCAGGGCGAACACTACCCCCGCCGATCTTCCGTCGCCCGGCGCAGCGCCTTCTTCTCGCTCTCGCTGAGGCTGTGCAGCCCCTGGGTGTTGACCTTGTCGAGGATCCGGTCGATCTCCTGGTCCGACTTGCGGGCGTTTTTGCGCTTTGGATGCGTGCTGCGCTGGGCGCCCTTCTTGTTCGAGTTGCCGAAGACATCAAAGAAATCACGCAGCAGGTGCGGCCTGCGGATAAAGAAATACCCCCCCAGCGCCCCGCCCACGTGCGCCGCGTCCCCCCCCTGGTTGGCGCCCTTGAGCACCAGCAGGTTCGCCGCCACGATCACCAGATACCCGTACGCGAACGTCTTCATCTTCAGCGGGATCGGCGGGAACAACAGCCGCACGACCGTGTTCGGCGCGATGTACGCGCACGCGATGATGACACCGAACACCCCCGCCGACGCCCCCACCAAGGGCGTCGAGAGCCCGACCTTGAGCGCCCCCGGCAGCGGGATGTTCGCGGCTCCGAGCAGATTCAGCAGCAGGAACAACAGCCCGCCGCAGATCCCGCACATCAGATAAAACGCCAGATACCGCTTCGAGCCGAGGAACTGCTCGACGATCCCCCCGAAGATCCACAGCCCGAGCATGTTGAAAAAGATGTGCATAAAGTTCGCGTGCAGGAACTGGAACGTCACCAGACGCCAGACCTCAAGACGCTGGAACCCCTGATGCGTCGAGAAGTGCCCGTACGCCGTCAGCGGCGCCATGATCTGATAGATCTCCCGCCCCACCGGCTGGCGCGTCTCCGGGTCCACCAGAATCCGAATCACCATCGCGCCGGTCCCGTTGCGCACCGCTTCCGCCGTGACCGGTTTGCCATCGACCTGCCTGAACTGGTCCTCGACCAGCGCCCCCTTGATCGACTCACCCGGGAGGGCCTTCTGCGCCACGCTCACCGGCACGCCCGAGCCCGTCATGAACCCGCCGATCACGAACACCGAGATGTTGATAATCAGCAGCCACCCCGTCACCGACAGCAGGCGCAGGCGCCCGCCAATCCCCTCCCCCCGGGGCTGGACCCTCGCGTAATCGCGGTCAGCTATGCCCATCGCCCGATCGCCCTCCCAATGCGCTGATCCATCTGTCCCGGCCTCTGCCCGCCGAGCATGTGTTCGGAAAGCGACCCCGATCGTCTCTACGTCTCTCGGCGATGGTGGGTCGCGCGCTTGAGCGTTCGCTTCTCACCCGCGCTGAGGCTCTCCATCCCGTCCTCGCTGATCTTTGCCAGTATCCGGTCCACCGTCTCCTGCTCATCCTCTGCCTTCTGTCGCTCCTTGGCCCGACGGCGATCTTCCAGCTCGTCGTCGTCAGGCCCCTCCGGGAAGCTCATCGAGGCCCCCCCGGCGAACTGAAGGCGCCTCCGCTCGACAAAGCTCACCACCCCGCCAAAAAGCGCAATCGCCAGCAGCATCGTCTCATTGACCACGATCGCGACCACCGCCAGCATCCCCGCCGCGACCAGTCCGATCGTCAGCGTCACCAGCATCGACCGGTCATACCCCATCCGCCGCCAGAGCAGCGCCTGGACCACCCGGGCCGCGTCCATCGGGAACATCGGCACGAGCATGTTGAACGCCAGCAGGATCACGTTGGCGTAGTGGGCCGACCACAGCGCCGTCAGCCACCACGGCTGCGCCCCGACCCCCCCCGCCTCGCCCGGCGGGATCTGCAGCCCCGCCAGCGCCGAGCCCGGATCGAACGGGTTGAACACCACCACGCCAAAGTCGCGCGTCGCGATCCATACCCCCAGCGCCAGCGGCGCCAGCAACGCCGCGTTCACCGCAGGCCCGCCCAGCACCGTAGCCAGGTTCGCCCGCCACTCGTGCGGCGGGGCGCAGCTCGCCAGCCCGCCCAGCGGCCACATCATGATGTCGTCCGCCTCGCCCCCCACCCGCCTGCACGCGATGCAATGCCCGTACTCGTGCAGCAGCACCAGCACAAACAACGCCCCGAGCATCCAGAGCATGAACCCCCGCCCGATCCCGTCCTGCGGCAGCGTAAAGATCAGACGCGCCACCAGAAAGATCACGAACAGCAGATGGATCCGGACACGGATCCCCCACGCCCGGTAGAGCGAGAACCCCCAGTTCATGGGGTTCTCGCCGTCCCCGAACACGCGCCGCATCGCCGCCCGAGCCCGCCCACCGGCGGAATCGTCGTACCCGGCTCCCGGTTCGCGATCGTCCCAACCCATCGTCAGCCGCATCTCCACGAGCGGACCCGCTCGCAGGTGTTGTACCGGATCACCTCACAGAATGCCGCGATCTTCTCCCGCAACAGCCAGCGGTAGGGAGAGAGGGGGCAGGCGCCATGCCTTGGGGTGGCACGCGATTCGCGGATGAGAGTGAAAAACCAGTTTGCGTAAAGGTTGGAGCGGATGGTCGTTCTGACCGATGGCTTGGTTGGTCAGATAACGCGCAGCTCGGGCCTCTGGCCCAGGAGAACTCGTCATGACAGTCATCGATGGCGCCGCTCGTGCCGTGAACCCGAACTTCATCCGCCCGGCCCCCAAGCCGGCCAACATCACCCCCGCCGATTCGGCCCCCGCCGCCAAGCTCGTCAAGAGCAAGCCGGTGGGCGATGTCGCGGCGCCCCGGTTCCAATCGGCCTCGATCGGGGCAACCCGGGCCTCGAATCCCGTCCCCACTCCTCCCGAGGGAGACATCGCCACACCGCGCTTCCGCTCGGCCACCTTCCAGGGCGCCCAGGTCTCCAAGCCCGGCTCCACCCACCCCGGTCCCGAGGTCGATGCCCCGGGCTTCAAATCCGCAACATTCAAGGGCGCCCAGGTCTCAAAGCCCGGCGCCACCCCGCCTACCCCAGAGGTTGACGTCTTCCAGATCCGCTCCGCGTCGATCAGTACGCCGCAGTCCCCGAAGGCCGATCCGCCCGCCATCTCTTCAATCTCCGGCGACGCCCCAGAGGTGACTCTGGAAATGAAGATGCAGAAGGCCCTCGACTCGGCCATGCAAAAGTTTGAGGAGAGCGGCGGCGGCAACTTCGCCGATCTCCAACGTGTCCTCTACGAGTCCGTCTGGAACACCCTCCAGTACGCGGGAGAGACCAACACCCCGGTCAAGGCCGCCTTCGCCGTCAACGATTACATCCAGAGCATGAAGGACAACGAGGGCACGCCCAACTCAGACCACGGCGCCGCCTCGATCGCCGGCCTCGTCCCCATCGGCGGGGACACGCCGACCATCAGCGACGCCGGCTTCCGCGTCAGCAGCCTCGACATCCGAATCTGATCCGGGGTTCGCCCCGATCGATCACGCCGGCGTGACGACCCACCCCGTCACGCCGGTTCTTTATGCGCACAAAGCGAGAGTTGCGCCGCAGGGGGCGCAGGCTTTACCTGTTCCACGTTCCAGAGCCGTACACGCCCGCCTCGCCCAGCTCCTCGGCGATCCGCAGGAGCTGGTTGTACTTTGCGTTCCGATCGCTCCGGCACGGGGCGCCCGTCTTGATCTGCCCGCAGTTCGTCGCCACCGCCAGGTCCGCGATCGTCGCGTCCTCAGTCTCACCGGACCGGTGGCTTATCACGCACGCCATCGAGTTGCGCATCGCGTAGTTCACCGTGTCGAACGTCTCAGACAGCGTCCCGATCTGGTTGAGCTTCACGAGCACCGCGTTGGCCGATTTCTCCGCCACGCCCCGCTCCACAAACGCCTTGTTTGTCACAAACAGGTCATCGCCGACGATCTGGACCCGGTCGCCCAGGCGTTCGGTCAGCCTTGCCCAGCCCGCCCAGTCGCTCTCGCCCAGCCCGTCCTCGAGCGAGCGGATCGGGTACTTGTCGCACCAGTCACTCCACAGCGAGATCAGGTCGTCCGAGCTGTAAATCTCCTGCGAGGAGCTGAAAAACTTGTACCCCTCCTTGCCGTCCTTCTGGGCCTCGTTCCACAGCTCGCTCGTCGCCGGGTCGAGCGCCACGAAAATCTGCTCGCCCCACGAGTACCCCGCCTTGTCCACCGCTTCCTCGATGATCTTGAGCGCATCCTCGTTGTCCTTGAGGTTCGGGGCGAACCCGCCCTCGTCGCCCACCGCCGTGGACATGCCCCGCTTCGTGAGCACACCTTTGAGCGTGTGATAGATCTCGGTCCCCGCCCGCAGGGCCTCGCCGAACTCATCAAACCCCCAGGGCTGGATCATGAACTCCTGGAAGTCCACCGTGTTGTCCGCGTGCTTGCCCCCGTTGAGGATGTTGAACATCGGGACCGGCAGCGTCTTGGCCGAACTCCCCCCCAGGTAGCGGTACAGCGGCAGCCCCGACGCCTCCGCCGCCGCCTTGGCCACCGCCATCGACACCCCCAGGATTGCGTTGGCGCCCAGCTCGGACTTGTTGGGCGTTGCATCGAGCTCGATGAGTGTCGCGTCGATCATCTCCTGCTCACGGGCGTCGAAGCCCTCGATCGCCGGCGCCGCACGCTCGATCACGTTGCTCACCGCCCGCCCCACGCCCTTGCCCATCCACGCCTCGCCCCCGTCGCGTAGCTCGACGGCCTCGTTCTCGCCCGTGGACGCCCCGGAGGGGACCGCCGCCCGCCCGCTGGCGCCGCTCGCCAGGACAACCTCAACCTCGATCGTCGGGTTCCCGCGTGAGTCAAGGATCTGGCGGGCGTGGACAAGCTCGATATCGAACATGGGCGTTCTCTCATCGGGAGGGGTGAAGAAAGGCGCCCGAGGGCGCGCGCCCAGGGCTCATCCGAGGATACGCTCTGAGCATGGCCCGGGGTCGTCCGGGCGACGACGCCAGATCGGACCAGCATGACCAACCCGCCCGAGCCATACACCGAGCGAATCAGCGCCCTCCGCTCCGATCTCGTCGCCCAGGGCGCCCGCGTCCGCGAGATGGTCGAACGCTCGTTCGACTCGATCTTCGCCCGCGACGTGGGCGTCGCCCAGACGGTCATCGAGGCCGACGACGAGGTGGACCGCGTTGATCTGCAGGTCGAGCAGGACGCCGTGAATATTCTCTACGACGTCTCCCGCGCCACTGCGGGCCTCACATCTGACAGCCTCCGCGAGCTGCTCGTGTGTGTGAAGGTGAACAACGAGCTCGAGCGGATCGCCGACGCCGCCGGCGCCGTCGCAGAGCGCGTCATCGAGCTGGGCGACCGGACCACGCCCTTCCCCGAGACGACCCGCGTCATCACCAACTCAGTCGTCGGCATCGTCCGCGACGCCATCGGCGCCTTCGCCCGGTTCGACGCCGAACGCGCCAAGGTCGTGCTGCGATCCGAGGATGCGGTCCTCAAGTTCTCAGACAAAATCTTCCGCTCAACCGAGCAGCGCGTCGCCGACGGGCGCATGGAGCCCGATGTCGCATTCCACCTGCACCACATCGTCCACCAGTGCGAGCTCGTCGCGGACCACTGCACGAACATCGCCGAGCAGGTGATCTACGCCGCGACCGGTGTTGTGGTCAGGCACACCGGCGGCGACTGGATCGAGCTCGACACCCCCAAGCCCAAGCCCGACGGCGACTAGTTCTCTTCGGAGGGGTGGGCTTCCAGCCCTCCCACACTCTTCTGGAGGGGGTGGCTTCCAGCCACCCCGCATTCACGCCTGCGCGGCAGGGCGAATACTGGCGCCTCAAGAACGGGTGGGCTGGAAGCCCACCCCTCCAAAGACAGTCACACCCCCGCCTTATAAAACGGCAACTCTACAACCCGCCCCTCGAGCACCGTCCGCTCCGCATCAACCTGCACCGCCGAGCCCGCCTCGACCCGCCCGGTCTGGACAAACCCCATCGCGATGCTCTTGCCCAGCGTCGGGCTGGCGCACCCGCTCGTGACGACGCCAACAGTCTCGTCGCCGATCTTGATCGCCATCCCTTGGCGCGCCGTGCGCTTGCCCTCGAGCTCGATCCCCACGAGCCCGCGCTTCGCCCCGCCCGAGTCGCGCGTCTTGATGAGCGCCTCCTGCCCGATGAACGTCTCCCCGTCCTCGTCGGCGTTCTTGTCCAGGTGGATCGCAAAGTCGATCCCGACCTCCAGCGCGTTGATGTCCTCGCCCAGCTCGTGCCCGTACAGCGGCATCCCCGCCTCCAGGCGCAGCGTGTCGCGCGCCCCCAGCCCCGCGGGCTTGAGCACCGCGTCCGGATCCTTCGGGTCCACATCTTTCATCAGCAGCTTCATCGCCATCGGGACCATGTTCGCCGGCAGGATCACCTCCACCCCGTTCTCCCCCGTGTACCCCGTCCGCGACACGATCAGCTTCATAATCATCAGGTTCTTGACCGTGAACCGGTACCGCTTGAGCGTCGGGATCTCGCTGCTCACGCCCGCGATCAGGTCCATCACCTTCGGGCCTTGGATCGCGATCATGGCGGTCTTTTCGGTCCGGTCCTCAAACTTCACCTTGAACTCGCGCTCGCTGATAATCGCGCGCAGGTGCTCGACTATTTTCTCACGGTTGCCCGCGTTGACGACCACGAGAAACTCGTCCTCATCCTGGCGCATCACGATCACGTCGTCGCGGACGCCGCCGCGTTCGTTGCAGATCAGCGAGTACCGGCACTGTCCCTGCTGCATCGTCCCGATCCGACGGCTGCACGCCCGCTCGAGCAGCCGCTTGGCGTGCAACCCCTTCACAGACAACCGTCCCATGTGCGACACATCGAACACGCTGCCCGAGGCCCGCGTCTGCTCGTGCTCATCCCGGATGCCCCGGTACCGGATGGGCATTTCCCACCCCGCGTACTCGACCATCTGGGCGCCGTGATCGACATGGAACTGGTGCAGCGGGCTCTTAAGCACGTCGGGCCTCCGTTTCGCCCGCTCGACCGAGTGGGCGGGGGCTACCTTAGCCGCCCGACTCTGGACCTGCGCCCTCGGACGCGGGCCAGGGCATGTTGTCGAGCAGACGCACGCTGCCCACCCGCCCCGCGACAACCGCCCGCCAGGTGACGCTCTCGATCGGCGTCCCCTCGGGCAGCGACATCAGCGTGCTCGCCTCGCGGATCGCCGCGTAGTCGGGCGTCACACCCGCGTCATCGAGCACCCGGCGCATCGCCCGCTCGCCATCGCCGGGCGTCGTCTCGCGCCCCGCCGCGAGAAGGCTTCTGCTCAGCGCCAGCCCCCGCTGCCGATCTTCATCGCTTAGAAACCGATTCCGCGAGCTCATCGCCAGCCCGTCGGCGTCGCGCTGGGTCGGGGCAGCGATGATCTCGGTCGCCGACCCGAGCATGCGGACCATCGCTGTCACACACTGGAGCTGCTGCCAGTCCTTCTCCCCGAACACCGCGCCCCGGGCGCCGGTCAGCTCAAACAGACGCCGGCAGACAAGGCACACCCCCGCGAAGTGCCCCTCGCGGGCGCGATCTTCAAGCCCCGGCTCGTACGCGACGCCCGGCATCACCGGGTCTCGCCTCGACTCGGGCGTCGGGTACACCGTCTCGACGCTCGGGGCGAACACCGCGTCGGCTCCCGCGTCGGCGCACATCGCCGCGTCCCGCTCGACCGTCCTCGGATAGCGCTCGTAGTCGTACGCCTCGTCAAACTGTGTCGGGTTCACGAACACGCTCACCACACACCCGCCGGGCAGCCCGCGCTCCCGCGCGATCGCCGCGCCCAGACGGACCAGCTCGAGGTGTCCCTCGTGCAGCCCGCCCATGGTCGGCACGAGCACGCACCCGCCGGGGGTCAGATCCTCCGGTTGTTCGCAGATCCGCATCGCCTCAAGCGTCGCCGGGCGCCGGGCGGAGTCAAGCCGCCCGATTCTCAGCGCCGCGAGCTGATCTGGTCCGCCCACTCGCGCAGGCGCCCGCCGTCGGGCATGGGCAGCAGACGCAGCTCCACCCGGTACAGCCCGTCCGCCTCATACTCGCACGCCTGAACCAGCCCGTACAGCGGGGCCGGGCTGTGGTCCGTCAGGTGGATCAGCACCACCAGCCGCCGCCCCGGATAGCACATCCGGCGCGACAAAAACACCATCTGGCTGCGCCCCAGCTCCCTCGCCCGCGCCGACCAGGCCGTCTCCGGGCGCCCCCGATCATCAATCTCGCACGCGTCGATCTCCGCGTTGAACGGGCGGATCGACGCCTCGGGCGAGCCCTCCTCGCTCGCGCCCGCCGCCTGCTCGACCGGCGAGTCTTCCTTCGCCTGCGGCACCGGCTCCGGCGCTCGGGGCGCTTCGGGCGTTGGGCTCTCGACGCCGAGCATCCGTCCCGTCAGCGCAGGCGCAGACGGATCCACCGCGTTCGGCCCCGCCGGCGGCGGCGACACGCACGATCGAAACTCCATCAATGTCGCTTCGCTGCTCACGCCGCCCCGCTCCTCGCTCCCAGATCGAATCCCGGACCCGCACCAGCCATCGGCATTGCACCGCTGCCTGTTGGTCCCGCCCCGCGCCGCTCTCCCGTTTGCCCCTTGCCCGATCGCCCTCCCCCGCATCACACGACCAGCCGCGCCACCACTGTCCGAGAACCCCTGCGCCCCGCCCACTACCATGCGCCGTGAACGCCGCCCCCAACCCTGCCCCCACACCAGCCCACACACCAACGCAGTGGGCCGAGAACCTCCGGTCGCTGGCGATGCGTGTGCTCGCGTCAGACCCGGTCAGCCCCGGCGCCGACCCAGACCAAAGGCTCGCGTTCGTGCGCGAGTTTCGCGACGAGATGTCCGCCCGCCCCAGCGTGGTGACACCCTTCCTCGCGGATCTGTTGGGCGTGTCCCCGGGCGCCGAGCCGCCGAACCAGTGCACCGATGACGCCATCTGGTGGCGCCTGTGCTCGGGCGAGCCAGACAGTTCGGGCCTGGTCCGCCCGGGCGCCGGGGCGCTGCTGCACGCCCCGGACGACCAGACCGCCATCGAGGTGCGCACCGAGCGCGAGCTGTGCGCCCTGCACGCGCTCTCCGAGATCGCATGTCGCCGGTGTGATGCTTCGCTCGCCGAGCGCTGCGCCGCCGCCGCCCGCTGGCACCTGCGCGAGCTCCAGCCCGACAACGCGACCAACCACCCCTGGGCGATCCAGGTCTTTATCCGGCTCGCCTGCGCTTCGCCCGAGACCAGCGTGGGCGCCGCCGCGTCGGTGCACGCCCAGACCCAGCTCCACAGCTGCCAAGTCGCCCTCGGGCGCCCGGACCGTCTGAGCGCGTGCATCCTGCTCCACGCCGCCCGCTCACTCGAACGAACGCCAGCCAGCGCCCCAGCGAGCTAAACGTGCTGCCCGGTCGAGTTCGCCCGGTCGAGCCAGCGCGTCAGGTCCGCGTCGGTCCTCATCTGCGCCCACCGGTCCGGGTCTTGCGTCTTGTAGTGCGCCCGGATCGCCGCAGCCACGAGCCCCATGAACAAAGGCTGCGGGCGCAGCGGGCGGCTCGTCAGCTCCGGATGGAACTGCGCCCCGATAAAGTACGGGTGCGTGATCGGCTCGGGCTCACCCTCGTCCAGCGCGGGCGCCGTCGCCCGAAGCTCGAGAATCTGCATGATCGGCTGGTCTGGATGGCGCCCCGAGAACACCATCCCGCGCGATTCCAGACGCTCGATGAACGTCGGATCCACCTCATACCGGTGCCTGAACCGCTCGCGTGTGCTCGCCTTGCCCCCCACGAGGAACTGCGCCAGCGAGCCGGGCGTGATCTTGACGTCCTGCGCGCCCAGGCGCATCGTCCCGCCCAGGCCCTCGATCTTTTTCTGGTCGGGCAGCTCCGATATGACCGGCGTTGCGCACGCCGGGTCAAACTCCGTGCTCGACGCGTCGCCCAGCCCCAGCACGTTCCGCGCAAACTCGATCACCGCGACCTGGAACCCAAGGCAGATCCCCAGGTACGGGACCTTCCGCTCGCGGCAGAACCGCACGCACGCGATCTTCCCATCCACCCCGCGCGACCCGAACCCCCCGGGAACAATCACCCCGTCGAGCCCCGCCAGCTTCTCGGTCACGTTCTCGTTGCTGATCTCGGTCGTCTCAATCCAGCGCAGATTCACGACGCAGTCCAGATGCACCGAGCAGTGCTCGACCGCCTTCTCGATCGACGCGTACGCGTCGCGCAGCTCCGCGTACTTGCCCGTGATCCCGATCGACACCTCGCGCTCGCGCCGCCCCGTGAGCTTCCGCTCGAACGCCGACCAGGCGCGCCTTGCCTTGTCCTCGTGGCGCGTATCGACCCGGTCGTGCAGC
>JAJRXR010000016.1 GCA_024276195.1 Planctomycetota bacterium
ATCGCCGGGGGTCTCGGCCTGCTGCCGAACCACGCCCGCCGGCTGCGTCGGGTCACGCTCTGAATCGCCGCCGGGCTCGCCATCGACGCCGCACACCGATGGCGCAGAAACAACCTGCGAACCGCTTGATGCAAAGGGCCCTGACGCTTTGGGCTTCAATCTTCCTGGGCGTCAAACTTCGGTCACGCTCGAAAGAACGCGCAGCAGATCCCGCGCCGATGGGATCAGCTCGTCGGCGTGCTCCCGGGCGAACGCCGACGCTTTGCCCAGCTCGATCCAGCGCACGCCCGTGTACTCCCAGGCCCGATCGGCGCCGATGTCCAGCGCATCAATCGCGCTGCCCGTGTCGAGGCGGAGCACGATATCAACAGAGCGCCCCGCCTCGTCGGCGCACAGCGCAATGGGGCGTGCGCGCGAGACATCGAGCTCCAGCCCCAGCTCCTCGCGCAGTTCCTTGCCCAACTGAGAACGGATCTCGCCAAGCTCCATAGCCGTGGCGCCCCCGGGCGGGTCGATCCCGCCCGAGGGAGCGAGTTCCCAGAGACCGCCGAAGACGCGGGTCTGGGGTGAGCGCTGCGCCAGCAGTGCGCACGCTCGCCCGCGCCCGTCGAGGGCAGTGAGCACGCCCGTCACGCTGAGGATGCGCACGCCGGTCTCGACCTGCGGCTGCACCGCAAGACGCTTGTACCCGTCGCGGCGCGCATGCACCGTGTTGGTCGCGGGATCGAAACGCTCGATCGCCAGGATCGGCCCGTCGAAGCAGCGCGGGTTTGCGGTATGAAGCTCCGCCCAGCGCCGCTCGATATCGCTACATATCTCGGGTGAATCAGCGGGAGGCGGGGCGCTGATGAGCACGCGGACCGGGGCGAGTTCGGGGTTGATCGGGGTGACGGGCGCCAGGTCGCACGCGTCGATCATGTGAGTAGTCCGGCGAGCTTGTCGCCGATCTCGGGCACACCCAGCGCCTCGGCCTCCGCCGCGATCGCACGCTGGGCCGCCTCCTGGGCTTTGATCAGCCCGTCGTTGACGGCGTGAACGATCAGGGCCTCGGCCATGTTCCGGCTCTCGTCGTCCGCCCCAAACCCAGACGCCGCGGCGGGCTCGATCCGGATGGACTCAACACGCATCTTGCCCGTCACCACCGCGCGGACCGCGCCCCCGCCCGCCTCGCCCGTGACGCGCAGCGCCTCCATCCGCTCTTGCACGCGCTTGCCGGCGGCGGCCAGCTCGTCCTTGTTTTTCAGCAGGTTCGCGATCGCGCCCATGGACTTGAATGAGTCAAACATCGGTTGCTCCGGTCATGTACGCAACAGTAGCCCGGGATGTCGGCGCCGGGTCTGATCGGGGTGCGATGAAAGGCAGAACGCGGAGGTCGCGGAGGAACGCAAAGGACGCGGAGAGATCCAGAGAGGGACTGTATCCTGACCCCTCTTTCATCCTCCGCGCCTCCGCCCTCTCTGCGGCCTCTGCGTACTGCCTTTCAATCTTCAGCTCATTGGTCGGCGCCGCCAGTGTCTTGCTCGCTCCGCAGCTCGCTCTTGAGTTCGACACGGACGACTTTGCCGCCGAGGAGTTCGAGCGCGTCCTTGACGAGCGGGTGCTCGATCGCCTGCTCGCGGAGCTGGCGTGTGTCCATGCTCGCCTGTTTGGTGACGGGCGAGGGATCGGTTGGGTCGGCCTGGACGCCGGCCTGCTCGGTGATCGGCGACGGACGGGGCGGGGGGGCGTTGCGGCTCCCCGGTCCGGTGTCCGCCGCCGTCAGGCTTTTTTTACCGAGGATCTCCCGCCCGCCTTGAGCCGGGCGCCTCCCGAGGCCGCCGCGACGACGGCCGTCACGTTCGCGAGTTTTTCGGTGAGCGCGAGCCGGACGATGGCCGCGTCAAACAGCGCCCGCGGCGCCGAGCTGGTCTTGATCGATCGCTGCACGCTCTCGCACAGCGCGATCATGTGGACAAGCCCGGCGGCGTCGAATCGCTCAGAGCGTTCAAACTCCTGCGCCCGGGCCTCGCCGGAAAGGTCAACGAGGCTTGTGTCCTTGCCGCACGCGCCTAGGACCATGAGGTCGCGGAGGCGATCGAGCAGGCTTTCGAGGGCCTGGTCGGCGCTGATGCCCCGGGCGAGCAGCTCGCCTGCGTTGGTCAACGCCGCGCCCGCATCACCATCGGCGAAGGCGTCGAGCAGGGCGCTGATAACGACACGGTCGGGCAAGCCAAGCAGCTCTTCGAGGAGCGCCGGGGTGAGCGATTTTTCGCCGACGGCCATGAGCCGGTCGAGCAGACTCAGCGCGTCGCGCATCGAGCCGTTGCCCAGACGCGCCACGCTGGCGACCACCTCGGGCTCAGCCTTGACGCCCTCCTGCTTGAGCACGTCTTGGAGGTGCTCGCCGATGCGCACGCTGGAGATGTTGCGGAAGTCGAAGCGCTGACACCGGGACTGGATCGTCGCGGGGACCTTCTGCGGATCGGTGGTGCAGAGGATGAACATGACATGCTCGGGCGGCTCTTCCATGGTCTTGAGCAGCGCGTTGAACGCGGCCGTCGAGAGCATGTGGACCTCGTCGATGATGTAGATCTTGCGCCGCCCGCGCATGGGTCGGTAGACCGAGTTGGCGATGAGCTCGCGGGCCTCCTCGACCTTGTTGTTGGAGGCGCCGTCGATCTCGATGGTGTCGATATCGACCCCGGTCATGATCGCGCGGGTGATCTCGGCGTCGTCGTCTGGGTTGTTGATGGCGTTGGCGAAGATCCGGGCGGCGGAGGTCTTGCCCACCCCGCGCGTGCCGCAGAAGAGGTAGGCGTGGGCGACGCGGTCCTGCTCGATGGCGGCGGTGAGGGTCCGCGCTATGGGCTCCTGGCCCACGAGCTGGCTGAAATCTTGGGAGCGATATTTCCGAGCGAGGACGGTGTATGCCATGGCCGATGAGTGTAGCGGGGGCTCTCGGAGCCCAAAACAGAGCCGCGAGCGCCAGCGACCAGGGAACAGAACCGGGAGCGCAAGCGACCCGGGACAAATCCCAAAGACGTACGCGGAGACCGCCAAGGGCGCAGAGGGCGCGAAGGCAGGCGGTTATGACGGATGTTCAGCCTCACAGGCTCATTTCTACCCGTTCTCCCCATGCCTGGGCGCTCCCCGCGTACGCCTGCCCCCGATTCACCCCGATTCGCCCCGTCTTAGAGAGCCTCCGGACTCGCCCCGCCTAGACCGGATACGATAGTGCGGATATTCAGCACCCCCTGGCAGAGCGCCTCGCGCCGAGCCAAGAGATCGGAAACTCAATGTCTCAGATCGGTTCAAGGACGAACGCGCCCGTCGAGGTGCTCCCCCATGAGCACACGGTCGCTGTCGCAACGCACGCAATCGATGAACCCCGCATGTCCCCCCTCATCCGGTTTATCAACCTGATGATCATCATCATCCCGTTCCTGGGCCTGGGCGCTGCCATCTACATGCTCTGGCCCTTCGGCTTCGGCTGGCCCTCGCTCACCCTCTTCCTGGGCATGTACCTGCTCTCGGGCCTGGGCATCACCGTCGGGTACCACCGTCTGTTCACGCACAAGTCCTTCGAGACCGGGCCGATCATGACGACGCTCATCGGCATCGCCGGCTCCATGGCCGTCGAAGGCCCCATCATCGGCTGGGTCGCCGACCACCGCAGGCACCACCAGCACTCCGACCAGGAACTCGACCCGCACTCACCTCACACCCACGGCGGGGGCGTGATGAACACCCTCAAGGGCGCGCTGCACGCGCACATGGGCTGGCTTGTCGCGCGCGGCGTCAAAACCGATCTCGAAAAATACGTCCCCGATCTCCAGAACGACAAGATGGTCGTCTGGCTCAGCAAAACCTTCCCCATCTGGGCCTTGCTGGGCCTGGCCATCCCCACCGTTCTCGGCGGGCTCATCACCATGACCTGGACCGGCGCCCTCCTCGGCCTCGCCTGGGGCGGCTTCGTCCGCATCTTCTTCGTCCACCACATCACCTGGAGCATCAACTCCATGTGCCACATCTGGGGGACCAAGACCTACGACTGTGGTGACGAGAGCCGCAACAACGCGATCTGCGGCGTCCTCGCCTTCGGCGAAGGCTGGCACAACAACCACCACGCCTTCCCCACCAGCGCTAGGCACGGGCTTTACTGGTGGCAGTTCGACCTGAGCTACATCCTCATCCGCGCCATGGAAGTGCTCGGCCTTGCCCGGCGAATCAAGGTCCCCAGCCCCGAACGAATCGCCAGCAAAAAACGCGCATCCTGACCAGAGCATCAAGCCCCAGGCGTCAGGGCCTTTGCGCCACGGGTGCAAGGCTTGCGCTTTGAGGCGGTTGCGTCCATCCTGGGTTCCGACCAAGGACAGCTGAGCGACGTGCTGGTCGAGCTGGCCGGGCATCGGCGAAACCAGATGATCGCGTTGCAGGCTGCGGAACCGGGGAGGCTCGATCGGCGTCGGAGGAACGAGGGCCGCTTCGGAACCCGGGGGAAGATCGCCGGGGGTCTCGGCCTGCTGCCGAACCACGCCCGCCGGCTGCGTCGGGTCACGCTCTGAATCGCCGCCGGGCTCGCCATCGACGCCGCACACCGATGGCGCAGAAACAACCTGCGAACCGCTTGATGCAAAGGGCCC
>JAJRXR010000017.1 GCA_024276195.1 Planctomycetota bacterium
ATGGACGCTTCCGTCGCGGTAGCCGATGTTGGCGCCGCCATCGAGGAAGAGGTCCGGGTGCGTGTAGACAAGCACTGAGGTGTTTGACGCGGCGCTGACGGCATCTGGAATGTAGAAGTAGTGCTCTCCGGGGACATCGCCTGCGGGTGAAACAAAGACACCCGCGCCCGAGACGAAGCCGCCCTTGATCAGGAGCTGGCGCCAGTCCTCGTCGGGCGAGGGGAGTTGCCCGTTCTCTGATTCGTATGTAAGAAGCGCAGCGGTGATGTTGAGAACCTGCTCTCTGTCCTTGAGGCGTTGTGCGGCCAGTCTGGCCTTGCCCACTGCAGGGAGAAAGATGCCGACCTGGAAGCAGCTCATCATCAGTCCGACGGCGCTGATCGCGGTCGCGGCGATGGCCAGGCCGCGACCGCCTCGGGGCGCATCGGCCCCGGTGCGGGTGATGGCGACAATGCCCAGCGGCAGCGAGATCAGCGCGAACGGAAACAGACACAGCGAGGGCAGCGAGATCACGAACGCGCTGAGCGACAGCAGCGAGAGCGGCTGAGGCTCTGTCGGCGGGCGAGTCGGCGGGCGGGTGTCGGTCATGCCGGATTCTCCCGGAAATGAGCGGGGCGCTCAACCCTGAATGCGGACTCGGCTCTAGCTCTCTTCCAACGCCCGCTGATATCGGGACATGATGTTGGAGCGGGTGATGAGGCCCATGGGGCGTCCGGGGTCTCGGTCGTGGACGAGGCAGAGGCTCGCGACGTCGAGTTTAGCGAACTTGTCGAGCACGGTGTCGAGGGTTTCGTCGGGGTGGATGGTGGGCAGGTCGGTGCGGACCAGCTCGGCCACGAGCAGCAGGGGGATGGCCTCGCGGTCGATCAGAGCCGTGCGCATATCGGCGCCCGTCACCATGCCCATGTACTGGCCTTCTTGATCGACAACAACAAAGTCGGGGACGTTGTGGTGGGCGTGGAGGGTGATGAGCTTGCTCAAGGGGTCCGAGGCGTAGACGGGGTCGGTGGGCAGGGGTGTGATCTGGGCGCTCATGACCGGGACGCGGCGCAGGAGCGTGAGATCGTGCCCGGAGCCGACGTGGATGCCCTTCTGGCGGAGGCGCGCGGTGTAGATCGAGTCGGGCATGAGTCGGCGCGCGACCATGGTCGAGACGATGGCGGCGAGCATGATCGGCGCGAGCACGTGGGGCTCGCGGGTCAGTTCGAACAGGAGCAGGATCGCGGTGAGCGGGGCGAAGGTGGCGCCCGCGACGACGGCGGCCATGCCGACGAGGGCGTAGCTGGCGGGCGAGGAGGTGTCGGCGATGAGGCCGAGGCGTTCGAGGGCGATGCCGAAGGCGCCGCCGGCGGTCGCGCCGAGGAAAAGGCTGGGCGCGAAGATGCCTCCCGAGCCTCCCGAGCCGAGGGTGAGGGTCGTGGCCATGGCCTTGCAGACGAGCAGCAGCGCCAGGAGGATGAGTGAGGCGTGCATAGCGCCGCCCTCGTGGTAGGAGCGGGGTTCGAGCAGGGCGCTGATGGTTTCGTACCCGTTGCCGAAGAAGGCGGGCGTTTCGGCGCGGGCGCCAACGATGGTGAGATAGGCGATGCCGAGCAGCCCGAGCAGGAGCGCCCCGAGCACGGGCATGACGATCGGGTGCAGGCGGAGCTGCTCGAAGAAGTCCTCGAGCGTGTGGAGCAGGTGGGTGAAGCCCACGGCGATGAAGGCGCACAGCAGTCCGAGGAGCATGTACCCGGGGAGTTCGGCGGGCGTGAAGACGTAGGCCCGGTCGAACAGGTCCGCCGCGAAGATCGCGTCGTTCTGTCCGTAGTAGACCTGGGTGAGCGCGGTGGCGAAGACGGCGGAGATGACGATGGGCGTGAAGGTGCGCAGGGAGAAGTCGCGCAGCAGGATCTCGAGGGCGAAGAAGACGCCGGCGATGGGGGCGTTGAAGATCGAGGCGATGCCCGCGGCGGCGCCGCAGGCCACGAGCGTGCCCATGTGCTCTTTGCTGGCGCCGAGCTTGCGACCGATGGCGCTGCCGGCGGTGGAGCCGATCTGGATGATGGGGCCTTCGGCGCCGGCGGACCCGCCCGAGCCAACCGTGCAGATCGAGGCGATGACCTTGACGATCCCGATGCGCGTGGGGATGCGACCCTTGTTGCGGATGATGGCGTGGAGGACCTGGGGGACGCCGTGCCCGCGTGCTTCGGAGGCGAAGAGGTGGACGAGTGCGCCGGTGATGAGTGCGCCGAGCATGGGGATGAGCGGCAGGGTCCAGAGGGGCCAGCGGGTGCGCGTGCCCCCGGCCCAGTGCTCGACGCTGTAGAGGGCGGAGGCGAAGCCGATAGCGCCGGCCGCGGTGACGAGCCCGATGAGCGCGCCCATGACGGTCAGGTACCAGTCCGGGCGCAGGCCGAGGCGTTCGACGATCGGCTTCGAGCGAGACTGGATGTATTGGACGAGCTTGCTGGGCATGGCGCGGAGTGGACTATACCCGTCGCCCGCGCCCGCCCGTGAAGCTACCCCGCCGCCGCTGCGGGCTGGGCGGCCCGCGGATCGTGGTCGAGCACCAGCTCATCGACCTTGGGCGCGTCGGGCAGGGGCTTGCCCTTGCTGTCGGTCAGGGGCGTGCCGTCGAGGCGGGTGATCGTCGGGATCGGGTGGAGCGCCTCGTGCGCCTCGAGGGCCTTGGTCAGCTCGCCCTTGACCTTATCATCGAGCTCGGTCCACTTGCCACGCCCGCGGCACTTGGGGAACCGCGAGCACCCGAGCCACGGCCCACGCACGCCCGACCGGAGATTCAGCGGGCTCTCGCAGATCGGGCAGGGCAGATCGGTCTCGTAGGGCGGGATCGACGGGGCGACGACGAAACCCTTTTTGTCGATGTTGAGGATGAGCCCGAAGGTGTTGGGCTCGTCGTCCTCGCGGGCCGTCGAGATGAACGGGCCGAAGCGCCCGGTGCGCTTGACCATCGGGCGCCCGGTCTCGGGGCACCGGACATCGACGAACTCGGCGGCCATCGGGCGACCCTCGCGGTCGATCGGGCAGGCGTAGTTGCAGTCCGGGTAGGTAGAGCACGAGAGGAATCGTCCGTTTTTGCCGAAGCGGTAGACGAGGTCGGACTCGCACTTGGCGCACCGGTATTCCTTGGGGGCCGGGCGTATTTCGGCCTTGGCGTGCCCGAGCTCCTCGTGGGCGCGGGCCAGGCTCACGCTGAACCGGGCGTAGAACTTCTCGAG
>JAJRXR010000018.1 GCA_024276195.1 Planctomycetota bacterium
AACTTCAATGTCTCCCGCCTGACGGATGGCGTCCTTCGTCGCGCGATGACCCGCCGTCCAACCACTCCCCCCTCCGCGGCCCTCCGCGGCCCTCCGCGTTGAGTCTTCCCCATGTACAAAATCGACCTCCACACCCACATCCTCCCACCCGGCTGGCCCGACCTCAACGCCAAGTTCGGGTACGGGCGCTTTGTTGACTTTGACCCCATCGTTGACAAAACCGGATGTACCTGCGGCGCCAACCTGCTCATCTCCGGCAAGAACTTTCGCACCATCGGGCAGAACTGTTTCGACCACACCCATCGCATCGTGGACATGGACGAGACTGGGGTTGATGTCCAGGTCCTCTCGACCGTCCCGGTGATGTTCAACTACTGGGCCAAGCCCGAGCACACGCTCGAGATCTGCCGCTTCCTCAATGACCACATCGCCTCGGTCTGCCAGGCCCATCCCAGGCGCTTTGTCGGGCTCGGCACGCTGCCCATGCAGGATCCGGATCTGGCGATCCGCGAGCTCGAACGGTGCATCAACGACCTCGGTCTCAAGGGGATCGAGATCGGCTCGCACATCGAGCAGCCGCGCGGCACCGATTGGAACCTCTCCGAGCCCGCGCTCATACCCGTGTTCGAGGCCTGCGACCGCCTCGGCGCCGCCGTCTTTGTCCACCCCTGGGACATGATGGGCGAGCAGCACATGGGCAAGTACTGGCTCCCATGGCTCGTCGGGATGCCCGCCGAGACCGCCCGCGCCATCTGCTCGATGATCTTCGGCGGGGTCTTCGACAAGCTGCCCAAGCTCCGCGTCTGCTTCGCCCACGGCGGGGGCTCGTTCCCGTACACCATTGGGCGCATCGAGCACGGGTACAACTGCCGTCCGGATCTCGTCGCGGTGGACTGCAAGAGCAACCCGTGGTCCTACCTGGCCGACCACGGCAGGCCGGCCCGTTTCTTTGTTGACTCGCTCACCCACTCGCGCAACGCCCTTCGCTATCTCATCTCGATGATGGACGAACGCCGCCTGTGCATGGGCTCGGACTACCCGTTCCCGCTCGGCGAAGACCGCCCCGGCGCCATGATCGACTCCATGTACGACCTGACCTACAGCGGGAAGCAGCGTCTACTCGCCGGCAGCGCCATCGAGTTCCTCGCGCTCAACCCCCATGAGTTCGGCATGGACGACATCGACCAGTCCCCCTACACCCGCGAGAGCGCCGAGCAGAAGGCCTCACCCTCCGAACCCTAGTGGGACAGGCGTCCCGCCTGTCATCTCGTTCTTCTCTCTCTCCCCACTCACACCCTACCCTGTCACTGATGCCCCACGCCCCCGCCGCCAACTACGACATGACCGAGTCCTGGGCCAGAGACGCGGACCAGTCCGACCCGCTGCGCGCCTGGCGCGATCGCTTCCACATCCCGAAGATCAACGGGCGCGACTGCGTCTACATGTGCGGCAACTCGCTCGGGCTCCAGCCCAAGAGCGCCCGCGCCGCGATCGAGGAGGAACTCGACGACTGGCGTGATCTGGGCGTGGACGCCCACCTCGACGCGGCTCACCCGTGGCTGCCATACCACGAGGAGCTGCGCGAGGGCGCCGCCCGCCTGGTCGGGGCGCTGCCGAGTGAAGTGGTGATGATGAACTCGCTGACGGTGAATCTGCACCTGCTGATGGTCAGCTTCTACCGCCCCACGCCCAAACGCTTCAAGGTTCTGATCGAGGACGACGCCTTCCCCTCGGACAGCTACGCCGTGGTGAGTCAGATCAAGCATCACGGGCTCGACCCGGCGACCTCGCTCATCCGTGTCAAGGCGCGACCGGGCGAGCACGCGATCCGGACGGAAGACCTCACAGCGCTGCTCGAACGCGAGGGCGAGCAGATCGCGATGGTCCTGATCGGCGGCGTGAACTATCTCGTCGGGCAGCTGTTCCACATGGAACAGATCACAGCCTGTGCGCGCGCCCAGGGGTGCTGCGTCGGCTGGGATCTGGCGCACGCGGCGGGGAATGTGCCGTTGCATCTGCACGACTGGGGGCCGGACTTTGCGGCGTGGTGCTCGTACAAGTACGTCAACTCTGGCCCGGGGGCTGTCGCTGGGGCGTTCGTGCATGAGCGCCACGCGGGGGCGGATCTGCCCCGGTTTGCCGGCTGGTGGGGGACGGACCCGAAGACCCGGTTCAAGATGGGCAAGGAGTTTGAGCCGGTCACCAGCGCCGACGCGTGGCAGCTCTCGAACCCGCCGATCCTGGCGCTGGCGCCGGTACGCGCCAGCCTGGAAATCTTCGACGAGGTGGGGATGGATTCGATCCGGGCCAAGTCTGTCCGCCTGACTGGGTACCTGGAGTTTTTGCTCGGCGAGCGCCTGGGCGAGCGGGTCAGGATCTTGACGCCGACGGACCCGGAGCAGCGCGGGGCGCAGCTCTCGATCAGTGCTGCGGGCATGTCGCGCGATGTGCAGCGGGCGCTGCACGATGACGGTGTGGTCTGTGATTTCCGCGAGCCGGATGTCATCCGCGTCGCCCCGACCGCGTTGTATAACACCTTCCACGACGTCTGGGTCTTGTGCCAATCGCTTGCTGCGAGACTGGGAGTGGCGGGGACATGAGCGAGCAGCGTCATGCGGTCATTGTCGGCGCCGGGCTGGCGGGGAGCCTGCTCGCGTGCATGCTCGGCGACGACGGGTGGAGGGTAGATCTGTATGAGACTCGCCCGGACCCGCGAGCGCAGGGCTTCATCGGCGGGCGCTCGATCAACCTGGCCCTGTCTGTCCGCGGCATCACCGCGCTCGACGGCGTTGGCCTGAGCGAGCGTGTTCTCGAAGGCAGCGTGCCGATGCCCGGGCGGATGATGCACTCGGTTGAGGGAGAGCTGACCTTCCAGCCCTACAGCGCCCGCCCGGGCGACGCGATTCACTCGGTCTCGCGGGGCGGGCTGAACCTGACGCTGCTCGAAGCCGCGGACAAACACGAGGCGGTCACGCTCTCCTTCTCACAGCGTTGCGTGGGCGCGGATCTCGACGCGACCTCGGCGACGTTCATCGATGAAATCACTGGCGAATCCATGTCAGCAGGCGCCGACCTGCTCATCGGCGCGGACGGCGCCTGGTCCAGCGTGCGCGCCGCCATGCAGATCACCGAGCGGTTCAGCTATTCCCAGAGTTATCTTGAGCACTCGTACAAAGAACTGATTATCCCCCCCGCGAGCGAGTGCGGCGTTGACCCAAATACGCACGACGGGTTCGCGATGGAACCAAACGCGCTGCACATCTGGCCCCGCGGCGGGGCGATGATGATCGCGCTGCCCAACGCGGACCGGACCTTCACCTGCACGCTGTTCTGGGCGCATGATGATTTCGCCCAGCTCGACACGGACAAGCGTGTGCTCGAGCATTTCCGGGCGGTGTACCCGGACGCGGTCGGGCTCATGCCAACGCTGACGAGGGACTATCGAGAGAACCCGGTGGGCCTGCTGGCGACGATCCGGTGCTCGCCCTGGAACCACGGGCGCGTGTGCGTGATCGGCGACGCGGCCCACGGTGTGGTGCCGTTCTTCGGGCAGGGGATGAACGCGTCGTTCGAGGATTGCCGCCTGCTGCGCGAGGCGCTGCGGGGGGACGCCCCGATCGAGGAGATACTCGCGGCGTTCGCGCGGGAGCGCAAGCCCGACGCCGACGCCATCGCGGACATGGCGATCGAGAACTTCCTGACCATGCGCGACCGCGTGGCGGACCCGGCGTTTTTGTTCCGCAAGCGTGTCGAGCAGGCGATGGACCGGATCGACCCGGAGCGGTATACGCCGCTGTATAATCTGGTGAGCTTCTCGAACGTGCCGTACGCGCAGGCGCGCCGGGAGGGCGGGCACGTCGTGGCGATGGCCGAGCGGATCGCGGGCGATCTGCGTGAGCGCGGGGGCGAGGGGCTCGATGACGAGGCCCTGACGAACGCGGTTCGGGCAATGATCGAGAGAGAGCGTGCAGGATGAGCGAGGGGGAGAACCGCGTGGTGTACGATATTTCGCCGGCGTTGACGCACGACGTGGCGGTGTTTCCGGGCGACACGCCCTTGCGCCGCCAGAGGCTGCTGGAGATGAGCGAGGGGGCAAACCTGACGCTCTCGACATTGCAGACGACCGTTCACGCTGGCGCGCACGCGGACGCGCCGAGCCACTACGGCGTGGACGCGCGCACGATGGACCAGCAGGATCTTGGGCTGTATCTCGGCCCGTGCCAGGTGATGGAGACCCGGTGGTGGCCCGGCGAGCGCCTCGGCGCCAACGACATCATCGGCGAGATCACCGAGCAGCGCGTCCTGCTCAAGACCAACAGTTGGCCCGTACACACGGTGTTCAACGAGGATTATGCCGCCGTTTCGCCCGAGCTGGTCGAGCGACTGGGCGATAAGGGTGTGCGCCTTCTCGGGGTTGACGTGCCGAGCGTGGACCCGCCAACGTCCAAGGGGCTCGAATCGCACATGGCATGCCTGCGACGGGACGTGTCGATCCTGGAGGGGCTGGACCTGAGCCGGGTCGCGGCGGGTCGGTACGAGCTGATTGCGCTGCCGCTCAAGCTGGTGGGGTTCGAGGGGAGCCCGGTGCGCGCGGTGCTGCGTGAGCTTCCGAAGGCGAAGCGTTCGACGCGCACGCGGTGATGCTCAATCAACCGTAGCGATGACCTTGAGCTCGATCGCAATCGGGGCGTTGCCCCCCTGCGGGAGCCTTGAAATCTCGATTGTTGTGCGGGCCGGGTTGGGCTTGCCCTCGCCCGCAAAGTATTCGGCGTAGACCCGGTTGTACGCCTCGAAGTCGCGGGGCATATCAGTCAGGAAGACGAGCACGTCGACGATCTTGTCGAAGCTCGATCCGGCCTCATCCAGGACCGCGCGGATGTTGTCGAAACAGCTCCGGCACTGGGCCTCGATGTCGTAGTCGATCATCTTTCCGCTCGCGTCGAGGGTGACGCCCGGGATGTCCTTGGAGCCGCGCTGGCGCGGGCCGACGCCCGAGAGGTATAGCAGTGCGCCGACGCGCCGGGCGTGGGGGTAGGCGCCGACGGGCTCGGGGGCGGATGGGCTATTGATGTGGTCGGTGGTCATGAGGGATTATTCAACGCAGAGGGCCGCGGAGAGCCGCAGAGATCAGAAATGGAGAAAAAGGTGGCACGTCTGACCGCGCCAGCGGCAGGCGTGCTGACATGAAGGGGCACGGCTGCCGCTGGCGCGGTCAGGCGTGGCACCGTGCAACTCTGTTCTAACTCAGCGGCCCTCAGCGGTGAATCAGTATCGAATACACACATTCTTCGGCTCTGTAAAGAACCGCAGAGCCTCGTTCCCACCCTCGCGCCCGAGGCCGGAGTGTTTCATGCCGCCGAAGGGGGTGCGCAGGTCGCGGAGCATCCAGCAGTTGATCCAGACGATCGCGCTGTCCAGGCGCTCTGCCATTGTGTGCGCACGGGTGAGGTTGTTGGTCCAGACCATCGAGGCGAGGCCGAAGGGGGTGGAGTTGGCGATTGCGATCGCTTCATCGTCGGAGCCAAAGGGGGTGACGATGGTGACGGGGCCGAAGATTTCTTCTTGCTGCGGGCGGCAGGCCGGATCGAGCCCGGTGATGACGGTCGGCTCGTAGAAGTACCCGCCCGCGCACCGGTCGTTCGGCGCCTGAGCGCGGGCGCCGCCGCACCTGATCTGGCCCCCGAGGCGCTTTGCCAGCTCGACGTAGGCGTGGACTTTTTTGAGGTGGTCTTCGCTGGCGAGGGCGCCGTGCTCGGTGGATTCGTCGAGGGGGTCGCCGATGCGCCGGGCTTTGGCTCCCTGGACGAGGCGATCGACAAACTCGTCGTGGATGGAGCGCTCGACGAGGATGCGCGAGCCGCAGAGGCAGACCTGCCCCTGGTTGGTGAACGCGGCTCGGACGGACTCGAGGATCGCGCGCTCAAGATCCGCGTCGGCGAAGACAAGATTCGGGTTTTTGCCGCCGAGTTCGAGGCTGATCCGCTTGAACGTGTCGGCGCCGGCGTGGGCGATGGCCCGCCCGGTCTCGGTCCCGCCTGTGAACGAGATGGTCGGGACGTCCGGGTGCGAGACCAGGGCGGCGCCGGCGGAGGCGCCGCGCCCGTGAACAATGTTGAGCACCCCGGGCGGGAACCCGGCCTCGACCGCCAGCTCGGAGAGCATGTGCGCCGTCATGGGCGTCACTTCGCTTGGCTTGGCGACGGCGGTATTGCCCGTCGCCAGGGCCGGGGCGAGCTTCCAGCTCAGCAGGTACAGCGGGAGATTCCAGGGCGAGATCAGCCCGGCGACGCCCCGGGGCTGACGGAGGGTGTAGTTGATCGCGCGCTGCGGATCGCCGGCGCCAGCGAGATTGGTCTGGTGTGAAGCGCTCTCGGTGTGGAGTATTGCACTGGCGAAGAACCGGAAGTTCGCCGCCGCGCGAGGGATGTCCACGGAGCGCGCCAGCGAGATCGGCTTGCCCGTGTCGATCGACTCGGCGCGGGCGAGGCGTTCGAGGTCTCGATCGATCAGGTCCGCGAGTCGCAGCAGCAGGCGTGAACGCTCGGCGGGCGGGGTCGCGGCCCAGGCGGGGAAGGCGCGTTTGGCGGCATCGACGGCTGCGTTGATGTCGTCGGCGGAGGAGTCGGGGAGGCGGGCGTAGGGCTTGCCGGTCGCGGGCTCGATGGTGTCGAGGTACTGGCCCGAGCGCGGGGGCTCGAAACGGTTGTTGATGAGGTTGGCGAGGGTGTCGGGCATGCTTGCGGCACATGGTGGGGCTGGAAGCCCCACCCTCCGGGGATGGGAGCTGGGAGGGCTGGAAGCCCTCCCCTCCAAAGAGGGGTTAGAGCGACTGGGTGCGTCCGCCGTCGACGGGGATGTTGACGCCGGTGATGTACGAGGCGGCGGGTGATGCGAGGAATGCGATCGCGCTGGCGACCTCTTCGGGCAGGCCCAGGCGCCCGGCGGGGATGCCGGCGATCGCGGCGGCGCGCACCTGCTCGTAGGTCTGCCCCGTCTTGTCCGCCTTGGCGCGGAAGAGCGACTCGAGCCTTGCCGTGTCGGTGAACCCGGGCAGGACGTTGTTGACGGTGATGTTGTCCTTGGCCAACTCGCCAGCGAGTGTCTTGGCCCAACTGGCGACGGCGCCGCGGATGGTGTTGGACACCCCAAGCCCCGGGATGGGCGCCTTCACGCTCGTGGAGATGATGTTGATGATCCTGCCGTACCCCGCGCTGCGGAAGCCGGGCAGCAGGGCCTGCGCGAGAATCTGGTTGTTGACCAGGTGCTGGTTGAAGGCGGCGAGGAAGGCCTCGGGCGAGGCGTCGGCGATGGGACCGCCGGGCGGGCCTCCGGTGTTGTTGACGAGGATGTGGTACGGGGCGGCGCTGTCGAGGTGGCGCGTGATCGCGTCGCGGACGGAATCGGGGTTCGAGAAGTCCGCCGCGAGCCAGCTGTGGGTCTGGGCGTGGGCTTGGGTCTCGCTCGCGGGCAGGGCGGCGAGGGCGTCACGGAGGCGGTCTTCGGATCGGGCGAAGAGGGTGACGCTGGCGCCGAGGGAGGCGAGCTGATGGGCGGTTGCGAGGCCGATGCCTTGGGTCGAGCCGCAGACGAGGGCGCGTTTACCGGTGAGTGAGAGGTCCATTAGGCAACGGTAGCCGCAGCGGGCGACGCCCGCCCCCGGGGCGGTGCGTATCCTCCAGACCCGGGCGAATCCCGGGGCCAGACACCCGCAGGAGCGATGGAGAGAGCATGCACCAGGGCGCGTACGACAACATTCTCCAGGCCATCGGCGGCACGCCGCTGGTCCGCCTGAACCGGGTCATCGACGAGGGCTCGGCGACGGTGCTGGCCAAGTGCGAGTACATGAACCCGGCGGGCTCGATCAAGGATCGGATGGCCCACTATGTCATCGAGCAGGCCGAGGCGAAGGGCATCCTCAAGCCCGGCGGCACGATCATCGAGAACACCTCGGGCAACACGGGGATGGGCGTGGCGATGGCGGCGGCGGTCAAGGGCTACCGGTGCGTCTTCACCATGCCCGACAAGATGAGTCAGGAAAAAATCAACTCGATGAAGGCGTTCGGGGCCGAGGTCGTCATCACCCCGACCGATGTCCCGGGCGATTCGCCCGACCACTATGTCAACGTCGCCAAGCGTATCGCCTCCGAGACACCAGGGTCGTTCTATCTCGATCAGTACCACACCCAGATGAACGTCGATGCGCACTACCACTCGACCGGGCGCGAGATCTGGGAACAGACCGGCGGCGGGTTCGACGTGTTCATGGCCGGGACGGGCACGGGCGGAACGATGTCCGGCGTCTCCAAGTACATCAAAGAACAGGACGCGACCAAGACCACCGTCGGCGTGGACATCCTCGGCTCGGTCCACTTCCACCTGTTCCACACGGGAACGATGCCCACGCCGTATGTGTACAAGGTGGAGGGCATCGGCGAGGACATCGTGTGCGGCGCCATGCAGTTCGACCACATCGACGACATGGTCCAGGTCGATGACCGCGACTCGTTCACCATGGCCAGGCGCCTCGTGCGAGAGGAAGGTCTGTTCTGCGGCGGGTCGTCGGGATCGATCGTCCACGCTGCGGCGGTGAAGGCGAAAGAACTCGGCCCGGGCAAGACCATCGTTTGCGTCCTGCCCGACAGCGCCGGGCGGTACATCTCGAAGTATCTCTCGGACGAGTGGATGCGTGACTACGGGTTCCTCGACCAGCGCGATGACCTCGGACTTGTCGAGGATCTGCTGACGAAGGATCGCCCGAAGGTCATCACCGCGGACGCCGATGCGGATGTCGGGCGGGTGATCGCGCTCATGCGTGAGCACGGGGTCAGCCAGATCCCGCTGGTCGATGCGGGGGGAGCCGCCAAGCTGATCGTCCACGAGCTGGACCTGCTGCGCGGGCTCCACGAGGGGCGCGTGAGCCAGGGCTCGCCGGTGCGCGAGGTCGCGTCCCCGATCGCCGGGCTTGTGTTCCCCAAGGCGCGGATCGGGGAGCTGTTCCACATTCTCGAGTCGGACCACACCGCGATCGTTGTTGACGCGGCCCAGATCGTCGGCGTGATCTCCAAGATCGATCTCGTCGAGCACCTCGCCTCCAAACGCGGCTGACTCCTTCACCCCCCACTGCCTCGACGCGGAGACCTGCTCTCATGGATACCCCGATGCGTTTCGCGACCCGCTGCATCCACGCGGGCCAGAGCCCGGACCCGACCACCGGCGCCATCTGCACGCCCGTCTACCAGACATCGACCTATGTCCAGCCCAGCCCGGGCGTGTTCAAGGGCGAGTACGACTACTCCCGCTCGGCCAACCCCACACGCACCGCGCTCGAGGCCAACCTCGCCTCGCTCGAGGGCGGCGCCCACGGGCTCGCGTTCGGCTCGGGCGTCGCGTCGCTGGCGGCCACGCTGCACCTGCTGCGCTCGGGCGACAACGTCATTCTCTGCGATGATGTGTACGGCGGGACGTACCGCGTGTTCAAGACCATCTTCGAGCAGTTCGGGATCACGGCAACCCGCGTTGACATGACCAACCCGGGCGCGGTTGAAGAGGCCATGACCCCCGCGACCAAGCTGCTCTGGCTCGAGACGCCGACCAACCCGACGCTCAAGATCATCGACATCGAGCGGATGGGCGAGATCGCGCGGACGCACGGCGCCCTGCTGGCCGTGGACAATACGTTCGCGACCCCGGTGCTCCAGCAGCCGCTGGCCCTGGGCGCTGACATTGTCAGCCACTCGTCCACGAAATACATCGGCGGGCACGCGGACACGGTCGGCGGGGCGCTGATTACCAAGGACGAGGGCCTGCACCTGCGCCTCAAGCATATCCAGAACTCGGTGGGGGCTGTGCCGGGGCCTTGGGACTGCTTCCTGCTGCTCCGATCCACGAAGACGCTGAATGTGCGCATGGATCGGCACTGTGACAACGCCGAGAAGATGGTCGCGTTCCTCGACCAGCACCCGAAGGTGGAGCGGACCGTCTATCCCGGGAGTGAGTCACACCCGCAGTACGACATCGCCAAGCGCCAGATGAAGCGCGGCGGGGGCATGATCACCGCTTTCCTCAAGGGCGGCATCACCGAGGCCCGCACCTTCCTTGAGAACGTCAAAATCTTCGCGCTGGCCGAGTCGCTCGGCGGGGTCGAATCCCTCATCGAACACCCCGCCATCATGACCCACGCCAGCGTCCCCAGCGAGGAACGCGCCAAGCTCGGCATCACCGACGGGCTCGTGAGGTTCTCGGTCGGTATCGAAGACTCGCAGGACCAGATCGACGATGTTGAACGAGCGTTGAACGCGATCTGAGGTGGATGATTCGACCGGGCCCGGGCGAGTCGGTACATTGGGAATGTCCCCGTGAATGGAGCATCGGATGACTGAACTCTGCACGTCAAAGCTCGCGCCGCTCGTTGAGTACCTCGACTCGCTCACGAAGCGCGCCGACCTGGAGACCTTGCAGGGGTTGCTTGAGAGCGCCGGCGTGACGCGCGAGGATCTCAAGGCGGTCTGCAAGTTCAAGTGCGAGTGCTACCAGCGGAACCGGATCAAGGCGACACAGTGGTACGAGCTCGTCGCCCTGTGCTGGCAAAGCGGACAGAAATCGCAGATCCACGACCACGCCTCGTCGAGCTGCGCCTTCCGCGTGGTCGAGGGGACTGTCACCGAGCGTCGGTTCGAGAAGAACCCCGACGGCACGGTCCGACCCGTCGAGACCAACACGCTCGAGCCCGGCTCGATCTGCGCCGCCGAGGACGAGGCGATCCATGAGGTGTGCAACAACGAATCAGAGAGTGATCTGATCACGCTGCACATCTACTCGCCGCCGCTGAAGATGCAGACGTACGAGCTGGGCGTGGGTGTCTACGACGAGCAAGAGCCGGGCGTCTGAGGCTCAGCAGGAGCACGCGAGCGCGGGCTCGATCGCGTTGTCCTCATCGGGCAGCTCCGCGGCGATGGCGAGGATGTCGTCGAGAAGCCTGTCAACATGGTCCGTCGTGACCTCGTTGTTGGCGTAGACCATGCGGATGGTCTTGCGCCCGTTGACGATGCCGTAGCCGACCTTGGCCTTCTGGCGCCGGCCCAGCTCGTAGCAGATGCGTTCGCTGGACTTGGCGTTGACCTCGAAGCAGACATTGACATACTGCGGGTCGTGCGAGAGGGTCATGCCCGGGTCCTCGCGCACACGGTCGGCGGTGTACTCGGCGAGCGCATAGAACTGGCGGATCATCGCGTCGTACCCCGCGTCGCCCCGGTACTTCCACGCGGCCCAGAGCTTGAGCGCGTCGTTGCGCCTGCCGCACTGCAGGCTGCTGCGCCCCGGGTTCAGCTCGTCGTCGTCTTCTTGATAGAGATAGCTCGCGGCCTCGTCGAAGTGCTTCTTGCACACCCCGACCTCTCGCGTCAGCAGCACGGCGCTCGTCAGCGGCGCCCCCATCAGCTTGTGGGCGTCCCACGTCACGGAATCGGCGCGATCGACGCCATCCATCAGGCGCCGCTTGGACTCGCAGAGCAGGACCGCGCCGCCCCAGGCCGCGTCCACGTGCAGCCAGACGCCCTGCTCGCTGGCGATATCAGCGATCTGGTCGATGGGGTCGAACGCGCCCTGAACAGTCGTGCCCGAGGTCGCGTTGATCATGATCGGGACCGCGCCCGAGTCCCGGTCTTCAAGCATCATGCTTCGGAGGGCGTTCGGGTCCATGCGTCCGTGCTCGTCGGCGGGGACGAAGCGGACGTTGCCCCGCCCGATGCCGACCATGCCGGCGCCCTTGCGGACGGAGTAGTGGCACTCCTCCGAGGTATAGACGATGAGGCGGGCGCCGGGCAGGCCGGATTCGCGCGAGCCTTCGAGCGCCTCGTTGCGGGCGATGATGAGCGCGGCCATGTTCGAGAGGCTGCCCCCGGGCGTAAAGATGCCGTCGCCCGGATCGAATCCGACCTTGGCCGCCATGCGGTTGATGCAGGCCCGCTCCAGCAGGACCTGTGGCCCGCCCGCCTTGAAGGTGTACATCGGCGTGTTGGCGATGACCGCCAGCACGTCGCCCATCGTCGCGACGGTGTCGCGTCCGGCGAAGAGCTGGTTGAAAAACTGCTGGCTTGTGGTGGAGGGCGTCGCGCTGAGCAGGCCCGCGAGCGCGTCCGTCACGTCGTCGAACGGGTGGGCCTCGCCGTCGAGCTCGATGCTCAAGGTCTCTCGGAGCGACTCGGGGCTCCGGTGCGGGCGGACGGGGGTCTCTTCGTCCAGGCGGCTGTGAGCCCGGACCAGTTCGAGCGTTTTCTGGACGACACTTTCGTCGATACTCAAGGCGTGGGCTTTCGAGTCGTCGTGGGATCGTCCTTGATGAATCCGCCCCATCGACGACGCCGTGGCGGACCCGAAACACCCTAGGAGGCGCCCCCACACCCGGGCGGGATCTGATCGGGAATCGTCCCTCACCGCCTCTCAGGGACACCCTGCTGGAAGTCGAGGCTCGGTTCAGACACTCGGGAACGCACACATGCGCCGCCAGGCGCTCAGCTGCCCGAGGTGGACGCTCTCGTGATGCAGCATGAGGTGGACGACGACATCGCTCAGGCGAGGCCAGCGCCCGCGGAACCGCTCGATCGACGGCGGGGACTCGAGCACGCTGGCCCTGGGCGCCTCAAGAGCCGCTGCCAGCGCGTCGTGTCCGGCGAAGTAGTCCCGCCTGAGCTGATCCCAGCCCGGGTAGTCGCCCAGATCGAGCGTGGGCGCCGACTGCTTCCCGTACCGATGCGTCAGCGGATCCTCGGGCGTCCCGCCCGCGAGCATCTCGACGAGCACGGGTGAGTAGACGCTCAGGTGGCACAGGATCCAGGCGGGGTGGTTCATGACCGCGCCGCCGGGCGGGGCCGTGAAGACCTGCTCGGGCGTGAGATCGTGCGTCAGGCGGTCGGCGTACTCACGCTGGCGTTGCCACGCACACAGGATGGACCGCCATGCGCCTGATGTCATCGTGTCCCTCTCGATCGTCCAGGCTCTCTGAGAGCGGGAGTGGAGTCTCCGCTCAACGCTAGGGGACGAGCGGGAGGTCGAGCCAGCGCCGCCAGCGGGTGAGGGCGGGGCGAGCGGCGCCGTCGCCGTCGAGCAGGCCGATGTCGCGCCAGATGTAGAAGATCGGGTCGATCTCGGCTCCGAGCAGCTTCATGGTGTCGAGCAGGTCGTCGTAGTCCCGGGTGATAAACCAGACGACAAACTCCGCGTCGTAGCCCCGGATTTCGTGGAGAAGGTCGTCCACATACTCCGCCTGCCACGCGGGAGTCCCGGGCGCGATGATCAGCGGCTCGGGCACGAGCAAGTCCTCGGCAATGTACCCAGTCTCGCTGATCGCGAACGGTTTTTCCGGCGCAAGCTCCACGATCGACGAGAGCAGATCCGCCGGGATCTCGTCCGGATCCCCGTACACATCCCACCCCCAGTATCGCAGCACCATGTACGGGTACTGGCTCACCGCGACCCAGTCGGACAGCACAAGCAGCTCGGACGTGACATCGAGCAGGTCCTCGCGGGTCGCCTCGGTCGAGCTGCTCTGCACGGTGAGGAAGATTGGCAGGTCCGGGTACTCAAACTTGAGCGTGACGTAGACACTCTGCGCGAGCGTGAGGAGCTGCGCCAGCTCTGGATCATCCAGCCCTGAGAACCCGGCGTTGGCCTCGATGGCGTACGCGAAATAGTCCGGCTCGAGGCGGTCGATCAGGTACCGGCACCAGTTTGTGAACGCCACGATGACCTCGGGATCATCCAGCGTCCGGTTCTCCCACCCCGGCGGCATGGGCAGGTTGGTATCGCTGCCCCAGTAGAGCGCCAGCTCCCCGGCTCGCTGCGTGCTCTGGCACGTCGTGGCCACGTACACCGCCTGGCCCGGGCGGATCTGCTCCCGCTCGGTTTCGATCGTCTGAATCAGGTTCGGGTGGTACTCGTTCGTCCCGGCGAGCGCCTCGGGCCACGGCACGCCCCCGTCGTGGTGGAAGCAGATCAGGTCGGCGTTCTCGTCGATGAACGCGTAGGTATCCTCAACCGCTTGGATGCTCAGGTCGTACGGGAAGGGCGTGAAGCCCATGCGGAAGGGGCGCGAGACCGGCAGGTCGGCCTGGAGACTCTTTGCGGGGCCAGCGCCGGTCGGGGCGCCGCTTGGCTGCGCAGGCGCCGCCCAACAGAGGCAAGCCGCCAATATCAATGCGAGCAAGCGTGCAGCGGTCCGCATGGGCGTCTCCTCGGGCCGGGTGACACTGCCTTGTATCGGAAACCGGCGGCGACAGCTACCCGATTCTTCTCAGGCCCTGAGCGTTTCAAAGAACCGCCCCAGGTTCGCCTCCGCGTCGAGGGCCATGATGAGCTCGCCCGCTGCGTCGCACCTGGCCTGCCCGATCACGCCCGAACCCAGGGCGTCGAACTTGACCTTGATCTCGCTCTGGGTCATCGGGTCTCTTGCGTCGCCCTTGGGCACGTCCACCTGCTGGACGTGGCTGGTTCCGTCGTTGAGTACCAGCGTCACGCGGCTCGGCTGAAACTCGGGAAAGCGCGCCTCGAACTCCTCGTTGGCGATGACCTTGACCTTGTCCATCACCGGAATCAGCTTCGGGTCCTGGACGCGCTCGTCCTCGAACTGCAGCGGCGTCACCTTGCCATCGACAAGCCCCACCGCCATCGCGTACGGCAGCGAGTGGTCGGCCGTCTCGCGGCTGGTCGGGCGGTACTTGTGCGGATCGCCCAGGATATCGGCGGCGCGGGCGATGACCTCGACCCGGATCTCGGCGACGCTGTCCGGGTCGATCTTGTGCTCGTTGACGATTTTCATCATCGCGCTCAGCGGCGCGTGGCTGAGCGCCTCGATCGGGAAGGATTTCATGCCGCAGTCGAGGATGCGGTAGTGATCGCCCGGGCTCTTGGGCAGGTCGCGTGTCAGGCCCTCGCTGTCGAACGTGCATGGTTTGCCCTGGCAGACCGAGTGCCCGAAGACGTGGAAGAGGCCCTCTTTGCCGTCGAAGATGTGCTCGGGGCCAGAGAACCCGCGGGCGGCGAGCATCGCGGACTCGACGCCCATGCGCGTCGCCCAGGGGTCAACGGTGTTTTTCATCATGGTCAGGCGCCCGGCGGTGACGGCGCCGAGCGAGCCGGTCCGGCTCGCACAAATGCCCGCGGCGTGGACAAGCTGGTCGCGGGTCAGGCCCAGCGCCTTGCCCGCGGCGAAGGGCGCCGCGAAGCCGGTGAGCGTGGCGTGGTGCCACCCGTACTCGCGCACGCCGGGCTGGCCGATCTCGACGAGGCGCATCTCGATCTCGTAGGCGACGATGGTGGCGAGAATCAGGTCTTTGCCCGAGAGCCCCTTGGCCTCGCAGATCGCCAGGGGGCCGCAGATGATGTCCGACGGGTGGCTCGGGTCGGCCTTCCAGTAGATGTCGTTGAAGTCCATGGCCCGGACCATGTGGTTGTTGAGAAAGGCGGCGTCAACGGGGTTGGTTTTGTAGCCGGTGACGAAACAGGTGCAGTCGCCGCCGGTTTCGCCGTGCATCTCGCGGTGGTGGGCGAGGAGGATCTGGGCGTCTTCAGTCTGGGAGCCGCCCAGGGCGCACCCGACCGAGTCGTACCAGAAGAGCTTGACACGCTCGACGGCCTCGGGGCTGAGGTCCTCGTACTTGAGGTCTTGGACCCACTGTGCGATGTCGTAGCTGATGAATCCGTCGGTCTTGAACGCGCCCATCGGTGGTCTCTCCATGGCGGGAAGCCCTCCCGCAGGCGCCACGATAGGACCGGTTCATCGCTGTTGGCGAGCCCGATGCGCCCCCGGCGAGCTTGAATCCCGCCCGGGTCGAGGCGGGATGCTGCAGCGGATCGCAACAGCACACCGCCCCGCCTCGCCGGGTGATGGCGGGCGGGGCGGGGCCTTGGTTTCTGCGCATCGGGCGGCGTACGGGGAGGGGGCCGCCGGCACTCTTTTAGAGCTTGGCGGCGATCGCCTGGGCGACCTCCATGGTGGAGTTTGCGCCTGGCTGGCCCGCGCGGACCTTTTTGACGTCGTAGGTGCCGACGGTGTTCTCGCTGATGAGCGAGGCGACGGCCGCCTCGAGGCGTTCGGCGTCTTTTTTCTCGCCGAGCCAGTCGAGCATCATTTTGGCGGTGAGGATCATGGCGACGGGGTTGACAACGTTTTTGCCGTCGTACTTGGGCGCCGAGCCGTGCGTGGGCTCAAAGACGGCGTAGTTGTCGCCGATGTTCGCGGCGCTGGCAAAGCCGAGCCCACCGACGAGGCCGGCGCATAGGTCGCTGACGATATCGCCGAACATGTTCTCGGCCACGAGCACGTCGTAGTCCTGCGGGTTCTTGATCATCCACATGCAGATGGCGTCGATGTTCGCCTCCCAGGCCTCGATGCCCGGGTAGCCCTTGGCGACGTCGCGGAAGACCCGCGTCATCAGCCCGCCGGTTTCACGCAGCACGTTGGGCTTCTCGACGAGCGTCACGCTCTTGCGCCCGTACTTCTTGGCGTACTCGAAGCTCTGGCGGCAGATGCTCTCGCACCCCTGCCTGCTCATCACCCGCGTCGAGACCGCGACGTTGTCCAGGCCCTTGTCGAACCAACGCTTCATCCGGTCCGGGTGTCCGACTTCGGGGTCGGCCATCGCGGTCGCGATCTTCTCGGGCAGAGGGAACCATTCGATGCCGCTGTACGCGCCCTCGGTGTTCTCGCGGAAGACGACGATGTCGATGTCGTCGCGGTAGTTGAGCGGGTTGCCCGGGTAGGCCTTGCACGGGCGCAGGTTGGTGTGCAGGTTGAAGAGCTGGCGGAGCTTGACGATCGGGCTGAAGTAGGACAGGCCCTTGTCACGCAGGGACGGGTCAAGTTCTTCGAGCGCCTCTTCGCGGGGCTTGGAGGTGATGGCGCCGAACAGGGCGCAGTCTGTGCCCTTGAGCGCCTCGATGGTGCGGTCCGGCAGCGGGTTGCCCTCTTTACACCAGAACTCCCAGCCGATGTCCGCAGGGATGTACTCGGCGTCAAACTTCAGGGCGTCGAGCACGACCCGCGTCGCCTCCATGACCTCATTGCCCACGCCGTCGCCCGGCATCCACGCGATCTTGTACTTGGCCATTTCGACTGGTCTCCGTGCGCCCGATCAGGGCGTCAAAAGTAGGGTGATTTCTCTCGGAATGGGCGGGAGTCTAGCCCTCACCCTGTGGTCAGGGCGACCCGAGCTGGCGGCGGACCAGCGCCTCGCTCCCGCCGGCGACAATCAGCTCCTGGGCCGTCTCGCTCAGGGGGGCAAAGGTGAAGGATTCGCCCCCCATTGTGATCCTGCCACCCCGGAAATCGACCTCAATCTCGGGGGCGGGGATGGTCCGGACCTCGGACGCGACCTCACCAGCGAACCGGGCGGCAAGGGCGTCGGTCAGCCCCGGGCATTCGAGGACGATGAAGCCGTTGTTGAAGGCGTTGCGCTTGTAGGTCTGGCCCGAGGTCGCGGCGATCACCAGGCGGATCCCCAGCGAGGCCAGGGCCGTCGCGGCCTGCTCGCGGCTCGAGCCCGACCCGAAGTTCCGCCCGCCCACGATGATGTCGCCGCTCTTGGCGATGGATTGAAACGAAGGGTCGTAGTTGAGCATGGCGTGCTGGCCCTGCTGCTCGAAGGTGATGTCGTCCTGGTACGTCACGTCCTTGCCGTAGATGCCGTCGGTGTTGAGGTTATCCAGAGGCAGGTACAGCGCCCGCCCGCTGATGCGCTCGGGGAAGCCTTCGATGATCTCCTGCGCCCCGCCCGCACGCGCGGGCGCATCGAGCACGACGCACGAGCCCCTGGTCTGCCGGTCGTCGCCCTCGGGCGCGGCGATGTAGCCCCGCACGGCGGACTCGGCGACCACCGCCGGGCTCGCCAGATAGCACAGCGCATCGCGCGAGCCCATCCGCCCCTGGAAGTTTCGGTTGGTCGAGCTGATGCCGACCTCGCCAGCTTCGAGCGTGCCCCGTCCCAGCCCGATGCAGGCGCCGCACCCGGCGGGCAGCGCGATCGCCCCCGCGCTGATCAGACGCTCCCACGCGCCCGATTCCTCACTCTGCCGCTGCACCAGGCTCGACGCGGCCGCGACGTAGAACTCGACGCCATCGGCAATCTTTCGGTCCCCGATCGTCGCTGCAGCGGCTTCCAGGTCGCTCAGGCGCGCGTTGACGCACGACATCAGGTACGCCTTGTTGACGCGGACCTTCTCCTGCTGCATCTCGTGGGCCGAGCGCATCACCTTGACCGAGTTCGGCCCGGAAACATGGGGCGAAACCGTCGAGAGGTCCAGCTCGATCGTCTTCGAGTAGTGCGCATCGGCGTCGGGCGCAAGCTCGCCCCGCTCGGCCCACCACCGCTCGACATCCGCCCCGGTGAACCGCGCCTCGCCCGAGCGAGACTCGAAGCTCGCGGCGCGTTCGAGCAAGAACTCACGCAGCGTCTGGTCGAACGGGAACATGCCGACGAGGGCGCCCCACTCGGTCGTCATGTTGGAGATGGTCAGGCGTTCATCGACGGAGAGGCCCGCGACGCCATCGCCGGAGAACTCGATGGCGCTGTTGAGCGCTTCATCGTTGTTGAAAAACCCACACAGCGTGATGATCACGTCCTTGCCCGTCGCTCCAGCGGGCAGAGCGCCGGTCAGGACGACCCTGATCTGCTCGGGGATCTGCCACCAGGTCTGCCCGGTCGCCCAGATCGCGGCCGCGTCCGTGCGCACGACGGGCGTGCCGACCGCGCCGATGGCGCCGTAGATGTTTGAGTGTGAGTCTGACCCGACCACCAGCGACCCGGGCGTGACGTACCCCTCCTCAACCATTACCTGGTGGACGATCCCGCGCCCCGGCGGGTAGAAGTCCACCCCCTGCTCCTTGGCGAACGACCCGATCTTGGCGTACTTGCCCAGGTTCTCGGGGGTCGTGTTCTGGATGTCGTGATCAACCCCGAAGACCGGCTGCGTCGGGTCCAGGATTCGCTCGGCGCCGATGGCGCGGAACTTCGGGATCACCGCCCCGGTGTTGTCGTGCGTCATCACGTGCTTCGGGCGGATCGTGACGATGTCGCCGGCCCGGGCCTGGCTCCCCGGGGCGAGCCCCACGGCGTAGCGCGTCACGATTTTTTCGATGGATGTCTGTCCCATGGACGGAGAATAGGACGGCAAAGCCCACGGTTATACTGGGGCGGCGCCCGCCGAGCGAGCCCCCTCCAAGCGAGACCCGTGATGAAGATTCAGATCAAGCGAATCTACGACGACCCGGCCCGGGGCGACGGCTTCCGCGTGCTGGTCGATCGCCTCTGGCCCCGGGGCGTGACCAAGGAACGGGCGGCCCTAGCCACGCCCGAACCGCAGGCGTCACTTCGCAATGAGTAGTTCGCGATCGGAATCCCACCCCAACTCCTTCATCTCGAAGAGCTTCGCGTGGAGAAGTTGAGTAATCGCTCGGGATCGCGTCCATGCCCAAAGGTCTGCAATGCCGACACGATCGTCTGATCCCTCATCTCTCGATACAGATTGTCGGGGCATGACGATCATGTCAGAGTCGGGAAAGATGCTGCGCAGCATCTGGCAGACCGCAACGACTTCCGAGTCGCTTCCCGTTCGCAGCACCGCGAGAAGCGTCTCGTACAGGGCCTCGCTGCTCATGGAATCGTCGAACCGATGCCCTTGACGCCTGAGACGCGCGGGCGGCCTGTGCTCACGCGGGAGATCGCTCAGTTCGGCCCATTCCGTTCGGAGGTCCTTCTGCCATTGACGGAGTTGTCCGACATCGTGCTCAGCGAACAAATGGGCGTCGGGCGGCCCGGTGCAAGGGCCCTCTGTGAGGCGGATGAACTCGATCAGCACGAGAAACACAGAGACGTCGAGATCCTCGGTGACATCAAGCGAGGCGATCCACTGATATGCCACAGGTACGAGCTTCGACGCTTCTCGCTCGATGCTCGCTTCGATCCATACCAATGGGATCTCGTGGTGATCAATGATGTCATCCTCAACAGCTCTCTTCAGAGAGACCTGTCCGGCACGAGTCCAGCGGCCATGTGTCCATCGCGCCCGTTCCTCCAGTTGCTTCAGCGAATCCGCGCCCACAACTTCCGGCTTCAGCAAGAACTCGAGACCGCTTGCGATCTCCTCCTCGGGCGTAAGATCATCCTCAAAGAATGACCGTACATCTCCGTCGTAAAAGTTTGTAACGCCTAACGCGAGCCGTGCGCGATATTTCGACGGGACGCTCTCGTCCCTGAGAAGCAAAGCGACTTGTGGGGGGGTGAGCTGACTCATCATCATGTCATAGAAGCGGGCGACGAAGGTGCGTTGCGTTGTGTCACCCGCCTTGATCCACTCGATCGCCAGGAGTGGAGATCGGGGCGAACGCCTTGTCATGGAAGAGAGGGACCACACTGCCTCTGATGCCCATCCCCCGCGAGTTGCCATGGCCGATCTGAAAGCATCGACCGTGCTGGTATGACGCCCGTCGCACTTGGTCGGTGACACCTGCTTTGCCGGGACGGCGCGCACACACGCTGGCATGCAAGTGAGTGCGAGAATGACGACGGCAGTCTTGATGCTCAAGTGGCCTCCCTCTGAGGACGGAACGCTCCGAAGAGAATGAGCAGCGCAATAGGAATAATAGCACCAGAACTCTTATCGCCCCGCCCCCGCCAGTGTTGCCTCACATCAAGCTCGCGATGGCTGAGGCACACCCGCCCCACACTCCGGACAGACCGAAACGGATAAACCCAAGAGCCTGTAGCTGCACGTCGAACATCGCCCGCGACATCGGCGCCACCCGCGAATCGAACTCGCTACCGCCCCGGGAAACCCTATCACAAGAAAGATCATCCAGAACGGAATGTCGATATACCCGCGCTCAAACACCCAACTCCAGTCCAGAAGCACCATACCCTGGCCCAGGCGATACTTCAGATGAAATCCCGGGCCGTAGTCGGTGTCCTTAAAGAAGACTTCACCCCAGGCCACGGTGAATCCACCAGTACCAAGGACCAGCCATCCTGAGTTCTCAGCTTCAGGATCGCCGGAGACCGGTGGAATCACATAGTCAACAGCAACTGGAATCGTGGCCAGCGTCAGAACAAACCAGATGCAGCCGGCGATAACGCTGAACCTAACGAACACGTTGCGACGACGAAGAATCATTCGTGTGCCGATCTCCCCGCTCGTATCCGCAGGCCTGATTCTGCGGTTCCTCTGGTGTCGCCGACGCCAGCTATCGCCCAGCTTTCCCCAGATACTTCGCGATATCAAAGTCCACGAAGTCCGCGTGGTGGAAGATGATGCTCTCGATGGAGCGTTGCACCTTGTCGCCCTCGTGGCTGTGGGTGGCGACGATGTGCATGACCT
>JAJRXR010000019.1 GCA_024276195.1 Planctomycetota bacterium
CGTGCGCACGATGATGGAGAAGCATCCGGAGCTGGACATGGTGCTGTGGCTGGCGCCGAACCCGAAGGATGAATCGACGTTCCGGTACGCCGTGATCTCGCGCGAGCACGAGTCGATCGGCCTGAGCGACAAGCGGACGCTGGACGTGATCATCGAGGCGGCTGGCCAGGACGGCTAATACTCAGGCCTCGTTCGAGAGGCGGACAAGCTCGTCCAGCGCCGTCGAGGCCCGCCCCGATCCGATTGAATCTCGCGCAAGCTCAATGCCCGATTCCAGTGTGCTCGCGGCGCCCGCGATGAGCAGGGCGGCGCCGGCGCTGAGCAGCGTCATGTCCGTCGGCGGTCCCGCGCCCCCCGCGATGATCTGGCGGATCATGTCCGCCGCGTGGGGCACGTCTCTGGCCCGGAGCGGCTCGAGCGAATCACACGCGAGCCCGAGTTCCGCCGGATCGACGCGCCCAAGCTCAATACGCCCGTGCTCGACGCGCCCGAGCTGGGTGCGGTCGGTGATGCTCAGCTCGTCGAGCCCGTCGTCGGAGTGGACAACCCAGGCGCGCTCGGCGCCGAGGCGCAGCAGCGCCATCGCCAGCGGCTCAACGAAGCGCCGGTCCCAGACGCCCATGAGCTGGCGCGAGGCGCCTGCGGGGTTGGTCAGCGGGCCGAGCAGGTTGAACATGGTGGGCACGCCCAGCGAGCGGCGCACCGGGGCGGCGTGCTTGGCCGCGGGGTGGTGGTGGATGGCGAAGCAGAAGCACAGGCCGGACTCTTCGAGGCAGCGCCCCTGGGTCTCGGGCGAGGCGTCCACGTTGACGCCCAGGCTCTGGAGCACCTCGGCCGAGCCTCTCCCGGTCCGGGATCGGTTGCCGTGCTTGGCGACGAGGACACGCTCGACGCCCGTGCCCGCCTCGGCGCGGGCGCCCGCGACGACCAGGGCGGCGGCGGTGGAGACGTTGAAGGTCTTGGGCGCGCCGCCCGTGCCGCAGGTGTCGATGACCGGGCGGGCGGGGTCGCTGGGCGTGGGGACGGTCTGGACGTGCCTTCGCATGACGCGGGCGGCGCCGACAAGCTCGTCCACGCTCGGGCCTCGGGCCTGGATCATGCCCAGGAGGGCGCCGATCTGGGCGTCGTCGAGCGAGCCAGCGAGCATCTGCTCGAAGACCGATTCGGCCCCGGACTCGCCCAGGGGGCGCCCGGCGATGAGTTCTGCGAGTGCATCGTGGATCTTCACGGGCTCAAGGGTACTCGACGCAACGCCGCGTGCCCGTCCCCCGTAGAGTTGAGTGATGCCAACGCCCCCACACGGCGCGATCAGGGCGGGTTTGCGGGCCGCGAGGCGCGAGCGACGCGGTATCGGCGCCCGGGTTCTCGGGCGTCTGCTTACGCTCGGCGCCTGCGCGGCGCTGCTGCTCGTTGGTTTCGACCGGGCGTTGAGGCTCGAGCTGCCCTGGGTCGCGCTCGTCGCCGGGCCGATGGTTGCTGCGGGTGTTGGGGGGCTGGTGTGGGCGCTGCGACACCCCGCACGGGCGATGCACGGCGCCGTGCTCATTGATGGCGCGGTCGTCTCGCACGACCGGGTCCGCAACGCGATCGCGCTCGCCAGCGAGCCGGGGGCGCAGGACGAGTCGTTCGCACGGATCGCGGTTGAAGAGGGCGAGCGCGCCGCGCGCGAGGCGGACATTGCCCGAGCGGCGCCGATCCGCCTTGGATGGACGTGGCTCGCGTGGCCCGCGCTCGGCGCCCTGGCGGTGCTCGCGGGTGTGATGCTGCCGAGCCGTGCGATCGAGGCGGGGGGAGATCAGGCGGCGCCCGTCACGCTCGCAGAGCAGACCGAGGCGATCGAGCAGGTCGAGGAGGCGCTCCAGGCGATCCGCGAGGTCGCGGCGCAGGAGACAAGCCTCGAGGCCGCGAGCGCCGAGGATCTTGCGCGCCTTGCGGAGCTCGAGTCGGAGCTGAGCGACGGGCTGAGGTCGCCCGACGAGGCGCGGGCCGAGGCGGCCGAGGCGCTCGAGCGGACCGCCGAGGCGCTCGAAGATGAGGCGCAGCTGAGCGAGCTGGAGCGCGATGCGTTCGAGGAGATGGTGCGCGAGCTGGAGACGCCTGGCGATGCGATGAGCGAGGAGCTGGCTGAGCGCCTGCGCTCGGGCGACTTCGAGCAGGCGAGCGAGGCGGTACGCGAGCTGCTCGACCGGAGCGAGACGATGAGCCCGGAGGAGCGCGAGCGGCTGGCGCAAGAGCTCGAATCGCTGAGTGAGCAGCTCGATCGGGCCGCGGTGGCGGATGAGGCGGAGCAGCCAGCGAGCCCGGGGGCGGAGGCGCCCGATGAAGGTGAGCAGGGCACGGACAACGAGCCCGCCGACGCGAACCCGGAATCGCCAGCGCAGCAGCTCGAGCGCGAGCAGGAGGCCCGCGAGCGGGCGCGTGATGAAGCGCAGCGCTTGTCTGATGCGCTGCGCCGCAGCGCCGACGAGGCCAGACAAGATCCCGCGCAGCAGCCCGAAGACCAGCAACCCAAAGACCAGCAGACGCCCCCCGACAGCCAATCCCCGCAAAGCCAGCCCGGCGAGCAGACCGAGCAGGGGCAGGAACCAAGTCAAGAACAGGGTCAGGAACAGGGCCAAGAACAGGGCCAGGATCAGGGTCAAGACCAGGAGGGGCGCGAAGGCGAAGGGGGCGAGCAGACGCGCGAGGGGGATCCGAAGCAGGGCGAGCCCGGGGCGCGTGAGGGTGAATCTGGCGAGCCGGAGAAGTCGCCGGGCGAACAGTCTGCGGGCGAACAGCCCTCGGATGAACAGGGGCAGACGGAGGAGCAGCCGGGGATGGAACCGGGTGAAGGCGCTGACCCCGGCGCCCAAGAGGGCGAGGGGGATGAGCAAGAGCAGGCGCCCGGCGGTGAGCAGCAACCGGGGAAGCAGCCGGGACAACAACCAGGTCAACAACCGGGCGAACAACCCGGAGAAAAATCAGGCGAGCAACAGGGCGAGAAGCCGGGCCAACAGCCGGGCAAGCCGGGACAGGAGCGGTCTCAGCGTGGGGGGGATGCGCAGCCGGGCGCTGGTGAATCGGGCGAGCGTGAGTCGCTCGACGATCAGCTTCGGCGCATGAGCGAGCAGCGTCAGCAGGGCCAGCGCCAGCGCGAGCGGGCGGAGGAGCTTCGTCGCCAGGCCCGGCGCTTGCTCGGCGAGCCCGAGCCCGATCCCAAGCCCGAGCAGCAAGGCCCCGGCCCCGGCGATCAGGACCCGAGCGCCGGCGCCCAGGCGCCCGCGCCCATCGACGCGGGGCGGACAACGCCGGTCGATGCGCGCAACACGAACGCTGGTGAGCAAGGCCTGCAAGAGCAGGTTGTGGGCGACTGGTACTCGGACGACGCGCTGGCGCGTGATCCCGCGGCCCGGCGCGCAGCGGGCGAACGCATCCGCGAGGCGAAGTCCGGGGCGGAGCGCGCTATCGAGCAGCAGCGGGTGCCCCGGCGCAGGCGTGAGTTTTTGCGGCGCGTGTACGAGCGGTACGCCGAGTCGGTGGGCTCGGGCGAGGGGGGCTTGACACCCGCAGGCGAGGACGCGGGCAGCGGCGGAGGCTCGCCTTGAACGCCTTGAACATCGTGCTGGCGAACCCGCTGTGGCTGGTGCTGGCGCTCGCGTCGGCGCCGATGGCGGTGCTCGGGCTGCGCTGGTTCTCGTCGATGGGGCGTTGGCGCCGGGTGAGCGCGGTCGGGTCGCGCGTGGCGCTGTTTACGCTGCTGGCGTTGCTGCTCGCGGGCGCGAGCACCATTCGAGAGTCGAGGCGCCTGGCGGTGGTGGGGGTGGTGGATCTGTCGGGGTCGGTCGAGAGATTCGCGGACTTTGGGGTGGACGAGCAGGGTCGGGCGCTGCGCAGCGACGAGGGCGCCCGGGCGTACTTTGTGCGGGCGCTGCGCGACCGAGGCCCGGACGATCTGTTCGGGCTGGTGGCGTTCGATGGGCGGGCAATCGGTGTCGCAACGCCGAGCGCCGCCGATGTGCTCGATCGCCCGTTCGAGATGGTCCCGACGGACGGGACGGACATCGCAAGCGCCCTGCGCCGCGCGGCCGCGATGATCCCGCCCGACGCCAGCGGGCGCCTCGTGCTGATCTCCGATGGCGTGCAGACCGTCGGCGACGCGGCCCGCGCAGCGCGAGAGCTTGCGAGCATCGCCCGGGGCGTGGACAGCGGCGGGCGCGCGACGGGGCTGGCGGTGGACACGCTGGCGCTGGAGTATCGCGTGGGTTCGGAGGTGTTTGTCGAGTCGATCGACGCCCCGCCGCACGCGCCGGGGGAATCGCGGATCACGCTGCGCATCGTGCTCAACGCCTCGGCCCCGGCGAGCGGGACACTGCAAGTCACGCGCGAGGGCGAGGCGCTGGACCTGGACCCGGAGGCCGCCGCGACGGGGGAGCGTCTGACGCTGGCGCCCGGGCGGCGCGTGGTGCTGGTCCCCGTCGAGCTTCCCCCGGGCACGCTCCACCGGTTCGAGGCGGTGTTCGAGCCCGATCTCGACGCCGAGGGCCGGGCGATCGGCGACACCACCATCGAGAACAACCGGGCCAGCGCGTTCACGATCACGCCCGGGCAGGGCTCGGTGCTGCTCGTCGATGGTGTGGGCGGCGCGGCCCAGGGCGGGGCGGGCTCGGCGATCGTCGCGGCCCTGCGCTCGTCGAACATCCGCGTCGATATCGTGGACCCGTCGGCGCTGACGTCCGATCTGCTGCGCCTCCAGGCGCACGACCTGGTCATCTTGCAGAACGTCCCGGCAGAGCTTGTCGAGCCCCGGGCCCAGCGGGCGCTCGTCGCGTACGTCGAGGACCTCGGCGGCGGGCTGGTGATGATCGGCGGGCCAGACTCATTCGGAGCCGGCGCGTGGAAGGGCTCAGCGATCGAGCCAATCCTGCCCGTGCGCCTGGACCTGCCCGATCAGCTCGTCGTGCCCGAGGCCGCGATTGTGTTCGTACTCGACAGCTCGGGCTCGATGGGCGGCAGTGTGCTCGGCTCGGCGCGGAGCCAGCAGCAGATCGCCAACGAGGCCGCGGCCCTGGCGGTGGGCTCGCTCGACAGTAAGGATCTTGTCGGCGTGATCTCGTTCAACAACCGGGCACGCCTGGTCGTGCCGCTTCGGGAGAACACCGACCCGGACTCGACCGTCGCGGCGATCCGGTCGATCGCCTCCGGGGGCGGGACGAACCTCGGCCCGGCGATGCAGCTCGCGCGCGAGCAGCTCTCGGGCGTCGAGGCCAAGCTGCGCCATGTGATCGTGCTCTCGGACGGGCGCTCGCAGAACGAGACGGCGCTTGCGCCGCTGGCGGCGCAGATGTTCGACGAGGGCATCCGTGTCACAACGATCGCGGTGGGTGATTCGTCAGACGCAGAGACGATGCGTCAGATCGCCGAGCAGGGGCACGGGGTGTTTCACAATGTGGTCAGCGCGACGACGCTGCCGCAGGTGTTTCTCAAGGCGGTGCGGATCGTGCGCAGCCCGATGGTGCGCGAGCAGCCGTTCGATGTGGTGATGCTGCCAACGGGTTCGCCCTTGACCGAGGGGCTCGGGCAACCCCCCAGGCTCAACGGGCTGGTGCTCACGCAGGCGCGCGAGGAGCGGACGATTACCTACGCGATGGCCACGCCCGAGGGCGAGCCGGTGCTGGCGCACTGGCCCGTGGGCCTGGGGCAGGTCGCGGCGTTCACCTCCGATGCGCACTACTGGGCGCAGCGCTGGCTCGGGTGGGACGGGTATGTGGCGTTCTGGACGCGGGTGGCGCGTGTGATCGGGCGGGCGCCGACGACATCCAACGCGGAGCTATCGAGCGTCGTCGAGGGCGGGCGCTTGAAGCTGCGAGCAGAGGTGACGGACGACGCCGGGGCGCCGGTGGACTTGCTGGACATGCCCGCAACGGTCTACGGGCCTTCGGGCGATCCGAGCGAGATCCGCCTGCGCCAGACGGCCCCGGGCGTGTACGAGGGCGAGGCCGACGCGAGCGAGGCGGGCAGCTATGTGGTGGTCGTCAAGCCGAGGCGCGGGGCGGAGCGTTTGGCGCCGGTGCTCGGCGGGGCCTCCGTCGGCGCTGGCGCCGAGTTTCGAAGCCTCGAATCAAACACGGCCCTGCTCGAGGCAATCAGCCAGATCACCGGCGGACGCACGCTCAGCCTGGCCCGCCCGGACCAGGCGGCGCTGTTCGATCGTTCGAGCGTGGTGGCGCGCCGGGCGCTCACGCCAATCTGGCCCATGGTCCTCGCGTGGACGATTGTTGTGTTCCTGCTCGATGTCGGCACAAGGCGCGTGGCGTGGGACCGGTTCATGAGCCGCGAGTTCGGGACCGACTTGGCCCGGCGGGCGCGCGAGGCGGTCGAGGACCGATCCGAGCGGGCCAGGCGGACAACATTGGGCCTGAGCGCGACGCGCCGGCGCCTGCGAGAACAGCAGGGCGTGATATCGCCCGGGGCGTCGCTGAGCGAGGCGGACGCGCTGCGCGTGCAGCAGGAGGCCCGCAGGCAGCGCATCAAGGATCACGAGCTGAAGATGGCCCAGCTTCGCGAGCAGCGCCGGGCGGCGGGCGGGGCGCCGGCGAAGGGCGGGGAGGACCGCGAGCAGAAGGCTCCGCCAGCGGACGACGAGGGCTCGGGCCTGCTCGCGGCCAAACGCCGTGCCCAGCGTCGGTTTGAGTCGCTCGAAGAGGGTGAGGACGATGGCTGAGCGCGACCCGACGCGCCGCTTTGCTGATCGGGCAGACGATTATGTGCGGTTCCGCCCGTCGTACCCGCCCGGGGCGATCGACGCGATCCTTGAGGGTCTGGGCGATCCCGGATCGCTCATCGTCGCGGATGTCGGCGCCGGGACAGGCATCTCGGCCAGGCTGCTCGCCGAGCGGGGCGCCCGCGTGATCGCCGTCGAGCCCAACGAGGCGATGCGGCGCGCGGCCCGGGCGCACGAGCGTGTGCAGTGGCGCGATGGAACCGGCGAAGCGACCGGGCTCGAGCGCGCCAGCGTAGATCTGGTCGTGTGCGCCCAGGCGTACCACTGGATGGACCCGCCCCGCGCTTGCGCCGAGTTCGCCCGGGTCCTCCGCCCAAGCGGGCGATTGGCGCTGATGTGGAACGATGGTGATGAGTCCACGCCAGTCGCCAAGGCGTACTACGACCTGCTGCGCAAGGTCGCGACGGACGGGACGCTCTCGCACAAGACCGCTGCAGCGGGGCCGACGCTGGAGGCGCCGTTCGAGGCGATGCGCAGGCTGACCTTTCGCAATGTTCAGAGGCTCGACGAGGAGGGGTTGATCGGTCGGGCGATGAGCGCGAGCTATGTGCCGAAGGCCGGAGCGGACGCGGAGCGATTGGCCGGAGCGATCACAGAGTTGCACGCCAAGTACGCTGCCGCGGAAGGGTTGATTGACTTTGAATATGAGGTCGTGATCTACCTGAGTGAGAACCCGATCAGGGCGTACTGTCGGAGTCGATGATGATCTTTGTGGCGTGATCGGATCGAATGAGAACAGCGGAGTAGGTTTCACCGTCGAGTTCGATCCGGGCCGTCCTCAAGGTAACGTCGCCGAATTCTGCTTGCGTGCCTTCGATTTCCTGTGTGGGGATAATTGCTCGGAAGCCGGAGTAGCTAACTTGCAGCGTACGGGCGTGAGGGTCCGTGCTAGCCGAAAGCACAAGTTGGTCCAATGTGATTGGGGGGGCAACACCCGTGGGAGAGATGTTCACCTGAATCTCGGCATCCTTGCCCGGGCAGTCCCCATCATCGCAGGAAACAAGTATCAGCAATCCAGCCGCCAAGCCCAGAAGTGTCGCGCACCGTGTCAGCATACCGGTTCCCTCCAGTCTCGAATCGAGCTTCAAATGAGTGTCCCCTGCAGCGCCAGCTTGTCGGCGTTGTCGATGCGAACGCGGACAATCGAACCGATGAGGTCGTCCGGGGCTTGGATTGTCGTGTCTACGTCAAAGAAGACGATCTGGTCGCCGTCGGTCCGACCAGAGAACTGGGCGAGCCCGGCAGCTTCGGCGATGTCTGTCTCGGGCTTGGCTGACGCTGGCGCCCCTCCAACCGTGATCCCGACCATTCCGCTCCCGGGCTTGATGTCCACGCCGCGCCGCTTCTTCTCGGCCCGGCTGAGCCCCTCGACGAGGATGTCAAACTCGCGCCCGATCTGCTCGCGGCTGATCTCGTCAGAGATCTCGCCCTGCACCGCCAGTAGCGCGTTGTTGCGCTGGCGTTTGACCGACTCGGGCACGTCGTCGGGGATCTTGTCGAACGCGAGAGAGCCTGGGCGGGGCGAGTACTTGAAGATGAACTGGTTCTTCGCCCGGCTGCGCCTGACCATGTCGATCGTCGCCTCAAAGTCCGCGTCGGTCTCGGTGGGGAAGCCGACGATGACGTCGCCCGAGATCATCAGCGGGCGTCCGAGCTCGGGCTGGTCGAGGATGGCGCGGGCGCGATCGAGAAACTCGAAGTACGCCTCGACCGTGTACCCGCGGTTCATGGCCTTGAGCACGCGGTTGGAGCCGGACTGGGCGGGGACGTGCAGATATCGACAAATCCGGGGTGAATCGCGGATGACCTCGAGCACGTCGTCGCCAAAGTCGCGCGGGTAGCTGGTGACGAATCGCAGGCGCCGGATCGCGGGAATCTCGTCGTGGATGCGCCGAAGCAGGTCGGCGAAGGTGGTGACGCCCGCGGCGCTCAGTGCGTCGCGGTGGTGGGCTCCCTTGTAGGTGCGCCCCTTCTGCGGCTGGACGACGCCGCCCACGCTGACGCTCGCGCCGTGCTCGAAGCGGTAGTGGTTGACGGTCTGCCCGAGCAGGGTGATCTCGATGACGCCCGAATCGGCGAGGCGTTTGCACTCGTCGAGGATGTTCTCTGGCGGGCGGTGCATCTCGGCGCCGCGGGTGTTGGGCACGACGCAGTAGGTGCAGAACTTGTTGCACCCGCGAGTGATGCGGACGTACGCCGAGCGGGAGCGTCCCTCATCCACGGGCGAGATGGTGCGTGAGAGATCGAGCAGTTCGAGGGTGTCACCCGCAGCGGCCAGCGTGCCCGAGCGGCGCGAGGCGCTGCCCTGGAGCGCCACCTGGCGGGCCGAGCGCCGGGCGCGCCGTCCGGAGCCATCGCTTGCCAGCGACGCCCTGGTGCGCACGGCGTTGTCGATCAGCTCGGGCAGCTTGTCGAGCTCGCCCGGGCCGCACAGCACGTCCACGACCGGCATGCGATCGATCATCGCCTCGCCGTCACGCTCGGCCATGCACCCGAGTACGCCGACGACCAGACTCGGCTCGTCCGCCTTGCGCTTCTTGATCTCGCCCAGGCGGCTCCAGACCTTCTGCTCGGCCCGCTCGCGCACAGAACAGGTGTTGTACAGCACCACGTCCGCCTCGCCAGCCTCGGCGGTGAAGCGGTAGCCGAGCTGGCGGAGGCGCCCGGCGACAAGCTCGGAGTCGAGCTCGTTCATCTGGCACCCGAAGGTCTCGAGATACACGGTCCGTGGGGGCATCGCAGGGCAATCCTACGCACCCCGCCCGCCCGGATAGACTCCGACCATGTGGGCGGCACTGCGTGAGTGGTTTCATAACCTGTCGCTGGCGAATAAGTGCCTGCTCCTCTTTGGCGGCGCCGCGACGCTCATCATCCTCATCGCCCTGAGCCTGCCCTGGCTCCGGATGAACCGCCTGGTCGATCTCGCCCAGCGGGACACAACGCGCGAGGTGATCGGCGCCTGGAGCTCGATCGAGCCCGGGGCCGGCGACCGCCGCCCGTCGATGCTCGCCGGGACCTATGTCGAGGAGATGACCCTCGACCGCGCCCGCCAGGAGGCCCAGACCGACGCCTTCCTGCGCCGGGCTCTGCGCCAGTTTGAACGCGACGCCTCGCCCGGGCGCGAGCGGTTCGAGCGGGACTGGGAGGGGCTCAGCCGGTTGTACCGCATGGCGCTGCCCGTGCGGGATTCATCGGGCGAGCTTTCTGGGTTGATCCTGGGCGAGCGCCGGTCGAGCGACGCGGGTGTGCTGCTCGCGGTGAACACGCTGTATGTGATGGCGGCGGGGTCGGTGGTGCTGGCGGTGGCGCTGGTGGTGTTCGCGGTGATCACGCGCCGCCTGATCCTGGGGCCGGTCGAGTCGCTGCGGGATACAGCCGAGCGGGTGCGCGATGGCGACCTGGAGACGCGGGCGGAGATCGAGACGGGCGACGAGTTCGAGGAGCTGGCCGACACGTTCAACCTGATGCTCTCGGCGCTCGACGCCAAACGGGGGGAACTGCGCGCGATCAACGACGCGCTGGATGTGAAGCTCAGCGAGATGGCCGAGGCGAACGTGGCGCTGTTCGAGGCGGCCAAACTCAAGGGCGATTTCCTGGCGAACGTGTCGCACGAGCTGCGGACGCCGCTCAACTCGATCATCGGGTTTGCCGAGCTGCTGCTCGAGATCGCGCGGGGCGAGAAGCGCGACTCCGAGCCAGAGCGACGCCAGACGGGCGCCCGCTCGCTCGAAAAACGCATCCGATTCCTTGAGAACATCGTGATGGCCGGGCGTGCATTGCTCGAGCTGATCGAGAGCCTGCTGGAGATGGCCAAGCTCGAGGCGGGGCGGACGGAGCTGAACATCGAGGCGGTCAACGTGGTGGACGCGTGCCAGGGGCTGGTGGGGTTGATCCACCCGCAGGCGAACCAGAAGGGCGTGGAGGTGCGTCTGGAGGCGGTGGGCGAGGTGCCGCTGATCGAGACCGATGCGAGAAAGTTTCAGCAGGTGGTGTTCAACCTGCTGTCCAACGCCGTGAAGTTCACGGCCGACCCCGAGGGCGATGGCCCGCGCGGCGAGGTGGTCGTCCGCGTCGAGCGCCTGCGCGAGGGCGACGCCGGGGGCGAGGCGCCCGGCGCGCGCCATCGGGGCGAGCAGGTCCGGATCTCGGTGATCGACAACGGCCCGGGCATCACCCCCGAGGACCAACGCCGGGTCTTTGAGAAGTTCGAGCAGCTCGAATCCGGGCACACGCGCGGGCACTCGGGCGCGGGCCTCGGGCTCGCGATCGTGCGCGAGCTCGTCGGGGTGCTCCAGGGCGAGGTGCAGCTTGTGTCCGAGCCCGGGCGGGGGTCGATGTTCTCGGTCATCCTGCCGCAGCGGATGGACCGGACCGAGTCCGACGAGACCGGGCTCGAGCGCCGGTTCCGCGGGGCGCTCACCGGGCGCCAGGGCTGGGAAAATCAGAGCTGAAACTGGGCTATAAACTGGGGTTGTGGGGCGGACCCGGGCTCAGGCGCGCCGCCCGCCGGCGTCGATGGCGCCCCGGACATGGCGCACGTCCGTCTTGCCCGACGCGAGCATCTCGACCGAGACCACGTCGATGCGCACGGGTCGGTCCTCCCACCCGTTGGAGCGGCGCATCCAGCGCGTCAGCGCGGCGAGCTTGGCGCCCTTGCGCCGCGTGATGCTCGCCTCGGCGTGCGGGCGGTCGCCATCCTCACGCCTGCGCGTCTTGACCTCGACGACGACGACAGTTTTTTTATCCGGCGCCTCGCAGATCAGGTCGATCTCGCCGATTCGTGTGCGCACGTTCTTTGCCACCACGCGATAGCCCGAGCGTTGGAGCTTGGCCGCGGCGATCCGCTCGCCCCGCTTGCCCAGTTCGTTCGAGCCCCTCTTCTTGCCCCGACGAAACAATCGTTTCAACATCCGCTCATCCGCTCCGGTCTTACGCCCTGGGTCCGTACCGGCGCTGCGCGATGTCGAGCAGGCGCCCCTCGATCTCGTCGATGCCCGAGACGTTCGCCCGCTCCATCAGCCGCTCGATGTACCTCGTCAGCTCCTCGTTGCGCCGCTCCTGGAGCAGCTCCTGATAGATCTGGCGCTGCGCGGCGTAGAGATCGACGCTGTCCTGGACGATCGCGTCGAGCGTCATCCAGCCGGTGAAGCTGCCGAACTCGAACGGGCCGACGACCTGCCCCACGCTCAGGCCCCGGGCGGCCTCGTTGAGCGTGTCAACCGCCCAGAACTCGCCCTCGGAGAACTCGCCCTCGTAGGTGGTTTCGTAGAGCCCGCCCGTATCGGGGTTGAACCCGTTGGGCTCGTCCGAGGCGACCTGCTCGAAGGGAACGCCCGAGGCCAGGGCGTCGGTGACCTGTTGCACGCCGTCCGTTTCGGTTGTGCGCACACGGATCAGGCGGAACCGGGCGGTCGGATCGGGGTTGAACTTCTTGGCCTGCTGCTCGTAGCGCAGCTCCACATCGCGCCAGCTCACGTTCACCCGGTTGTTGATCACGCGTTGGAACTCCAGACGCACCAGCGTGAGCTCTTCCTGCTTGCGCAGCGACTCCTCGAAGGTCTGCCCGGTTTCTTCCTCGACGCGCTGGGCCGCGAGTGTCTTTGAGCCCAGGTTGCGGCTGACGACGTCCTCGCGGAACGTGCGCAGGAACGCCCGGAGGCCTTGCTGTTGCTCGGGCGTCAGGCTGGAGACGGCCTCGGCCCGCAGCAGCTCGTCACGGATCAGACCATCGAGCTCGCGACGGATCTGGGCCTTGGCGAAACGCCGCCAGTTTGCGCCCGAGAGGCGCTGCGCCTCGGCAAGCATCCGGTCGCTCATGGGCTCGAGGAACTCGTTGACATAGATCGGTCGCCCGTTGATGTCGCCGACTTTGGCGTCCACAAAGTCGGCCTCGCCCGCAGTCCCTGCCCGGGTGTGCGCTGGCGCCGGGGCGCCAGGGCTTGTCACCAGGTCCAGTGTCCGCCCCGAGCCCTCCGGCGAGAGCACCAGCGCAGGGGCGCTCGGCGGGGCCTGCCGCTCGGGTGTCGGGGCCGATGCATAGGTCGTGGGGGGCGCGTCGGGGTCGGCGAAGTCACCCGGGGCCAGCAGGGCGCCCGAGCGACGGTCCGCCCCAGAGCTCGAGCAGGCGGGCGCCACCAGCACCAGCGCGCCCGCAAGGGCGAGCGCCAGGGGCGCGCCCGAGAGCGTGAGTTGGGGGCGAGGCTTGATAGCGGCGTCGTCCATGGCGCATTCCCTCCGAGGCGCCCGAGGCCTCGGGCCTGCTCCGAAGCTAGGATCGTCCTAGCCAAGGAGATGAGATGTCCGAACCGGAACAGCCCAAGATTATTGTCGATGACGACTGGAAGTCAGCCGCCCAGGCGGAAAAACAGCGCCTCGCCTCTGAAGAGGCTACCAAGAAGCAGGAGGCTGCGGACGCCCCCCCAGGCGGAACGCTGCCCGAGAAGGCGTCATTTGACGATCTCCTGCGTCTGATGGCGACCCAGGCGCTGATGTACATGGGCGCCTTCCCCGACCCGCAGACGGGCCAGGCGATGGTCGCGCTCGACCTGGCCAAGCTGCACATCGACATGCTCGGCGTGCTCGAAGAAAAAACCAAGGGCAACCTCTCCGACGACGAATCCAAGGCCCTGACCGGGATTCTCAACGAGCTGCGCCTGCAGTTTGTCGAGGTGACCAAGGCGGTCGCCCGGGCGAGCGAGGAGGGGCGCCTGTCGCCCGGCGCCCCCGGGGAGCCCCCCCAGATCGGGTAAAAACCGAACGAATCGGGGCCTCATCGCCCCGAAGCTGGGCGCCCGCGCCCGAGTTGTACGATGATGGGGGCACGCGGGCGAGGATGCCGGCGCCCCAGCGTCCCGAGGAACCGGGGCGAGTGACAGCAAGGAGTCGCCGGTGACCGCCACGGATGGGCCACGTCAATCGCATCATCTTCTGCTCCGACGCCTGCACTCGCTGAGCGGGCTCGTGCCGATCGGGGTTTTCCTGATCTTCCACCTGACGACCAACGCCTCGGTGGTGTGGGGAGCCGCCAACACGCGGATGCCCGGCGAGGGCCTCGAGCGAGGTGTCCAGACCTTCCAGCACGAGGTGAGCTGGATCAACGACATGCCCGGGCTGCTGCTCATCGAGCTCTCGCTGTGGCTGGCGATCGGGTTCCATTCGATCCTGGGCGTGGTGTACGCCGTGGGCGGCAAGCCCAACGTCGGCGCGTACAAGTACCCGGACAACTGGCGGTACACACTGCAGCGCCTGACGGGGTACGTCGGGATTTTCTTTATCTTCTACCACGTCGCGACGCTGCGCTGGGGCTGGTCGTTCCTGGTCCCGGGCGGGACGGTCTGGAGCCACGAGTACGCCGCGTCCACGCTGGCCGCCGCGCTGCGGGGTTCTTATGAGGGCTTTACCGGCGCTGGCATCGCGGTCTCGATCGGGTATTTCCTGGGTGTGACGTGCCTGGTCTTCCACTTCGCCAACGGGCTCTGGACCTCGGCGATCACCTGGGGCCTGACCGTCAGCGAGAAGGCCCAGAAGCGCTGGGGCATGGTGTGCGCGGGCCTGGGCGTCGGGCTGATGGGCGCGGCGTGGATGGCGCTCATCGGGTTCCTCCTTACAGACCCGGTCGATGCAAGAGCCCTGGAAGAGGGCATGCTCTCGGGCGCCCACGAGGTTCAGGCTGAGCAGGATGAGGGGGCGATCGGCAGCGCCGAGCCCGGGCGTGAGCCCTAGCGGATCGCGCACGCAGTTGGGCGTCGTCGGCGGCGCAAGGTTGGACGAAGGATAAATCCGGGCGCAGCGCCCGGCAGCGAGCGAGGCAGGCAGATGTCCCAGGAGCGTGTCATCATCGTCGGAGGCGGGCTGGCCGGGTTGGCTGCGGCGGTGCGCATCGCCGAGGATGGTGTGCCCGTCGATCTGTTCAGCATGGTCCCGGTCAAGCGGTCGCACTCCGTGTGCGCCCAGGGCGGGATCAACGCCTGCAACGAGGTCGCGCGCCAGCAGGGCTACTCCGAGTACCAGCACTTCGACGAGACGCTCTACGGCGGGGATTACCTGGCCGACCAGAACCCGGTGCTGGAGATGACCAACTGGGCGCCGAAGATCATTGATCTGCTCGATCGCATGGGCGTGCCGTTCAACCGAACGCCCGAGCAGAACCGCGACCTGCGCCTGTTCGGCGGCTCGCTGTTCAAGCGGACGCACTTCGCCGGCGCAACAACAGGGCAGCAGCTTCTCTACGCCCTGGACGAGCAGACGAGGCGCTTCGAGGCCGAGGGCAGGATCACCAAGCACGAGTTCTGGGAGTTCCTCTGGCCCGTGACCGTGGGTGAGGGCGAGGACAAGCGCTGCGTTGGGATCACCGCCCAGGACATGCGGACGATGCAGATCCGCTCTTTCCGGGGCGGCGCGGTGGTGATGGCGACGGGCGGGTGCGGGCTGATCTTTGGGAAATCGACGAACTCGGTGATCTGCACGGGCGGCGCCGCGAGCCGGTGCTATCAGGACGGCGCGTGGTACGCCAACGGCGAGATGATCCAGGTCCACCCGACCGCGATCCCGGGCGCCGACAAGCTCCGCCTCATGTCCGAGTCCGCCCGCGGCGAGGGCGGACGCGTCTGGGTTCCCCGGAAAAAGGGCGACACCCGCAAAGCGACGGACATCCCCGAGCCCGAGCGGTTGTACTTCTTAGAAGAAAAATACCCGGACTACGGCAACCTAGTCCCGCGCGACATCGCCAGCCGCGAGATTTTCGACATCTGCGTCAACCAGGGCATGGGCGTGAGCGGGCAGAACCAGGTCTACCTCGACCTGAGCCACATGGACCCGGATTACCTCACGCGCAAGCTCGGCGGCATCCTCGAGATCTACGAGAAGTTTGTCGGCGACGACCCCCGCCACACCCCGATGCGCATCTTCCCGGGTGTCCACTACTCCATGGGTGGCATGTGGACGACCTACACCCCCGGCTCATACGAGCCCCGCGCCAGGCACGGCGTGCACAACCCGGGCGACGCCGCCCCGGTCGATACCGAGGTCGGGCGCGGCATGGAGCTGGGCGCACACAACAACATGATGACCAACATCAGCGGGCTCTACGCCTTTGGTGAGGTCAACTTCGCGTTCCACGGCGCCACCCGCCTCGGCGCCAACGCCCTGCTCAGTTGCATCTTCGACGGCCTCTTCTCGGGCGTCTCTGTCGCCAACTACGTCCGCGACGGCGCGCCCAAGAGCGACCCGACGAGCGAGCTCGACCAGGGCGTGTTCGACCGGGTCACGGCCCAGGAGCAGAGCAAGATGGAGCGCCTGCTCGCCTCGGGCGTGGGCGATTCGGACCCGACCGACCCGACGCACAACCCGTACGCCATCGGGCACGAGCTGGGCGTCGAGATGACCGCGGCCTCGACCGTCGTCAAGACCGGGCCTCGCCTGGAACAGTGCCTGACCAAGCTCGACGAGCTGACCGAACGCTATCAGGGCGTGCGTCTGTCCGACGGGTCGATGTGGACCAACCAGACGCTCAGCTACGCCCGGGCGGTGGGGGACATGCTGATTCTGGCCCGGGTCATCGCCCAGGGCGGGCTGCTGCGCAAGGAATCACGCGGCTCGCACTACCGCACCGACTATCCCGACCGCGACGACCCGAATTTCATGAAGACGACCATCGGCAGATTCAACCCCGACGGGACGTGTTCGATCGAGTTCAAGCCCGTTCGGGCCGATCTTGTTGAGGCCCGAGCCCGCACCTACGGGGGTTCGAGCAAGAGCAAGAAGAGCGAGCCCAGGCAAGAGACCGTCGCAACAAGCTGACCCCCACCAACGCACGACGAAGGACCGACCATGGCGATCGCCTATGCACACGAATCAACCGCGGACCAGCGGCGCGCCAACCGCACGCGGGCTGTCGAGGGGCGAACGGTTCTTTGCCGGGTGCGGCGCTGCGACGGACCGGGCAAGGCGGGGCGCTGGGAGTCGTTCAAGGTCCCGGTTGAGCCGGGGATGAACGTCATCGCGTGCCTGAAGCACATCGCGCAGAACCCGGTGACGGTAGATGGCAATACGACCACGCCTGTCGTGTACGACGCGGGGTGCCTCGAAGAAGTCTGCGGCGCCTGCACCATGCTCATCAACGGCATGGCCCGCCAATCCTGCTCGTGCCTCATCGACGAGTACGCCCCGCTCGAGGGCGACACCATCACGCTCGAGCCCATGACCAAGTTCCCGGTGATCCGCGATCTCTGGGTCGATCGGGCGAGGCTGTTTCAGAGCCTGACGCGCGTCAAGGCCTGGGTCCCGATCGACGGGACGTACGCGCTCGGCGCCGGGCCGAAGGAATCGCCCGAGGTCCAGCAGGACCGCTACGACATGAGCGAGTGCATGTCCTGCGGGTGCTGCCTCGAGGCCTGCCCCCAGTTCACCATCGAGCCCGACGAGGCCAGCTGGGACACGTCGTTCATCGGCGCCCACGCCATCAGCCAGGCCCGACTCTTCAACGGGCACGCGACGGGCAAAGAACTCAAGAACGACCGACTCGACGAGCTCATGAACCCCGGCGGCGTCTCCGAGTGCGGCAACGCCCAGAACTGCGTCAAGGTCTGCCCCAAGGGCGTCCCCCTCACCGAGTCCATCGCGACCATCGGGCGCCAGGTGACGATCCGCTCGTTCACCCGCTTCTTCAGCGGCAAGTGAACACTCATCGCCTTGAAGCCCGAAGCGCACATAAAGCCCAAAGCGTCAGCGCCGGGTTTTCCTTGCGCTCCAAGCACACCGAAAACCCGGCGCTGACGCTTTGGGCTTCAAGATCATGACTTGCTTACTCGAGTCGGTCGCTACGCGCTCAGGTCCAGGCGTTCGGGGTCTTGCCCCTTGTCGCGCTTGTGGTACCCGACGTCGTTCTCCTGACGATCGCCGGCGGACTCCTCCTGGGTCGAGTCCTTGGCGCTGCGCACGGCGTCGGCCTCGAGCACTTCGCCGATGGTCTTCTTGAACTCGTCGCGGATGCCGCGCCTTCGCTCGGTCTCGTCGTCCTGCTTGCGGATGGCGCGCGAGGCGACGGAGCTCTGGTTTTGCGAGCCCGCGAGCGAGCCGGCAATGTTGTTGACCGCTCCTGTCATACCCTAGAAATCGGGCGAATCCGGTCCCGGACTTCAGTTCAGGCCGAATCCGACGGGCTATCGGGCCTTAGTGTCCACTAGATATAGCGTCCAGAGCCTCCAGGCCCTCTAGGCCCCGATGGTGCTCACGCCGCAGTCAACGTAGATCGTCTCGCCTGTAACGCCCTTGGACAGGTCCGAGGCGAGGTAGACAGCGGTCCCGCCGACGTCGTCGCCCTCAACACCGCGACGCAGCGGCGCCCGCAGCCTGGCGTGCTCGTCCATGACGTCGGTCCCGCCGACGGCGCTCGATGCGAGCGTGCGCAGGTACCCGCCCGAGATCAGGTTCACGCGGATGTTGTCCTCGCCGAGTTCGCTGGCGAGGTAGCGCCCGGTGCACTCGAGCGCGGCCTTGGCGACGCCCATGATGTTGTACCCGGGGACGACTTTCTCAGCGCCGTAGTAGCTCATCGCCATGATCGAACCGCCGCCGGAGGCGCGCATCTGCTCGCGCCCGAGGCGGGCCATGGCGCTGAGGGTGTAGGCCGAGATGCCGATCGCGTCGAGGTAAGCCTGGCGCGGGGTATCGACGAACTTGCCCTTGGCCAGCCACTGGCGGTCGGCGAAGGCGATCGAGTGGACGATGAAGTCCAGGCGCTCGTGGGCTTTGCTGTAGGCGTCGAACATGGCGCTGAGGTCGTCGTCGCTCGAGGCGTCAAACGGGAAGAACCAGGGGTCAGCGATTCCGATTTTCTCGACGGCCTTGGCGGTGCGCCGGAGGTTCTTCTCGCCCGGGAGGTGGGCGAAGGCGCACCGGGCGCCGTGCTCGGTGAGCGACTTGGCGATATGCCAGGCGTAGGAGCGGTCGTTCGCGATGCCGGTGACGAGTCCAACCTTGCCTTCGAGCAGTCCCATCCGATCCCTTTCGCACGAGGCGGAGCAGCAGGGCGGAGGGGCGCCCCAGGGCCCGCCCGAGAAGCAAGAGCGTAGATGCTCCCGGGGGCGATCGCCAACCGGGGAAGGCCCGGGCGGGCCTCGACGCCGCAGGGGCGACATACGATCGACCATGACCAGCGGCGGACATGATGTGCTCGCGGACCTCTCGCTCGACGAGCTGTATCGTGAGCTGACGCGCGACGGGCTGGCTCGCCGCCTCTTTGCGCTGGCCCGTGAGGAGGACCTGGGGCCTGATAGCGTCGATGTGACAGCATGGGCGACGCTCGATGGGGACCAGGGCGCATCGGCGGCGCTGCGCGCCCGCGAGGGCGGGATCGCCGCCGGGCTGGCCTGCCTGCCCGAGTTGGCAGCGGTCTTCGCCCAGGGCGAGGCGCCGGTCGAGATTGAGACCCGGTGCGCCGACGGCGACCGGATCGAGCCCGGGCAAACCCTCGCAATGCTCACGGGCTCGACCCGGGCGGTCGTCCGCCTGGAGCGGACGATGCTCAACGTCATCAGCCGCCTCTCGGGCGTCGCGACGCGGACGGGCGAGTTCGCCGCCTGTATCCCGCCTGATACACACGCGAGGCTGTACGACACGCGCAAGACCACGCCCGGGTGGCGGGCGCTCGAGAAGTACGCCGTCCGGTGCGGCGGGGGGCGGACGCACCGCCTGGGTCTGTACGACGCCGTGCTCGTCAAGGACAACCACCTCGCCTCGGCCCCGCTCGACGCCCTGGGCGAGCGCCTGACACAGAGCCTCCGCCGATCGCGCGCCGCGAGCGAACTCCGCTTCGTCGAGGTCGAGGTGGATTCGCTCGAGCAGCTCGAAGTTGTCCTGGGCATCGAGCCCGGGCTGATCGATGTGGTGATGCTCGACAACTTCTCGATCGAGCGCCTCGAACGCGGCGTTGCGATGCGCGATGCGCTGGCAGCGGGCGTGGCGCTCGAGGCTTCGGGCGGGGTGACACTGGAAACCATCGCCCCGATCGCGCGAACGGGCGTCGAGCGGATCAGCGTCGGGTCGCTGACGCACCACGCCGTGAGCCTGGACCTCGGGCTCGACATCGAGCCGGGGCGATGATGAGCGAGGAGACCACGCCCTGGGCGGGCGAGCTGGAGGCGGAGATCCGCGGTGCGCCTGAGGGGCGCGCGGTTGATCGGGTGGTGGTGCTGGGCGAGGTCAGCTCGACGCAGGACAGCGCGCGGGAGCTGTGCGCGGGCGATCCGGGGCTGCTGGTGGTGTGCGATGTGCAGACGGGCGGGCGCGGGCGCCTCGGGCGCGTGTGGTGCGATACGCCCGGCAAGAGCCTGGCGATGAGCGCCGTGCTCGACGCGCGCCGGTTCGACCCTGGATTTGTCTCGCTCGCCAGCGGGCTTGCGATCGCCCGGGCGGGCGCACAGGCGTGCAACATTGAACGCCTCGGGCTGCGCTGGCCCAACGATGTCGTGGACCCGATCAGCGGGCGGAAGATCGCGGGGGTTCTGATCGAGCGGTCGGGCGATCTGCTCGTCGTCGGGATGGGGATCAACATCTCGCAGCGCGACGCGGACTGGCCCGATGAGCTGCGGGGCGGGGCGGTCTCGCTCGGGGCGATTGGTTCGCGCGTGACCCGGATCGGGTTTGCGCGTCTTCTGCTTGCCGAGTTGGAGCGGACGCTGGCAAGTTCTCCCGCGTCGCTTTGCGAGGCGTGGGGGGCGCGAGATGTGCTCGTGGGAACCCGGCGGACATTCATCAGCGATGGTCAGCGATGGACGGGCGTGGTCCGGTCGATCTCGCCGATGAGTGAGATCGTGATCGAGGACAGCTTGGGCGCACGCCGTACACTGGCCGCAGCGACCACCTCGCTCGAGCCGGGGGCGCCCTCTCCGGCAAGTTGATCGATGCCGTAAGGAACCGAACGGATGACAGAGCCCCCGCCGAAGCCAGACGTCGAGCCTGAGCAGATGGCTGAGGCGCCCGATCCCGAGCCCAAACCCGAGCCTGCGCCCGCGCCGCCAGCGTACGAATCAAAGGACGCCCTGCGAGCGCTCGACCCCGGGGCGCTGCGGGCGAGCCGCCTGGTCTCGTGTATTGTCTCGGGGGTTGCGGTGCTGGGCGTGGGCGCGGTGCTGGTGATCGAACTGATATTCAATTGGTGGGGGCAACCGGCGCGCGTGTTTGTGTGGGGCGGTTTCTTTGTTCTGGTGTTTGTCCTGGCGTGGTTGTCGCTCGTCTGGACGCGTCTGAGTCACAACGCCACGGTCTACCGCGTCAACGACGACGGGCTCGAGATCCGGCGCGGCGTGATCTGGCGGCGGGTCATCTCTGTTCCTCGCTCGCGGATCCAGCACACCGACGTGGCCCAGGGGCCGCTGCTGCGCCGCTACGGGCTGGCGCAGCTGACGGTCCACACCGCGGCGACGCGCACGCCCGCGGTCTCGCTCTGGGGCCTCGCCCACGAGACGGCCACGAGCATCCGCGAAGACCTGCGCCAGACGGGCAGGGACGACGGTGTCTGAGGCGCCCACCGAACACCCCGAGACCGAGGCGCCGACCGAGGAGGCGCCGGGACGGTTGCACATCAGCAGCGTGTTCTTCCGCCTGGGGCCGCATGTTCGCGGGCTGATTGTGCCCGGAGTAGTTCTGTTGTTCGCGTCAAGCAGCGGGGGGTGGCAGAGCTGGCAGGTGTGGCTGATGCTGCTGATCGTACCGAGCACGATTTATGAGGTGATCCAGTACCTGACGTTCCGGTACCGCCTGCGCGGGGGCGAGCTTCTGGTGACGTCGGGGCTGGTATTCAAGCGGTCGCGTCACATCGGGGTGGACCGGATTCATTCGGTGGACCTGAAGCAGGGGCCGGTGCACCGGATGCTGGGGGTGGCGGAGGTCAAGATCGAGACGGCCGGGGGGAGCGAACCCGAGGCGACGCTGCGCGTGCTGCGTCTGGGCGATGTCGAAGCGCTGCGCGCAAGCCTGCGCCGGGCGCAGAGCGCTCAGCCGGGCATTGAGAGCGCGGAGACGAGCGCCGAGCAGGCGCCCGAGATCGGGCGTGAGAGCGAACGCGAGATTCTCCGCCTGGGCGTGCCCGAGCTGGTCAAGCTCGGGCTGGTCTCGATGCGCGGGGCGGCGATCGCGGCGGTGCTTGTCGGGCTCGCGTGGGAGATGGGGCTGTTCAAGCGCATCGACCTCCGTGACCGGATCGAGGCCATCGCCGAGACGGCGCCCGCGTGGCAGCTCGCGTTCGTCGGCGGGGTCATCGCCATGAGCGTGGGGTTGCTGCTGGTGTTCCTTTCGGTGTCGTGGACGGTGGTGCGTCTGTATGGGTTCCGCCTGGTTGAGGTCGGGGAGAACCTGCGCCTGACGTGCGGGCTGCTGACACGCCTGACAGCGACCGTGCCCCGCAGGCGGATCCAGCTCGTCTCGGTGATCCAGACGCCGATTCACCGGTACTTCGGGCGCGTTTCGATCCGCGTCGAGACGGCCAGCGGCAGCGCCGATGGCGAGCAGAAGAAGGTCATCGGGCAGCGTTGGTTCGTGCCGATCCTGCCCGCCGAGCGCGTGCCCGAGATCCTGGCGCGGATCGCGCCGCGGGTTCATCTCGATGAGCTGGACTGGCGCCCGCTGGCGCCCGGCGCAACGGGGCGGGCGGTCAAGCTCGCGTTGGTCTCGGCCCTGTCGCTCGGGCTGGTCGTCATGCTGTTCTCGCGCCCGTGGGGCCTTGCCCTGCTCCCGGCGCTTGTTGTGTTCTTCTGCGTGTCCGAATGGCTGGATATCCGGCGTACGACATGGGCGCTGTTCGACGGCGGGATTGCCTACCGACACGGCGTGCTCTCACGCAGCACCACCGTCACCTTCTTCGACAAGGTGCAGACCGTGTCGGTCGAGGAATCGCCCTTCGACCGGAGCCGGGGGATGGCTACGCTGGACGTGGACACTGCCGGCGCTGGCGCGTCGGGCCAGCGCATCCGCATCAAGTACCTCGAGCGATCAACCGCCGACGAGCTGTACCGCTCGCTCAGCGGGCAGGCCGCGCTCACGGACCTGCGCTGGTGAGGAAGCTCAGAGCAGGCGCGCGATTTTGCGTCCCAGGTCGGCGCCCGCGTCCGGGTCGAGCTTCTCGGGCGCCCAGGTCTTGCTCAGGCCAGCGCCGCTCGGACGGTCGGCAAAGCGCGGGATGATGTGGACATGGACGTGCTCGACCTCCTGGCCCGCAGCTTTGCCGTTGTTCTGGAGGATGTTCGTCGCGGTCGCGCCCGTGACCATCATGATCGCGCGGCAGATCCGGGGCAGCACACGCCCGAGCGCGGCCGCCGAGTCATCGCTGAGCTCGTCCATGGTCGCGGCGGGCTCTTTGGGGATGACCAGGGTGTGCCCCTCGCTGAGCGGGTTGAGGTCGAGGATGGCGATGACGCTCTCGTCCTCGTAGAGCTTCTGGGACGGGATCTCGCCGCGGATGATCTTGCTGAAAATGCTGTCTTCACTCATGCCCGCAGGATACACGCGACCCGCCCCTGTCGGTTGAGATTCACGATCTGAGGACGCCCCTACACTGCCCCGATGCCCGGGACCGACGCCCAACAGCTCACGGACGAGACGCGCGAAGGGCGCCGGTCCATCCAGAAGCTGGCGCCCCTGCTCGTGAACCAGATCGCCGCGGGCGAGGTGATCGAACGCCCGGCGTCGGTCGTCAAAGAACTCGTCGAGAACTCGATCGACGCGGGGGCGACGCGCATCACGATCGACCTCGAACGCGGCGGGATCGAGCTCATCCGAATCAGCGACGACGGGTGCGGCATCCCGCCCGAGGAGCTCACCCTCGCCCTGGCGCCCCACGCCACGAGCAAGATCCGGGCGGCTGGCGACCTCGACCGCATCTCGACCAAGGGCTTCCGGGGCGAGGCGCTCGCCTCGATCGCCTCGATCGCCCGCCTCTCGATCGTGTCGCGCCCGCACGCGCTGGGCGAGGCGTCGATGGTCGAGGCCGCGGGCGATGAGCAGGGGGCGGTGCGCCCCGCGTCCCGGGCGTACGGCACAACCATCGAGGCGCGGAACCTGTTCTTCAACACGCCGGCGCGACGCAAGTTTCTGCGCACACCCCAGACCGAGCAGACGCGCTGCATGGAGTGGATCCGCAACCTGGCGATGGCCCACCCGCAGGTCGCGTTCACGGTGACGGGCGATGGCAGGAAGGTGCTCGAGCTGGCGCCGGACCAGTCGCCGCGGACCCGAGTTCTTGAGATCCTCGGGCGCGAGCTGGATTCGCAGCTGCTCGAGGTCAGCGTCGATCGGTTCGACGACGCCCGGGGCATCGCGCTGTGGGGGCTCGTCGGCCTGCCGACGATCGCGCGGGCCACCGCCCGCGCCCAGCATGTCTTCCTCTCCGGGCGGGCGATCAAAGACAAAACCATCCAGCACGCGCTGCGCGAGGCGTACCGCGGGCTCATCGAGCCCGGGCGCCACCCCACGGCGGTGCTCATGCTCGAAATGTCACCCGAGGGCGTGGACGTCAACGTCCACCCGGCCAAGCTCGAGGTCCGCTTCCGCGATCAGTCCATGGTGCACCAAGCGGTGCTGCACGCGGTCCGAGATGCCCTGCGTGATCACGACCTCACGCCCTCCGCCGCCGAGCGCAACCCGGCGCTGGGCGCATCAGCCATCCTGGCGCCGCACGAGACAACCGCGTCCAGCACGTCCAGCATCGAGCCCAAGCGATTCGCCGAGGTCTTCACGCGCGACCTGCCCGGCGCCACCGGCGGGCGCCTGAGCTACGACGCCATCCGCCAGGCCATGGAGGGCGACCCGCCCGAGTCGTCCGCGCCCGAGACGCAGCCGAGTATCGCCCAAGCGAGCCATCCCGATCCATCCCCAGCCCCCGCCGTCGCCATCCGCAAGGCGCCGCGCGTGCTCCAGATCCACCGCTCGTACCTAGTGACGGAGGACGAGTCGGGCATCGTCCTGATCGACCAGCACGCGCTGCACGAGCGGGTGATGTTTGAAAAACTCCTCGCCCGCGTCACAACGCCCGAGGGCGAGCCGCGCCGCCTCGAGACGCAGCGCCTGCTCACGCCCGCCGTCGTCCCCGCGGCGCCCGCGGCCGTCGAGCTGCTCGACGCGCTCGCCCCGCTGCTCGAGCGCCTGGGCATCGACGCGAGCGCGATGGGGCCGGCCAGCGTCGCGGTCCACAGCTTCCCGAGCCTGCTCTTCTCCCGCAACGTGGATCCCGTCGCCTTCATGGGCGACCTGCTCGAACGCGTCGAGCGCGAGGGCCTCCCCGGCATGCGCACGGGCAAGTCGGGCACAGCCGATTCCGAGGCGGCCCTGCACGAAGTGCTTGACATGATGGCCTGCAAGGCCGCCGTCAAGGCGGGCGACACGCTCTCGGACGAAGAACTCGACGAACTCATGTCACTCAGAGAACACGTCGAACGCTCCGGCTCCTGCCCGCACGGACGCGCGACGACGGTGCGTTTGACGATCGAGGAGCTGGAGAAGCTGTTTGATCGAAGGTGATGCGGAGCGTTGTGAGCCGGTTGGAAACCGGCTCTACCAGGAGTCTTACTCGTCCTCAATCAACTCAATCGCCTTGAACGGCCTGCCCTCGAGCATCTGCAGGCTGGCCCCGCCGCCGGTGGAGACGTGGGACATGCGGTCTGCGAGCTTGAACTCGTCCACGGCGGCCGCGGAATCGCCCCCGCCGACGATGGTGATCGCGCCCGAATCGGTCGCGTCGGCGATGGCGGTCCCGACCATCTTCGTGCCCACGCGGAACGGCGCCCACTCGAACACGCCCATCGGCCCATTCCAGACGACCGTTTTCGCCTTCGAGATCACCGACGCAAACTGGATCTGGGTTTTCGGGCCGATGTCCAGGCCCATGTACCCGTCCTTGATCTCATCGTCGAACACCTCGATGTCGCCCGCGTCCTCGGTGAACGCGGTCGAGCATACGTGGTCGGTCGGCAGGTGCAGCTCAACGCCCGTGTTGGCGGCCTGCTCGATCATCCGGCGCGCGTCCTTGACGCGGTCCTCCTCGACGCGGCTCTTGCCGACGTTTTTGCCGAGGGCTTTGACGAAGGTGTACGCCATGGCGCCGCCGATCAGGACCGCGTCGGCCCTGGGCAGCAGACGCTCGATCGCGCCGATCTTGTCCGAGACCTTCGCCCCGCCCAGGACAACAACGAACGGGCGGGCCGGATCTTTGAGCGCTTCGGACAGGAAGCCCAGCTCTTTCTCGACGAGCAGGCCAACAACCCGGGGCTTGGCTCCCATGGCCGTGGGCAGCGCGACCATGGAGGCGTCCAGGCGGTGGCACGAGCCGAAGGCGTCGTTGACGTAGGCGTCGCCCATCGCCGCGAGCTTGTTGGCGAACTGCAGGTCCGCGCCCTTCTCGCCCGGGTGGAAGCGGAGGTTTTCGAGCAGCAGGACGTCGCCGTCGTCCATCTGGGCGACGGCGTTGGCCGCGTCGGCGTCAACGCAATCATGCGAGGGGAAGGCGACGGGTCGCCCGAGCAGTTCGCTCAGGCGGACGCCGACGGGAACAAGGGTGAAGGTTTCTTCAAAGCCCTCGCCCTTGGGGCGCCCGAGGTGGCTCATGAGGATGGCGCGTCCGCCGCGCTCGATGACGCTCTTGATGGTGGGGATCGCGGCGCGGATGCGTCGGTCGTCGCCGATGCCGGTCCCGTCCATGGGGACGTTGAAGTCAACGCGGATGAGCACGCGCTTGCCCTTGACATCCAGGGATTCGACCGTTTTCTTGGGCATGAGAGGCGCCGCCTTTGCTCGCTCCCGGGCGAGTGGGCGCCCGAGGGTGGGTCAGTTCTGTCCAGAGTCTTCGATGATGATGCGTGAGGCGCGGGCCCGGATCTCGGCGCCGCCCGAGTCTCCCAGACGGTCGCGGAGCTTGTGCAGGCGCGTCGCGACGGAGGCGTCAACGAGCTGGTCGCCGATGCGCAGGCGGACGCCGCCGATCATGGCCGGGTCCGTGTACGGGTGGACGATGACGTCCTTGCCCAGGGTCTGCGTGAGCTTGTCCTTGATCGCGCGGAGCGCGTCGGCGTCAACCGGGCTCGCGGTCATAACGTCCACCTCGACGCGACCGAAGCGGTCCTGGACGATCGAGTCGAACGCCGTGACGATCGGGATCAGGACCCCAAGGCGCCCCTTCTCGTTGAGCAGGCGCAGGAAGCGGAGCGTGAGCCCGGTCGTCGCCCGCCCGAAGATTTTGCTCAGGGCCGCGTCACGGGCCTTGGCGCTGATGACACGCGAGGACAGGAACTCGTTGAAGCGTGTGTCGCGCCGGGCGAGTTCGATGACCTCTTCGAGCTCGCCGAGGGTTTTCTCGACCTTCTCACGCCCGCCCTTGGCCTCGGCCAGCTCGAACAGGCTCGTGGCGTAGACCCTGGCAAGGGCGTCGGGCTGTGATTCGATCAGCGGCATCGCGTGTGCTCCGTCTCTCGGTCCTTCATCAGACCCGGTTCAGACCTGACTCAGCCCCGCGCCGACGCGAGCTCGGCCAGCGATTCCTCGACCAGACGCCCCTGGTCGCTGGCGTTGACCTCGCGCCCCAGGATCTTGCCCGCCATCGCCGTCGCGAGCGTGATGGATTCGGTGTAGATATCGTTCAGGGCCGCCTTCTTCGCGGCGTCGATGTCGCGCATCGCCTTCTCGCGAAGCTGTCCGAGCTCCGCGTCCGCCTTGACCCGCAGCTCCGCCGCGAGCTCGCCCTGGCGGACCTTGGTCTCTTCGAGCATCTTGTTCGCCTCGGCCCGGGCGTCGGCAAGGCTCTTCTGGTACTCGTCGAGTGCGGCCTTGGCCTGCTTGCGGGCCGCCTCGGCGCTGGCGATCTCTTCGCGGATCTTGCTCGCCCGCTCGTCAAGCCCGCCCGCGATCTGGGGCCAGACCTTCCAGTACAGCAGCGCAAAGACCACGCCGAACACGACCAACGCCATGATCCCCGAGATCACGCCCTGCTGGATCGGGGCGATCGGGCCTGGATCCTCAGCAGCCAGCGCAGACTGGGCAACGCCCGACCACTCAGGGGCCATCGCCAGCATCAGCAGGGCCAGCACTACGAACGCGAGGTGTCGCTTGGTGCGCATCATGTATCCGCTCCGTCCTTCCTGCCGCAACACACGCGGCGGGGTCGTCTCAAGTCGCCCCGATGTCTTTCAACACCGGGGCAGGATCGGTTGTACCGCGCGATCAGCTGGCCAGGAAGCCAACAACGACCGCGAAGAGGGTGGCGCCCTCGATCAGGGCCGCCGCGAGGATCATGTTGATGCCGATCGGACCGGCGGCCTCGGGCTGGCGGGCGATGCCCTCGACCGCGCCCTTACCGACGAGGCCGATGCCGATGCCGCCTCCGAGCACGGCCAGACCAGCGCCGACCGCACCCAGGCCCTTGCCGAAGCCTTCCTTGGACGCCTCGGCAATCTTGACGGCCTCGCTGACGATCTCGCTGACGCCCGCGCTGCCCGCGCCGCCCTGACCAAACGCCAGTGCGGCGCTGCACAGAGCCAATGCCCCGGTTGCCAACGCCGCGTTCTTCATGATGCTGTTCATCGCTTTGCGCTTTCTTCTTTGGGGAGCCGGTGTCGGCCCCGTTCACTCAACTCTGCGGGGAATCACCGGACAGGACGCCGTGCCCATCCAACCCGCCTCCGGCGCCTCCCCGCGAGGCCCGAGGCCTTGAACTCTCAGGCCATCATCGCTCCCGCGAGCGACTCGGCTATTTCTTCTTGACGCTCTTCGTCGCTGAGCTTGTGACCTTCCTCGTGCTCGTGATGATGGCTCAGCAGCGACATAAACAGTGCGGTCAGGAACATGAACACGAACGCCTGCAGGAAGGCGATGAACAGCTCGAGAATCAGGATCGCGACCGCGCCCGCGAACGACACGATGCCGATCCCCAGCCCGCCCACAAAATTGATCTCGAAGCCCGCCTTGATGAACCCGAGCAGGGTCGCCAGCAGGATGTGCCCTGCGGTCATGTTCGCGAACAAACGAATGGCCAGCGCGATCGGCTTGATGAACGTGCCGGCGATCTCGATCGGAATGATGATGGGCCAGACAAAGACCGGGGCGTCTGCCGTCAGGTGCTTGAGATAGCCCTTGAAACCAAGCTCCTTGACCCCGGCGTAGTTGATGACGAGCGCCGCGATCAGAGCCAACGCCCCCGTGACATAGATGCTCTGCGTCGCCGTCCCGCCGACGGGGGCCATGTGGGCCGCCTTCCAGCCGGGCGCGAACAGGTGGATGATGTCCAGGATCGGGACCAGCCCCATCAGGTTGTTGATGAGGATAAAGAAGAACAAC